>NZ_AUKV01000001.1:0-559072 GCF_000424945.1 Streptomyces sp. 142MFCol3.1
CTGCTGTGGCAGCACCTCTTCTGGTTCTTCGGGCATCCAGAGGTGTACATCATCGCGCTGCCGTTCTTCGGCATCATCTCCGAGGTCATCCCGGTCTTCTCGCGCAAGCCGATGTTCGGTTACATGGGCCTGATCGGCGCCACCATCGCGATCGCCGGTCTGTCGGTGACGGTGTGGGCCCACCACATGTACGTCACCGGCGGTGTGCTGCTCCCGTTCTTCTCCTTCATGACGTTCCTCATCGCCGTTCCGACGGGTGTGAAGTTCTTCAACTGGATCGGAACGATGTGGCAGGGCTCCTTGTCCTTCGAGACACCGATGCTGTGGGCGACCGGTTTCCTCGTCACGTTCGTCTTCGGCGGTCTGACCGGCGTGATGCTCGCCTCGCCGCCGGTGGACTTCCCCCTGTCCGACTCGTATTTCGTGGTCGCCCACTTCCACTACGTGATCTTCGGGACGGTCGTCTTCGCGATGTTCTCCGGTTTCCATTTCTGGTGGCCGAAGTTCACGGGGAAGATGCTCGACGAGCGGCTCGGAAAGATCACCTTCTGGACGTTGTTCGCCGGCTTCCACGGCACGTTCCTGGTGCAGCACTGGCTGGGTGCCAATGGCATGCAGCGCCGGATCCCCGACTATCTGGCGGTGGAAGGGCTCACGGCCCTGAACACGGTGTCGACCATCTCGTCGTTCCTTCTCGGACTCTCGTTCCTGCCGTTCTTCTACAACGTCTGGAAGACCGCCAGGTACGGCAAGCCGGTCGGCGTCGACGACCCGTGGGGCTACGGCCGCTCGCTGGAGTGGGCGACGTCCTGCCCGCCACCGCGGCACAACTTCCTCACCCTGCCGCGGATCCGCTCCGAATCCCCGGCGTTCGACCTGCACCATCCCGGCACCGCGGCGGTGGACACACCTGTGCCGTCCACCGGTAGGGAACTCCGGTGACCGCGATGGACGACCGGCCGCTCGACGTGTCGCCGCTGATACGCGAGCTCGAAGGCCATCTGCTCGTCGAGGCCGCCCGTGCCGAGGGGCGCGCCGCGGCGGAGCGTTTCGCCCGGTCGCTGCCCTGGCTGTCGGACACCCAGCGGGCGGAGGTGCAGGAGCGCTACGCGGCGGAGCACCTGGTCCTCGCCCGGCGCTGCTGGCAGCACGTCGCGCGACGCGGTGGCGAGCTGCGGGCCGAGTACGAGGACAGGTACCGCCGGCTGCGGCGGCGCTGGTGCGCCGGTGTCCTGATCTGCACGGCCCTCGCCCTGGTGTCGCCGGCCGTCGTGCTGCTGACGGTGGCGAGGGGCTAGAGCGCCATCGCGGTCTCGGTGACGGCACGTGGCTGGAGATGCATGACGGACGACCGGTCCACGAGGTCGCGCAGGACGGGCACGAAGGCCTGGTCGCCTTCGAGTTCGTCCAGAACGCGGTGGGCCCGGTGACGGAACTCGTCGATGTCCTGCGCGAAGCGCCGCAGCACGGCGGGCGCGAGCAGCACGTCGGTCAGTTCCGTCCGGGCCTGCGGCGACTTCCGCGCGGCGGTGTGCAACGCGAGGACGCGGGCGGTGGAGTGCGGGGCGGTCTCTTCCAGCGCGCAGGCGAGCAGATAGGTCACGGTGCCGTTCAGGAGGTCTTCGTCGCGACCGGACAGGATGTCCTCCTGGTCGTTGAAGATCTGCCAGAGGATCCCGAACACGTCGCCGAATTCGCGCCACAGCTCCACACGCGGCTTCGGGGCGCCGGCCAGCTCCGCGGCCATGGTGGTGATCATGCTGTACGGGGCGCCGGACTTCCCCAGGTACGCCGCGGCCACCGAGGCACGGGTGGCGGTGGCCGCGTCTCCGTGAAGGTCTCTCAACTGACCCTCACTCGCGCCGATCCAGCACCGCACGACCTCCGCCGACAGGGCGCCGCGCACCTGCTCCGGGATCCGCTCCGACTGGACGACGAGCAGAGGCAGCGGAGTTCCGCCGATCACGGTGGCGAGCAGCGCGTCGCTCTCTTCGAGGTCGCCGACGGCGAAGGTTCCCTGACCATCGGCGAGGTCGTCGAGGCAGCAGGCCGAGGTCCACCACAGGTCATGGACGACGGCCAGCGGAAGGGCCGGTTCCAGCACGCCGGTCTCGGCGGCGTGGACGATCAGCGGCAGCACCGACAGGGGGTACTTGAAGGTGCGGTGCCGCAGGAGCGCGGCCACGACGGCCCGGACGGACGGGGCAGACGGGCCGAGCAGCCCGAGCGCGGCCTCCCGCTCCGCCTCGATCTCCGCGGCCATCTGCCGATGCACATCCACGTACGACACCGCAGTCACGCAAACCCACCCCACCACTCTGTTCAATCGAGGACCGATTCGATCACCCGGTTCACAGGGGAGCTAGAGCGATTTTGCGCCATGGCCGAATCAATTCATCATGCGATGGGCCGACCGGACCCGGCCGGCGGGCCCCGCCGAGGCCCTCCCGTTCGGCGTGTGTCGCGCGCCGCGGCCTGATCCGACCCGCTCCAGACGAATCCCCCTAGTCCTCGGTCGGCGGCCAGCCCGCCGGACGCAGGATGGCGAGGAGCTGTCGGACCAGTTCCTCGACCACCTCGTCGAGCGTGGCGTCCACCCAGCCCGCGCGCCAGTCGTGGAGCAGGCCGTTGACACTTCCGATGAAGGCGGTGGCGGCGATGCGGTAGTCCCGCGCGGCCGCCTCCCCGCCCGCCGCGGCAGTGGCGGCCTCCGCACAGATGAAGTCCACCCAGCGGGCCCGGCGGGCCAGCCGCTGCTCCTCCAGCCGCGGACTCACACCGATGATCTCGACGAAGGTGATGCGGATGCGGCGCGGGTCGCCCGTCACGTTCGCCGCGTACGCGCGGAAGATCGCGGTGGCCCGCTCGGGGAGCGGCAGGTCCCGGGCGTCGGCCAGTGCGGCCAGCGCCGCTTCCTCCGCCCAGTCGTTGACCTGAAGATGCAGGGCCGCCAGCACGTCCTCCAGAGTGCGGAACTCCTCGTAGAACTGGCGCGTGGACAGTCCCGCCGCCTCGCTCAGCGCGGCGACGGTGGTGGACCGGAAGCCGGGGCTGTCGCCGAACAGCTGAAGCGCGGCGTCCATGAAGCGGCGGCGCCGCTCGGCCTGCCGCTCCGCGGCGGTCCTGCCCCCGTAGCGGCCGGTCGGCTGTCTGAGCCTGCCCGTCATGCCCGCCTCCCCCAGCGCTCCGGCCCTCACCGCTCCAGCGTCCCCGCCCTCCGGCGCCCGGGTGCTCCCCTGTGCCGACGCGTCGTTCACTCTTGACGATTTTGTCGTGTACGGACCCTTGTGGAGAGAGCCACCCCCTCCTTACTTTCCAGTAAGTCGATTCTGAACGCGGGCGTGTTCAGATTTTCCCTTGTCATGCCCAAGCCACCAGCACTCCCCACAACGACAAGGACCCACCCATGTCTGTCCTCAGACCCGGACACCTCTGTTCTCTGGCCGCCGCCCTCACGCTCACCTTCACGCTCGGCGGCACGGCGACCGCCGCCGGCGCGGACTCGGCACAGGCGTCGACCGCCGACCTGCGTGAGGTGATGTTCGTCGGCAACAACTGGGACGGCACCGCCGACGTCATCCGCTCCACCGGCGACTTCGCGAGGATCGGCCGTGTGGATGTCATCCCGGACAAGGCCGAGCGGCTCGCGGCGATCAACGCCGACCCCATCAAGTGGATCTACTTCATGGCCATCCGCAACGGCGTCGGCGAGGGCCACGACCAGTTCGTCGACGACATGTACTCGACGCCCGACGGCAGGTCCGTGGTGGTCTCCCGCCCGAGCTTCGCCGACGTCGTCTCGATCGACCTGGCCAGCGGCCGCATCAACTGGCGCTTCCCGGTGGCCGGTTACCGCTCCGACCACATGGCCGTCTCCCCCGACGGCACGCGCGTGGCGGTCTCGGCGTCGACCGCGAACACCGTGCACGTCCTCGACATCACCACCGGCAGACAGCTCGGCTCCTTCGCCACCGGGGACAAGCCGCACGAGAACATCTTCACGCGCGACGGCAAGTACATCTGGAACATGGCCATCGGTGACGTCAACACCGCTCTCGACGACCCGTGGCTGGACTGGACGAAGGGCGACCGGCGCATCACCGTCGTCGACGCGACCACGTTCCGGCAGGTCAAGGTGATCGACATGCGCGAGCGGCTCGACGCGGTCGGACTCAAGGACTACTCGGACGCGGTCCGCCCCGCCGTCTTCTCGCCCGACGAGTCCAAGCTCTACTTCCAGGTGTCGTTCTTCAACGGCTTCCTGGAGTACGACGTCGCCTCCGACCGGATCACCCGCGTGAAGACCCTCCCGAAGAACCCCGCCACCAGCACCGACCGTACGACCTGGGTGAACGACTCCCGCCACCACGGAATCTCGATGAACCCCTCCGGCACCAAGCTGTGCGTCGCGGGCACGATGGACGACTACACCACCGTCGTCGACCGCGACACCCTCCAGGAGGGCCCGCTCGTCACCGCGTCCAAGCCGTACTGGGCGACCGTCAGCGGCGACGGCAAGGACTGCGTCATCTCCGAGAGCGGTGCCGACCAGGTCACCGCCATCGACTTCGCCACCGGGCAGAAGAGGCTGTCGGTAGCGGTCGGCGACCACCCGCAGCGCGTGCGCCTCGGCCATGTGGAGGCGAACTGGACGGGGCCGTCGGCCGGTTGACCGTTGCGCCGACCCGGGACGGGCGCGGCCGGCCCCGTCGCCGGCCGTGCCCCGCACATCTCATCCACCGACCCGGCGCGTCAGGTTCAGCAGGTACTCCTTCCGGTCCAGCGGGTTGAGGTCGGTGCGCGGCCGGTCCGGGACCGCGCCGCGGGCGACGGGCGCGTAATGGTCGAAGGCCGATTCCAGCTCGCCCTCGCCCCGTGTCAGCCCCGGCAGTTGCTGCTCCAGTCCATGCACCCGGGCGGCCGGGACGACGCCCTCCAGGACGCAGGCCGTCCCGCGAACCTCCGTGGTCCGCGGGACGGCACGCCCGTTCGCCAACAGGGGCAGCACCGCCGCGAGCGTGTCCGCCGGGACCTCCAGGACGAACCGGTGCATCGGCTCGTACACCTGACTGCCGGCCCGGCGCAGCGCGTTCATCAGCACCAGCGGGGTCACCCCGCGAAAGTCGGCACCCGTGCTGGACATGCTCTTGTCGAAGCCCTGGTGGGCGTGGCTCTGCCGGGGCGAGTAGCCGCAGTGCGTCATGGTCACCGTGCAGTCGGTGACCTCCCAGCCGTGCAGTCCCTGCCCCAGCGTCTCGCGGACGGTGTCCTCGACCGCCTTGAAGAACGCGTAGGGCATGGCGCCGAGTTCGACCTCCAGGCCGAAGGAGACGCCGGAACCGACCGGCGCGGCGTCGATGCGCAGTCCGACGGTCGCGAGGAACGGATTGGGGTCCTTCTTGTTGAACTCGACCGCCGTGCCCGAGCCCACGGGCCGTTCGATGCACAGCGGCGTGGTCTCACGGAACGTGACGTCGAGACCGAACTCGTCGGCCAGCGTGGCCTGGACGACCTCTTTCTGCACCTCCCCGTAGAGCGACACGGAGACCTCTGATCGCACCTCGTCGTGCCGCACGTCGATCAGCGGGTCCTGTTCGGCCAGCTGGGTGAGGGCGAGATGGAGTGCGCCGCGGTCTGCCGGGCTCGCCGGGACGACGACGGTCTCGAGCGTCGGCGGCGAGAAGTGGTGTCCGGCCGCCGTCGTGCGCGGCGCACCGATGGCGTCGCCGATCCGGACGCCACCGAGCCCCCACAGTTTGCCGATCCGGCCGGCTGCCACGGCGTCCTCACGGACGGCGGTCCCGCGGTCGAAGACGCTGATGGCGGTGACCTTCGCCTCCTCGCCGCCGCCGATGGTCAGCCGGTCGCGGGTGCGCAGCGTCCCGGAGAACATCCGCGCGTACGCGATCTTCTCCCCGGCCGGTCCCCGTTCGACCTTGAAGACGGTGCCCGAGACCGGGCCCCCGCCGTCGGCTTCGGCGGCGGGAAGCAACTCCTTGATCCCACCGATCAGTTCGCCGATGCCCGCGCCCGTCACGGCCGAGCCGAAGAACACCGGGTGGACCTGGGCCCGCCCGGTCTGCCGAACGAGCTCGGCGCGCAGCCGGCCTGCCGTGACGTCGCCCTCGACATAGGCCGCGAGCAGTTCGTCGTCGTGCCGCGCCAGCAGGTCGAGCAGCGGGGTGCGCAGCCGGTCGTCGTCGAACGGGGTGAAGCGGGCCGCGCGCGTGCCCGGGGCGACGGCCTCGCCCATCGGGACGATCGCCGGTGTGAGCCGCTCGGCGATCTGCTCCAGGACGTGCGCGCACCGTGCGCCGCTCCGGTCGACCTTGTTCACGAGGATCAGCGTCGGGATGCGCAACCGCCGCAGCGTCCGCATCAGGACACGGGTCTGCGCCTGGACGCCCTCCACCGCCGAGACGACGAGGACGGCGCCGTCGAGAACGCCGAGCACCCGCTCCACCTCGGCGATGAAGTCCGGGTGACCGGGGGTGTCGATGAGATTGACGGTGACGTCGTCGATCACGAAGGAGACGACGGCGGATTTGATGGTGATGCCGCGCTGTCGCTCCAGCGCGAGGGAATCGGTCTGGGTACTGCCGTCGTCGACGCTGCCGATCTCGTCGATGACTCCGACCGAGTGCAGCAGCCGCTCGGTCAGGCTCGTCTTACCGGCGTCTACGTGCGCCAGAATTCCCAGGTTCAGCAAGTGCACCGGGTGTCATGTCCTTCGAAATGGGAGTGGTTCCTTCCTGGGCGGACATGAACGGTGTGCGCATTGCTGCTCCTCGATCCGGTGGACGTGTCCCCGGCAGTGCAGCAGGCGGCCGGTTGCGACGGCAACGGATTAACGCTCAACAAATGCCTGCCGCGGCACTCCCCCGACCCGGAACACGGTCCTAGAGTGACGCCCATCACGTCGGCGGCCGATGCCCGCTCGGGCGGCCGCCGCCCTGCACCCATTCCCTCGCACGGTTCCCTGGGAGGGCACATGACCCGTATCTCGGTGAAGGTGGACGGCACGACGTACGAGGACGACGTGGAACCCCGTCTCCTGCTGATCCACTATCTGCGTGACCGGCTGGGCCTGACCGGCACTCCGGTCGGCTGCGACACCTCCAACTGCGGGGCCTGCACGGTGGACCTCGACGGGGAGACGGTCAAGAGCTGCTCCGTGCTCGCGGTCCAGGCCGACTCGGGCGAGGTGACCACCGTCCAGGGCCTGGCCCGGGACGGGGAGTGGCATCCGCTGCAGAAGGCGTTCCACGAGCGGCACGCGCTCCAGTGCGGCTACTGTACCCCGGGGATGATCATGGCCGCCCGCGATCTCCTGCGCGAGAACCCGGCGCCGGACCCGCAGGAGGTGCGGGAGGCCCTGGAGGGCAACCTCTGCCGGTGCACCGGGTACCAGAACATCGTGCGCGCGGTCCTCGCCGCCTCCGGACAGGAGGCCACGACATGAGCGACCAGGTCACCGAACGCGAGGTCGGACGGTCCCGGCCGCGCAAGGAGGACGCCCACCTCGTCACCGGCCAGACCACCTGGACCGACAACATCGACGTCCACGGGCTGCTGCACCTGGCGATCCTGCGCAGCCCGATGGCGCACGCCCGCATCGGGCGGATCGATGTCTCGCCCGCGCTCGAACAGCCCGGCGTCGTCGCCGCGTTCAGCGGCCGCGACCTCGCCGCGGGTCTCGGCTCGCTGCCCTGCGCCTGGCCCGTCACCGAGGACATGGTGCTGCCCGACCACCCGCCGATCGCGGTCGACGAGGTCCGCTACGCCGGTGACCCGGTGGCGGTCGTCGTGGCCCGGGACCGGTACGCCGCCGCCGACGCGCTGGAGGCCGTCGAGGTCGACTACGAGCAACTGCCGCCCGTCCTCGACCTGGAGGCGGCGCTCGCCGAGGACGCGCCGCTGGTCCACTCCGACAAGGGCACCAACCGCTGCTACGTGTGGCCGCTGGCCACCGGCGAGGAGTACCCCGCGGTGCGGCACCGCGCCGACGTCGTCCTGCGCCGGCGCTACGTGCAGCAGCGGCTCATCCCCAACGCGATGGAGCCGCGGTCGGTCGTCGTCACACCGCTCGCCGCGTCCGGCGAGTACACCGTCCACTCCGCCACCCAGATCCCGCACATCCTGCGGATCATGCTGGCCACGGTCACCGGGGTCCCCGAGCACAAGCTGCGCGTGATCGCTCCGGACGTGGGCGGCGGCTTCGGCTCCAAACTCCAGGTGTACGGCGAGGAGGCCCTCGCCCTCGCCGTCGCCCGTCGCCTGGGACGGCCGGTGAAGTGGACCGAGTCGCGGTCCGAGGGCTATCTCGCGACCCACCACGGCCGCGGCATGATCCAGGACGTGGAGATCGCCGCCACCCGGGAGGGCAGGCTGCTCGGCCTCAAGGTCGACCTGCTCGCCGACATGGGCGCCTACCTGATGCTCGTCACCCCGGGCATCCCGATCCTCGGCGCGTTCATGTACCCCGCCATCTACAAGATGGACGCCTACGACTTCACGTGCACCGGCGTGTTCACCACCCGCACGCCGACGGACGCCTACCGTGGCGCGGGACGCCCCGAAGCGACGTACGCCATCGAACGGATCATGGACGAACTGGCCGTGGAACTCGGCCTGGACCCCGTCGAGTTGCGGCGCCGCAACTGGATCGGCCACGAGGAGTTCCCCTACACGGCGATCGCGGGGCTGACGTACGACAGCGGCAACTACGAAGCGGCCACGGACAAGGCGCTCGCACTCTTCGGGTACGACGAACTGCGCGCCGAGCAGCACAAGCGCAACGAGAGCGGCGAAACGGTGCGTCTGGGCATCGGAGTGTCCACCTACACCGAGATGTGCGGGCTCGCGCCGAGCCGGGTGCTCCGCGATCTGCGGTACGCGGCCGGGGGCTGGGAGGCGGCGAGCATCCGCATGCTGCCGACCGGCAAGGTCGAGGTGGTCACCGGCACCAGCCCGCACGGGCAGGGGCACGTGACCTGCTGGAGCCAGATCGCCTCCGACGTGCTGGGGGTCCCCTTCGAGGACGTCGAGGTGGTGCACGGCGACACCAAGGCGGCTCCGCAGGGCATGGACACCTACGGCTCGCGCTCGCTCGTGGTGGGCGGGGCCGCCGTCCACCACGCCGCCGAGAAGGTGGTGGAGAAGGCACGGAAGGTGGCCGCGCACCTCCTCGAAGCGAGCGAGGACGACCTCGATTTCGCGCACGGCGTGTTCTCGGTGAAGGGATCGCCCGAGGCGCGCAGGTCCATCCAGGAGATCGCCTTCGAGACGTTCTCCTCGCACGACCTGCCCGACGGCATGGAACCCACCATCAACGCCGAGCACCTCGTGGACCCGGACAACTTCTCCTACCCGCACGGCACGCACCTGTGCGCCGTCGAGGTCGACACCGAGACCGGGCGGACCACCATCCGCTCGTACGTCAGCGTCGACGACGTCGGCAGGGTCGTCAACCCGATGATCGTCGAAGGTCAGGTGCACGGAGGGATCGCGCAGGGCATCGCGCAGGCCCTGTACGAGGAGGCCGTCTACGACGACGAGGGCAACCTCGTCTCCGGCACGATGGCCGACTACCTGGTGCCCTCCGCGCCCGATCTGCCCGCCTTCGTGACGGACCGGACGGAGACGCCCGCGACCTCCAACCCCCTGGGCGCCAAGGGCGTCGGCGAGGCGGGAACCATCGCCTCGACGCCCGCCGTCGTCAACGCGATCGTGGACGCGCTGCGTCCGCTCGGGGTGAGCGAGGTGGCGATGCCCTGCACCCCGCAGCGGGTCTGGGACGCCCTCCGCGCCGCGCGGTCCGACGGGCACTCCTCCGGCGGCCCCACAGCGTCCGCGGAGTCCGCGAAGGAGGCGTCGGCATGATTCCCCCGGCATTCGAGTACACGAGGCCCACGAGCGTCGACGAAGCGGTGCGCACGCTCGCCGACGCGGGCGAGGACGCGAAGGTGCTGGCCGGCGGGCAGAGCCTGCTGCCACTGCTGCGCCTGCGGCTGGCGTTCCCCGAACTCGTCGTCGACGTGGGGCGGATACCGGAACTGCGCGGGATCCGCGAGGACGAAGGGACCCTGGTCATCGGAGCGATGACCACCCACCACGACGTCGTCCGCGACCCGCGGGTGCGCCGGCACGCCGGGCTGCTCGCCGCGGCCACCGCCACCGTCGCGGACCCGGCCGTACGCCATCGCGGCACGCTCGGGGGGTCCCTCGCGCACGCCGACCCGGCCGGCGACCTGCCCGCCGTGATCCTCGCGCTTGGCGCGACCCTCGTCGCCGTGGGACCGGGCGGACGGCGGTCCATCCCGGCCCGCGAGTTCTTCGTCGACTACCTCCAGACCGCGCTGCGGCCCGACGAACTACTGGTGCAGGTGGAGATCCCGGCCCGCGACGGCTGGGGTTTCCACTACGAGAAGTTCCAGCGCGTCGCACAGGCGTGGGCGGTCGTCGGGGTGGCCGCACTCGTGCGACGCGACAACGGACGGATCGCCGAGGCGCGGATCGGCCTCACCAACATGGGCTCGACGCCCCTGCGCGCCGAGGCCGCCGAGGAGGCCCTGGAGGGCGCCACCGCGGTGGGTGCGGTGCGTCGGGCGGCCGAGACGGCGGCGGACGGAACCCGTCCCTCGTCCGACCCGTCGGCGTCGCCCGAGTACCGTGCGCACCTCGCCCGGGTACTCACCCGGCGCGCGGTGCTCGCCGCCGCCGGGATGGGGTGAGGAGCCCATCGCCGCCATGAGCACGGACGGCCCCAGCGGTCCGGACGAGGTGCGGGCCCGCCTGGAGAAGACGGGCTACCTCGTCGACGACGGGCTGGCCGTGGCCTGCTTCCTGGCACTGCGGCTGCACCGGCCGCTGTTCTGCGAGGGCGACGCGGGCGTGGGCAAGACCGCGCTCGCGTCCGCCCTCGCCGAGGCGACCGGCGCCCCGCTGATCCGGCTCCAGTGCTACGAGGGCATCGACGCGTCCCAGGCGCTGTACGACTGGGACTTCCCGCGCCAGCTCCTCCATCTGCGGGCCGCCGAGACGGCCGGCGTCACGGACGCGGACCGGCTCGAAGCCGAGCTGTACGACCGGCGGTTCCTCGTCGCACGGCCCCTCCTGCGGGCCCTGGAGACACAGCCGTCCGTGCTGCTCGTCGACGAAGTCGACCGCGCGGACGACGAGTTCGAGGCGTTCCTGCTGGAGCTGCTGTCCGAGTACACGGTCACCATCCCCGAACTGGGCACGCTGCGCGCCGAGTCGCCGCCCGTCGTGGTCCTGACCTCCAACCGCACCCGTGAGGTGCACGACGCCCTGAAACGACGGTGCCTGTACCACTGGTTCGACCATCCCGGGTTCGCCCGCGAACTCTCCATCGTCAGGAGGAGACTGCCGGAGGTCACCGACCGGCTCGCCGAGCAGGTCACCGCGCTGGTGCAGGCACTGCGCGCGGAGGACCTCCTCAAACCGCCCGGGGTCGCGGAGACGATCGACTGGGCACGGGCGCTGCACGCACTCGGGGCGACCGAGGTGGACGCCGAACTGGCCGTCGTCACGCTGGGCTCCGCCCTCAAGTACCGCGAGGACGCGGACCGGGCCCGGGGACTGGACCTCTCGGCGATCCTCGCGGCACGGGAGGGGTGAGACGGCGTGGACGGCACCGAACCGCGCGCCGGCCGCGCCGGGACCCGACGGCAGGCCGTGCCGGGCGGCGGTGCCGGTACACGGCGTCCGTACGCTCCCGGAGGCGGCGCCGGTGCCCCGCCACCGGGCGCACCGGCCGGCGGTGCCGACGCCACCGCGGTGCTCGTGGGCTTCGCACGGGCCCTGCGCGCGGCCCGGGTGGACGCGGGACCCGACCGTGTGCAGGCCCTGCTCGGCGCGCTCGCCCTCCTCGACCCGGCCGGACGGTTCGACGTGTACTGGGCCGGGCGGCTCACCCTGTGCGGAAGCCGGGACGACCTGGAGCGCTACGACCGGGTCTTCGCCGCCTACTTCGCCGAGCGGGACACGAGCGGCCCGCCGCCGCGCCCCGTTCCGCCGCCCCGGCGACGGGGGGTCGTCCGGGCCCCCGGGGCCCTGCCGCGCGGGGCGACGCGGGCCGGCCCGGACGCCACCGTGCCCACACCCGTGCGGGCCGACCCGGCCGACGTACTGCGCCATCGTGACATCGCCCTGCTGACGGCGGCCGAGCGGGAGCAACTGCGCAGGCTGCTGGCCGAGTTCCGGCCGCGCGGCGAGACGCGGCGCTCCGCCCGGCGGAACCCGTCGCGGCGCGGCGACGTGGACCCGCGGCGCACGGTCCGGGAGCTGCTGCGGCGCGGCGGCGAACCCGCCCGGCTGCTGCGGCACACCCAGGTGGAGCGCCCGCGGCGGATCGTCCTGCTCGTGGACGTCAGCGGTTCGATGGGCCCGTACGCGGACGCGCTGCTGAGGTTCGCGCACGCCGCCTCGCGCGGCACCCGCACGGAGGTGTTCACGATCGGCACCCGGCTGACCCGGGTGACGCGGGAACTCGGGCACCGCGATCCCGACACGGCGATGGCGGCCCTGGCGGCGGCCGTGCCCGACTGGCGCGGCGGCACCCGGCTCGGCGAACTGCTGCGGGGCTTCCTCGATCGCTGGGGCGGCCGCGGCATGGCGCGCGGGGCGGTGGTGGTGCTGCTCTCGGACGGCTGGGAGCGTGGCGATCCGGCCCTGCTCGCGGGGCAGATGCGACGCTTGCACCGGCTCGCGCACCGGGTGATCTGGGCCAATCCGCGCAAGGCCCGCCCCGGTTACGCACCCCTGGCCGCCGGGATGGCGGCCGCGCTGCCGAGCGTGGACGCGTTCGTCGAGGGGCACAGCCTGTCCGCGCTGGAGCGTCTGGCGGCGGTGGTGAGAGGAGCGGACCCTTGAGGGAGACGTGTCCCACGATGGAGGGAGCGCACGATGCGTGAGATCCTCCCGGCGCTGCACGAGTGGTACGCGGCCGGGTCCCCCTTCGGACTCGCCACGGTGGTCGCGGTCAGCCGGAGCGCGCCCCGCGATCCCGGCGCGGCCATGGCGGTCGGTCCGGGCGACGAGGTCGTCGGCAGCGTGTCAGGCGGCTGTGTGGAGGGCGCGGTCTTCGAACTCGCGCGTGAGGTCGTCGCGTCGGGCGAGGCGCGGCTGGAGACCTTCGGATACAGCGACGAGGACGCGTTCGCCGTCGGGCTCACCTGCGGCGGCGAGATCACGGTGCTCGTACGCCGGGTGTCGCCGGCCGACGACCCGGCCTTCGCGGCGGTGGCCGAGTCGGTGGCCGCGGGCCGCCCCGTGACCGTCGCGACGGTGATCGACGGACCGGCACCGCGCGGTGCCACGCTCGCCGTGTGGCCGGACACCGAACCCGAACCGGGCCCGGCGCCGGCCTCGGGCACGGGGGTGGGTGCGACGCAGGACTCGGGTGCGCGGGCGAGTACGACGCAGGACACGGACACGGCTTCGGGCACGACGCAGGACACGGCTTCGGGCGCGGGCCGTGGCACGGGCAGTGCGGCGGGACCGGACACGGCGGCGGGCGCCGGCACCGTGTCCGGGCCAGGCGCGGCAGTCACGCCCGGCACGGCAGCGGTACCGGGAGGGGGCGCGGCGACGCGGTCCGGCGCGGCGACGGCAGGGGCCGGCGGGGTGGCCGGCTCGCTCGGCACGACCGGCCTCAACGTCGCCGTCACCGCCGACGCGCGGGGCGAACTGGCCCTCGGCGCCACCGGACAGCGGCACTACGGCCCGCACGGCGAGCGCCGCGAGGACGCGGTGAGCGTCTTCCTCCACTCCTTCGCGCCGCCGCCGCGCATGCTGGTCTTCGGCGCGATCGACTACGCGGCGGCGGTCGCCCGCATCGGCGACTTCCTCGGCTACCGCGTCACCGTGTGCGACGCCCGCCCGGTCTTCGCCACGCCGAAGCGGTTCCCGCCGGGGGTCGAGGTCGTGGTCGACTGGCCGCACCGCTATCTGGGCGGGACGACGACCGACGCACGCACCGTGATCTGCGTCCTCACCCACGACCCGAAGTTCGACGTGCCCCTGCTGGAGGAGGCCCTGCGCCGGCCGGCCGCGTACATCGGGGCGATGGGCAGCCGTCGTACGCACGACGAACGCATGGAACGGCTGGCCGAGGCGGGCCTGACCGAGCGTGAACTGGCCCGGCTGCGCTCACCCGTCGGTCTCGACCTCGGCGCGCGCACGCCCGAGGAAGTGGCCGTGTCCGTCGCCGCGGAGATCGTCGCGCTGCGCTGGGGCGGCACCGGGACGCCCCTCACGGCGACGGCCGGGGCGATTCATCCGAGGTAGCCGGGTCCCGGCGGGCTCCGCGCGATTGCGGTCCAGGAGGAAATGATGGATCTGCACCACGAGTTCACAGTCCCCGTTCCGGTCGAGGAGGCGTGGCACGTGCTCCTCGACATCGAGCGCGTCGCCCCGTGCATGCCGGGCACGACGGTGGAGGAGTACGACGGCAAGAGCGTGACCGGCTCGGTGAAGGTCAAGGTCGGGCCGATCACCCTGACGTACCGGGGCAGCGCGGTCTTCGAGGAACAGGACGCGAAGGCCCACCGGTTGGTGCTGGTCGCCACCGGCAAGGAGGTCCGCGGCCAGGGCACGGCGCGGGCCCGGGTCACGGGCACGCTCGACGGACGGGCGGACGGCACGCTCGTGTCCGTCCGTACCGATCTGACGGTGACGGGAAGGCCGGCGCAGTTCGGGCGGGGCGTGATGGCGGAGGTGGGAGACAGGCTGGTGGGGCGGTTCGCGGACTGTCTCGCAGGACGGCTGGGCGGTGCGGAGCGATCGCCGCTGCCGGCGGCGGTCCCTGAGGCCGGGCGGGGCTCCGGCTCCGGATCCGGGGCCGCCGCGCCCGCCGAGGCCCGACGGCTCGACGGGCCGGCGGTGACGGCGCGTCCGGAGGCGGAGCCGATCGACCTGCTCGGCACGGCGGGGGTGCCGGTCGTCAAACGTCTCGCGCCCGTCGCCGCGGCCGTCGTGGCGGTCCTGGTGCTCCTGCGCGTACGGCGTCACGTGCGGCGCCGCTGACCGGTCGCCGCCCTCACCCCGGGCGGTGCCGTCGGCCGGGTCGCACCCGGGTTCCCCGGTCGCTCAGCTCCCGGAGCCCGGCGTGCGCGGCGGCAGCCGGTGCAGGGTCACCTCGGACAGACGCCCGTCCGTGACCGTGGCGGTCATGTACGTGCAGTCGGGCTGGCGGCGGCGGTCGGTCGGGGAGCCCGGGTTGAGCAGGCGCAGACCCGTCGCGGCGGTCGTGTCCCACGGGATGTGGCTGTGTCCGAAGACCAGGACGTCGAGGCCGGGAAAGCGGTCCGCGCAGCGCTGCTCACGGCCCTTGGCGGCACCCGTCTCGTGGACCACTCCGAGGCGGAGTCCGCCCAGGTCGGCGCGGGCGACCTCGGGGAGGCGGGCGCGCAGGGCGGGTCCGTCGTTGTTGCCGTACACGGCGATGAGGGTGCGGGAGCGGTCCTCCAGCAGGTCCAGGGTGGCGGTGTCCACCCAGTCGCCCGCGTGCACGACGACGTCGGCGCGCGGGAGTTCGGCCAGGATGGCGGAGGGAAGTCGTCTCGCCCGCTTCGGGAGGTGGGTGTCGGACATCAGCAGGAGGCGCACGCAGCCAGGGTGTCACCCACGGGGAAGCAGGCGCACACCGTCCGCGGGCCCCCGCACCCGGATGCGGGGGTGGACCCACCGCACACCCCCCACCTGTCCCCACCGGCAACCAGGCGCACACCGTCCGCGGGCCACCCGCTGAGCCGCAGGCGCATTCCCTCCGCCCGTCACTCGCCGAGCAGGATCTCGCTCCACACCAGTTTGCCGCCGCTCACCGGCATCGTCCCCCACGCCGCCGACATCGCCTCGACCAGGAGGATGCCGCGGCCTCCGGTGGCCTCCCAGCCGATGCTGGTGGGCTTGATGGGGCTCCGTGGCGAATTGTCGGCGACGGCGATCCGCAACCGGTGGTTGATCATGGTGAGGTCGAGTCTGACCTGCCCGCCTGTGTGGACGAGCGCGTTGGTGACGAGTTCGGAGACGACGAGGAGCACGGCGTCGGCCTCGTCGTCGACGCCCCACGCCCGCAGCGTCCGCTTGGTGAAGCGGCGGGCGTGCCGGACCGCTTCGGGGACACGCCAGATGGTCCAGCTCTCACGGAGCGGGCGCCGGGCCATGCCGTCGTACCGCATGAGGAGCAGGGCGACGTCGTCGCTGCGGTTGGCGTGGGCCAGCAGTCCGTCGGCGACGAGCCCGAGGTGGCCGGGGTCGGACGCCGCGAGACCCCTGGCGAGCCGGTCGAGGCCGTCCTCGATGTCGATCTCGACGGACTCCACGAGCCCGTCCGTGGTCAGCGCCACGATCGTGCCGGGCTGGAAGCGCAGCGGGCTCATCGGGAAGTCGGCCTGCGCGACGACGCCCAGCGGGGGCCCGGGCTCCGATTCGGGGACCTCGGTACTGCCGTCCGGGTGACGCAGCACCGGCGGGAGGTGCCCGGCGCGGACGTACCAGGCGGAGCCTTCCTCCATGTCGACGTCGACGTAGCAGCAGGTGGCGAAGAGGTCGGTCTCCAGGTCCATCAGGAGCCGGTTGGCGTGCGAGACCACGACGTCGGGGGGATGGCCCTCGACGGCGTAGGCGCGCAGGGCCGTGCGCATCTGTCCCATCAGGGTCGCGGCGGACGCGTTGTGCCCCTGGACGTCGCCGATGACCAGGGCGACGTGGTTGTCGGGCAACGGGATCACGTCGTACCAGTCCCCGCCCACCTCCAGGCCCGCCGTGGTCGGCAGGTAGCGGGCGACGGCGACCGCGCCCGGCAGCCGTGGCAGACGGCGCGGGAGCAGGGTGCGCTGGAGCATGCCGATCAGTTCGTGCTCGGCGTCGAAGGCGTGGGCGCGCACCAGGGCCTGGCCGGCGAGGCCCGCGGACGCGGTGAGCAGGGCGCGCTCCTCGGGGCTGAACTCGTGCGGCGCGTCCCAGCCGATGAGGCAGGCTCCGGCCATGCGTCCGCCCGCGGGGAGCGGCAGCACGGCGAGGCCGCCGGGTCCGACCTCGGCGAGCGCGGGTTCCAGGGGTGCCCCGGCGGGCCAGACGGCGGGCCGGCCTTCGCTGAGGGCGGTCGCGAGCGTCGGCATCGCGCGGACCGGCGCGTCGGGCCACTCCGTGCGCCATTCGGTGCGCCACAGCTCGGGCCAGTACTCGGGCTCGGGCGGGTCCAGGACGGTGACGACGAGGCGGTCGCCCTCCAGCTCCGCGAGGGCGATCCGGTCGGCCTGGAGGGGTTTGCGCAGGGCCGCGACCACGGCCTTGCCGACGTCCCGGACGGTGCCGGCGGTCGCCAGGGCGGCGGCGAGCCGCTGGACGCGCGTCACGTCGTTGACTCCGGCCCGCGGTTTCGAGGCGTCGGAGACGGTGCCGACGAGGCGCGCGGAGCCGCCCTCGGCCGCGGGCAGCAGCCGTGCGCGCATCCGGAGCCACTTGTGCCCGCCGGAGGGCTGGAGGATGCGGAACTCCAGCTCCCGGTCGCCGATGGACATGTGGTCCGCCTCCACCATGGACATCAGTGAGGGCAGGTCCTCGGGCACGGTCATCGACAGGAGCGTCTCGACCTTGCCGTCGAAGTCGGCGGGGTCCAGTCCGAACAGGTGCAGCACGTCGTCGTCGACCTCGACGTGCCCGGTGTCCATGGAGAGGCCGAACTGGCTGGTCGGCAGTTCCTCGGCGCCCTCGGCCTCGGCGGGCGGCGGACAGACGGCGGCGTCCGCGACCAGGCCCAGGCAGTCGCGGTCCTCGCCGCCGAAGCCGTCCTGGTCCTCGGTGACGGCGATCAGACAGCCGCCGTCCCGCAGGGGGTGTGCGGCGAGCGAGATGTCCTGGGACGGCAGCCGCGGGGCGTCGGCGCAGCGGGCGAGTTCCCCGGGTCCGAGCAGACGGGGCAGGCCCGAGCGCAGTGCCTCGGCGGCGGGGGATCCGCCGGACAGGGGATAGCGGTCGCGCAGCCCGTACAGCGTTCTGGGCACTCCGGCGGACTCGACGAGGTGCAGTTCGTCACCGCCCGGTCCGGGCGCGTAGACGGCGGCGAAGGTCGCAGGGGTGAAGACGAGCGCCTGTTCGAGGACGCGGCGCAGCCGCTCCCGCGGGTCCAGGCCGGCGGCGAGCGTCTTGAGGGCAAGTTCGGCACGCGGCGTTCGCGTTCTGCGTCCCGTAGCGCCCTCACTGACCACGTCCGTCATTACAGCGCTTCCGGAGCGCTCGCGCAGCCCCTGTGACCGTTCCGGGCCTGTCGGGCCTGCACGGGAACCCGAATGATCGAACGCGCTCGAACAGGTCTTGACGCATGCGTTCCGCACGGTGATGTGGTGACAGGCGTGACTGTCCGCGTCCCCGGCCGGCTGGAAGGCTCGGTCGCACAGGGCCGAGGGGGACATGGCATGGACAAGCGGTACGAGGTCTACGCGCTGGCCGACAGACACTTCTACGAGACTCCGGACCGGATGGCCGGCGGTGCCGGGAGCGCTCCTCCCTCGTACCGGACGGCGATGCGCGAGGTGCCGGAGGGCTGGCGCGCGGCGCGGATCGGCGACTGGCTGACGCTGACGCCCGTCGACCGGGACGGCGCTCCGCTGCCGGGGCCGGCCCAGGGCTGGAAGGTCCACGTCTCGGCCACTCGGGACAACGCGGAGAAGATCGCCCGGATCGTGTGGGACTACTGCGTGCCCCGGCTGATCCCTTTCAAGTTCGTGCCGGGTCCGCATCTGCTGCATCTGCGCAACGCCAAGTACGCGGCCCGCGACACGAGCGGGAAGTTCGTGACGGTCTATCCGGCGGACGACGACCAGCTCCACCGGGTGCTGCGCGAGCTCGGCGACCTGCTGGAGGGCTTCGAGGGGCCGTACGTCCTGACCGATCTGCGCTGGAACGAGGGGCCGCTCTACGTGCGGTACGGCGCCTTCGCGCGCTCCTTCGTCGTCGACGAGCGCGGCACGCTCGTCCCCGCCGTGCGCGACGGCGGGGGACGGCTCGTGCCGGACCGGCGGCAGCCCTCGTTCCAGGTACCGGAGTGGGTGACCCTGCCCGCCTTCCTGGAGCCGCAGCTGGCGGCCCGGAACACGACGACCGTCGGCGAACTGCCGTACCGCATCGAGAAGGCCCTGCACTTCTCCAACGGCGGCGGGGTGTACGCCGGCACTGACACCCGTGACGGGCGCAAGGTCGTCCTGAAGGAGGGCCGGCCGCACGCCGGGCTCGCCGCGGACGGCGCCGACGCGATCGCCCGCCTGGAGCGGGAGAAGTGCGCGCTGGAGCGGGTGTCCGGGCTGGGCGTGGTGCCGGAGGTACGGGACTGGTTCACGCTGGGCGACCACCGCTTCCTCGTCATGGACTTTGTCGAGGGGCGGCCCCTCAACGCGTACTTCGCCGAGCGGCACCCGCTGCTCACCCCGGAACCCGACCCGGGGGCCGTTGCCTCGTACACCGCGTGGGCGCTGCGCATCCACCGCGCCGTCGAGGAGGCCGTCGAGGCGGTGCACGGGCGGGGGATCGTCTTCAACGACCTGCACGTCTTCAACATCATGGTCGCGCCCGACGATGAGTCCGTGTGCCTGATCGACTTCGAGGCCGCGGCGCCGGTCGAGGAGAACGGCCGTCAGGTGGTCGCCCATCCGGGCTTCTTCGCTCCGCCGGACCGGACGGGCGCCGCCGTCGACCGGTACGCGCTGGCGTGCCTGCGGCTCGCGCTGTTCATGCCGGTCACCACGCTCTTCGTGGTCGACCGTCACAAGGCCGCCCATCTGGCGGAGGTGATCGCCGGGCAGTTCCCGGACGTGCCCGAGGAGTTCCTGGCCGAGGCCGTCCGCGAGATCACGGGCGACGGTCGCGGTCGCCGGGCCCCGGCGGAGGCCCTCTCCGAGATCACGGACGACGATCGTGGCCGGCGCTCGCCGGGCGGGAGCGGCGGTGACCACGCCGGCCCGTCCACGCCGGTCCCCGGGGAGCAAGGGGCGGGCGCGCCTGCGTCCGCGGCTTCCCTCCGGGGACCGGTCTCCTCGCTCCCCGACCCCGGCGACTGGCCCCGCAGCCGTGACTCGATGGCCGCGGCGATCCTGGCGTCGGCCACTCCTGAGCGCGACGACCGGCTCTTCCCCGGGGACATCGCACAGTTCTCCGACGGCGGCGGGCTGGGACTCGCGCACGGGGCCGCGGGCGTGCTGTACGCACTGGCCGTGACAGGGGCCGGGCGCTACGAGGCGGGCGAGCGCTGGCTGCTCGACCGCACCGATCCCCCGCCGGCCGGCACACCGCTCGGCCTGTACGACGGGCTCGCGGGCGTCGCGTACGTCCTCGAGGAGCTCGGCCACCGGCGGCGGGCGCTCGATCTCGTCGAGCGGATCCTCGCGGAGCGATGGCAGAACCTGTCGTCCGGCCTGCACGGCGGACTCGCCGGACTCGGCCTGGTCCTCGGCCATCTGGCCCGCACGACCGGCGAACCGGAGCTGGGACGGCACGCCGCAGAGGCCGCGGACCTGCTCGTCGGACGGCTCGCCGAGGCACGGCCCGACGCTCCCCGTCGGCGCGCCGGACTGCTGCGCGGCGCGAGCGGCCCCGCGTTGTTCCTGCTGCGGCGGTACGAGTCGACCGGCGACCCCGGGCTCCTCGACGCGGCCGCCGCGGCACTGCGGGTCGACCTGGACTGCTGTGTCGTGCAGAAGGGCGGTGGCCTCGAGGTCGACGAGGGCTGGCGCACGCTCCCCTATCTCGGGGACGGCAGCGCCGGGCTGGGGATGGTCCTCGACGACTACGCGGCGCTCGCGCCCGACGGGGCGCCGCCGGAGTTCGAGCGGGCGCGCGCCGCCGTCCTGACCGCAGCGACCTCGCGGTTCTACGCGCAGCCGGGTCTCTTCCAGGGCCGCGCCGGGATGATCCTGCACCTCGGTCGCACCGACGCTCCGGGGGCCCGCCCCGAGCGGCTCCCCGAACAGGTGGCCGGGCTCGGCTGGTTCGCGATGGCGTACCGAGGCCGGCTGGCCTTCCCCGGACACCAGATGATGCGGCTCTCCATGGACCTGGGCACCGGAACGGCAGGGTGCCTGCTCGCACTGGGCGCGGCCCTGGGTGACGAGGTCTCCTGCGGACTGCCGTTCCTGCCGCCGCTCGACGGCGGCCCCCGCACGCGGCTCCGCGACACGACGGAGTCGTGAACCACACACGGCTGCGCGACGTGGCGCAGCCGTGGCCCGACACCCCGTCCCCGACCAAGGGAAAGGACACGAGATGGCACTTCTCGACCTGCAGACGATGGAGTCCGACGAGCACACGGGCGGCGGCGGCGCGAGCACGGTGAGCCTGCTCTCCTGCATCTCCGCCGCGAGCGTACTGCTCTGTCTCTGACATCACTGCGCGGGCACGCCCCGGGCGGCGCTCTCCCCTCTGCGGGGCGGGGCCGTCCGGGGTCCTTCGCCGCGCCGGGAATGCGAGGGGCTCCGCCGCGTGACCACTTCGGACGACATCCGCACGACTCCCCCGGCCCGGCTACCGCGCGCGACGGCCCGGCAGAACCGAGCCCGCTGCACGGCCCTCTTCCTCACGACCACGGCCGCCGCGGCCGCGAGCCTGCTGCTGCCGGCCGCGCTGGGACGGGCCGTCGATCTCCTGCTCGCCGGACCCGGCGGCGGCCGGGCCACCCCGTGGGTACTCGGGTGTGCCGCCCTCGTCCTGCTGCTCGCCCTGCTCGACGCCGTCGAGACGGTCCTCGCGGCGACCACGAACGCCCGCGGCACCGCATGGCTGCGCAAACTGCTCACCGCGCACGTGCTGGCCGTCGGACCGCGGGCCGCGGGCCGGTTCGGGCCGGGAGATCTCGTGGCACGCCTGGTCGGCAACGCCGCCCACGCCGGGACGGCGCCCGCCACCGCCGCCGCGCTGCTGGCCGCACTGGCCGCCCCCCTCGGTGCCGTCGTGGCGCTGTGGCTCGTCGACCCCCTGCTCGCCGCGGTGTTCCTCGCGGGAGCCCCGGTGCTCACGCTGCTCCTGCACGCCTTCGCCCGCGACTCCTCCCGCTGCGTGGCGCGCTACCAGGAGGCCCAGGGCCGGATCGCGGCGGGTCTGGCCGAGGCGCTCGGCGGGTTCCGTACGATCGCCGCCGGCGGCACCGCCGGCCGGGAGACGGCTCGGATCCTGCGCCCGCTGCCCGAACTCGCCCGGGAGGGCCGCCGGATGTGGCAGGTCCAGGGGCGCGCCGCCGCACAGGCGGTCGCCGTCGCCCCGCTCCTGCAGATCGCAGTGCTGGCCGTCGCCGGTGTCCTGCTCGTACGCCACCGGCTGTCGGTCGGTGACGTCCTCGCCGCGTCCCGGTACGCGGTCCTCGCCACCGGAGTGGGCGTGCTGGTCGGGCAGTTGTCCGGGCTGGTGCGAGCGCGCGCGGCCGCGCGGCGGCTCGGTGAGCTGCTGGAGGAGCCGCCGATCCCGTACGGAAGCATTGAACTGCCCTCGGGGGACGGCCGGTTGGAGCTGCGCGGGGTGAGCGTCCGGCGTGCCGGGCGTGTCGTGCTCGACGAGATCGACCTGATCGTCCCCGGCGGGTCCACGCTGGCCGTGGTCGGACGCTCCGGGTCCGGCAAGTCGCTGCTCGCGGCGCTCGCGGGCCGGCTGGCCGATCCGGACGACGGCGAGGTCCTGCTCGACGGGGTGCCCCTGCGCGAACTGACCCGGGACGAACTGCGCGGCACGGTCGGCCACGCCTTCGAACGCCCCGCCCTGCTCGGTGACACCATTGCGGACACGATCGGCCTCGCCCTCTCCGCGCCGTCGCGGGACCGGGTGGTGGCGGCGGCCCGCACGGCCCGCGCGGACACCTTCGTGCGCCGGCTGCCGGAGGGGTACGCCACCCCCTGCGCCGATGCCCCGCTCTCCGGCGGAGAGGCCCAACGCCTCGGCCTGGCCCGGGCGTTCGCCCAGGACGTCCGCCTGATGATCCTCGACGACGCCCTGTCGAGCCTCGACACGGTCACCGAGCACCACATCGCCGAGGTCCTGTTCCGGCCCGTTCCCGGGAGCAGCCGGCTGATCGTCGCGCACCGGGTGTCCACGGCCGCGCGGGCCGACGCGGTGGTGTGGCTGGACGGTGGCCGGATCCGGGCGTGCGGGCCGCACGAGCGGCTGTGGCGACTGGACGGATACCGCGACCTGTTCGCCGCCGGACGGCCCCGGGACGGCGGCGCGCGCCGGGCGTCCGCGGCGGCACGGGACGGGGAGGAGCGGCCGTGACCGCGTACTACCGGCGCGGGCTGCGGTTCCTGGGCGCCCGGTGGCCCGTGGTCGTGCGGCTGGCAGCCTGGTCGGTGGTGGAGACCGGACAGACCTTCCTCATGGGGTACGCGCCCGCACGGGCCCTGGACGACGGGTTCCTGGCGGGGCGTTCGGACGTCGGGATCGGCTGGCTCGCACTCGCCGCACTCGCCGTACTGGCCGGGGCGTACGGTACGAGCCGGGTGTACCGGGCCGTCGCCGCGCTCGTCGAACCTCTCCGGGACGGGCTCGTAAGGAACGTCGTGGGGCGGGGCGTGCGGGAAGGGGACGGCGCGGCGCTGTCGGGGCTGACCCAGCAGGTGGAGATCGCCCGGGACACCTTCGCCGGTCTGGTGATGGTCTCGCGCTCGTTCCTGTTCACGTCCGCGGGGGCGCTGGTCGGGCTGTGCTCGCTCGACCCGTTGCTCCTGCTGGTGGTCGCGCCGCCGCTGGCGGCCGGAGTGGCCCTGTTCGTGGTGACGCTGCGTCCGCTGGCGCGCCGGCAGCGGACGTTCCTCCTCGCGGACGAGGAGCTCGCCTCCCGGCTGGGCGTCGTGTGCGCGGGGCTGCGGGACGTCACCGCGGCCGGCGCGGAGGCCCGGGTGGGCGCCCAGCTGGGTGCGCGCGTCGACTCCGAGACGCGGGCGGCCCGTTCGCTGGCCCGCTGGGGCGTGCTGCGCGTGGCGTCCCTGACCGTCGGCGGGCAGTTCCCCCTCGTCCTGCTGCTCGTCACGGCCCCGTGGCTGCTGGCGCACGGTGTCACCGCGGGCGCGCTCGTCGGCGCCCTCTCCTATGTCGCCCAGTCGCTGCTCCCCGCGCTGCAGAATCTGGTCCACGGCCTGGGCACCAGCGGCTCCCGCCTGGCCGTCGTCCTTGAGCGCCTGGCCCCGCCGGCCGTGTCGGCGGAGCCCGAGGCCCCGGCCGCACCGTCCGCTCCGGCCACCCCGGCAGCGCTCCCTCGGCCCCGCGGGCCCCGGCCGGAGCCTGCCGAAGCCACCGGGCCCGCGCGGCAGCACCCGAACCGCACCGGGCCCGTGCGAAAGGACACGAGCCGCACCGGGTCCGCGCCGGAGGACACCACCGGGCCCGCCGCCCTCCACCTCACCGGGGTCACCTTCGCCTACGGTCCCGGCAGCGCCCCGGTCATCGAGAACCTCGACCTGCGGCTCCCCCACGGGACGCATCTGGCCGTCGTGGGGCCCAGCGGAATCGGCAAGTCGACACTGACCGGCCTCGTCGCGGGGCTCCTGGAGCCGGTGCGCGGCGAGATCCGGGTGCACGGTCACCCGGTGCGGGGCGAGGCGGCCACCGGGCGACGTGTCCTCATCCCCCAGGAGGCGTACGTCTTCACGGGCACACTGGCCGAGAACCTGGGGTACCTGCGGCCGGACCCGGTACCGGAGGCGGAGCTGCGGGCGGCGGCCCGGACCGTCGGGCTGGACGAATTGCTGGACCGGCTGGGCGGCCCGTCGGCCGAGGTCGACCCGGCCACCCTGTCCGCGGGCGAACGCCAGCTGATCGCGCTGACCAGGGCATATCTTTCGAATGCACCGCTCGCGCTGCTGGACGAGGCGACCTGCCACCTCGATCCGGTGGCGGAGGAACGTGCGGAGCGCGCCTTCGCCGCGCGTCCCGGCGGCACGCTCGTGGTCGTCGCCCACCGTGTCAGCTCGGCGCGTCGCGCCGGGCGCGTGCTGGTCATGGACGGAAGGCGCGTGGACCTCGGGGTGCACGAGGACCTTCTGGAACGCTCGTCGCTCTACCGCGACCTGATCGGCGGCGGGCCTGCGGGCTCACAGCCACCCCTCGCCCCGCGAGATCCTGATGGCGTCGATGCGGTTGCGGGCCCCGGTCTTGCGAGTGATCGCCGCCATGTAGTTGCGCACGGTCCCGTGGGACAGATGGAGGCTTCCAGCGATCTCGGCGATGGAGGCTCCGGCGGCGGCGAGGGAGAGCACGCTCAGCTCGCGCCGGGTCAGCGGCATCTGTGCCGCCTTGAGGAACCCGAAGCCCAGTGAGTCGTCGACGAAACGTTCCCCCTCGGCGACGCGGCGTATCCCCGACACCAGTCTCTCCGGCGAGCCCTCCTTGTCGACATAGCCGAGGGCGCCCGCCTCGGCGGCCCGTCTGAGCAGGCCGGGCCTGTTCGCACGGGCAAGCACGAGAAGCCGCGGCGCCGCGGACCCCGCTCCCCGCCCGCACAGTTCGGCGAGCGGCGGTATGCCGTACGTGTCGACGCAGTCGAGATCCGCGGCGCACACGTCCGGCCCGAGCGAGCGGACGTGGCCGGGCGCGCTGCGCCACGGGGTGTCGTACACCCCGAGGTCGGGCGTTCGGCGCAGCCATTCCGCGAGTACCTGCCGCACCAGACATGCGTCGTGCACGAGTAGTACCCGGATCACGTCGGCTCCTCCAGGTGACCGATCGACGGCGTTGTCGTCCTGATCGCGTGCCCATTGTTGGCGTTCGCGACCATTCATGGGCGCGAAGAACCGGCCAAGAGGGTGCGCGGGGGCGCGCATGGGGAGCACCCACGCGCCGCCCCCTGCTTCGAAGCAGGGGGCATGGCCTCGGCCGTCGGGGGTACGAGCGTGCCCGCCCGCCGGGCACGCTCGCCGTGCGCGATACGGCCCCAGGAGAGAGCCTGGTCCCCTGAGCAGTCGTGCGGCCCCGCGAGGAGGTGGTCGGCGTGTCCGACTGGCAGGGGGCCAAGCAGGCACCAGCGAGCCGGCCGGCGCCGGTCGGACGCCCGCTGCTGTCGCTGACGCTGACCTCGATGCTGGACGACGTCCACGCGCACTCCGGAGCGGTGTACCTGCTCGCGGACCACGAGCCGGTGCTGGAGATGGCCGTGATGGCGGGGCTGCCCCGGGCGTTCGCGGCGCCGTGGGAGCGGGTGGGGCTGAGCGCGCCGATCCCGGTGGCCGAGGCCCTGCGGAACCGGCGGCTGATCTGGGTGAGCGGCGAGGAGGAGATGGCCCGCCGCTATCCCCGGATCGCCGTGGTGCTTCCCTATCCCTTCGCGCTCGCCGCGATGCCGGTGGTGACCGAACACACGGCGTACGGCGCGGTCTTCGTGACCTGGCCCGGCTCGCATCCGCCAGACCTGTCCGACCGTGAGCGGGTCCAGCTCACGGCCGCCTGCGACCGGCTCGCACTGCGCCTGGAGCGTGCCGCCGAGGAACGCCGGCCGGTGCCCCCCGAACCGGACCTGCTGACACCGTCCGCGGGAACCACGGCCGGCACCCTCGGCACGCTGGAGGCGACCCGCATGGTGGCGCGGCTGCCGTACGGGCTGTGCGCGCTCGACCTGCACGGGCGGGTCAGCTACGCCAACCCTGCGACGGCGGAGCTGCTCGGCCTGCCGGTCGGCCGGCTGCTGGGCACCCAGCTGTGGGCGTCCGTGCCGTGGCTCAACGACCCCGTGTACGAGGACCGTTACCGTGCCGCGCTGCTCAGCCAGCACGTCACCTCGTTCGTGGCGCTGCGGCCGCCGGGCGAATGGCTGTCGTTCCGGCTGTATCCGAGCACGACCGGTCTGAGCGTGCGCATCTCGCGGGCCCGCGCGGTGTCCGAGATGACCCGGGCCGGCCCGCAGCCCGGCGACGGCACGCCGCGGCTGGTGACCATCTCCCACGTGCTGAGCCTGGCGAGCGCGCTCACCCAGGCGGCGGGCGTGCAGGACGTGGTGCAGCTGGTCGCGGACGAGATCGCGCCCGCGGTCGGCAGCCAGGCGCTGATCGTCCTCGCCGCACGGGCGGGGCGGCTGCACGTGCTCGGGCACCGGGGATACCCGGACCCTCAGGTCGTGGACCGTCTCGACGGGGTGCCGCTCACCGCCCCGACGCCGGGAACGCAGGCGCTGAAGACCGGGGCTCCCGCGTTCTTCGGCTCGCGGGCGCAGCTGGAGCGCCTCTACCCGGCCAGGAGCGGGACGCCCGACGGCATGGCCGCGTGGGCGTACCTGCCTCTGGTGGCCTCGGGTCGTCCGGTGGGCACCTGCGTCCTGGCGTACGCGCAGCCGCACCCCTTCGCCGCGGACGAGCGCGCCGTCCTGACCAGTCTGGGCGGTCTCGTCGCGCAGGCGCTGGAGCGTGCCCTCCTGTACGACGCCAAGCACCAGTTGGCCCACGGTCTGCAGGAAGCGCTGCTGCCGCACTCCCTGCCCGTGCTGCCCTCGATCGACGCGGCGGCACGCTACCTCCCGGCGGCCCGGGGCATGGACATCGGCGGGGACTTCTACGACCTGGTGCCCTCGCGGGGGCGGGCCGCGGCGGTGATCGGCGACGTCCAGGGGCACAACGTGACCGCGGCGGGCCTGATGGGGCAGATCCGTACGGCCGTCCGCGCGTACACGACGGTGGGCCAGCCGCCGGAGGAGGTGATGCGCAGCACCAACCGGCTGCTGATCGACCTGGGCGTCGACCTCTTCGCCAGCTGTCTCTACCTGAGCCTCGACCCCGCGCACGAGGTGGCCGTCATGGCGCGCGCGGGTCATCCGCCGCCCCTGCTGCGGCGGCCGGACGGGAAGGTCCGGGTGCTGGACCTGGCCGGCGGGCCCCTGCTCGGGATCGACGCCGACGCCAGGTACCCGACGACGGAGGTCACCCTCACGCCCGGCTCGCTGCTCACGCTCTACACCGACGGGCTGATCGAGTCGCCGGGCGTCGACATCGAGGACGCCCTCGCCGACCTGGGCCGGCGGCTCGGCGAGACCGGTGACCAGCCGCTCGACGCGCTCGCGGACAGCCTCGTACGGCACGGCGGGGCGGAGTCCCGGGAACGGCTCGACGACGTGGCGCTGCTCCTGCTGCGGGCGCGGGGCCACGACTGAGGTGTCGGGCTCCGCGGGCGCCCGTACACGCAGTCGGTCCGGCCCTCCCGCCGGAGGGCCGGACCGCTGTCACCGCCGGGCGGGACGGCTGTTCCCGGCCGGTCAGTGGTTCTCGTGTCCCCGAACCGTCGGGGATGCTCGTGTTCCCGAACCGTCGGGGGTGCTCGCCGTCCGGGTCAGGGCTGCGAGCTCACCAGACCCGAGCCGTCGTCCGTGCCGGTGCCGCTCTGGTCGGCGGCCCCGCCGGCCTCGTCACCGGCACCCGCCTGATCGCCGGCGCCCGCGCTCGGGTCCACCGTGCCGGCACCCGCGTCACCGGCTCCGGCGTCACCGGCCCCGGCATCGCCCGCACCCGCACCCGCTCCGGCGCCGCCGGCGCCGAGGGTGGCACCGACCGCCTGGAGCGCGGTCGTGACCGGCTGGAAGAAGGTCTCGCCGCCGCTGGTGCAGTCCCCGCTGCCGCCCGACGTCAGACCGATCGCAGTGCCGTCCTGGGTGAACAGGGAGCCTCCGCTGTCGCCCGGTTCGGCGCAGACGTCGGTCTGGATGAGTCCGGTGACCGTGCCCTCCGGGTAGTTCACCGTGGCGTCCAGCCCCGTGACGTTGCCGTCGTTGAGACCGGTCGTGCTGCCCATCCGGAGGACCTGCTGCCCGACGGTGGCGTCCGCGGCCTGGGTGATCTCGACGGACTGGCCGTTGCCGACGTTGACCACGCTGTTGGCCTGCGTGTTGGGGTCGTCGTACTTGACGAGGGCGAAGTCGCCGTCGCCCGGGAACGTGGCCTGGTCCACGGTGGCGATCGGCGCGCCGTCCTGGGAGTCCGACCACTGGGCCGCGGCCACACCGCAGTGGCCCGCGGTCAGGAAGGCCGGGCTGCCGTCGCCCGCCGTGACGTTGAAGCCGAGGGAACAGCGCGCACCCCCGCCGAAGATGGCGTCACCGCCGTCGACGAACGTCTTGAAGGTACCGGCGGACTTCTTGATGGTTGCCACTTTGGAGCCGAGACCCTTGACGGTCGACTCCAGGGTGTCCCACTTGCCGCCCGTGACGGTCGAGTCGGCGGTGACCCGGATCTCGTTGGTCTTCGGGTCGACGGCCCACGCCGTGCCGGGGATCGTCGCGTCCGCCTTGAGAGTTCTGGCGGCGTCCTTCAGTTCGGCGGTGCTGTTCTGCACCTCGTTCGCGACCGCGCCGGCCTTCTCGATCCGGTTGACGACGTTGCTGTCGTTACCGACGACGTTGATGATGAGCTGCTGCTTGCCCGCGTCGTAGTAGGAGCCCGCGAAGGACTGGCCCAGCTGCGCGGCGAGCTGTGAGGCGACGTCCGCGACGTCCCCCGCCTTGAAGGTCCTCGGGGTGGCGTCGTCCCCGTTCGACTGGGACGCGTTGGCGTTGGGCAGCAGAAGGGCCGCAGCTCCGAGCGCCGCCACGCTTCCCGCCGCGATGGCGGCCTTGCGCTTGGGTATCCGTTTGTGACTCAACTCTTGACCTCCTGGGGACGGGGTCGATGCCGCCGTCCGGCAGCTGACTGGGGGGCGCCTGGATGGTGGTTGATACGCGTGTGCCGCCGGTGGCGTTCAACTGCCTTTGCAAATGGCAGGATCCAGGCGACTCAAAGGCGCGGAACGCCAGGCAAAGGGCCACTTCGGCCAGGGAGTCGGGGAACAATGCCCCGTATGACGCTGAACCTTGCCGAAGCCGACAAGATCCTCGACGACAACTTCGCCCCCTGGGTCCTGGATCTGGGCCTGTCCGTGGCGGAACTGGGCGACCGCCGCGCCGTCCTGCGGCTGCCGTGGTCCGCACGACTGTCCCGGGAGGGCGGCTCCCTGTCGGGACAGGCGCTGATGGCCGCCGCCGACACGGCGACCGTGATCGCGGTGTCGGCGGCACGCGGCGCGTTCGTCCCGATGACGACGGTGCAGCAGTCCACGAGCTTCCAGCGGGCGGTGACGGACGCCGACGTCCTGGTCGAGGCGGTCCTCACCAAGCTCGGCCGCCGTATGGCCTTCGCCGACATCACGATGGCCGCCGAGGGGTCCGGGGAGGTCGCCGCGCGCGCGAGCACGGTGTACGCGCTGCTGGGCTGAGCACGCCGGCGGCCGGGAGCCCCGTCCGACACTCCGTCACGGGGCCACCCGGGCGCCCTCGCGGAGCCGCCCGGCAACCGGCAGGAGGCCGCACGGCACACCGTCGCGAGGCCGCGCGACACACGCCCGTTCGCCCGGCCGAACACGTCCGCGATCCCGCCGACACGTTCCGCTACCGATCAGTAACGGATCGTCTTCGAGCACGAGCGGAATCCCGGCTTCAGCGAATCTGCACATCCATTACGCAACCAGGTCACCGCGTGCGAGGGATCTGCACAGCCGCGCGCCCCCCTCCGCGCCATTGCGACGGGACTGTCCCATTCGGTCCGCGGACGGCAAGCGCGTGCACGAATGGATGCCGCGCAGCATGTGAAGAAGTCGCCGCAAAGACGTGCGCACACCTGCACGGTTGAACCTGTCGCGCACTCAAGTTCCCAGGTGAGAGCCCTGGTTGATTGGAAGCGTGCCCCGCCACCGTGCTTTGATCCGTTGCACCGCGGAGGTCGCACCCGACGCCTGGAAACGGGTGTCGCAGCCCCGCGGCGGCGGCCGTCATCTGTCCCCAGAGGGGGCCGCTCCCCCCTTATGAAATATCCATACGAAGGGAAGTTCCATCATGAACTCCACCCCCCGTGTTGAGACCGCCGAGATCTCGGACGCCGACCTCGACAACGTCTCCGGCGGCCTGTCGCTGAACGCTGTCGGCACCGTGTCCGGCCTGGTCGACGGCGTTGCCCCGGTCTCCGGCCTCGTGGGCACGGCCGTCGGCACCGTCGAGGGCGTGACCGGCCTGAACACCGCCCCGGTCACCGGCCTGGTCGCGGGTCTCTGATCCCGTTCCACACCGTCGAGTCCCGGAACCGCTTCCCGGTTCCGGGACTCTCGGATGCCGCGAATCTCTCGAACAGGTGAGGGAAGTCCCGTGCAGTTCCGCCAACAGGCCCTCGCCAAGCTGCAGTCGCCGGAGGAGCTCGACCTCCCGGTGCGCTTCGCCCGCCCGCAGGGCTGGCTCGTCCTCTCCGTGACCCTCGTCGCCATGGCCGCGGCCTCCGTCTGGGCCGTCACGGGCACCGTCACCTCCACGGTCGGCGCACCGGCCGTCCTCACCCACGGGCAGGGCAGTTACGTGCTGCAGAGCCCCGTCGCCGGCCAGGTCACCGCGGTCCTCGCCAAGGAGGGCGAACGGCTCCCCGCGAACGCCCCCCTGCTGAAGGTGCGGACCGCCCAGGGCGAGACAGCCGTCGTCCGTACCGTCGCCGCGGGCCGGATCACCGCGCTCGTCGCCACCATCGGCGCCATCATCTCGACCGGCGCGAACGTCGCGGCCGTCGAGAAGGTCGCCCACTCGGACGACCCGCTCTACGCGACCGTCTACGTCCCCGCCGAGAACGCCGCCACCATTCCCGCGGACGCCGCCGTCGATCTCAGCGTCCAGTCGGTGCCGACCCAGCAGTACGGAGTGCTGCGCGGCCATGTGAAGTCCGTCGGCCGGACGGTGCAGACCCAGCAGCAGATCGCCGCCTACCTCGGCGACAGCCAGCTCGGCGAGCAGTTCACCAAGAAGGGCCGCCCGGTGGCCGTCCTGGTGCGCCTCGACCGTTCGTCCGCCACCAGGAGCGGCCTGAAGTGGTCCTCTGCGGACGGGCCGCCGTACGCGCTCACCTCCATGACCCTGGCCACGGGTTCGATCCGCATGGCCGATCAGCGACCCGTCGATTGGCTCCTGCCGTGACCGCTCCCCAGGACACGCTCCCCCCGCCGGTGCGGGGCAGACGCCGCGCGCCCGCGCCCAAGCGGCCGGTCCCCAAGGGGCGGCGCAAGACGGTGCGCACCCCCACCGTGCTCCAGATGGAGGCCGTGGAGTGCGGTGCGGCATCCCTCGCCATGGTGCTCGGCCACTACGGCCGGCACATCCCGCTCGAAGAGCTGCGCATCGCCTGCGGTGTCTCGCGGGACGGCTCGCGCGCCAGCAACCTCCTCAAGGCGGCCCGCAGTTACGGCCTCACGGCCAAGGGCATGCAGATGGACACGGTCGCGCTCGCCGAGGTGAAGGCGCCCGCGATCCTGTTCTGGGAGTTCAACCACTACGTCGTGTTCGACGGCATGGGGCGACGCTTCGGCCGGCGCGGCGTGCACATCAACGACCCCGGCAAGGGACGGCGTTTCGTCCCCATGGACGACTTCGACACCAGCTTCACCGGTGTCGTCCTGGTCATGGAGCCGGGGCCCGGCTTCCGCAGGGGCGGGCGCAGGCCCGGAGTGCTGGGTGCCATGCCGGCCCGGCTGCGGGGCACCTCGGGCACGATGCCGGCGGCCGTGCTGGCCAGCCTCCTGCTGGTGGCGGTCGGCGCGGCGTTGCCCGCGCTCAGCCGGACCTACATCGACACGTATCTGATCGGCGGCCAGACCTCGCTGCTGAGCGTGCTGTTCGCGTCGATGGGCGCCTCTGTGCTGCTCACGGTGGTGCTGACCTGGCTGCAGCAGGCGAATCTGCTGCGCGGGCGCATCATCTCCTCCACGCTGAGCAGCGCCCGCTTCCTGCGGCACCTGCTACGGCTGCCCGTCACCTTCTTCTCCCAGCGCAGTCCGGCCGACCTGGTGCAACGGCTCCAGTCGAACGACGCGGTGTCCGAGACTCTGGCCCGCGACCTCGCCGCGGCCGGTGTGGACGCGATCGTGGTCGTGCTCTACGCGGTGCTGCTCTACACGTACGACCCGCAGCTCACGGCCGTCGGGATCGGTGTCGCACTGCTCAACGTGGTGGCGATGCGCGTGGTGGTCCGGATGCGCGCGACCCGTACCGCGAAGCTGCGCGCGGACACCGCGCGGCTGACCAACACGGCCTACACCGGGCTCCAGCTCATCGAGACGATGAAGGCGACCGGCGGCGAGGACGGCTACTTCCGCAAGTGGGCCGGGCAGCACGCCACCACGCTGGAGGAGCAGCAGCGCCTCGGTGTGCCCAGCGCCTGGCTGGGCGTGGTCGCCCCGACGCTCGCGACGCTGAACTCCGCGCTGATCCTGTGGATCGGCGGGCTGCGTGCCGTCGAGGGACACATCTCCGTCGGCCTGCTCGTCGCGTTCCAGGCCCTGGTGACCCGCTTCACGGCGCCGATCACCCGGCTCAACGGTGTCGCGGGCCGTATCCAGGACTTCGCGGCCGACGTCGCCCGGCTCAAGGACGTGGAGAACTTCCAGGCCGACCCGCTCTACGCACGCCCCGGCACCGGCGAGTCCACCCGGCGGCTGCACGGCCATGTCGAACTGGAGAACATCACGTTCGGCTACAGCCCGCTCGACAAGCCGCTGCTCAGCGGATTCTCACTGACGGTGGGACCGGGTCAGCAGGTCGCGCTGGTCGGCGGGTCCGGGAGCGGCAAGTCGACGGTCTCCCGGCTGATCTCGGGCCTGTACGCCCCCTGGGAGGGCACGATCCGCATCGACGGGCAGCTGCTGGAGGACATCCCGCGCGGCGCGCTCGCCGCCTCCGTCTCCTTCGTCGACCAGGACGTCTTCCTCTTCGAGGGCACCGTGCGCGACAACATCGCGCTGTGGGACCCGTCGATCCCGGACGAGGCGGTGGTGTCCGCCCTTCAGGACGCGGCGCTGTACGACGTCGTGACGCGGCGGCCGGGCGGCATCCACAGCCGGGTCGAGCAGGACGGGCACAACTTCTCCGGCGGCCAGCGCCAGCGTCTGGAGATCGCGCGGGCGCTGGTGCGCAGGCCCAGCATCCTGGTGCTCGACGAGGTGACCAGCGCGCTGGACGCGGAGACCGAGCAGCTCGTCATCGACAACCTGCGCAAGCGCGGCTGCGCCTGTGTGGTGATCGCGCACCGGCTGAGCACCGTGCGCGACAGCGACGAGATCGTGGTCCTCCAGCACGGCACGATCGTGGAACGCGGGCGGCACGACGCCCTGGTGGCGGCCGGCGGCCCGTACGCCGAGCTGGTCAAGGAGCGATGAGATGACCACGGTTCACGAGGGCGTCCACGAGGGGGACCTCGTCCTCGGCGCACTCGGCGGCATGGGCACGCCGATCGACTGCTCCGGCCTCAACCGGCTGGACCTGGAGGGCCCGCAGGTGCTGTGGCTGGTCGCCGCGGGCGCCATGGACCTGTTCGCGGTCGACGCGGCGCAGCAGGGTCACTGGCACCATCTGGGCCGGCTCGAAGCGGGCTCGCTGCTGCTCGGCCCGGTCGCGGGTCCCCAGCACACGCTCGTCGGGCGGCCGTTGCGCGACTGCGTGGTGCACCGGATCGTGCTGCGCGAGCTGTACCAGCCCGTCAACACGGAGACCTGGTCCTACGACGCGTACGGCAACCCGCAGTACGTGCCTCCGACGTCCAGCCCGCTGGAGTACGCACTCGCCCTTGGGGTCGGCCGCAGCCTGTCCATACTCTTCCAGGCCCCGATGGCCACGGAGAACGCCGCCGTGCTCACGGACGACGACGTCTTCTGGATGCAGGTGCCACCCGGCAGCGTCCAGTACGGCTCGCTGTACGGAGCCGAGGCCGCGGCCGATCTGCTGATGGACCCCGGCGTGTGGCAGGGCATGGTCGACCAGCAATACCGGCTGCTGGCCACGCTCGACCGCTGGATCGAGCAGCTGGAGGCGAGCCACGAGGACCGTACGGCGGCCGGCATCAAGGCCGGTGAGGCGGTCCGCGCCCAGGCCGACCGGACCCTGCTGGCCTCGATCGGCAAGTCGTCAGCGAAGCGTCCGACCGCCGCCGACGCGGACGCCACGTACGCGGCGTGCAAGCTGGTCGCCCGCACCGCGGGCATCGACCTCGCGGAGCCCGCGCAGAGCGACACCGAGAGCGACCGGCTCGACCCGGTCGAGCGGATCGCGCTCGCCTCGCGGATCCGCACGCGTGCGGTACGCCTGGACGGGCGCTGGTGGCGGGACAACATCGGCCCGCTGGTGGGCCACCGCGCCGTGTCCGGCGCGCCGGTCGCCCTGCTGTGGCGGCGTGGCGGCTATGTGGCCGTGCAGCCGTCCTCCGGGCGGGAGACCCCGGTCGAGAAGGCCAACGCGGCGGAGTTCGAGCCGCGGGCGGTGATGTTCTACCGGCCGTTGCCGGAGCGGACGCCGAGTCCGCTCGGGCTGTTGCGGTTCTGTCTCCGCGGTACCGGCGCGGATCTACGCGGTCTCGCGGTCAGCGGCCTGGTGACCGTCGCGATCGGCGCCCTGGTTCCGATCGCGACCGGCAAGGTGCTGGGCGAGTACGTGCCGAAGGCCCAGCACGACCTCATCGTGCAGGTGTGTCTGGCCCTGATGCTCACCAGTGTCGTGTCGGCGGCGTTCATGCTGATGCAGAACCTCACGATCCTGCGGCTGGAGGGGCGGATCGAGGCGACGCTCCAGCCGGCGGTGTGGGACCGGCTGCTGCGCCTGCCGACGAAGTTCTTCACGTCCCGGTCGACCGGTGAACTCGCCAGCGCCGCCATGGGGATCAGCGGCATCCGCCGCCTGCTCGCGGGTGTCGGCCCGACGCTCACGCAGGCGGGCACGGTCGGCGCGATGAATCTGGGGCTGCTGCTCTGGTACAGCGTTCCCATGGCGCTGGCCGCGATCGCCATGCTCGTCGTCATCGCGGCCGGGTTCCTCGGCCTGGGACTGTGGCAGGTGCGCTGGCAGCGCCGCCTGGTCGTGCTCGGCAACAAGCTCAACAACCAGGCGTTCCAGACTCTGCGGGGGCTGCCCAAGCTGCGGGTCGCGGCGGCTGAGAACTACGCCTACGCCGCCTGGGCGGGCGAGTTCGCGCGCAGCCGCGAGCTCCAGCAGAAGGTGGGCCGCATCAAGAACCTGAACACGGTGATGGGCGCGGTCTATCTGCCGCTGTGCACCCTGCTCATGTTCATGCTGCTCGCCGGCCCGGCCCGCGGCTCGCTGTCGGCGGCGGACTTCCTCACCTTCAGCACGTCGGTGACGATGCTGCTGACCTCGGTCACCCAGATCACCGGCGCGTTCGTCTCGGCGGCTGCCGCGCTGCCGATGTTCGAGGAGATCAGGCCGGTGCTCGAAGCGGCGCCGGAGGTGCGCGCGGCGAACACGCGCCCGGGCGTCCTGTCCGGGGGCCTGGAGGCGCGGCGGCTCTCCTTCCGTTACGCCGACGACGGTCCGCTGGTCCTCGACGACGTGTCCTTCGAGGTCCGGCCGGGCGAGTTCGTGGCGATCGTCGGCCCGAGCGGCTGCGGCAAGTCCACGCTGCTGCGCCTGCTCATCGGCTTCGACAGGCCGGTCTCGGGCAGCGTCCTGTACGACGGCCAGGACCTGGCGGCTCTCGACCAGTCGGCCGTGCGCCGTCAGTGCGGTGTCGTGCTCCAGCACGCGCAGCCGTTCACCGGGTCGATACTGGACTGCATCTGCGGCACCGAGCCGTACACCCCCGAGGAGGCGATGGCCGCGGCCGAGATGGCGGGTCTGGCCGAGGACATCAAGCGGATGCCGATGGGGCTGCACACGATCGTCTCCGGCGGCGGCGCGGTCTCCGGCGGTCAGCGCCAGCGGCTGATGATCGCCCAGGCGTTGATCCGGCGTCCGAGGATCCTCTTCTTCGACGAGGCGACGAGCGCTCTCGACAACGAGACGCAGCGCACGGTCATCGAGAGCACCCGTGCGCTGCGGGCCACCCGTGTCGTGATCGCGCACCGTCTGTCGACCGTGATGGACGCGGACCGCGTCATCGTGATGGAGGACGGCCGGGTCGCCCAGCAGGGCCCGCCCGCGCAGTTGCTGGCGGACACCGGCGGGCGGCTGCACGAGTTGGTGCGACGGCAGATGCAGTAGTCCGGGACGGCGCGCGGCCGCGGTGGCCCGCCTGCTCAGTCGAGCCCCGGAACGGGCGCGCCGGAGGGGACCCCGGCGTCGAGGTAGCCGCGGTAGAACTCCTTCCAGGGTGCTCCGGCGCCGGCGTGCGGGCCCTCGGGGTGTTCGCCGCGGGCCTTCGCGTCGAGGGCGCCGAGACACACCTCCCAGCCGGCGCCGTTGCGCGCGGCGGTGTCCACGGCCCCGAGCACGTCGGTGAGCGTGAAGCGGGTGCGCTTGTCGTCCAGGGCTTCCAGGTCGAAGTGCAGTTCGTCGCCGCCCCAGGCGAAGGAGAGGTGCCGGGGCGGGTCGACGGCGAGGACGCGGCCCTGCGAGTCCGCCGTGTTGGGGTCGCCGCTGAAGGTGACGGTGCCGCCCGGCCGCAGCTCGAACTCGGCGCGGGAGGGGAACCAGTGGGCGAGTTCGTCGGGGTCGGTCACGAACTGCCAGACCCGGTCGACGGGGTGGTCGTAGGTCCTGCTGAAGCGGACGGCCGGGCGTCCGTCGTCCAGGGTGAGGTAGGTGCCGGTGCGTTCGGCGGACATGGCGGTCAGTCCTTCGGGGAGGGTGTGTCATGGTCGTCCGGTCGCTCCTCCGCCGCGGCGTCCAGGCGTCGGCCCAGGGCGTCGAGGCTCTCGTTCCACAGGCTGCGGTACGGGGCGAGCCAGGCGTCGAGTGCGGCGATCGGGGCGGGGTCGAGGGCGTAGACACGGCGTTGCGCGTCCTGGCGCGCCCGGACGAGCCCGGCGTCGCGGAGCACCCGAAGGTGCTTGGAGGTGCTGGGCTGGCTCAGACCGCAGGCCTCGACGATCTCGCCGACGGCGTGCGGGCGCTCCAGGAGGAGCGCCACGATGGCGCGCCGGTGCGGGTCGGCGAGCGCGGCCCACAGGGATGCCTCGGACATGACTCCAATATGCCCCCTTGGTTATATGCCGGTCAAGGCATACGAGAGCCCCCATCGTGCACATCGCCCTGCCGTCGGCCCAGGCCGACCTCGGCTTCTCGGACGGCGTCGCGGGCGCCGTCATCGCCTTCCTGCTCCACCGGCGCGGGAAGCCGGCGCAGGGCCCGGACGCCGCACCCGTCGTCCACATGTGATCGGTCGCGGACCGATCACCCCCGGTCCGAGGGGCCGCCGACGGCGGGGAGACGGCGGCCCCTCGCCCGGCCGCCCCGGCCGGCCGCCCCGGCAGCCGGCCGCACCTGCCGCGCCGCTTCGTCGTGCGGCACCGCGGGCCGGTACACCACGAGCGCACCGGGTTCCTTCTCCAGGCTCAACGACGCCTCGGCCGTGGCGATCTCACCGTCGTACGCGAGGGAGTCCGTACCCGTGACGTTCTCCAGCCGCACCCAGGGGACCTGCTCCGCGCCGTAGACCCGGGAGCGGTGCAGGGCCCCGGCGAGCGCCGAGACGACGACGCGGGTGCGGGCGAGACGGTGGTCGCCGTCCACCACGCGCAGGTCGAGCAGTCCGTCGTCCAGCCGCGGCCTGTAGGACGGGGCGAAGCCCTCGGGGACGTAGCGTCCGTTGCCCGCGAACAGCAGCCACAGACGGCGTTGACGGCCGTTGAGGCTCAGCTCGACGGGGGTCGCGGTGCGCAGCACCCTGACCAGGGCGAACGCGGCGGCGGGCCACTTGCCCCACCGCTCCTGCGCACGCTCACGCATCCGGACGAGTTCGGGGTACAGGCCGATGCTGAAGGTGTTGAGGAACCGCACGTCCTCGCCGCCGGCCGTGCGCGCCACACCGATGTCCACGGACACCGCCTCGCCCCGGACCACGGCGTCCGCGGTGTCCTCGTAGTCCGGCACCCCCAGGTCCTGGGCGAAGTGGTTGAGGGTGCCGCCGGGGAACACGGCCAGCGCGAGGCCCCGTTCGGCCGCCGCGCGGGCGGCTGCGTTGACGCTGCCGTCCCCGCCGCAGACGCCGAGGGCTCCCCCGCTCTGCGCGGCCCGGCCGACGGCCTCGGCGAGCAGCGCGGCGAAATCGTCGTCGGGGCCCCGCTCGATCAGCTCGGCCCCGGGAAGCAGCGCGCGCAGCCGTTCGGCCGGGGGCGGGGACATGGCGGGTGCGCCGGAGCCGGCCCCGCTGTTGACGAACACGACCAGCCCCTCGCCCCGGGGCAGCGCGGGCGCGTCGGCGACGGGCCGCTGTCTCCCGGGGACGACCTGTCGAGGCGGCCACCAGCGGCAGGTGAGCGCCGCGGCGCCGACGCCGATCGCCACCCCGGCCAGCACGTCCCCGGGGTAGTGCACGCCCACGTAGACACGGGAGAAGGCGACCGCGGCGGCGAAGGGAGCGACCAGGGCGCCGTACCGCGTGGACTCCAGGGCGATCCCGGTGGCGAAGGCCGCGGCGGAGGCGGAATGCCCGGACGGGAAGGACGTGGTGTGCGGCTGGCTGCGCAGGTGACGGACCGTCGGCACCATGTCGAGCAGCGGCCGGGGGCGGCGGGCGCTCCACTTCACGACCGTGTTGACGGTGAGCGAGGCGAGCGCGAGCGCGCCGACGCCCCGCAGGGCCGCACGCCGGGCGGTGCGTCCACCGGCGACCGCGAGCCCGGCCGCCGTGCCGAACCACAGCGCTCCGTGGTCGGCCAAGTGGCTCAGACGCCGCAGCGCCGGATCGGCTCCGGCCATCCGCGCCCCCGCCACCCGTGTGAACAGCCGCTCGTCCAGCTCGCCCAGTGCACGCATGCTCCACCGGTACGGCGTCGCGTCCGTGCCTGCATCCCGGGCGACTCGGACCGGTGACGGGGCTGCGCCGTGCGGCGCAGCGGCTTCCCGGCGCGGGCCGCCTGGGCCATGGTGGGGACATGCGCAGATCCGCGGCGGCGGCCGGCAGTTCGTTCTTCCTGGCACTCGCGCCGGGCACCGTGGCCGTCCTGATCCCCTGGTGGCTGACCGGCTGGCGACCCGGTCACTGGTGGCCGCCGGTGCGCGCGCTCGGTCTGCTGCCGCTGGCCGCGGGCGCATACGTGCTGCTGTCCGCCTTCGTGCGGTTCGTCCGCGAGGGCCTCGGCACCCCGGCGCCGGTCGCGCCTCCCGAGCATCTGGTCGTCGGCGGGCTGTACCGGTACCTCCGCAATCCGATGTACGTGGCGGTCGTCGCGGTGATCCTCGGGCAGGCCCTGCTGCTCGCGCGGCCGCTCCTCCTGGCGTACGGGGCGATCGCATGGCTGGTGATGGCGGCTTTCGCCCGGTGGTACGAGGAACCGGAGCTGATGACGCGGTTCGGCGCGGAGTACGAGCGCTACCGGCGGGCGGTGCCCGGCTGGTGGCCCCGGGCCGGTGCGTGGCACGACCCCGGGTGAGCAGGCGTCACGGACATGGAGGTGACGGGACGCCGGGGGACGGGGCGCGGGGAAGTCCGGCCCGAGAGCCGGGGGAGATCCTGGGCATGCAAATGCCGAGGGCCGGCCGACGGCCCCACTCCGTCAGGCCGGCCCTCGGTGCGAAATCGCGTGGTGTCCCCGCGACGTGGCCCGCACTCCCCAGTCACGGACCTCGGTCGCTCTTCACGGGGACTTCGCGATCCCGGTCTCTCAGAACGTGAAGACGGTCGTCCCGTAGGAGTTCTTCACGCACTCGTTGGCGAAGGTGCGCTCGTAGGACACGCGCTTGCCCTGCCAGACACCCTCGACCGTGACCACCACGGGGTCGTATTGCCTGGTACAGAAGACGCCGTCTCTGAGCGTCAGCGCGCCCGGATCGCCGCCGACGCCGCGCAGTTCGGCGCAGGCCTGCACGGCGGCGGGATGGGTGCCGGAGGCCGTCGGGGCGCAGTTCAGGGTGACGGCCCGCTCCGGTGTGACGGTGGCCGCGGTGGCGCCGTGGCCCGTGGTGAGCACCAGGGCCGACGGGGCGTAGAGCCCGGACGGGCCGGCGGCGGGGGCGGCGTGGGCGGAACCGATGACGGGTCCGCAGACGGCGGTGGCCGTCAGGGTGAGAGTCGCTGCCCAACGCGCGGTGTTCGGCATTGTGTGCATCCTTCCGCTCGATCGAATGCGATACCGGCTCGGTCGGGTGCCGGTTCGGCGAGCGCGAGTCTGCCGAGTCCTCACGAGAAACACACATCGACCCCACGCATTTAGGTAACTTTGAGTGTTGAAACAGTGGCGTGAAGTCACGGAATTCGAACTCCTGGGCCCCGTGATTGAGCCACCGTTGATCGCCCGCCGGGCCCTCATGGCCAGATTTCCGTGGCTCGGCAATCGGCCTGAAACATTCCGCTTCACCCCGCTCCGGACCCCCGCGGCACCCCTGTGCGCGCCCCCGGCGGAGCCGCGCACCGACCGTGACGTCCGCCCACAGCGGACTTCGACCGGACCCTCTTGCCCATTTTTGCCCGTGGAGTAATGGTGATTACATGATTACATCGGAGCAGCGCGACAAGCTGCGCGGCTGGTTCGCCGGCCGCCTGCCCGACGATCTCTTCGAGAGCCTCGTGGAGGTCACGGTCGACCGGGAGGAGATCACGGTCGTCGGCCGCATCCCTGAACCCCGGCTCGGCGACGGCGCATCGGCCGCCGAGAAGGAGGCGGCAGCCGAGGCACGTGTCCAGGAATTCAGGGAACGCACCCGCGAGGACAGGATCGCGGTGGCGCGCGAGGCGGAGCACCGGTTCGGCAAGAAGGTGTCCTGGGGCGTGGAGTGCGGAACCGTGCGCGCCCTGTTCACGCACGTCGCGGCGCCGGTCATGACGCGGCTGCGCCAGCCCGAGCGGCAGGTCCTGGACACCCTGGTCGCCGCCGGGGTCGCCCGCAGCCGCAGCGACGCCCTCGCGTGGTGCGTACGCCTGGTGCAGCGCCACACCGACGACTGGCTCGCGGAACTGCGCGAGTCGCTGGAGCACGTGCAGCGGGTACGGGCGCAGGGTCCGGACACCGAACCGGAGGACGGCGCCACCGACGAGGAGTGACCGGTTCTCCCTCCTCCGGCGCACGGACGGCACCCGCCTCCCGGCCGTCGCGCCACACTGGGAGCCGACACAACCGGACGGCCGCGTTCCAGGCGACCGGCCGTTCCGGCCGAGGGCACGTCCGTACGCCGACGGCACTGCGGGCGTCGCCGGCACCCCGGGGATCGCGGGCGCGTCGGGACGTCGGGCCTTCGCCCGGCGGGAAGGACCGGAGGCTCACCTTGCCGGACATGGACGAGACGGAGGCGCGACGCCGCTTCCTCACCGCGCGGGTGGCGCGGCTGGCGACCGTGGACGCCGAGGGGCGCCCGCACCTGGTACCGGTCGTGTTCGCCGTACTCGGCGACGAGATCGTCACCGCGGTCGACGGGAAGCCCAAGCGGTCACCACGGCTGAAGCGGCTGCGCAACATCGCGGCGCACCCGGCCGTCTGTCTGCTCGTCGACGCGTTCGACGAGGACTGGAGCCGCCTGTGGTGGGTCCGGGCGGACGGCGACGCACGCGTCGTGCCGCCCGCCGCACCGGAGGTGGGTGCGCGGGAGACGTACGGAACGGCGGTCGCCGCGCTGCGGGAGAAGTACGCCCAGTACCGCGGCCGGCCGCCGGACGGCCCGGTGATCGCGGTCGCCGTCCACCGCTGGCACGGATGGCTCGCCGCCCACGGCGAGGACCCGCCGGGCCGACCCGCACCCCACGCCGCTCACGGCGGCGGCCGGCACGGAAGGGACGAATGCTCCGGGGCGTCCGCGAGGGATGGATGATTCACCCACCGGCGTGCTCGACAGGCCGCCGTAACTTCGGCGCACCCCTTCGAGGACGGCGTCCCCGCACGCCGCACACCCCAGCGGCGGTCACCGGCCTTCCTCCCGTCGCGCCACAACGCGCTCCACCGCCGGCTGTCGTCCAGCGCCGCGTACACCGGGACCCGCGCGTCGACGGCCGCGACGACCACCTCCACGACCCTCGGGTCGGCGGCCATGTCGCGCCGGACCCGGGTCCGGGCCGCCGGGGACCCGCCCGTCGCGGTGGCCGGCCGCTCCTCGGCCCCGGCCCTCGGCGCGGGACCGGAGCCGGCGTCCGTCCTGCTGTTGGTCACCCGGTGACAGCCCCAGTGGCGCGATGTGCGCACCATGCTGGACGGATCTTGTCGCAGTCGCAAGGATCGTCGGCGCACAGCGCGGTCTCAGGGACGAGAGGCGGGACGTACGGATGGCGAAGCATTGGGCCGACTTCCAGTACGAGATCTATCTGAACGGAATGACGGGTGCCGTACCCCGGCTGCCCACCGATCTGACCCGGCTGGAGGAGCTCACCGAGCAGCGCCTCGGTCCCGGTCCGGTGGGCTATGTGGCGGGCAGCGCGGGCAGCGGAAGTACCGCACGCGCCAACCGGGAGGCCCTGGACCGGCGCCGGATCGTGCCGCGCATGCTGCGTGACGTGCACGAGCGCGACCTGTCCGTCGAGGTACTGGGCCGCGCACTGCCCGCGCCGCTGGCGCTCGCGCCGGTGGGGGTCTTGTCGATCATGCATCCGGGCGCCGAGCCGGCCGCCGCGCGGGCCGCCGCGGCGCAGGGCGTCCCGTACATCCTGTCGTCGGCCTCCAGCACCCCCATGGAGCAGGTCGCGGAGGCGATGGGCGACGGGGAGCGCTGGTTCCAGCTGTACTGGGCGAAGGACCGGGAGGTCACCCGGAGCTTCCTGGACCGGGCCAAGGCCTCGGGGTTCACCGCGCTGTTCGTCACCCTCGACACTCCCCTGCTGGCCTGGCGGCCGCGCGACCTCGATCAGGCGTACCTGCCGTTCCTGCACGGCGTGGGGACCGCCAACTACTTCTCCGACCCGGCGTTCCGGGCGGGTCTGGCGAAGCCGGTCCACGAGGATCCGAACGCGGCCGTGATGCACTTCGTGGGCATGTTCGCGGACCCCGGCAAGACCTGGCCCGACCTGGCCTTCCTGCGCGAGAACTGGGACGGTCCGATCGTCCTCAAGGGCATCCTGCACCCGGACGACGCGCGGCTCGCGGCCGACGCGGGGATGGACGGCGTGGTCGTCTCCAACCACGGTGGCCGGCAGGTGGCGGGGTCGGTGGCCGCCGCCGACGCGCTGCCCCGTGTCGTCGAAGCGGTGGGCGACCGGCTGACCGTCCTGTTCGACAGCGGCGTCCGCACGGGCGACGATATCTTCAAGGCGCTCGCGCTCGGCGCGCGGGCCGTGCTCGTCGGCCGCCCGTACGCCTACGGGCTGGGCCTCGACGGGCAGGCGGGCGTGGAGCACGTCATCCGCTGCCTGCTCGCCGAGTTCGACCTGACGCTCGCCCTGTCCGGGCACGCCCGCCCGGACGTCGTCGGCCCCGACGACCTGACCGAGGACAGTGTATGAGCGACCCGAAGAACGTCCTCGCCGTCGTCTCGCCGCACGTGGGCGGACGGACGGCGGGCGCCGCGCTCGCCGGCGTCTTCCCCGGCGAGGCCCGGGTGACCGTGGTGGAGGCCACCGACGAGGACCCCGTGGCGCTCCGCGAGGCGCATGTCGTCATCACCGGCCTGGCCCCGGTGACCGCCGAGCACATCGCCGCCGCACCGGCCCTGGAGCTGATCCAGTGCGCCAGTCACGGCTTCGACTACGTCGCCCTGGACGCGGCTCGCGCCCAGGGCGTCCTGGTCTGCAACATCGGCTCCGGCGGCGCCGAGAAGCAGAACGTGGCCGAGCAGACCTTCGCCCTGATGCTCGCTCTCGCCAAGCAGCTCGTCCCCGCGCACACCGCCCTCGTCGAGGCCGACTGGGCCCTGCCGCGGCTCCAGCAGTCGATCACCGAGCTGTCCGGGAAGACGCTCGGCATCGTCGGGCTCGGGCACATCGGCGAGGAGGTCGCCCGCCGCGCGGTCGCCTTCGACATGACCATCGTGTACGCCGGTCCGCGGCCGCTCGACGCGAAGACGGCGGCCCGGCTCGGCGGGGCCCGCCATGTCGGGCTCGACGAACTGCTGCGGACCTCGGACTACATCACTCTGCACGCGCCCCTGACCGAGGACACCCGGCATCTGCTGAACGCCGAGCGGCTCGCGCTGCTCAAACCGACGGCGTTCGTCGTGAACACCGCGCGGGGCGCCCTCATCGACCAGGACGCCCTCGCGGACGCGCTGGAGGCGGGCGCCCTGGCCGGCGCGGGCATCGACGTGTTCGACCCCGAACCGCCCACCCCCGCCCTGCGGTTGCTGAAGGCACCGAACGTGCTGCTCTCCCCGCACGTCGCCGGTGTCACGCGCGAGACGCTGGTGCGGATCGCGCTGGCGGCCGTCCACAACGCGGCCGACTTCGTGGCGGGCAGGCCGCCCCGGGACGTCGTCTCGTAGAGCTGTCGCCCCGGCACCGCGAGGCCGCGGCGCGAGATCCGGCACGGGCCGGCGCGCCACGGCCCCGACGCCGGCGTCAGGCCACGACTCGCGGTGGCATCACGGCGTGCCCTCGCGGTGGTGTCACACCGCCGCTCTCACTGTGCGGTCGTGGCCGCGGCCTGTCTGTCCTGGAGCCCCGCGTCGTCGACGAGTCCGGACGGGCCGAGGGGCAGCGCGGACTGCGGGTCCGCGTCGTCGTGGCCGTCGCCGACGGCAACCGCGCGCGGCTCCTGGTAGGGCTCCGCCGCGGTGGGCCCGGGGTCGGCAGGCACCTCGGCGGACGGCTCGCCGTGTTCCTCGCCCGGCTGCGCGGGAGTGTCCTCGGCGGTGGGCTCGTCGCTCGCGGGCGGGGCCGACGGGCCGGACGTGCCCGCGACCGACAGCGACTTGGGGCGGTCCGGCGGGGGGTCGGTGCGCCAGCGCTGCTCGTCGGAGCCGTCGCGGACCTTGACGACGACGTCGGTGTCGGGGTCGTCCGACGCCGGCGTGACGGCGAGCCCCTCGCGTCGGCGGGGCAGCAACTCGCCCCGCACGGTGAGGTCGTAGCGCATGTCCTTGCCGCGGGCCGCGTTCTCGGCGACACAGCGCTGCAGCAGGACGACACCGTTGTCCGCGTGCGAGTCCAGGCACAGGCCGGGATCGGCGATGCTGCGCAGCAGTCCGTCGTACTCGTACGACCACTGCTGGGTCCAGGCCGACGAGCACACCGCGAGCTCGGTCTCGGCGCCGGGAGTCGCGCTGCCGCCCCTGATGTCCAGGCACAGGTCGGCGGCGAGATTGCGCAGCCGGGTCTGCTCGGTGCCCGTCGGCAGTCCCGCCGAGGTGGGGGGCGACGAGGCGGCGGGCGGGGTCCGGGAGGCGGGGGCCTCGGACAGGTTGTGGCTGCTGCCGGCGCCCGTGGAGGCCGTGGGGTCGGCACCTCCCTCGTCGTGCGGCCACAGACCGGCCGCGAGGACGGTCGCGAGCAGGACGGCCGACAGCCCGACGCCGGTCAGCAGAGCCTTGGGAGGGGCCTCGCCCTGCCGGGCCGCCCCGCGGCCCGGCGTGGGGAACTGCCCCAGCAGACGGTGCCGCCCACCGCCGCCCTGACGCCCGCCGGTTCCCGGCCGTCCGTCCGCGCCGTCGCGGCGGCCGCCGCCGGTACGCCCGCCGCTCCCAGGAAGGCGTCCGCCGAAGGGGGTACCACCACGGGGGCGCAAGCGCTGTCCCGCACGCCCAGGGCGTGAGTCGAGATAGCGCTGTGCGCCCCAGCCGAGCACGGCCTCTGCGATCAGCGATCCCAACCCGCGCTCGAAATGGCCGAGTTGTTCTGCCGCGTGCCGGCAGTACGAGCACTCCGCCAGATGCTGCCGGACATCGGGAAGCAAGGCGCCGCCGCGGCGGATCGGCACATCGAGGAGGCGGTTGTGGAAGCCGCATTCCTTGCTGGGCGCCAGTTCCCGGTGAGCGCGTACACAGCCCTCACGGAATTGCTCGCGGGCCTGCTCCAGGGCGGCCGACGCGATGTCGGTGTCCATGCCCGACAGACCGGCCGGTACGGATATGGGCTCCGCCTCGACCTCGATGTGCCACAGAAGACACCGGGACACTCCCGGCAGAGTATGGAAAGCACGCTCCGCCAGCTTGCGATTTTCGGCCGTCATGGACTTCGCGGCACGCATGCCGCGGCCCCCCGCGGGTTTCCCCAGGTCCGGCAGAACACCGGTTATCCGGTCGTCCGCGGACCACTCCCTGACGGTGTCGCGTACGTCCACGAGGAGTTCGGGCCGCAGGGCGATCGCGGAGTCGCCTTCCCCGAGGCGGTCGAGCGCCCGGTGGAAGGAGGTCGCCGCCACCATGGCGGCGGCGGGTGCCGAGGAGGCGAGGCAGATGACCGCGTAGTCGTACGCCGGCTGCCAGTGCCGGGCCATCAGCAGGGCGACGGGGTGGGCGGCGTCGTCCTGTGCCGCTCCTCTCAGCCGGGCGGCGAGACTCTCGTCGGATTCGCCGGGAACGCCGCCGGGCGGATAAGGGGGACGAGGGGGGTGGGGGGTGCGCACGGAGCGGGTTCCTTCCGAGGTGCAAGGTGGCACACAGAATTCCTGACCGCCGAAAAGGAGCGCTGGTTGGTGCATACCTTTTTGACGGTGCGCCGGGGAAACGGCGAGGACGAAGGCCGCACGACGACCGCCGGTCAGGGGCTTTTTGAGCCTACCGACGACTCGGAATGGCGAACAGCGATTCAGACCCGGCCATTGGCCCGGCGCAGGGAGTTCACCCTCGCACAACACGCTCACGGCCAACAAGGCACTTGAGCAACCTCAGGCCCATTGAAATAAAGTCAGATCCTGCGGCAACTCGCCCCGCTCGCACCGGCTTTCGAAATTCGACACGCCCCGTGTGAACCGGGCGCACGCGCCGGAGGCCCTCGCACGCTCCCGGCGCGCGGAACTCCGTAGTCCACTGGAATCGGCCCTTCTCAAAGGCCCCGCGCAGGACGGCGGCTCTCCCGCGCGAAACCGGCCGCCGACCCCGATCCTCCCGCCCTCGGTCGGCGGCCCCGAGGGCGGGGCCCGGACCGGGCGGCGGCTCCGGCCCAGCGGAGGGGGCCGTCCTCACGGGTCCCGGCCACGGCGTCGAAGGGCGGCCGGCCGACGGTCCCGGCCCCGTCCCCGTGAACGGACGCACCCCGGCGCGGCCCACCCCACCCGGACACGAGGCCGCGCAGGCGCGGGTTCACCCGAGCACGGGTGCCTGTCGAGCACGGAGCCTGCGCACGCGGCCACCCGGCCACCTGGCACGGGGCGCCGCCGACGCACGCGACCACCCGGCTCGCTGTGTCTGCCGCGGCAGACGCTCGGCGCGCGGACCGTGCCCGGCGGCGGCCCCCCTTCCGGCGGCGGCTCCGCTTCCGGCGATCGGAGGGAGCCCGTGTCCGCCCGGGCCCCGGCAGTTCGGGAGCCAGGGCCCACCCGCCCCCGTGGACCGCGGTCGGCAACGCGGTCCGGTCAGGTCTGCCACAGCCCCCGCCTGCGGTAACCGGCCTCCCAGAAAAGGCGGTTGAGGACACGCACCGGTGGCGGCACGGTGCCGAAGAAGCGAGCGCGGTCGGCGGGCGGGGCGCCGTCGACGACCCAGGGCACGAAGAGGGCCGCCCCGCGCAGACCCTGCGTCTCACGGATGCGCCCGGTGAAGGCGCCCCAGTCGGCGGGGGTCAGCACCTCCTGGACGAGGGGCAGGGCACTCCTCTCCTCGTGTGCCAGATGATCGTCGAGAGTGATGGTCAACGCCCTTACCAGTCGAGGGAGTTCGTTCAGCCGAGTCGTCAGGGCGGCGTCCACGGCGGCGAGCTGCGGGTCCAGCCGGCCGTGCTCCGCCTCCATCTCCGCGAGGAGCGCGAGGTCCTCGGGGCGCCCCTCGACCTTGCGCTGCACGCGCGGCCACAGATCGCTGTCCTCGGCCGTGTGGTGGATGTGCAGCTGCTTCCTGAAGTTCTCCCAGCCGGCCCGGACCGGTGGCGAGAAGGCGGTGCCGTCCGCGGCCGCCTTGCCGAGCCGCTCCAGGTCACGCCGGAAGGCGTCGTGGGCGGCGTACATCACGGTGAGGTCGATGCTCATGAGGTGGCTTCCTCCGGTTCGGGCTCGTACACGGGAAGGGCGTGCGGGTCGGCGGACGGCCCGCGATGCCGGCGTACGGCCAGGCAGGCGAGCGCACCCGTCAGCAGGACCCCGGCACAGACCAGCAGGGCCGGGCCCATCGCGTCGACGAAGCCGTGGCCGAAGACCTGACCGCCGAGCGCCCGCATGCGGTCGGCGACGTCGTGCGGCACACCGGAGGGGGCAGCGGCCGACTGCCGGGCGCCGACGTCGGACTCCGCCTCGTAGAAGGCGGCGACGAAGCCGTCCCGGTAGGGGGCGGGGAGCTGCCATGCCCGCTGCCGGGCCTGGTCGGTGAGCGAGGAGGCGAGCTGCGCCTGGAGCACGGCACCGACGACGGCGCCCGCGAGCACGGAACCCACCTGGCGCAGGGCGTTGTTGACACCCGAGGCGGCTCCGGACAACCGGACCGGGACGTCGCGCATGACCTCCGTGGCCATGGGTGTGAAGGTGCAGCCCGCCCCCAGCCCGGCCAGGAGGAGCGGAAATGCGACCGCCGTCCAGCCGGACCCGGCGTCCGCCACGGCCACGATCCACAGCAGCGCGGCGGCCCAGGCCAGCAGGCCGGCCATCAGGATGAACCTGCCGCCGATCCTGTCGGCGAGGACACCGGCGGGGCCGGCCGTCACGAACGATCCGAGGGCCAGGGGAAGCAGCACGAGGCCGGACTTGAGCGCGCTGAGGCCCAGCACCGACTGGAGGTAGATCGTCAGCGGCAGGAACAACCCGATGACGCCGAAGGACACCGTGATGCCGACCAGGTTGACGAGCGCGAAGTTGCGGTCCTTGAAGAGAGAGAACGGCACGAGCGGGTCACGGGTCTGCCGGCCGCGCTCGTGCAGCAGGAAGCCGGCGAAGAGCACCGCCGCAGCACCGAACAGTGACCGGATCCAGCCGTTCCAGTCGTAGCGCTGTCCCTCCGTCAGGCCGAAGGCCAGACAGAACAGGGCGCTTGAGGCGAGCAGCACGCCGGGGGTGTCGAAGCGGTGGCGCACGGTACGGCGGGAAGCGGGAACGACCGCGGCGGCGAGGGCCAGGACGAGCACCCCGAGCGGCAGATTGGCCAGGAAGATCCAACGCCAGTCGAGCCGGGTGATGAGCGCTCCCCCGATGATCGGTCCGAGCGCGCCGGAGATTCCGGCGACGGCGCCCCAGACACCCATCGCGGCGCCCCGCCGGTCGGCCGGGAACACCTCCGTGATGATCGACAGGGTCTGCGGCATGAGCAGCGCCGCGCCCAGCCCCTGGACCGCGCGGAAGGCGATCAGTTGGGCGGGCTCCTGCGCGAGGGCGCAGGCCAGGCTGGCGAGCGTGAACACGGCGACGCCCGCCATGAACAGATTCCGCTTGCCGCGCAGATCGCCGAGCCGGCCCGCGGTGATCAGCAGGACGGCCAGCGCGAGGGTGTAGGCGTTGACGACCCACAGGATCTCGTCGAGGGAGGCGTCCAGGTCCTGGCCCATCTCGGGGATCGCGATGTTCACGATCGTCAGGTCGAGGAGGGTCATGAAGAACCCCAGGGAGAGCGTGACGAGGATCGCCCATGGGTTGCCGTGCCATTTCTTGAACACGATGTGTGTCTCCTTGTGCCGGAGCTGCGAACTCGCGTTCAAGAGGGCGCTCTCGCCGACGGGTGTGACGCCGGAGAAGTGTCCTGAGACATACGTCACATTCGGCCCGCGGGATGTCACATCCGAGCCCCCTCCGCCCCTCGCAGTAGTGAGCACACCAAGGGAGGCGAGGCATGTCCGAGAGCCACCGAGCGGGGACCGGCGGCGTGGGTCCGGGCGCGGGCCGCGCGCCGGCCGGCGCAGTCGAAGGCGGGTCGCGGCCGCGGGGCGCGTCACCCGGCGGCGCCGAAAGGCCCGGCAGGCCCGACTGGGCGTCCCCGGGCCGCCGTTCGGGGGCGCTCCCGCAGGACGGGCCGCGCGGCACGAACGACGGGACGAGCGGCGCGCGGGACGAGGCGAGCGGCGCGAACAACCGGGCGAGCGGCGCGAACGACGGGGCGGGCGGCACGAACGACGGGGCGGGCGGCCCGAAGGGCGGGCCGGGCGCCAAGACCGGCGGACCGAGTGGTGCGGACGGCGCGACGCGGATCTTCGTGGACCACCGCGAGCTGCTGTTCGCGATCGTCTACAACATGCTCGGCAGCGTCGCCGACACCGAGGACGTGCTCCAGGAGACCTGGCTGTCCTGGCAGGGCCGCGCCGGCCGCTCCCCGCTGGACGAGATCGCCAACCCGCGCGCCTACCTGGTCCGGATAGCCGTGAACCAAGCGCTGACCCGGCGCGCCGCCATCACCCGCCGCCGGGAGACCTATGTGGGCCCCTGGCTGCCGGAGCCGCTGCTCGACGAGCCGGCCCCCGCCGGCGCTGCCGACGACCGGACCCTGCGCTCCGAGTCCGTGTCCCTGGCGATGCTCGTGGTGCTGGAGTCGCTGACCCCGCTGGAGCGCGCGGTCTTCGTCCTCAACGAGGTGTTCGGCTACGCGCACACCGAGATCGCCGGGGTCCTCGACCGCAGCCCCGCCGCGGTGCGCCAGCTCGCCCACCGGGCCCGGCAGCACGTGCACGCGCGCCGGCCGCTCTACCGCGCCCACCCCCGGGTGCGCCGGCAGGCGACCGAACTCTTCGTGGAGGCCGCGCTGGGCGGTGACATCACCGCGCTGATGGAGATCCTGGCGCCGGACGTCACGGTGTGGACGGACGGCGGTGGCAAGACCCCGCGGGCCGGGCTGCGGCCGGTGCACGGGCGGGACAAGGTGGCGCGTCTGTTCGCCGGTTTCGCGACCCGTCGCGCGACCGGTCTCGACATCCGCTACCGGCGGGTCAACGGCGACGACTCCGCCGTGATCTTCGAGGGTGATTCCCCGTACGCCGTCATGGTCATGGACCTCGCGCCCGACGGCGAGCACGTCTCGGACGTCTACATCGTCACCAACCCCGAGAAGCTCGCGCACGTGCGCCGCGAGGAGGAGACGGACGCGCCGGAGGGCAGGCAGCCATGACGACCGGTGAACGGCACGGGACGGTCACCCGTGCGCACAGCGGCGCCGAGAGCGCCGACGCCGGGCCCGCGGCACGCCCCGTGGGCACGGCGTCGTCCGGCGAGCGCGTGGCGGACTGGTTCGACGGCCGGCTCGGCATCCACGCCTTCGGGGCGAAGTACCTGCGCAAGGTCTTCCCGGACCACTGGTCCTTCCTGCTCGGCGAGATCTGCCTCTACAGCTTCGTCGTACTGGTCCTGACCGGGGTGTACCTGACGCTGTTCTTCCACCCGTCGATGAACGAGGTGGTCTACCACGGCAGTTACGTGCCGCTGAACGGCATCCGCATGTCGGAGGCGTACGCGTCCACCCTCGACATCAGCTTCGACGTGCGCGGCGGACTGCTGATCCGGCAGATCCACCACTGGGCGGCGCTGATCTTCCTGGCGGCGATGCTGACGCACATGATGCGGCACTTCTTCACGGGGTCCTTCCGCAGGCCCCGCGAGGTGAACTGGCTGTTCGGCTGGACGCTTCTGCTCCTCGGCATGTTCGAGGGACTGTTCGGCTATTCGCTGCCGGACGACCTGCTGTCGGGGACCGGCATGCGGTTCGTGGACGGGGCGCTCCTGTCGGTGCCCGTCGTCGGCACGTATCTGTCGATGTTCCTCTTCGGCGGGGAGTTCCCGGGCCATGACATCGTGCCGCGCTTCTACTCGCTCCACGTGCTGGTGATCCCCGGCATCATGGCCGCGCTCGTGGTCGCGCACCTGATCCTGGTCGTGTACCACAAGCACACCCAGTTCGGCGGGCCGGGGAAGACCGAACGCAACGTCGTGGGAACGCCGTTCATGCCGGTGTACATGGCGAAGGCGGGCGGCTTCCTGTTCCTGGTGTCCGGTGTCATCGCGCTGATCGCGGCGATCGCCAGTATCAACCCCGTCTGGGCGTACGGCCCCTACCGCGCCGACCAGGTGTCGACGGGCGCGCAGCCCGACTGGTACCTGGGCTTCGCCGAGGGCCTGGTCCGGGTCATGCCGGGCTGGGAGATCACGCTGTGGGGCCACACCCTCGTCCTCGGCGTGCTCATACCGATCGTCGTCTTCCCGCTGATGCTGGTCCTCATCGGCGTCTACCCGTTCGTCGAGTCCTGGGTCACCGGGGACCGGCGCGAGCATCATCTGCTGGACCGGCCGCGCAACCGTCCGGTGCGCACCGCGCTGGGCGCCGCGTGGATCAGCCTCTATCTGGTCCTGCTCGCGGGCGGCGGCAACGACATCGTGGCGACGCGCTTCCACCTGTCGATCAACACCGTGACCTGGGCGGTGCGGATCGCCCTGCCGGTGGTGCCGGCCGTCGTCTTCGTCGTGACCCGGCGCATCTGTCTGGGCCTTCGGCTGCGAGACCGTGAACTGGTCGCGCACGGCCGTGCGACAGGGGTCGTCAGACGCCTGCCGCACGGCGAGTACGTCGAGGTCCACCGGCCCCTCGACCCTGCCGAGCTCCACACCCTGACCGAGCACGAGCGACGCGGGCTGCCGTCTGCTCACCCGGCCGGCCCGTCAGGCGGCGGGGACCTCCAGACGGCTGATCCTGATCGCGCCGCCGGCCGCCCCCGGGTGGGCGCCGGCCATGACGAGACGCAGCCGTGAGCCGCGCACCGCGTCGAAGGTGATCACGGTCGGGGCGTCGGACGTGGTGGCGCGGTCGAGCACCGTCCCCCTCACGGGGGCGTACCGCTCGCCGTCCCACACGGAGACCTCGACGGAGGCGGGCTGCGCGTGGGCCGCGTCGACGGTGAAGGACACCTCGACGCGGTCGACGGTGCGGGGGCGGGCCCAGGTGACCGAGACCCAGTCCTCGGCGCAGGACCCGTCGAAGGCGGGCAGCAGGGCCGTCGCCGACTTGTGGAAGGCGTTGGACCATCCGGTGGTGGCGTCGCCGTCGAGCATGGCGGCGGGCAGGGTGTCGGGGCGGCCCGAGTAACTGGCGTCCGCGTGCGGATGGTTCGGGGCGGCCGGGTGGTCGGGCCCGAACACCGGCGCCGGAGTGGTCGCTCGCGACCGGGCCTGTGTGGCGCGCACGCTCGTGGCCGCCCTGCGCAGACCCTCCGCCCGGGCCGTCACCTTCAGGGTGCCCGTCTTCGTCCCGCACCGGACGATGGCGAGCGCCTTGCCGTGGAAGGCGGTGCGGGTCGCGGCCTGGTAGCGCTCGGCGCTCTCCTGCCGGCCGTTGTCGAGTCCGGCGACCGAGCCGCCGTCGACGTCGAAGGCGATCCGGTGCTCCGCGTCGGGCACGACCACGCCGTGGGCGTCGACGACCTCCGCGGTCACGAACACGAGGGAGCGCCCGTCGGCGGGCAGCGACGCGCGGTCCGGGGTGAGACGTAGCGCGTGCGGAGCCCCCGCGGTGCGCAGGACGTCCGTCGCGACCACCTTGCCCTCGCGGCGGGCGACCGCCTTCAACTCGCCCGGCTCGTAGGCGACCTTCCAGGTGAGATGGAGCTTGCCGGCGCTGCCGTTGGGGCTGGTGTAGCTGCCCGGATAGGGGCCGTCGGTGAAGGTCTTGTCGTCTCCGGTCGCCTCGGTGGTCTCCAGGTAAGTGCGGCCGTCGGTGGTCTTCTTGGTGTCGAACCGGCGTGTGCCGAGGGACGTGCCGTTGAGGAAGAGTTCGACGGTGTCGACGTTCGCGTAGGCCCAGACCTCGACCGTGTCGCCCGGCTCGTGGTTCCACGTCATGGGCAGCAGATGGACCATGGGCTCGGTCGTCCACTGGCTCCTGAACAGGTGGTACATGTCCTTGGGGAAGCCCGCCGTGTCGACAGCGCCGAAGAAGGAGGCCTTCACCGGGAAGACGTCGTACGGGGTGGGCTCGCCGATGTAGTCGATGCCCGACCACAGGAACTCGCCCGCGAACCACTTGCGGTCCCGGTCCTTCTTGTGGCCGTACTCGCCGCTCATCGTCCAGGAGGCGAGGTTGTTGTCGTACGAGGAGGTGGCCCGCCGGCCGGGGGTGTGGTTCTCCCCGGTGTTGAGGTGCTCGGGCTCCTGGTAGGCGCCCCGGGTCGAGGTCTCGGAGGACGACTCGGACTCGAAGAGGAACAGGTGCGGGTAGGCGGCGTGCAGGGCGTCGACCGACTTGGCGGTGTTGTAGTTGAGGCCGAGCCCGTCCAGTTTGGCGAGCATGAGGTCGGCCGCCGAGCCCTTCGCCGGCAGGCGGCGGTACTTGTCCGAGCCGATCACCAGCGGCCGGGTGTCGTCGGCGGCCCTGACGGCGGCGATGATCCGGTCGGCCATGGCGAGTCCGGCCGTGGAGGTCGAGTCGGGGATCTCGTTGCCGATGGACCACAGGACCACGGCGGGTGAGTTGCGGGCGGCGAGGACCATCTCGGTGGCGTCCTTCTCGCACCACTCGTCGAAGAACCGCCCGTAGTCGTACTTCGTCTTCCCGGTGCGCCAGCAGTCGAAGGCCTCCACCATCATCACGATCCCCAGTTCCTCGCAGACCTGGATCATCTGCGGGGAGGGCGGATTGTGCGAGGTCCGGAAGGCGTTGACGCCCATCGACTTCATGACGGTCATCTGGCGGCGCACCGCGTCGAGGCTCACGGCCGCGCCGAGAGCGCCCTGGTCGTGGTGGAGGTCGACGCCCTTGATCTTCGCGTGGGTGCCGTTGAGATGGAAGCCCTCGTCCGGGTCGAAGCGGAAGGACCGGATGCCGAAGGGGGTACGGCAGGTGTCGACGGTCGTGCCGCCGGTACGCAGTTCGGTCTCCACCGTGTAGCGGTGCTGCGGCGTCGCGAAGTCCCACAACCTGGGTGCGGGCACGGAGAGTTCGTGGGTCTCGTCGGCCTGCTCGGCGACGGTGGCCGTGGTGGTCGTCCGGGCGGCCGTCCGGCCGTCGGGGTCGAGGATCCGGGAGATCACCTGGACCTCGGCCGGGCTGCCCGACGCGTTGACGACCGTCGTCCGCACCCGTACGAGCGCCCGCTCCTTGGTGATCTCCGGCGTGGTGACGTAGGTGCCCCACCGCTGGACGTGCACCGGCTCGGTGACGACCAGGCGTACGTCGCGGTAGATGCCGCTGCCCGAGTACCAGCGACTGCTGGGGAGTTGGTTCTGCACCTTCACGGCGAGGACGTTCGGGGTCCTGCCGTCCGTGTGCAGCAGTCCGGTGAGGTCGAGGGCGAAGCCCGTGTAGCCGTAGGGGTGCCGGCCGGCCTCGGTGCCGTTGCAGTACACGTAGGAGTCCATGTACACGCCGTCGAACTCCACGGACACCCGTTTGCCGGCGTACGAGGGCGGCAGGGTGAACGAGGTGCGGTACCAGCCGAGACCGCCGGGGAAGAATCCCGTCCCACTGGTGGTGCCGTGCTCGGTGGTGGGCGTCTGCTCGATGCTCCAGTCGTGCGGTACGGCCACCTCGCGCCACGCCGAGTCGTCGTAGCCCGGCCGCGCGGCGTCCGCGTAGGCGCCGGTGGGGTCGGTGACGCCGCCCGGATCGACCAGCGCGAAACGCCAGCCGTCGCGCAGTTCGACGGTGTGCCGCCCCGGGGTGTGCCCGGCCGCGGCCCGGGTGTCGGCGGCACCCGTGAGTGCGCCGGCCGCGGGCACGGCCGTGCCCGCGATCAATACCGCTCTTCGTGTGACCGTCATGGCGACTCTCCCTCATCAGGACCCAGAAGGCATCACAACTGATCGTGAACAAACAGATTCTGACGAGGTGGCACACGTGGCCGTCAAGGGTGCGGAACTCACTTCCGACCCACCGAACACATCCGCCGGAATCCCGCCCTGTGGATGTCGTCCCGTCGGCCCGTGTTCAGGGGTGCGCAGGGCGCCCACGCACTAGGCTGGAGCCCGAGTGACGCGCTTGTTCACTGTGGGTGTGCGCAATGGAGTGGCGACGATGAGGCCGGTCCACCACCTCGACGAGGCAGCCACGGCACGGGCGCTCATCGACGAGCACGGAACCCTGATCCACTGGAGCGAGGGGGCCCGCCGACTGCTGGGGTACGCGCCCGACGAGGTCGAGGGCCGCCCCGCGACGGCCCTGCTGGACCACGCCGTCGCCGCCGCACCGTCAGAACCCGCCGGTGACCGCTGGAGCGGCACCCTCCCGCTGCGCCACCGGGACGGCCACGTCCTGCCGGTCTGGCTGCTGGCACACCGCCGTGACCAGGGCGACGGCTGGTTCGTCGTCACCCCCCTCACGGGCGCGGAACCGCCGCCCCGGGACGACCCGCTGATCCGGGCGGTCCTCTCCCAGTCGCCCTGCCCCACGGCCGTCTACGACACACGACTGCGGCTGCTCGGGATCAACGACGCGATGGCCGGGGTGCTCGGCCTCGTGGAGGACCGCATCCGGGGTCTGCGGATCTCCGAGATCGGCGGCGAGCGGGCCGGCGAGCGGCTGGAGGAGGACATGTACGACGTCCTCGTCTCCGGACGGGGCCGTGACGTGGAGACCACCTTGCGGACGGGCGGCGAGGGCCGCCCGCAGGCCTGGCTGACCCGGATGGCCCCGCTCACCGACGCCGACGGACAGGTGCGCGGCGTCTGTGTGGCCGCGCACGACTTCACCGAGCAGACAAGGCCCGAAGTGACGTTCCCTGCCGAGCTGGTGGTCAGCGAACTCGTCACCAACGCCATCCGGTACGGCGAGCCGCCCATCCGGCTGCGCCTCATCCACGACGCCGACACCCTCATCTGCGAGGTCTCCGACAGCAGCCACACCGCGCCGCATCTGCGCCGGGCGAAGATCTTCGACGAGGGGGGCCGCGGGCTGCTGCTCGTCGCCCAGCTCACGCAGCGCTGGGGCAGTCGGCACACACCGGAGGGCAAGACCATCTGGGCGGAGCTGACGCTGCTCGGCAAGGAGTGACGGCCGCAGCGGGGCGGGTCACCGTGCGTTTGATGTGATGGTGGGGCGCCACGACCATCCTCGGAGGACCGAACTCTGAACAGCCCGCTCGGCCCGGGCGGCCCCGCCGCCGTCGGCACCCCGCTCGCCCAGGCCCTCTCCACCCGTCTCGGCAGCCCCCTCGCCCAGGCCCTCTCCTCCCCTCTCGGCAGCCCGTTCGCCGAGGCCCTCTCCGTCGCCCTGCTCGTCGTCGTCCTCGTCTGCGCGGTGGTCCGGCCGTTCGGCTGGCCCGAGGCCGTGGTGGCGGTACCGGCCGCGGCACTGGTGGTCGTCACGGGCGCGATCCCCCTGGATCACGTCCGCGCCGAGGCCGCGCATCTCGGGCCGGTGATCGGCTTCCTGGCGGCGGTCCTCGTGCTGGCCCGGTTCTGCGACGACGAGGGGCTCTTCCGGGCCTGCGGCGCTTGGATGGCCCGCTGGGCGAAGGCCCGTCCGGGGCGGCTGCTGACCGCCGTCTTCGCGCTCGCCTCCGCCATCACGGCCGTGCTCAGTCTCGACGCGACCATCGTGCTGCTCACCCCGGTCGTGTTCGCGACGGCGGCCCGGACCGGAGCCCGCCCCAAGCCGCACGTGTACGCCTGCACCCATCTGTCGAACACGGCCTCGCTGCTCCTGCCGGTCTCCAACCTGACCAATCTGCTCGCGTTCACCACCAGCGGCCTCAGCTTCACCCGGTTCGCCACGCTGATGGTCCTGCCCTGGCTGGTCGCGATCGGCGCCGAGTACGTGGTCTTCCGGCGCTTCTTCGCCCACGACCTGGGCGCGGCGGCACCCGAGCCGAATGCCGGGGAACCGCCGGAGGTTCCCCTGTTCGCCCTGGTCACCGTGGGCTGCACCCTGGCGGGCTTCGTCGCCGCCTCCGCGCTCGGCATCGACCCGGCGTGGTCCGCGGCGGCGGGCGCGCTGGTGCTGGCCGGGCGCGCCCTCGCGCGGCGCCGGGCCACCCCGCTGACCCTCGTGAAGGCCGCGGCGCCGTCGTTCCTCGCCTTCGTCCTCGCCCTGGGCGTCGTCGTGCGGGCGGTCGTCGACAACGGACTCGCCGACGCGCTGGGTCGGCTCCTGCCGGACGGCAGCGACCTGCCCGCCCTGCTCGGCATCGCCGCGCTCGCCGCCGTGCTGGCCAACCTGATCAACAATCTGCCGGCGGTCCTCGTCCTGCTGCCGCTGACCGCGGCGTCCGGCCCCGGAGCCGTGCTGGCCGTCCTCCTCGGCGTCAACATCGGGCCGAACCTGACCTATGCGGGTTCCCTCGCGACGCTGTTGTGGCGGCGTATCGTGCACCAGCACGAACACGGCGTCGATCTCAAGGAGTTCACACGGCTGGGTCTGATCGCCGTGCCCGCGGCGCTGGTCCCCGCCGTACTGGCATTGTGGTTGTCTCTCCAGGTCATCGGAGGCTGATGAGCATGCGGGTGGTCGTCTGGCTGGTCGAAGGGACCTGGCCGGCGTGCGTGGACGCCGTGCGCGGGCACGTGCCCCGTACCGCCGAGGTGGTCCTGCTGCACGTCTCGGAACCCGACGTGCCCGGTCTGGCGCACGGCGCGTTCGCCGGACTGCTCGGCCGCGCGCGCTCCGAGCCCGACCCGGGCGACCGGATGGAGACGCTGGGCACCACCTCGGCCGCGCGGCTGCTCGACGCGGCGGCGCAGCGGCTGGACCGCCCGGCCGCGAAGCTGGAACGCGGTGGGCGCGCCGAACGGGAGGTCGTGGCCGCCGCCGAGGGCGCCGACCTGCTGGTGCTGGCCCGTGACGGCGACCGGGCGCACCTCGGCCCGCGCAGTCTGGGACCGGCCGGGCGGTTCGTCGTCGACCACGCGCCCTGCCCGGTGCTGCTGGTGTGGCCCGAGTCGCCGCCGGACGTCGCTACGTTGCCGCCGCCTCCCCCGCACCCGTGACCGCAGCGTTCCGGTAGGCGCCCGGCGGCATGCCGTAGCGCTGCCGGAAGACACGGTTGAAGTGGAAGGCGCTGGTGAAGCCGGAGGCCGCGGCCACCCGTCCCACGGGCAGTTCGGTGACTTCGAGGAGCCGGGCCGCGTGCAGCAGCCGCGCGTCGCGCAGCGCACGCATCGGGGACCGGCCGAGCTGCTCCGTGAAAAGGTGCGCGAAGCGGGACGGTGAGAGGCAGACCGCCGCGGCCAGCGACCGTACGGTGTGCGGCACGCTCGGGTCGGCGGCGATCAGGGACTCGGCGTGCCGGATCCGCACGTCGACTCCGGGGCCGCGGTGCTCGGCCCGCGCCGTGGCGAGCAGCACGATCTCCTCCAACGAACAGAGCGTCAGCTCACGGGCGGCTGTGCCGTGCGCCACCGCGACGGCGCCGGGAGCCGGCCGCACCGGCCCGGGTGGCGGTCCGGCCCCCGTCCAGCGGGCGTCGGAGAACATCCGCCGGAAAGCAACCTCGATACGGCTCCGGCGCGGACCGGGGCCGGTCGCGTCCGCCCCGCCGGGTCCCGTACCACCGGTGACCGGGCCACCGGTCTGCGTGTCGCCCGCGTCCGGCACGCCGAATTCCGTGCCGAGGTCCGGCCCGCCGGAATCCGTACCGCCGGTGACCGGGCCGCCGGTGTCCGGGCGACAGGGTCCCGGCCCGCCGGGTCCCGTGCCCTCCGTCTCCGGTCCGACCGCGTACAGCCCGTCGGTGAGCGCGTACGGCCGCAGCCGGGCCACCCAGGCCGGGCGGGCCTGGCAGTGCGCCCACCAGAACGCCCAGTGCCCGGCCCCCGGTTCGACGGCGTAGCGGTGCGCGGTGCCGGGTCCGAGAACCACCAGGTCCCCCGCGCCGGCCTCGGTCCGGGCCGCGCCCTGTTCGAGCAGACCGTGTCCGCCGGTGGTCCAGGTGAACAGCCAGCTGTCCGAGCCGCGCGGGCGGTTGACGCGGTAGCCGGCGCGCTGATCGAAGCGGCCGATCGTCACAAGGCCGGGCGGCGGCGACGGAGCGGCAGCCCCGGACAACTCGTCAGCACGCACAGGCATCCTCCGGTGGAGCGCACAGGCCTAGCGTGGGACACCTGGCACACCGGGCGGAAGGGGCGGTCGCATGGCGGTCGGGGACAACGGCGGGGTACGGCGTTCCGCGAAGGCTGCCGGGGCGCGGCGGTGGGAGGCCGAGTTCGCGGAGCGGGGTTTCGTGGTGGAGCGCGGCCTGTTCACCACCACCGAGATCGACGAACTGTGCGCCGAGTTCACCGCACTGCATGCCGCGGGACCGGTTCCGGGGCATTTCGAACCCCGCGCCGCCGAGAGCGACGGCCCGGCCGACCCGCTGCACACCCATCCCCGCGTCATGCACCCGCACCGCATCAGCGCCCTGGCGCTGCGCCTCCTGCTCGACCCCCGGCTGCGCGCGGTGCTGGAGTCCCTGCTGGGCGAGGAGGTCCTGGCCGCACAGAGCATGTTCTACTTCAAGCCGCCCGGCGCGCGCGGCCAGGCGCTGCATCAGGACAACTTCTATCTGCGGGTCGAGCCCGGCACCTGTGTGGCGGCCTGGATCGCCTGTGACGCGATCGACCGCGAGAACGGCGGTCTGGAGGTCGTGCCGGGCACACACCGCATGGACCTGTTCTGTCCCGAGGAGGCGGACCGTGAGGTGTCCTTCGCGCGCGAGTACGTCGCACCGCCGCCCGGCCTCGCCCCCGTACCCGTCGACATGGCCCCCGGCGACGTGCTGTTCTTCAACGGCAGCCTCGTGCACGGTTCCGGCCCCAACCGCAGCGCCGACCGGTTCCGCCGGTCCTTCATCGGCCACTACGCGGGCCGCTCCGCGCAACGCATCGGCCGCTTCTACCGGACGCTGACGATGAGCGGATCTCCCGTCGCCCTGCCGGAGAGCGAGGGCGCGGGGCCCTGCGGCACCGAGTTCGCGCCGCCTGGCCCGCACTGACCGGTCAGGACGGCTCCTCGGGCAGCACCTCCCGGGCGGCGGCGTCCAGCAGGAGGCTCTTGCCCCCCGCCCGGAGTGCCCGCGAGGGCCACGGACGCCGTCCCGCCCGCCGCCGGCTCCTCCACCAGGCGGGTGAGCAGGACGAGTTCGGGCCCGCGCCCGACGATCCATTCGTCACCGGCCCGGCGTCATGCGGCAGGCCCCGGGAGCGTCTCGGAGGTGAAGCGGAGGACCGCGTCCGCGACCCCCCGGGGGTTCTCGAGGAGCATCGCGTGGGTGCCGTCGATCCCGGCCACGCTCACTCCGGGACGCTCGGCGGCCAGGAGGTCGAGATCCCTGGTGAGCCCCCGGCCGTAGGCGGCCATCAGCTCGTCGAACCAGTCCACGCCGGGGAACGGCGGCACGGGTCGCAGGGCGCGCCCCAGCAGCAGCGGTACGGGTACTTGCCGGAAGAGGGCGAACAGGTCGAGCGACTCGATCGCGGCGAACATCTCCAGTGCGCGGTCGCGCACGGGCCTCAACTCCAGTCGTCCGTCCGGCCGTTCGGTGACGGAACGCCGGACGCCGGCCTCCAGCAGGTCGTAGGGGATGCCGAGCTGTGCGGACATCGTGCGCTGCCTGGCGAGTTCCCGCGCGAGTCCGTCGGCGGGCAGCGGACCGCGGGCCGACGCCGCCTCCGCCATCTGACGCACCTGGGCGAGGCGTTCCTCGACGTACGCCGGGTCGAGGCCCACGTACTGGTCGGGGCGGCCCCACCCGTAGCCGTCGAGGTTGACCGCGCCGGGCACGGCGTCCGGGTGGGCCAGCGCGTGCAGGACGGCGACCATCCCGCCGAGGGAGTGGCCGACCGGCAGCGCGTTAGGGATGTCGTGCTTCTCCAGCACGGCCTCGATGTCGGCGAGCACCGCGGGGAAGTTCCAGGGCCCGGAGGGCGAGAGACCGTGCCCACGGAGGTCCACGGCGAACACCCGGTGGCGGCGGGCGAGCAGCGGGGCGACGGCAGCCCAGTCCGCGAGGGTGCGGCCCGCGCCGTGCAGCAGGAGCAGGGGCGGCCCGTCGCCCCCGTGATCGTGTACGGCCAGTGAGATACGGTCTCCGGTCATGTCGTGACAATAAGCCCCGAATCAGGGCTCCATGACGAGGCGAAGGGCGGCCAGCGGGCCGCCGGGGACCTGCTGGAGCCGTCCGCCCTCGGCCAATGGGCCGAGATCCACGGCCGCCCGGCCCACCCGCCCCACGATCCGCGCCACTCGGCCGTTGGCGCACGGGTGGTGCCGGAGAGAAGGCATCACACGCCGGCCGGCCGGAGTGCGCGGGTCGGCACCGAGGATTCCGATGGTCATGGCGCGCTTGCTCTCCTCGTTGTGCCGCGTTCCGGTGAGGGGTGTCCCGGACGCGAGGTGCGGCCTGCATCGGCCCCGACGGCACGGCCGGGTGCCCGTCGGGTGCCCGGCGCGTTCCGATCGGCCGCCTTGACGTGGGCGCAATCACACGATTTGATCCTGCACGTGCCGTGGTGTCACCCGGCACACCAGAGGTGCGCCCAGCCGGTAGCGGACTCCGTTCAAGTCCGGCCCGAGTCGCCAGGATCGCGGGAAGCGTCCGAGGCGGGGTCGTACTCGCGAGTGCTGGAGCAACATGCCCGACACACCTGTTTCCCCCGTCCGGCGGGCGGCCCCGGCTGCCCTGGCGCTGGCGCTGGCGCTGGCGCTGGCCGGCTGCGGCTCGGGCGGGGACACCGACGCCTCGCCGAAGGGCTCCGCGACGGCGGGGTCCGGCAAGGAAGCGGTCGAACTCCCGCCGCTGCACGCGGGCTTCGACTACCAGATCGGCGGCGCCTATCCTCCGCCCGCCGGGGTCCGTGTCGTCAGCCGGGACCGTGCCGCGTCGCCCGCTCCGGGCCTCTACAACGTCTGCTACGTGAACGCCTTCCAGGCTCAGCCGCAGGAGCGCGGGCAGTGGCCCGCCGACCTGCTGCTGCGGGACGCCCGGGGCAAGGTCGTCGTCGACGAGGACTGGGACGAGGCCCTGCTCGACATCCGTACGCCGGACAAGCGCGAGCGGGTGGCCGAGCGGGTCGGCCGGTGGATCGACGACTGCGCCGACAAGGGCTTCGACGCCGTCGAGCCGGACAACTACGACAGCTACACGCGCTCGCACCACCTGCTGACCGCCGACGACGCGACCGCGTTCATCACGCTGCTGTCGGCCCACGCGCACGCCCGGCATCTGGCCATCGGCCAGAAGAACACGGTGGAACTGGCGGGCGTGCGGGCACGCACCGGGCTCGACTTCGCGGTGGCGGAGGAGTGCGGCGAGTACGACGAGTGCGGGCAGTACGCGAAGGCGTTCCACGACCGGGTGCTCGTCGTCGAGTACACGGACAGCGGTCTGCGCAAGGCCCGTTCGGGCTACGGTGACCGGCTGAGCATCGTGCGCCGCGATGTGCTGGTGTCGACACCGGGCAGCGCGGGCTACGTGCGCAGGACCCGCTGACGGAGTCCGGGGCGACATGCCTGCTTCCTCGCCGGTTTCCGGCGCGCGGCGCGGCCCGCGGGAACCTCCGCGTGCCGCACGCGCCCGGACGGACCGCGGTGCATACTCGTCTCCCTGCCGCCCGTCCGGGCGGTCGTGGCAGGTCCGCGGACCGGGGCGCGCCCGAATACGGGTGCTCCCGGATGAGCAGGCCCGTACGGAGCGGACGTAACCAAGGGCATGTCCACCTTCCTGGCCGGCAGACACGACGAGCAGCTCCCGGTGAGCGGTACGGAGCTCCCTGCGCGACGGCGGCTGCCGCGGCGGCACCGGCGCCTGCTGTTCGTCCTGGCCGTGGTCGCGCTGCTCGCCGAGATGGCGGTGGCGATGGTCACGACGGCGGTGCAGCAGACCCCGACGATCGACGAGCCGGTCTATGTGGGTACGGCCGTGGTGTACGCGCAGCAGCACAGCCTGCGCTACAACCCCGAGCACCCGCCGCTGGGCAAACTGATCATCGCGAGCGGGCTGGTCTTCGCCCACCCGCACCTGGACCCGGGGTTCGCGGGTGATCAGACGGAGCTCGGGCGACACGTGCTGTACGAGTCGGGCAACGACCCCTGGCGGGTGATGTTCTGGGCCCGGCTGCCGGTAATGGTGCTGACGCTGCTGTTCGGCCTGGTCGTTCTGGCGTTCGCCAGGGAACTCGTCGGCCCCGTGGGCGGGTTGACGGCGCTGGCCCTGTACGCGTTCTCGCCCGATGTGATCACGCACGGCTCGCTGGCCACGCTCGATCTCCCCGCGTCGGGCTTTCTGCTGACCTCGGTGTGGCTGCTGTGGCGGGCCCGGCGGCGCCCGGTGCTCCATCTGCCGCTCGCGGGGGTGGCGCTGGGCGCGGCGCCGGCCACGAAGATGAGCATGCTGCCCGCCGTCCCGGTGCTGCTGCTCCTGGCGGCCTTGTCGGTGTGGCACGCGCGCCGCCGCGGCGGGTCGGCCGCCGGACCGGCGGAGGACGGCGGGGCGGTCGACGCCCAGGCCGCCGGTGGGCCGTCCGGCAGGCACGGGTGGGTCCGGCTCCTGGGGTTCGGCGCGGCGGGCGCGGCCGGCACGGCACTGGTGGCCGTCGCCGTGGTGTGGGCCGCGTATCTGGCGGTCGATCCGCGGCTGCGCTGGACCGCGCCGGCGGACCTCCCTCCGGTGCACGGCCTGCGCGCACTGTTCGTCGACGTACTGCCGTTCCCGCGGCCGTACCGGGACGGCATGCGCGTGCAGTTCGGTTTCGAGAACGCGACCTGGCAGGGCTTCCTGTTCGGCCGTCTCTACGCGGGTTCGCTCTGGTACTACCTTCCGGCGGCGCTGCTGGTGAAGACGCCGCTCGGCATGCTCGCACTGTGGACGGCCGGGGCGGCCGCGCTGCTCTCGGTACCCCGGCTGCGGCCCGCGGCCCCGTACGTCCTGATCCCCCCGGCACTGCTGCTGGGCACGGCCATGCTGGGGTCCCGCGACCTCGGGGTGCGCTACGCCCTGTTCGTACCGGTGTTCCTCGCGGTCGCGGCGGCCTGCGTCGTGACCTTCGGGCGTCGCTGGGCACACGGGGCCACGGCGGCGCTGGTGCTGTTCGTCGCCGTCAGTTCACTGGCGACGTACCCCTTCTATCTGCCGTACTCGAACGAGGCGTTCGGCGGGCCGTCGAAGACCAGGCTGCGCCTGCACGACTCGAACGTCGACTGGGGGCAGGACCTGGGGCGGCTCGCCGACCGGCTGCGCGAGCGGTACCCGCGGGAGAAGGTGTGGCTCGTCTACAAGGGTGCGGGCGTGCCGTCGGCTTACGGCATCCACGCGGCCGATCCCCGCACGGCCGACCCGGACGACGTGCACGGGCTGCTCGTCGTCTCGGACACCTCGGTCGCGAAGGCCGACGGCCGGCTGGCGGCGCTGCTGGCCACCAGCCGGCCGATCGACGACGTCGGCCACTCGATCACCGTCTACCGCAGGCCCTGACCCGCCGCGTTCTCGGGGGTCAGCAGGTCCAGCACCCGATCCCAGCGGAACTCCCGGCGCCCGCCGTCCTGTTGGAGTTCACCGGAGTACGGGTCCCCGAAGCGGACACCCATCCCCCGCAGCCGCTCGACGCTCGCACGGTAGGCGGGGTGCGACGCCAGCGCCTCGTTCACACAAGGGAGTACGGCGATCGGGACGCCGAGCCCGTACGCCTCGCACAGGGTGCCCAGGGCGAGGGTGTCCGATATGCCGGCGGCCCACTTGTTCACGGTGTTGAAGGTGGCCGGGGCGACGGCCACCGCGTCGGGTGCCGGGAACGGACGCGGGTCACCGGGGGCGCGCCAGGCGGAGCGGATCGGACGGCCGGTCTGCTCCCGCACGGCGGTGGCGTCGATGAAGCCGAGGCCCTGCGGGGTGGCGATGACGCCGACCTCCCAGTGCCGCTCCTGTGCCGCGGTGATCAGGTCGCCGACGTCCTCGGCGACGCCGGCCGCGCAGACGACGACGTAGAGGAAGGGCTTTTCCGCTTGTTCGCTCACGCGGGAACCCTAGTGAACGGGGAAGGACGCCCCGCGCTCCGCCTCCGGACGCGGACCGAGGATCCGGCGCTCCTTCTCCTCGATGCGCACGTCGTTGATGCTGGCCTCACGCCGCGTCATGAGGCCGTGCTCGTCGAACTCCCACAGCTCGTTCCCGTACGAGCGCCACCACTGACCCTCGGCGTCGCACGCCTCGTACTGGAAGCGGACGGCGATGCGGTTGCCGTCGAAGGCCCAGAGGTCCTTGCGCAGGGCGTACTCGCGCTCGCGCGCCCACTTCGCGGTGAGCAGCTCCACGATCGCGGCGCGGCCGGTGACGAAGGTGTCGCGGTTGCGCCAGACCGAGTCCTGCGAGTAGGCGAGCGAGACCTTGTGCGGGTCCCGGGTGTTCCAGGCGTCCTCGGCGGCCTGGACCTTCTGGGCGGCGGTCTCCCGGGTGAAGGGCGGCAGGGGCGGGCGGTCGGTCATGGCGATTCCTCGGTTCGGCGTCGGGAACACGAGTGAGAACGGCCGCTCTCTCTCTGGCTGCTAACGTAGAGAACGACCGTTCTCACGTCAAGGAGACCCCGCATGGACCGCACGACCGCCCGGGACCAGGCCCTCGCCCTCGCCCGGGAACGGGCGCTCGACGCGGCCGAGGAGCTGTTCTACGGCCGTGGTGTGCAGAGCGTCGGCATGGACGACATCCGCGGCGCGTCCGCGGTCTCTCTCAAGCGGCTGTACCAGCTGTTCCCCGCCAAGGACCGGCTCGTAGAGGCGTATCTGGACAGACGCGACCTGCGCTGGCGCGGGCGGCTGGCCGAGCACGTCGACCGGCACGAACAGCCCGAGGAGCGCATCCTGGCCGTCTTCGAGTGGCTCGGGCTGTGGTTCGCCGAGCCCGGCTTCCGCGGATGCGCCTGGATCAACGCGTACGGCGAGCTGGGCACCACCTTTCCCGGCGTCACCGAGCGGGTCACGGCGCACAAGGAGGCGTTCAGGGCCTACCTGGGCGGCCTCGTGTCCGACGCCGGACTCCCCTCCGTGCTCACCGGCCGGCTGTTCCTGCTGGCCGAGGGGGCCATGGTGACCGCCGGAATCGCCCGGAGCGCGGAGCCGGCCGGACAGGCGGCGGACGCGGCGCGCGTGCTGCTGGCGGCCGGGCGGCAGGACGCCGTCGGCGGGGCACGGCCCTGCGGCACGGGATGAGGGTGCCCCTCAGGAGGCGAGCGCGGTGACCTCCGCCCGCGCCGCCGCGAGCGAGCCCCCGCGAGCACGGCGTACGACGTGATCGCCGGCCCCGGAGGCCTGCGCCGCCTGGAGCTCGCCGTCCTGGAGCAGCGACGGCCGGCGCGTCCTCCCTCAGGTCCCGGTCACCGTGATGGCGCCGACCGGGCAGGCCCGCGCCGCCTCCCGCACCATGGGATCGCCGCCGCCGTCCTCGCGACCGGGCAGCAGCTCGCTGAATCCGTCGTCGTCCTGCGTGAAGACGTTCGGGGCGGCCAGCGCGCACTGCCCGGCGCCGATGCACACGTTCTTGTCGATCGAGATCTCGATGCTCATGCCCGAAAGCCTCTTACCAGGTCACGGGGAGTTCCAGCATCCCCTGGATCGTGTCCCCGGGTTTGAACGCGATGGTGTCCGCCGGTGCGTCGAGCCGCAGCCCGGGGAAGCGGTCGAAGAGCGACAGCAGCGCGATCTCCATCTCGGCACGCGCCAGGTTCTGGCCCAGGCACTGGTGGATGCCGAAGCCGAACGCCAGGTGCTGGCGGGTGGAACGGTGCCAGTCCAGGGCGTCCGGTTCCGGGAAGGTGTGCTCGTCGCGGTTGATGACCGAGGTGGAGAAGACGACGCCCTCGCCGGCACGGATGGTCGTCCCCGCCGTCTCGATGTCCTCGACGGCGACGCGGAGCAGACCGTCCGCGATGGACAGGAAGCGCAGCAACTCCTCGACGGCGGCGGGCATCAGGGACGGCTCGGCCCGCAGTTCGGCCAGCTGCTCGGGGTGCCTCAGCAGGGTGAAGGTGCCGAGCGAGATCATGTTGGCCGTGGTCTCGTGCCCGGCGACGAGCAGGATCGTGGCCAGCGAGATCAGCTCCTCGCGGTCCAGCGCCCCCTCGCTCAGCCGGTCCCGGACGAGTTCGTCGAGGAGCCCGTCGCCCTGTCCGCCGTGCTTGCGGTCGATCAAGGTGCCGAAGTACGCGTCCAGTGCCTCGCGCGCCTTCTCGGTGTCGGCCGCGGTGGGCCCGCGCAGCAGCCTGCGGGACTGCTCCTCGAAGAAGTCGTGGTCTTCGTAGGGCACGCCGAGCAGGGCGCAGATGACCATGGACGGCACAGGCAGCGCGAAGGCGTCCACCAGCTCCGCGGGCGGGCCCTGCCGCTCCATCCGGTCCAGGAGGCGGTCGACGGTCTCCTGGATGCGCGGCCGGAGACCGGCGATCCGTTTGAGGGTGAAGCTCGGGACCAGCATCCGCCGCTGGGTGCGATGCTCGGGGTCGTCGAGACCGAGCAGCGCGACGCGGCGGTTGCGGACCTCGGCGAACCGTCGTGTCGGCGCCGGGAAAGCGGGCCGGGTGCGGTCCGACGACAGCCGTGGGTCGGCCAGCAGGTCGCGGGCGGCGTCGTGGCCCGTGACGACCCACACGGTCCTGCCGTCGAACAGGGAGACCCGTGAGAGCGGGCGCGCCTCACGCAGCGGGTCGTAGGCGGTGGGCGGGTGGTAGGGGCACGTACGGTCCTGGGGGAAGGCGACCGCATCTGTCGTGAGGGGTTCTGTCATGGATGACCTCGCAAGCGCTGGTTCCCTCTTGCCGATCTTCATTAGATGCCCGGGGCATCTAGACGGCCACGCGAAGTTCGGCCAGATGCCCCGGACCGGCGATCTGTCCGAAGCCCGTGCGGCGGACCTCCTGTCTCCTCGGACTTCCGGCCCGTGCCACGGGCCCGGGGGTCCCCGCGTGGCCTGATCCCCATCGGCGCGGCCCCCGCGTAATTGGCTTGCGGGGGCGGATCCGGTGGCCCGAGGATCTGCCCATGCCCACGATCGAAGCCTTTCTGCCGCCGACTTCCGCCGCCGCTCGTCCGGTGCGGGTCCAGCAGCAGCCCGGCCGACCGCGGAGGCCCTCGCTCCCTCGGTCGTGACCGCCGCGCTCGTCGCGGGGCTCGTCGCGGGCTATGGCATCGCCATGCCCGTCGGGGCCGTCGCGACATATCTAGTGTCCCTCACTGCACGTACGTCCCTTCGGACAGGCGCCTGCGCGGCGCTCGGTGTCGCGACCGCGGACGGGCTGTACGCCCTGGTCGCCGCGCTGGGCGGTGCGGCGCTCGCGGCCACGCTGCGGCCTGTGACGGTCCCGCTGCGGTGGGCCTCGGCACTCGTCCTGGCCGTGCTCGCGGTCCGGGGTGCGATCGCCGCGGTCCGTCGGTACCGCGGGCGGCGATCGGCCGTCCGGACGGGGCAGGACCCGCCCCGGCCGGCCCGCGCCTACCTGTCGCTGCTCGGCATCACCCTGCTCAACCCGACCACCGTCGTGTACTTCGCCGCGCTGGTGCTCGGCAGCCGCTCCGCCGACGCGGCGCCGCCTCTGGAGCAGGGGGTGTTCGTGCTCGCCGCATTCGCCGCGTCCGCGAGCTGGCAGCTCGTGCTCGCCTGCGGCGGCGCGCTGCTCGGCCGCGCCCTGACCGGACACCGGGGACGGCTGGTGACGGCGCTCGCGTCCAGCGCGGTGATCACGGCGCTCGCCGTCCGCATGTTCCTGGCGGCACCGTGAACGGTCCGGGGCCGCCCCGCGCGGCAGGAGGACGCGCGGGGCGGCGTTGCGGAGGATTGGCATCCGCACTGGTGTTGAATCGTGCCGACAGCACGACCGGCTACGACACGACGATGGGACGGAAGCCATGCCGCTCGAGGGCGAGTACGAGCCCAGCCCGGCTCAGTGGGTGCGGGACCAGGTGGAGCTGTACGAGAGTTCCGGCGGGACCAAGGGGACGACGCTGCTCGACACGGGCCTGCCCGTCATCATCCTGACGACCCGCGGCGCCAAGAGCGGGAAGATCCGCAAGACGCCGCTGATGCGCGTCGAGCACGACGGGCGGTACGCCGTCGTCGCCTCGCAGGGCGGCGCCCCCAAGCACCCCGTCTGGTACCACAACGTCCTGTCCGACCCGCACGTGGAGCTCCAGGACGGCCCCGTGCGCCAGGACATGACTGCCCGTGAGCTCAGCGGCGACGAGAAGGCCCAGTGGTGGGAGCGGGCCGTCGCGGCGTACCCCCCGTACGCCGAGTACCAGCAGAAGACCGACCGGGTCATCCCCGTCTTCCTGCTGGAGCCCTCGCGCTGATCCCCGCACCTGGCGTGACCGGACCGCCGGGCCGTCACGGCGTCCGGACCGCCGCCGGAAGATCTAGGAATCGGTGCGCATGATCCGCCGGGTGCCGGGCACCCGAGCGTCAGGCCCCGCCGCGCTCCCCCGTCGCGGCGGGGCTTTCCGCTGCCCGCGCGCCGCGTGCGGCCGCCCGTGCCGTCCGCGCGTCGGTGACGTCGAGGAAGATCTGATCGGCATCCGGGAACGTGTGGGCGACGGAGCGCTTGATGCGCACCGCCACGTCCTCCACCTCCTCGCTGTCGAGCCCGGGGACGAGGTCGATCCGCGCGGCGACCAGTGTCGAGTCCAGGCCCAGCTCCATGGTGAGCAGCGCCTCCACGCTGTCGATCTCGGGCTGCGCCTCCAGCAGGGCGCGGATCCTGCCGCGCTGCTCCTCGTCGGCGGCCCGGCCGATCAACTGGTCGCGTGCCTCCCGGCCCAGCCGGTAGGCGACGTACATGAGCAGCGCCCCGATGGCGAGCGAGGCGGCGGCCTCCCACACGACCTGGCCGGTGACCATGTGCAGCGCCATGCCGGCCATGGCGAGGACCACGCCGAGCACCGCTGTGCCGTCCTCGGCGACGACCGTGCGCAGCGCGGGGTCCCGCATGCCGTCCGTGCCGCCCTGCCGGTGCGCCTGATGGAGCGCCCGCCACAGGGAGGCGCCCTCGGCGAGGAAGGCCACCCCGAGGACCACGAGCCCGGCGCGGTAGCCGCCGAGAGACTCCTCGGCACCGTTCCTGAGTGCCTCTATCCCCTGGAAGAAGGAGAAGCAGCCGCCCATGACGAAGATGCCGACCGCGGCCAGCAAGGACCAGAAGAACCGCTCCTTGCCGTAGCCGAAGGGGTGCCGGCTGTCGGCGGGGCGGCGGCTGCGCCGCAGGGCGGCGAGGAGGAACACCTCGTTCAGACTGTCGGCCACGGAGTGCGCCGCCTCCGAGAGGAGGGCCGGTGAACCCGCGAGCAGGCCTCCTACCGCCTTGGCCGCGGCGATCAGTAGATTGGCACCCAGTGCCACCAGCACGGTGACCCGGGTCTTCCGGTCCGATCCGCCCGAGGAGGTCGAACCGTCCGATGGAGCCGAGTGATCAGGGGGAGCCGGGCGGTCGGCGGGACCGGGGCGGCTCTGGGGATCCGGGCGGTCCCGGTCCCGCGGAGGGGACGGCTGGTCCGGGTGGTCCAGCGGCGAGCCGTTCGGCCTGTTCGTCGGGTCGTTGCGCACACCGTCCGGCTTCCCGGGTCCGCGTACCTCACACCGTGGTGGCGGCCTGAATCGAGCCCGTTCACCGGGGCACCCGTATGAGGGCACAGCAGGGAGGCGAGACCATGGGCGAGAGCGCGGGCAACGCGAGTCTGGGCAAGAAGGCGTTCAAAAGGTCCACGAGCCACTTCGCGGACCGCATCACGGCGGACGGCCGCGACGGCTGGCCGGTGGAGGCGGGGCGCTACCGGCTGGTCGTCAGCCGTGCCTGCCCCTGGGCGAGCCGCGCGCTGATCTCGCGGCGGCTGCTCGGTCTGGAGGGCGCCCTGTCACTGGCGGTCGCCGATCCCGTCCAGGACGACCGGAGCTGGCGCTTCACCCTGGACCCGGACGGCCGGGACCCGGTGCTCGGCATCCGCTTCCTCGGCGAGGCCTACGACGCACGGGAGAAGGACTACCCCGGCGGTGTCAGCGTGCCGGCCGTGGTGGACGTGCCGAGCGGCAGGCTGGTCACCAACGACTACCAGCAGATCACGCTGGATCTCGCCACCGAGTGGACGGCCCTGCACCGGGAAGGGGCACCGGACCTCTACCCGGAACGGCTGCGGAGTGAGATCGACGAGGTCGTCGCGGGCATCTACGAGGACGTCAACAACGGTGTGTACCGGGCGGGTTTCGCGACGGGGCAGAAGGAGTACGAGGAAGCCTGCGCGGGGGTCTTTTGTCGTCTGGAGCAGTTGGCCGGGCGGCTGGCGGACCACCGTTATCTGGTCGGCGACGCGATCAGCGAGGCGGACATCCGGCTGTTCACCACGCTCGTCCGCTTCGACGCCGTCTACCACGGCCACTTCAAGTGCAACCGCTGGAAACTGACGGAGAACCAGGTCCTGTGGGCGTACGCCCGGGACCTCTACCAGACGCCGGGATTCGGTGACACCGTCGACTTCGATCACATCAAACGGCACTACTACCAAGTCCACACCGGTATCAACCCGACCGGGATCGTCCCCCTCGGACCGGACCTGGCGGGCTGGCTGACGCCCCATCACCGCGAACGCCTCGGCGGACGGCCCTTCGGAGAGGGAACCGCGCCGGGCCCCGTGCCCGAGGACGAACGCGTCCCGGCACACGGACGTCCCTGACCGCACACGCAACGGAGAGACCCAGGTGTCCAGGAAGAAGCAGCAGAAGAAGCTCAAACTCGTCTACAAGCCGGTCGGCATGGCGCTGAGCTGGGCGGGCGGCGCCCTCGCCGGGCTGGCCTTCCAGCAGGCGTGGAAGGCGATACGGCACGAGGACGACGCTCCCGACGCCTTGGACAAGGACCGCGGCTGGGGCGAGATCCTGCTGGCCGCCGCGGTCCAGGGCGCGATCTTCGCCGTCGTGCGCAGCGCGGTGGACCGCACGGGCGCGAAGGCCATCGAGCGCTCGACCGGTGTCTGGCCGTCCGCGGACACGGGCGGCCGGGACTGACACGCACCGGCCCGCGGGGGCGTGATCCGTGACGGAACCCGGTACGGACCACGCGCGCACCGGCCCGACGGGCCGTGATCCGTGACGGAACTCCGTACGGACCACGCCCCGCCGGGCCGGCCCCGTGCGCCTCGGCGTTGCTCGCCTCAGCCCTGTTTGGGCGCCGTCGGCCGCGAGCAGCGCAGCGTGAAGGAGTGCCCGGACGGGTCGGCATAGCCCCGCTCCTCGAACGGACCGGCCGCGTCCTTCGTCTCGATCGGCCGGCCGCCGAGACCGATGACCCTGCGTTCGGCCTCGTCCAGGTCCTCCACCAGGAAGTCGAGGTGGACCTGGAGGGAGTTCTCGGGGCGCGGCCAGCTCGGCGGTGTCGCCATCACGTCGCGGCGGAACGCCAGCCGGAGCCCGTCGGCGGCCCGGATCTCCACGCGGTTCGCCGACGCGTCCGTCTCCTCGGCCTCGAGCAGTTGCTTGTAGAAGGCGGCGAGCTTCTCGGGCTCGCCGCAGTCCAGCACCACGACGCCTGCCGTGACCAGTGTCATGTGTCCTCCGTAGGGTTCCGGGGCGGCGCGGCGGCATCCGGCCGCCGCTGCGCCGTCTTCCCGGGTACCCCCGGATTCAGTCGGTCACGAGCCACTCGCCGTCGCGCATGAGGTCGCGGCCGGTCAGCTCCTCGACCTCGCGCCAGGCCTGGACGCGCTGCGGGGTGATGCTGAAGTACAGGTAGCGGGTGGTGAGTTCACGCGGGTCGAAGCCGGTCTTGCGGGCGAAGGCGTCCCCGACCCCGTCCGGCAGTTCGGCGGCTTCCCGGGCCGTCACGGTGCCCTCGACGAGGACGACGTCGCGGGTCGCCCCGATACCCAGACGTGTCCTGCCGGTCGCCCGCAGGTTGCGGCCGGTGGGGCTCTCGGCCGGGGTGGCCACCAGCAGGGTCCTGCCGTCCCAGAGGTAGGACAGCGGGACCAGATACGGGGTTCCCCCCTCGCCGTCGGCCGTGGACACCCAGGCGTCGACGTCGTTCTCCAGCCGGTCGAGGGTGTCCTGCTTGCGCTGTTTCGCGGTGCGGGCGGGCGGGTTCATCGTCGGGCAGCCTCCTGGTGACGACGTGCGGAACGGTTCCGCGACCATCATGATCGAGCGGGGCGACGGGCACAGCCGTACGCCTTTCCCTCCCGTGCGCGCGCCGGGCGCGCCTACTCCTTCCGCTGCCCCTCGATCTCCGCGAGCCGGGCCGCCGCGGCGGCCAGCAGCAGGTCCAGGGCGGCGGGGTAGGCGCTGCGCCGCATGTCCGCCACCAGATGACGGGCGGTCGCCGCGATGTGGGGGTGGCTGTCGGCGGACAGCCGGGCGTACGTCGCCCGCCACACGTCCGCCTCCGTTTCGCGGGCGGACCGGGGCAGGGCGACGCTCGCCGCGTCGAGGGCGGCGAAGGCCAGGGCCTGGTCGACGAAGGCGTGGTAGATCCGTACGGCCTCGGGGTCGGGAAAGCCGGCCCCGCGCAGGACGCCGAGGATCGTCTCCACCGCCTCGATCTCGTGGGCGCGGCCCGTGACGCGGTAGGAGCTGAGCACCGCGGCCTGGGGGTGCGCGAGGGAGTTCGCGTGCGTACGCAGGCCCAGGTCGCGCAGGTCGGCACGCCAGTCGCCGGTGGGCCGCCAGGTGCGCAGTGTACGGCCGATGAGTTCGTCGGCTATGGCGAGCAACAGGTCGTCGGTGTCACGGAAGTAGCGGTACAGGGCGGTGGGGTCGGCGCCGAGCGCGAGGCCGAGGCGGCGGACGGTGAGTGCGTCGGCCCCGTGCTCCTTGAGCAGCCGCAGCGCTGTCTCGACGATGAGCTCCTCGGAGAGCACGACCCCCGTCTTGGTGGGACGTCGGCGCCGACGGGCGGGGGGCGGGACGACTCGGTCGTTCATGGGCGCTCCTTCCGGTGCCGGAACCTTATGTCAACGGCGTTGACCTGTTAAGCCCCCGAGCAGTTTCATGTCCGGTCATCGGGCCGGTCCCAGGCCCCGGGTGCGATCGGAGCAGGACATGTCGCAGCAGCCGTACGGCGGGGATCCCCCGTCCCTGCGCAGAACCCTCGGCGTCGTCGACGGAGTCGCCATCGCCGCCTCCAGCACGGCGGCGACCACCAGCATCGGCATCGGTCTCGGAGTGACCGCGGGAGTGGTCGGACTGCATCTGCCGGCCATCATGCTGCTGGCTTTCCTGCCCGTCCTCGGCATCGCCGGCGCGTACTCCCGGCTCAACCGGGTGGAGCCGAACGCGGGCAACGGCTACACGTGGGTGGGCCGTTCGCTCACTCCCTGGCTGGGCTTCCTGGTCGGCTGGGTGAACATCGTGGCCACGGTGGCCTTCCTCGCGTACACCACGGCGGTGACGGGGTCGGCCATGCTCCAGCTCGCCGGTGACGCGGGGCTGCACGACATGGGCGGTCTGCGGCTCGACCCGGGCTCGACCGCGCAGACCACCGCGGTCGGGATCGTGGTCCTGGCGGCCGTCACTCTCACCGCGGTCACCGGTGTGCGCACCGCGGCCCGGCTGCAGAGCGCGCTGCTGGTCTTCGAGTACGTGGTGCTGCTGGGTTTCTGCGGCTACGGCATCGTGACGGGACCGCATCCCTTCAGCCTGAGCTGGTTCGACCCGTTCGCCATCCCCTCCACGACCGCGCTCGCCCAGGGTCTGCTGCTGTCCGTCTTCTGCTACTGGGGCTTCGACGCGGCGTTCACGGTGAACGAGGAGGTACGCGATCCGCGGGACGCCTCGCGGGCCGGGACGATCACACTGGTGACGATGCTCGGGCTGTTCCTGCTCGGTTCCGTGGCCTTCCAGCGTGTCCTGAGCGAACAGGAGCTGGCCGGGCACGGCGCGGAGGGGCTGGCGTTCTTCGGCGAACGGCTGGCCGCCCAGCCGCTGGCCGCGCTGCCGTTGGTGGCCCTGCTCTTCTCGGCCGTGGCCTCGCTGCAGTCCGGGGTGATCCCGACGGCACGCGGGATGTTCGCGATGAGCCGGGACCGTACGCTCGGCCCCCTGTGGTCCAGGGTCAGCGCGCGGTACGGGACTCCGGCGGCCGGCACCCTGCTGATCGGCGCGCTGGCGACGGCCGTGGCCGGGTTCGCGCTGGTGATCCCCCGGCTCGCCGACATGATCATGGCGACGGTCAACGCGGTCGGCATCGTCGTCGCGCTGTCGTACGCGCTCATCGCCCTCGCCGCCGCCGCGCGCTTTCGCGGGCTGCTGCGCGAGGACCTGCGGCAGGGCATACGGGCGGTGGTCCTGCCCACGGTGAGCGCCGTGGCGCTGCTGGGGCTCGGCGGATACCTCGCGTATTCCTTCTACACCTCGGCCGACCATCTCGAAGTCAGCGCGGACAACGGCTGGTTCCTGCTGCTGACTCCCACTGTCATGATCGCCTCCGGTTTCGTGGCCGCCGCGTGGGCGAAGTGGGTGCGCAGGTCCCCCTACTTCGTCACGGGGCTCGGCACCGACGCCGACGCGCCCGGGACACTGGCCCCATCCCGACAAGGAACCGAACATGCACGCTGATCTCCTCTTCACCGGCGGCCCGGTCCTCACCCCCGAGGGGCGCACCGCCACGGCCGTCGCCGTGACCGGCGACCGGATCACCGCCGTCGGGAACGCGGAGGTCCACGACCTCGCGCGACCGGGGACCGACGTCGTCGACCTCGCCGGACGCCTGCTCCTGCCGGGGTTCCAGGACGCACACGTCCACCCGGTCCCGGCGGGCCTGGAACTGGCCCAGTGCGACCTCACGGAGGCGAAGACGGCCGAGGAGACGCTCGCCGCCGTCCGCGCCTACGCCACCGCGCGCCCCGACCGCGAGTGGATCACGGGCGGCGGCTGGTCCATGGAGGCCTTCGAGGGCGGTACGCCGACCAGGCAACTGCTGGACGCGGTCGTGCCGGACCGGCCGGTGTACCTGCCCAACCGGGACCATCACGGCGCCTGGGTCAACAGCCGCGCGCTGGAGCTCGCGGGGGTCACCCGGGACACGCCGGATCCGGCCGACGGCCGGTTCGAGCGCGACGCCGCGGGCGAGCCCACCGGCATGCTCCAGGAGGGGGCGATGCAGTCCGTCGGCCGGCTCACCCCGCCGGCCACCGCGGCGGACCGGCTCGCCGCGCTGCTGCACGCCCAGCGGCATCTGCACTCGCTCGGCATCACCGCGTGGCAGGACGCGCTCCTCGGGTCCTTCCTCGGCATGGACGATCCGTCCGAGGCGTATCTGACGGCTGCCCGGGACGGGTCGCTCACCGCTCGTGTGGTCGGCGCGCTGTGGTGGGACCGTGCGCGGGGCGCCGAGCAGATCGCCGAACTCGTCGAGCGGCGGGCGGCGTTGACGCACGGCCGGTTCGGCGCCGGCAGCATCAAGCTCATGCTGGACGGGGTCGCCGAGAACGGCACGGCCTCACTGCTGAGTCCGTACCTGGACAAGTGCGGTTGTGCGACGGCCAATCGCGGCACCAGCTTCATCGACCCGGCCCGACTGCACGCGTACGTGACGGAGTTGGACGCGCTCGGCTTCCAGTGCCACTTCCACGCGCTGGGCGACCGGGCCGTGCGCGACGCCCTGGACGCCGTCGAGGCGGCCCGGAAGGCGAACGGCCCCAGCGACACACGTCCGCACCTGGCCCACCTCCAGGTCGTGCACCCGGACGACGTGCCCCGGTTCGCGCACCTGGGTGCCACGGCGAACATCCAGCCGCTGTGGGCGGCGCACGAGCCGCAGATGGACGAGCTGACGATCCCCTTCCTCGGCCCCGAACGCGCTTCCTGGCAGTACCCGTTCGGCGCGCTGCTGCGTTCCGGGGCGCGGCTGGCGGCGGGCAGCGACTGGCCGGTCAGCAGCCCCGACCCGCTGCGGGGCATCCATGTCGCCGTCAATCGGGTGAGCCCCGACGAACCCGGACCGGTGTTCCTGCCCGGCGAGCGCATCGGCCTGACGGACGCGCTGACGGCGTACACCGCGGGCTCGGCGTACGCCAACCACCTCGACGACACCGGCCGTGTGCGGGTGGGGGCGCTGGCCGATCTCGTGGTGCTGGACCGCGATCCGTACCAGGGCCCGCCGGAGGCGATCGGCGGGACCGGGGTGGCGCTCACCTATGTCGGCGGTGAGCGCGTGTACGCGGCACCGGACGCCTGATTCCGTACGGTGCGGCCACCTGCCGCACGGCGGGTCGGGGCGAGGGCCGCGTCACCTCTGCGGAGGGGCGGCCTCTCGTCGTGACAGGCGCGTCTCTCGTCATGAGGGACGCGTCTCTCGTTTCACACCCGCATCACACGTTACAGATGTCACACCATAGATCGTTTAGGCTCTGGGCAGTCTCGAAGCGCGCTTGAGTCATCAACTACCGGCTCAAAAAGCACAGTTCGAGTCAGCGGGCGTCTAGAGCGATCGCCCGTGCACAGGGGCGGGGGCCTGTGAATCGCCTCAGGAAAGGACACGAATGCCGCAGGACGTCAGGTTCGACCTCCCGTTCAAGACCCCTGTCAGCGAGCACCTGGAGTACGCCCGAGAGCGCCACCTGCGCTGGGTGTGGGACATGGGGCTGGTGCGCAGCCAGGCCGGATTCGAGGAGTACCAGTCCTGGGACCTGCCCCAGGCGGCGGCACGGACCTATCCTCACGCCTCGGCCGACGACATGGTCGTCCTGATGAACTGGTTCTCGCTGGCCTTCCTGTTCGACGACCAGTTCGACACGGGACAACCGGACCGCGCGGACCGCATAGCCGAGGTCGCCCGGGAGTTGATAGCCACCCCGCTGCGCCCCGCGGGGACCGCTCCCCGGGTCGGCTGCCCGATCACCGTCGCCTGGGCGGAGGTCTGGGGCCATCTCTCGGATGGCATGTCCCTGACGTGGCGGACCCGGTTCGCCGCCTCCTGGGGGCGCTTCCTGGTGGCCCACACCGAAGAGGTCGACCTCGCCGCGCGGGGCCTGGCCGGCACCCTGAGCCTCGCCGAGTACGCCGAGTTCCGCCGCCGGACGGTGGGCATCCACCACAGCATCGACGCCGGTGAGCGCAGCCGTGGCTTCGAGGTGCCGGCGCAGGTCCAGGCCCATCCGCTGATGGTCCGGATGCGCGATCTCGCCGCCGACACCATCGGGTTCATGAACGACATCCACTCCTTCGAGCGCGAGAAGCGGCGGGGCGACGGGCACAACCTGATCGCCGTGCTGCACCGCGAGCGCGGCTGCGGCTGGGAGGAGGCCGCCGCCGAGGCCTATCGGATGACCACCGACCGCCTCGAGGAGTACCTCGCGCTGGAGGCGCGCGTGCCGGCGATGTGCGAGGAACTCCGGCTGACCGCCGAGCAGCAGGCCCAGGTCCGGATGGGCGTGGAGGCCATCCAGCACTGGATCAACGGCAATTACGAGTGGGGCCTGACCTCGGGCCGCTACGCCGCGGCCAAGGAGGGCCCGGCGGCGACCGCCGAACTGGCGGGCAGGGGATCGCTGGACGACCTGCTCGCGGTCTGACATGCCGCTGCCCGGCCGGAGCCGTCCGGCCGGGCAGCGCCGAGCGTGCGGTCAGACCGCCGTGGCCTGTGCCGCGAACTCGACCGGCAGCCGGTCGAGTCGGGCCTCCCAGGTGGAGGCGGTCGAAGTGAGCTCGTCGGCAGGCACGGCCAGGCGCAGGCCCGGCAGCCGGTGCAGCAGGACGTCGACGGCGGTCTCGATGATGGCCTGGCCGATGTTCTGGCCGGGGCACTCGTGGGCGCCGCCGCTGAAGGCCAGGTGCGACTGGTTGCCCTGGACGGACACACCCGCGTCGGGCCGGATCTCCGGGTCGAGGTTGCCGGCCGTGAGGCCGAGCACCAGGAGGTCGCCCTCCTTGATGTGGTGACCGCCCAGTTCGAGGTCGACGGTGGCGAAACGGCCCGGGAGCACGGCCAGCGGCGGCGTGTTCCACATGACCTCCTCCACGACCGCGGAGACGTTCAGCTGGCCGCTGACGAGTCCGGCGAGCCGGGAGGTGTCGGTGAGCACCAGTTGGAGCACCCGGGCCAGCAGGTTGCTGGTGGTGGTGTGCGCGGTGATCAGCACCAGCCGCAGATGGCTGAGGATCTCGTCGTCGTCGAGGTCCGCGTGGTGGCCGAGCAGTCCGGTGGTGAAGTCGGCGCCCGGCTCCTCCTTCTTGCGCTCGGCGAGTTCGCCGAGGATCTCCATGATGCGATCGTTGTGCACCACGGCGTCCTCGCCGCCCTTGATGACCTGAGCGCAGGAGACGGCCAGACTGCGGCCCTCGCCGGCCGGCAGCCCGAAGAGCCGGGTGAGGACGAGCATCGGCAGGTACTCGGCGTAGTCGGCCACCAGATCGGCGGTGCCCTCGTCCGCGAACGCGTCGATCTGCTTGTTCGCGAAATGCGTGATGTGACGCCGGATACCGCGGCCCGCGACCGTCTGGAGGTTGTCGGTGACCGCTCCGCGCAGCCTGCGGTGCGGCTCGCCGTCCTGGGACACACAGTCGGGGCGCCAGCCGAGCATCGGGATCAGCGGGGAGGTGGCCTCGATACGGCCGTCCTGCCAGTCCCGCCAGATGCGCGCGTCACGGCTGAACTGCCGTGCGTTGTCGAGCACCCGGCGGTTCTCCCGGTAGCCGAGGACCAGCCAGGCGGGGATGTCGCCCTCCAGGAATACGGGTGCGACCGCCCCGTACTCCTTGCGCAGCCGCGCGTATATCCCCTGCGGGTCGAGCGCGGCATCCGGCCCGTACAAACGGGTGGTGTCGCTCGCGCCGCCGTGGGCCACGGGGCAGCCGCGGGGGGCGTCGGGACCGTTTAAGGGCTGGTCGTTCATCGGGGCTCCATTGCGGCGGCAGAGCGTTCCTGCAGGTGGCGTATCAGGGCGATCAGCACGTCACGGCTGGAGGCACGGTCGCGGGCGTCGCAGGCCACGATCGGGGTGTGCGGAGATATGTCCAGGGCGTCGCGGATCTCCTCGATCGGGTGGTCCTTGGAGTCCGGGAAGACGTTCAGGGCGATGACGAACGGCACGTTCTGCCGTTCCATCTCCTCGATGGCCCGGAAGCTCGAGGCCAGCCGCCGGGTGTCGACCAGGACCACCGCGCCGAGGGCACCCTTGAACAGGCCGTTCCACAGGAACCAGAAACGCTCCTGGCCCGGCGTCCCGAACAGGTAGAGCACCAGCTGGTCGTTGATGCCGATCTTGCCGAAGTCGAGGCTGACGGTGGTCTCCTGCTTGTCCGCCACCCCGATCAGGTTGTCGACGTCCACGCTGGCCTGGGTCAGGGTCTCCTCGGTGGTCAGCGGCTTGATGTCGCTGACGGACCGCACCATGGTGGTCTTGCCGGTGCCGAAGCCGCCGGCGATCATCACCTTCACCGAGCGGGGGCCCCCGGCCGTCTGCCGGTCGGGGTGGTCAAAGCCTTTGAAGTCCACTGAGTACCTCCTCAAGGAGCGCGAGGTCGGGCCCGCTGCCGGCGCCTGACGCCGGGATGGGATGACGGGCTTCGACGCGGCCTGCGTCCAGCAGATCGGCCAGGAGCACCGCGAGAATGTTGAAGGGCAATCCGAGGTGGGCGCCGAGCTCGGCCACCGACAGCGGATCGCGGCAGCGCCGGATGATCTCCTCGTGCTCGTGCTGCATGCCGGGGACGGCAGCGGCGCGGGAGACGATCAGGGTCGCCACGTCGAGGCTCGACGCCGAACCGCCCGGTCCGCTGCGGCCCCCGGTGAGGACGTAGTAGCGCTCGAGACCGGACGGGTCCGTGGGCGGGCGGGGAGCACTCATCCAGAGTGCTCCTCCAGGCGCGGAGTGGTGCCCAGAAGTTCACCCATCCTGCGGGCCAGGTCCCTCATCTGATGGCCGAGGAGGCCCTGGTCGAGGCCTTCCTTCGCGAGCACTCCGAGGTACGTCTCCACGCCGGCCCGCACCACGAACAGGTGGCCGCCGTCGACCTCGATCATCGCGAGCCGCAACTGCCCCGCGTACTGCGGAAACTGCTCGGCCACGGGCTGGGCCAGCGCCTGGAGGCCGGCGACCACGGCGGCGAAACGGTCCACGTCGTCGGGGTCGTCGGCGCCGTAGGAGGTGATGGCCTTGCCGTCGCTCGATGCCACGAGGGCGAAGCGGATCTCCTGGATGCTCTCCGTCAGATCGCGGAGCGCCCAGCTCACGTCGGTTCCCTGTTGCGTCATGGGACTAGTCGCTCTCTTCAGTGCGGTGCTCGTTGAACTCGGGCCCGGCGGTCTGCTCGCCGCCGGCTGCCGGGTCTCGGTCCGCGGTCGTCTCGCGCACCGGTTCGCTCTCGCGTCCGGCGGTGGCGAAGGCGGCGAGGCCGGCGAAGGACGCGTCCGGCGGTACGGCGGCCACGTTCTCCTCCGTACGTCCGGCAGGCCTCGTCCGGTCCACCGTCGTCGCGTCACTGCGCCTGCTCCTGCGCCGGGGCAGACCGCCGGGAGTGGTGTCCACGTCCTCGGTGGTCGGTGCGGGCGTCGTGGGCTCGGTGCTCGGCGCGGTCGCGGCGGCGGCCGGGGCCGGCTCGGTGACGGCGGCGGGCAGCGGGCTGAAGTACTTGTGCGGGACCACGACCACCACCGAGGTGCCCAGCCACGGCGAGTCCGCGAAGGTGACACGGATGCCGTAGCGACGCGCCAGGGTGCCGACGACCCGCAGGCCGAGGTTGGCGTCCTCCGAGATGCCGCCGAGGCCCGGGCCCGCGGCTGTTCCCGTGAGGGACTGCTCGGCCTCGCGCTTCTTCTCCTCGCTCAGGCCCTTGCCCGAGTCCTGGATCTCGATGCCGACGCCGTTGGGGACCTCCTTGCCGGAGACGACCACGGGCTCGGTGGGCGGCGAGTAGCGCGCCGCGTTGTCGAGGAGGTGGGCGAAGATCAGCGTCAGATGGTCCACCAGGCCGCCGTCGACACCGAGTTCGGGCAGGTGACGGACCTGGATCCGGTCGAAGTCCTTGATGCGGCCGATGCCGCCGCGGACCACGCTGAGCAGCCGCTGCGGTTCCTGCCACTGGCGTCCGGGCCGGTCCGAGCCGCCGAGCACGCCGATGCTGGCGGCGAGGCAGTCGGCCGGGCCGATCTCCTGGTCGAGCTCCATGAGGCCGCTGGCGACCGCGGGCAGCCGCCCGTGCTCGCCCTGCATCTCGTGCAGGCGTCCGCGCAGTTTGCTGGTCAGCACATGGATGCGGCTGCCGATGCTGATGACGGCCTGTTCGGCCGAGGTGGAGCGGTCGAACTCCTCCTCCATGCCGATCAGCGCGGTGCGCAGGACCTTGCGCAGCTCGCCGCGCAGCTCGGGGCTCGCCTCGGATTCCCCGGCGAGCTCCGCCAGGATGTCGTCGATGGCTTCCCCCGAGCGCAGCCGCTTGAGCGCCTCGGGCAGCTGGACGTCGGCGAGTCGCGCCACGGCCGCCTGCTGGAGGGCGAGTTGCTCCTGCCAGACCTCGGCCTCGGCGGTGAGGCGTGCCTCATAGCCCTGGCCCTCGGAGACGAGCCGGCTCTCGTACGCCTTCGCCTCTTCGGCCAGCCGGCTCTCGTAGGCCTGGGTCTCCTCGGTGAGCCGGGCCTCGAAGGCCTGCGCCTGCTCGGCCAGTCGATGTTCGAGGCCGGATCGCTCGGCGGTGAACTTCCTTTCCAGACCGGCCACATGCTGCTGCCACTGCTGCGAGTGCTCGGCCTGCGAGGCGCGGAACTCACCGTTGGCGCGGCGCAGCTGGGACTGCGTGCGGACGAGGAGGCGTACACAGGCGGCGCCGGCCGCGGTGGCCGCGGCGCCGGCGAACGTGGCGGGTATCTGGACCTGGTCGGGTCCCGCGACCGCGGTGGCGACCGTGCCTGCGCCTAAGGCGAGGGGCATGAGCCACCAGCTGTACCAGGCGACGGGCGCCCGCGCCGCCGGGGGCGGAGTGGCAAGTTCCATCTGCATCCTTCGAAAGCAACACGCTCGAACGGGGGGGTGTGCAGGCGCCGTACGCGTCGGGGAACGCCGGGCGAGACGACCGAGTGTCTTCACGTCAACTCGCAGCGCCGCAGGGGAGCTTATCGGGTTGGACACCTAAAGGATCAACTCCCCCACCTGCCACCCGTGAATGTCCGGTCACCCTCCAGCAGGCGCGTTCACGTCGACAAATCCCCACGCCGACAGCGCAGTGGCAGACGGTGGGGGGTGTCGAGGTCATCGGATGCGATCAAGTACCGGGGGTGCCGAGTGATCTTGATGGGCATGCATGCGGTGCTCGGCACCAGCCGGCATGATCTTGAGGAGAACTGGAAGATGAGTTCCCCGTCGGGTTCCCCCACCGCACCCCCCACCGCGACCCGGACCACATCCCCCACCGTGACCCCCACCGCACCCGGCCGCCTGCCCCTGATCGGACACGCGCACCGACTCGCCCGTCGACCGCTGGACTTCATGGATTCCCTGCGCACGCAGGGCAGCGTCGTACGGATCCTTCTCGGCCCCACGCCCGCCTACGTCGTCACCGACCCGGCCGTCACCCGCAAGGTGCTGGTGACTGAGGTCGACGCCTTCGCCAAGGGCGGGAAGATCATCGACGCCCTACGGGTGTTCTTCGGCGACGGCCTCGCCACGATCGCCGACGGCGACCGGCACATGAAGCACCGCCGTCTGATGCAGCCGATGTTCAACAAGGCGCACATCGCGACGCGCGGTGACGTCATGATCGACCATGTGCGGACCGCGACCGCCGGATGGACCCCCGGAGTCGCCCGCGCGACGTACGAGGACATGAACGACCTCGCGCTGTCGACCTTCCTCGTGGCGCTCTTCGGACCCGGCCTGCCCGCGGCGGTCCAGGAGGAGTTCACCCGCCTCATGCCCGCGATCATGCGCGGCACGATCCGGCAGACGATCCTGCCGGGCTGGGTGACGGAATTGCCGTTGCCGGCGAACCGCGCGCACGAGCGACGGGTGACCCGCCTGCGGGTCCTCATCGACCGGGCGATCGACCATCAGCGCACGCAGCTGTCGGCCGGACCGCCGCCCGCAGCCCAGGCGCCGCCCGGCTGCCCCGCGCACGGGACGTCCGAAGGGGCCCCCGGCGGCGGGCTGTTCTCGACCCTGCTGACCGCCGACGACCCGGAGACCGGCCCGCTGTCCCACCAGCAGCTCCAGGACGAGGCGATCACCCTCCTGACCGGCGCCATCGAGACGACGGGGACCACACTGGCGTGGGCCCTCCACCAGATCGGCAGGAACCCGGACATCGAGCGGCGCGTGCACGCGGAACTCGACGGCGTGTGCGGCGACCGCCCGCTCGCGCAGCAGGACCTGGCCTCGCTCCCGTACCTGCGTGCCGTGCTGAAGGAGACCATGCGCATGTACGGGCCGGCCTGGCTGGTCACCCGCATCACCACACGCCCGGTCGTGCTGGACGGGCATCCGATACCGGAGGGGGCCGACGTCGTCTACAGCCCGTACGTCCATCAGCACGATCCCGCGGTCTACGCCGACCCGGCCGTCTTCGACCCGGACCGCTGGGGGCCGGAGCGGGCGAAGCAGGTCGACCGTTCCTCCTTCCTCGCCTTCGGTGACGGCCGCCGCAAGTGCATCGGTGAGGAGTTCGCGTGGACGGAGCTCCTCGTCGTGCTCGCCACCGTTCTCCAGCGCTGGCGTCTGACGCTCGCCTCGGCACCGCCGCGCCCCCAGGCCGTCGTCACGGTCAAGCCGGACAGGCTGGAGATGACTCCGCTGCCGCGCGCGGCCTAGGCCGATGACCTGTGCTCGCCGTCCGCCGCGGCGAGCACAGGCTCCCGCCCGAAGGCCGCAGGGGTCTGCTCGCCGAACCTGTGGCGGCGATGGCGCCGACGGGGCGGCGGCACGGCGAGGAGCGCGGAGGAGCACGCCGTGGCGACGGCCGGGCTCGGACCGCCCAGGTCCAGGGCGTGGGAGAGACGGGCCGCCGCGATGCCCGGCGCGGTCGTCCAGGTGTCCGGCGCGCCGGCCGTGACCCGGGCGTACTCGCTGCCCGCTGATGCCCACGAAGACCCCGGTGCGGCTGTCCGCGGGGCGTCACCGCCAGCGCCACGTGGCCGTCAGTGGTCACCGCGTCGCGCGAGGTGAGACCCAGTCGGGCCGGCGGACGGTCGCCGGCGTTCTCGCCGGGTTCGAGGGCGTACCAGGAGCGCAGCCGCCCGGCGACCACGGCCCGGATCTCGGTCCGCGAGGGGCTCATCGGGGATCGAACCCCCCTTCCAGGAACCGTGCCCGGCCGGCCGCGCGCGCCACCTTGCCGCTGCTGGTGCGCGGCACCGAGCCCGGAGGGACCAGGAGCAGCGACCCGAGGCACAGTCCGTGGCGCGCCGACACGGCGGCACGCACGGTGTGTTCGGCGTCGCGCAGCTCCTTCGGCGTGGGTTCGGTGTCCCGGTCGTACTCCGCGACGACGACGAGTTCCTCCCCGGTGCCGTCCGCGCGGGGTGCCCCGAACGCGGCCAGCCGGTCCCGGCGTACGAGGTCCAGGGTGGTGCACACGGTCTCCTCGATGTCCTGGGGGTAGTGGTTGCGCCCGTCGACGACGATCACGTCCTTGAGGCGTCCGGTGACCAGGAGCCGCCCGTCGTGCAGGGCGCCCAGATCGCCCGTACGCAGGCGGCCCCGCGGGTCGAAGGGGGTGGGAGCGGCCCGTTTCCAGTAGCCGCGCGCGATGTTGGGGCCGGTCAGGCGGATCTCACCGACGTGGTCCTCCGGCAGCTCTTCACCCTCGGGCCCGACGATCAGCAGTTCCTGTCCGGCCGGCGGGCCGCACGCGACGAGTTCGGCCACGCCGCCCTCCGCCGTCGTCCGTTCCGACGCCGCTTCGATGCGCCCGGCCGCGAGCGCTTCGGCATCGCACCGCACCGTCGTGGGGGCCGCCGCGCGGGTGTCGGCCGTCACCAGCACGGTGGCCTCCGCGAGTCCGTACGCGGGCCGGTGGGTCGCCGGGTCGAGCCCCGCCGGCGCGAACGCCGCGTGGAAGCGGTCGATGGTCCCCGGCCGTACCGGCTCCCCGCCGTTGATCAGGACGTGCACCCGGTCCAGCCGCAGCGTTTCGGCGGCGCCGGGACCGGAGCGGGCCACGCAGTAGTCGTACGCGAAGTTCGGCGCCGCGCTCACGGTGCCGTCGTACGAGCCGAGCAGGCGGAGCCAGCGTGCCGGGTCCTCCAGGAACGCGACGGGATCCATCAGCACGGACTGGAATCCGCCCATGACGGGAGCGACGACGCTCAGGACGAGACCCATGTCGTGGAAGAGGGGCAGCCAGCCGACGGCCGTGGTGGCCCCGGGGTCGTCGACGAACGTGTGAAGGGCCTGGCGGGCGTTGGCGGCCAGGTTGGCATGGCTGATCATCACGCCGGCCGGGTCGCGGGTGGAACCGGAGGTGTACTGGAGGTAGGCGGTGTCGTCGGGATCCGGCACGGACTCGTACTCGTCGAACCCGAAACGCTGGATGCGCAGGTGGTCCACGGGCACGACCGGCACCGCGGGCAGGTCGTGGTCCAGCGTGAACGCCTCGACGGAGGTGAGGTCGACGGAGTCGCAGAGCAGGACGGCGGGTTCGCAGTCGGCCAGCACGCCGGCCAGTCGAGCGTCGTGGCCCGCGAGTTGTGGCCTGGACAGCGGTACCGCGATCACCCGGGCGTAGAGGCAGCCGAGGAAGGCCGCCGCGTAGTCGAGGCCCTGCGGCATGACCAGGGCGGCCCGGTCGCCGGGCGCCGCGAGGGTCACCAGACGGGCGGCGACGGCGCGGGCCCGGGCGTCCATGGCACGCCAGCCCAGGGTCCGGTGCCATCCCTCGGAGGCGGAGCCGGCGAACTCGACGTGCCGGAAAGCGCACTGCTGGGGGCACCGGCGGGCCCAGTACCGCAGATGGTCCGTGAGCAAGGCGTCGGCCCCGGGCCGGGCTGCGGTCATGGTGGCTCCAACTCGGTGGGAGGGCAGTGCTGTTGCCCCCTGGAGGTGAGTGGTGGGTGGTCTCCCCCCAGCCTCCGCCGACGGACGCCGGTCGAGTTAGACGGTCCGCTGACAGTTCGTCATGCGGGTTCTGTCAGCTCGCTGACAAAGGCGATGTGACGAACCGCACCCTTATGTCCGTCCGCGGTGGATGAGCCGGGACGGGTCGCCCGTCGTATCGTCTCGGAGCCCCTGATCCCGTGCGCAGGAGGAGCCCGAGCCGTGGACGAAAAGCCCAACGGTCCGTTCGAGGTGTTCCCTTCGGACCTGCACGACCACCTCAGGCCCTTCTTCGCCGACATCGCCGAAGAGGTCGTACGGGCCATCAGGACCGAGATCCCCGAGTACGCCCGGCCTACCGACGACACGTACATGCATGTCGTGCACCAGGGCGTGGAGCATGCGCTTCAGGGGTTCCTGGAGCGGATGGCGAAGCCGGACACCGGCTGGGAGCCGGTGAAGGCGACGTACCTGAGGATCGGGCGGGGCGAGGCGGAGGAGGGGCGCAGTCTCGACTCGTTCCAGTCCGCGCTGCGCCTCGGCGCGCGGGTGACCTGGCGCCGGGTGAACTCCCTGGTCGACGCGGAGTTGCTGCCCCGCGAGGTGCTGGCCGCCCTCGGTGAGGCGCTGTTCCTGCACCTGGACGAGATGGCGGCAGCGACGACGGCGGGCTACACGGAGGCGCGGCTGCACGCGGCCGGGGAGTTGCAGCAGCGGCGCCGCCGGCTGGTCGACCTGCTCACCGCGGATCCGCCCGCGTCGGCCGAGGCGATCGGCGGTCTCGCGCACTCGGCGCGCTGGCCGGTGCCGCGGGCCCTCGCGGTCGTCGTGGTCGACCAGGGGTCACGGCCGGGGGCGGTACGGCCGATCGTGCCCGCGGAGTTCCTGGCACGGTTCGACGTCCAGCCCGCCGTGCTGGTCGTGCCCGACCCGGACGGGCCGGGCAGGGCACGGGCGGTCGCCGGGGCGCTGCACGGACTGCGCGCGGCGATGGGTCCGACCGTGGCACTCCAGGAGGGTGCGCGGTCGTGGCGCTGGGCGACCGAGGCGCTGGATCTGGCGCGGCGCGGCATCCTCCCGGGCACGGAGCCGGTGCGCTGTCAGGACCATCTGGCGACGCTCCTGCTCTTCCGCGACGAGGCCCTGGTCGACGCGATGGCCGAGCGGCGGCTCGGGCCGCTGGTGGAGATGCGTTCACCGCAGCGGGAGCGGCTGGCGGAGACGCTGCTCAGCTGGCTCCAGTGCGGGCACAACGCGAGCGAGGTGGCGGCGCGGCTCGCCGTTCATCCGCAGACGGTGCGCTATCGGATGCGCCAGCTGGACGAGTTGTTCGGGACCCAACTGCACGACCCCACAGCTCAGTTCGAGATGCAGCTCGCTCTTCGGGCGCTGACCTTGCGCACGGCGGCGGAGTCGCGCTGAGCGGGGCGGTGACGGCTGCCGAGTCGCGCTAAACCGGGCGGTAACGGCCGCCAATTCGCGCTGAACCGGACGGTGACAGCCACCCATTCGCGCTGGGACCGGCGGTCGCGGCGGACGAGTCCCGCTGTGTACGGCGGTCACGGTGGGCCGCCGCCCGGCAGGCGCCCGACGGCCGCCGCGGGGCGACCGGCACTCGCGGCAGGACCGAGGGCGCCCCGCACGGTGTGCCGAGGCTTCGGGTCGCGGCACACGCGCGCCCGAGCCGCGGGGCGCGCCCGCCCGTGTCCCAGGGCCGCGAGACCGTCCCGCGAACGGGCACGCAGTGCGAGCGGGACGTCACGCCCTGCGCAAGGTCCGGTTGGCGGCAGCCGCGGCCGTCGTCGCGAGCAGCCAGCCCAGGCACACGAGGACCACGGCCGCCCACTGGAGTCCGCCGCGCGGACTGAACGCCTGCTCCTGGCCGAAGTCGACGAGCGGCAGTACGAGGTCGAAGGTGTAGATCGCGGCCTGGAAGTGGGGCGGCTTGCCCGGGTCGACCGCCTGTGGGGGCCATCGGGTGAACAGCAGGCTGCCGCTGAGCATGATCGCGCACAGCCACCACACCGCCCGCATCGGCCGGTAGCCGTAGCCGAGGGTGATGTCCTGGAGGCCGCCCCACACCCGGCCCGGCCACGGCAGCGTGGTGTGCTGGCGTCGCTGTTTGGCGAGAAGCACGGTGCGGGCGTCGCCGTCGTGACCGTGCAGCCGGTAGGAGGAGGCCAGTTGCTCGTAGGGCTGCGGGGTGAACCCCTCGGGATCGCGTGTGAGCAGCGGAAGCCGCTGAGCGGCGGGGAGTTGGGGCAGCAGGCTGTCGTAGACCACCCCCTCCATGCGCAGGGCCACGGGCCAGCGCGGCGGGGTGCCTTTCAGCACGGTGACCCGGGTGTGGCTGAGGTCGACGGTGCCCTTCACCGGTTCGCGGAAGCGCAGGTCGAGTTCGGAGGCGGTGGAGCGGCGGCTGATCAGGGCGGCCTGACCGGCGGGCGCCTCGATGAGGGCGTCCTTGAAGGAAAGACGGCTGCGTACGGTGATGCTGCTCATGGAGACCCTGCCACGCGCCGTGAACCCGTCGCACAGGTTGAACTCGGCGCCGACGTCTATGCCGTGAGCCCGTAGCGCGGGTCCGTTCGGGGAGTCGAGCACGGCCTCCTGGAAGAGCGCGCCGCCGCCCACGCGGGCGTCGCACAGATCGACGGTGCCCTCGGCGACGAGGCCGCCCCGGCAGTTGAAGTCCCCTCCTATGTGCAGCCTGTTGGCTCTCAGGGCCGCGCCGGCCGGGTTGCGCAGTTCGGCGCGTTTGAGTACGACGCTGCCGCGGACGGAGGTGTCCCTGAGGTCGGTGCAGCCGTCGACGCGCAGCCCCGTGCCCGCCTGGACGTCGCCTCCGACGGTGGCGCACAGCAGTTGCAGGGCGCCCTCGCCGCGCCGCTCCCCGTGCCCCGTCAGTCGGCTGCCTTCCAGCCGCAGGGTGCCGCCGATCGAAGCGCCGTAGAGGTCGATGGGCCCGCGCACCTCGCACCCGGCGATCTCGCACTTCCAGCCGATCGTGACGCCCACGGCCGACAGTCCGGGCAGCTCGCAGTCGCGCATCTCCAGCGCCCCGAGGGTGGCGCCGTCGAGGCAGGGCACCTGATCGAAGCGGCAGCCGTGCAGTCGCAGGGTCCCCGCGAGGACGGCCTCGGCCAGATCGAGCCGGCCGGTGATCGACACGTTCCTGAGCCTGAGCCGCGGCACATGTCCCGCCTCGGCCTGCGGTGGCGCCAGCAGGAGTCTCCGCACGACGCGGGCCCGCACCTCGCCCCGGTGCGTGAACCACTCCCCTCGCCGGAAAGCGGCCCACATCCTCCGCTCGCTTCCGCTCCAGCCGGCCGGCGCGAGGCTGCCCGACACGTCAACTCCCCCTCAGGTAACGGAAATCCCGTCCATCGCTACCCCGACGGCGGACACCACAACCGGAGGTGTCGTGTGACCTCCCCGGCATATTTCCTGGACACTTGTCCAGCTATAGTGGACAGCTGTCCAAGAAATATGAGACGACGGAGCCTGCTGACGATGGAGACGGTCGCGAACGTGCTGGTGGGGCTGGTGGCCGCGCTGCACGCGTACATCCTGGTCCTGGAGATGTTCCTGTGGGAGCGCGCGCCGGGACGGGGCCTGCACGGGTTCGACCCCGAGATGGCCCGGGCCACCGCACCGCTGGCCGCCAACCAGGGGCTCTACAACGGATTTCTGGCGGCGGGGCTGGTGTGGGGGCTCGTCGCGGACGATCCGACCGGCTTCCGCGTCCAGGTCTTCTTCCTGGTGTGCGTCGTGGTCGCGGGCGTCTACGGAGCGGTCACCGCGAACCGCCGGATCCTCTTCGCGCAGGCCCTGCCTGGGGCACTCGCCCTGGCCGTCGTCCTGATCGCCCGGTGACGTCCGGGGACCCGCGGGCCGCCCGGACCCGCGCCAGACTGCGCCGGGCGCTGCTGGAGGAGTGCGCCGAGCGGCCGTTGACGGAGGTCGGCGTCGCGGCGCTGGTGCGCCGGGCCGGGGTCGGCCGGGCGACGTTCTACCTGCACTACGCGGACCTGGAGGCGCTCGCCGTCGACGCCTGCGCCGATGTCGTACGGGACGCCGTGGATGCCTTGCACGCCTGGCGCGGGCGCCCCGATCCGGTGTCGGCGCCACCTGCCCTGCTCGCGTTCTTCGCCGGTCTCGCCCCGCACGCCGCCCTCTACCGTGCGCTGCTGAGTCCGGGCGGCGGCGGCCCGCTCGGCAGCGTGCTGCACCGCGACCTGCGGGCCCGCAGTCTGGCCGAACGCACCCTCGTGGGCGCCCCGGACGCCCCGCTCGTCGCGTCCGCCGTCGCGGCCACCTTCGCGGGGGTGCTCGCGGACTGGCTGCACGGGCTGTTGGAGGGCACCGCCGATGAGATCGCCCACCAGGTCTGGCAGTTGCTGGTCGCCCTGCACCGCAGTCGCTGACGGTTCACTTGCAGCCGACGCCCTCCTTCACCGCGGGCCACACCTCGACCCCGTCCGGCGTGCGGACGTACGCCTTCGACCGGCCGGCGGTCAGCCACAACTGCCGGTCGTGGAGCCGGTAGCCGGTGTCCCGTGCTCCGGCGGGCATGGTGCCGTCCGGGTCGTACGCGGAGGTGAGCATCCCGTCGAGGACTCCTTCGGGATCGCGCGCGTAGAGCCTGCCGTCCTCGCCCCGGCCGATCGCCAGGAAGCGCGCGCTCTCCCAGTCGCAGTGCGCGGCGCCGACGGAGCTGTGCACCTTCGTGACCGGGACGCGCCGGCCGTCGCGGTCGGTCCAGATCTCGTACGAGGTCGAGTCGGTGAAGCTCGCGGGAAGTTCGGCCGGGTCGCAGGACGCGCTGGTCTCCGGGCCCCAGCCGGGGCGGTGCGGGCGGTCCAGCGCGACGACGACGGCGACCTTGGTGCGGCCGTCGACGTCGTACGAGAACAGCACACGCCTCTTCTCCTTGCGCTCCATCCGGTAGCCGGACTCGGGCAGTTCGGGCTGGTCCATGTCGAAGAACGCCCGCAGGCCCTCCTCGGGCGTCGAGCCGCCGTCGCCTTTGCTCCACGGGTCGCTGCCGCCACCCGAGTAGATCTCCGCGTCGCACTCCAGCGCGCGCCCGGCCGCACCCGACCGCACCCGGATGGCACGGGGGCTGTCCTCGCCGTCGTCCTCGCCGGCCGCCTCCTTCACGGGCACGGTCAGCGGACCGGTGTACGGCGTGGCGGGCGGCGTCCCGGTGACCACGAGGCCGCCGCCGTTCCCGTCCCCGCAGCCCACCGCGGCCGCACCGAGCAGAACCATCGTCGCCGCGAGTCCCTTGCGCATGCCCACCCCTTGCCCTCCGGCTGTCGTCTCCCTCCTTCGACGCCGCGACGACGCGGTTCGTTCGATGGAGGCTCGCGATTCTTCGGAGGGGGAGCTACCGGGTCGCCCGGAAGGTGCGCCGTTACGCCTGGGGGCGAGACGCCGATGGCCACGTGCAGGTGCTGGCGCAGCGAGGCGGCCGTCGCGAAGCCGACCTCGCCGGCGATCCGGTCCACCGAGAGGTCGCCCGACTCCGGCAGCCGGCAGCCGGCAGCCGCGGGCCGCGCGCCGGCCGGGCCGACGGCGGGGATCACCACCGTGTCGGCCGTGCGCAGCACCTCGGGTCCGGGGTCGACTGTGACCGAGAAAACGGCGTCGGTGCGGACCTGCGGTCCGTCGACGCTTCCCGCCGGCCGACGCCGCCGAGGCGCACGCTCTCGGCGGCACCGGACGGGCGGCGGGGAAGCTGGTGCTCGTCGTCGCCTGAGCAGGCCGGGCGAGCCGGTCGCGGAGGCGGGCCGCGCCCGTGACCAGCCTCTCCGGCGCCAACGTCCTTGAGTCAAGGGTGACTTGGAGGACACGACGGGGGGGACGGACGGAGCCACGTCGGCCTCCCAAGCCACACATCCGCGGCGCGACTCGCCGATTAAATCGAAGACATATGTCAATCGAACATGCTGGAATTCACTCCATCGGGGGTAACTTGCAGAGCAAGGAAGAGCTCTGCAACCACCGGCGGCCCGGCAGCGTGTCCTCACGCGCCGGACGTCGTCGCCCGGCTCCCGGTCTCACTGGCCCCTGCCTTCGGCAGCGGGCCGGCTGCCGGTTGGAGGTGATGTCTTCGTGCCGCACGACCCCGCACCCCCGACCCGGCATCTGCGTATCCGTCAGGACCGCGGACATGTCGTCCTGGAGTTCCACGGGGAGATCGACATCCTCGCGGCGCTGGAGATCGCCCCGGCCCTGGACGCCGTCACCGGCGGCCGGGCACCGCAGGTCGTCATCGACCTGCGGCCCGCCGACTTCTTCGACTGCTCGGGCCTGCGCCTGCTGTACCGCGCCAGGCGGCGCGTCCTCGACCGCGGCGGGCGGCTGCACCTCGTCTGCACCCAGGCGCTGACGCTGCGCGTCCTGCGGGCGACCGGTCTCGCACGGCTGCTGCCGCCCTCCGCGTCCCTCGACGAGGCGTTCAGCCGCCCGGAGGCTACTTCCGGATCCTTGTGACCTGCCCCGCACCGACCGTGCGGCCGCCCTCACGGATGGCGAACTTCAGCCCCTCCTCCATGGCGATCGGCTGGATCAACTGCACCTGCATGGTGGTGTTGTCGCCCGGCATCACCATGTCGGTCCCCTTGGGCAGCGTCACCACCCCGGTGACGTCCGTGGTGCGGAAGTAGAACTGCGGGCGGTAGTTGTCGAAGAAGGGCGTGTGCCGGCCGCCCTCGTCCTTCGACAGGATGTAGGCCCGCGCCTCGAACTCCGTGTGCGGCGTGACCGATCCGGGCTTGATGACGACCTGCCCGCGCTCCACGTCCTCCCGCTTCACACCGCGCAGCAGCAGTCCCACGTTCTCCCCCGCACGTCCCTCGTCGAGGAGCTTGCGGAACATCTCGACGCCGGTCACCGTGGTCTTCGTCTTCTGCTCGTGGACACCGATGATCTCGACCTCGCTGTGCACCTTCAGCACGCCGCGCTCGATGCGGCCGGTGACGACCGTGCCGCGGCCCGTGATGGTGAAGACGTCCTCGATCGGCATCAGGAACGGCCGGTCCACATCGCGTACCGGCTCGGGCACGAACTCGTCTATGGCAGCGAGGAGTTCGAGGATGGATGCGCTCCACTTCGGGTCGCCCTCGAGGGCCTTGAGCGCGGAGACCTGGACCACGGGCACGTCGTCACCCGGGAATTCGTACTCGGTGAGGAGCTCGCGCACCTCCAGCTCGACGAGTTCCAGGATCTCCTCGTCGTCCACCATGTCCGTCTTGTTGAGCGCGACGACGATGTACGGGACGCCGACCTGGCGGGCCAGGAGCACGTGCTCCTTGGTCTGCGGCATCGGCCCGTCGGTCGCCGCGACGACCAGGATCGCGCCGTCCATCTGCGCGGCGCCCGTGATCATGTTCTTGATGTAGTCCGCGTGGCCCGGGCAGTCGACGTGCGCGTAGTGCCGGTGTTCCGTCTGGTATTCGACATGGGCGATGGAGATCGTGATGCCGCGCTGGCGTTCCTCGGGAGCCTTGTCGATCTGGTCGAACGGCGTGAACGGATTCAGGTCGGGGAACCGGTCGTGCAGCACCTTGGTCATGGCCGCGGTGAGCGTCGTCTTGCCGTGGTCGATGTGACCGATGGTGCCGATGTTGACGTGCGGCTTGGTCCGCTCGAATTTCGCCTTCGCCACTGCGAGCCCTCCTGATCACCTGGGTGACGCCGAGCGTTGCTCGCGGCTTCCCGGGCGGGCACCAGGCCGCTTCCCCGGCCCTGCGGACGGGCGGGAAGTTCCGCTCCTTCCTGTCTATTCGCTCTGGGGCGCGTCGAACAGGGCGCTGACGGACTCACCGTTGTGAATGCGCCGCACCGCCTCGGCGAGCGCCGGCGCGATCGACAGGACGCGGAGCTTCTCCGTGTGTTCCTCGACCGGGACCGGCACGGTGTTCGTGCACACGATCTCCAGGACGTCGCTCTGCTCGCTGAGCCGCTTGAGCGCGCCGGCCGCGAACAGCCCGTGGGTGCAGGCGACCCGGATCGACCGGGGGCCCAGTTCCCGCAGCCTGTCCAGGAGTTCGAGGACCGTGCTGCCCTTGGCGATCTCGTCGTCCAGCACGATCACATCGCGTCCGGCGATCTCTCCGATGACGGAACTGATGCGCACGCGGTCGTCGGCGAACCGCTGCTTGGCACCGGCGGCCACCTGCGCCCCGAGCAGCCGCGCGAACGCCGCGGCCTCCTTGGCGTTGCCCAGGTCCGGCGACACCACGGTCGTACGCGACAGGTCGTGGCCGCGGAAGTGCGCCGCCAGTTCGCGCAGGGCGTGCAGATGGTCCACCGGAACCGAGAAGAAGCCGTGCACCTGCGGGGAGTGCAGTGTCATCGCGAGGACCCTGCTCGCCCCGGCCGCCACCAGCAGGTCCGCCACGAGCCGCCCGCCCATGGAGATGCGGGGCATGTCCTTCTTGTCCGAGCGGGCGTACGAGTAGTGCGGCATGACCACGGTGATCCGGCCCGCCGACGCACCCCTCGCCGCGTCGCACATCATCAGCAGCTCGACGAGGTGCTCCTGCACCGGTGAGACGAGCGGCTGCACGAGGAAGACGTCACGCTCACGACAGTTCGCCTGGAGCTGGACCTCCAGGCAGTCGTTGGCGAAGCGGCTGACGCGGGTCGGGCTGAGGGGGACACCGAGATGGGCGCAGACCTCCGCGGCCAGCTCGGGATGGGCACTACCGCTGAACACGGCGATGTCACGCACGACCGCTCCTCGCATGATCGAACCGGGCCGTGGCGCCGTGCGGCGAGATCGGCCCGGGGTGCGTGTTTCATGCTACTGGGGACCTCCCGGTCACTCGACCGGGGCCAAATTCGGTTGCGGACGACCGCCCGGACCGCGCCATGATGACGACGTCAGAGCCACCCGGCACCCAGGAGAACGACATGCGCCGATTCCTCGGAACACCTCAGCGCCCCCACCGGACGACTGTTCCCGAGGACTCGACCACACATGCACACCCTGAACATCGGAATTCTGGCCCACGTCGACGCGGGCAAGACCAGCCTCACGGAGCGGCTGCTGTTCGACGGCGGCTCCATCGACCGGCTCGGCAGCGTCGACGCCGGTGACACCCGTACGGACGACGGGGCGATCGAACGGCAGCGCGGGATCACGATCCGCTCGGCCGTCGCCGCCTTCCGCGCCGGGGACGTCCACGTCAACCTGATCGACACCCCCGGACACTCCGACTTCATCGCCGAGGTCGAGCGCGCCCTGGAGGTCCTGGACGGGGCGGTGCTGCTGCTCTCCGCCGTCGAGGGCGTGCAGGCGCAGACGCGCGTCCTGATGAGGACGCTGCGGCGGCTCGGCCTGCCCACCCTGGTCTTCGTCAACAAGATCGACCGGGCGGGGGCGCGCGAAGGCGCGCTCCTCGACGACGTACGGCGGCTCCTCACGCCGTACGTCGTCCCGCTCAGCCGCGTCAGCGCCCTCGGCACACCGGACGCCCGGGTCCTGCCGCGGCCCCTCGACGACATCGCGGCCGGCACGCTCGCCGAGGTGGATCCCGGTGTGCTGGCGGCCCTGGTCGACGGTCCGTCGCCGACCCCCGACGAGCTGGAGTCCGCCCTCGCCGCGCGGACGGCCGACGGCTCGGTCCATCCGGTGCTCTTCGGTTCGGCGATCGGCGGGCAGGGCGTCGCGGAGCTGGTCGCGCAGCTGATCCGGCTGGTCCCCGGCCCGACCGTGGCGTCGTCCTCGTCCGGTGAGCCGCGCGGCACGGTGTTCGCCGTACGGCCCGGGCCGGGAGGCGACCGCACGGCCTGGCTGCGCCTGTACGAGGGAGAGGTGAGACAGCGTCAGCGGCTGGTGTTCCGGCGGCGGGAGCCGGACGGCCGGACCGCGCGGGTGCCCGGCCGGGCCTTGGGCATGCAGGTGGTCGGACGGCCGGAGGCCGACCGGCTCACCCCGGGGAACATCGCCGTGCTCCGTGGCGCGGGCGCGCTCCGCGTCGGCGACCGGCTCGGCCCGTCCGGTGACCGGGCGCCGCAGTTCGCCGCTCCGACCCTGGAGACACTGGTCAGGGCCAGGCGTCCCGAGCAGGCCGCCGCACTGCGCGCCGCGCTGCTGGCCCTCGCCGACCAGGACCCGCTGCTGCACGCCAGGCCCGCCACGTCCGGCAGCACCGCGTTGCTGCTGTACGGGGAGGTCCAGAAAGAGGTCCTCGCGGCCACGCTGGCACAGGACTTCGGCATCGAGGCCGACTTCGAGCCGAGCCGGGTGCGGCTGCTGGAGCGCCCGGTGGGCACCGGTGAGGCGTGCGAGGAGATCCAGCGGCACGGGCACGTCGGGTTCTGGGCGACGATCGGGCTGCGGATCGAACCGGGACCGCGCGGCTCCGGCGGAGTCTTCACGTACGAGACCGAACTCGGCGCGCTGCCCCGGGCGTTCCACCAGGCGATCGAGGACACGGTGCACGCCACGCTGCTGAGCGGCCCCCGCGGCCGGCCGGTGACGGACTACCGGGTCACGCTCGTCCGCTCCGGGTTCGCGGCGCCGATCAGCACGGCGGCCGACTTCCGCGGGCTGACCCCCGTCGTGCTGCACCGGGCCCTGGAACAGGCCGGGACCCGCGTGTACGAGCCGTACCACGCCTTCGAGGTGGAGATCCCGCTCGACGCCCTGTCCGCGGTGACCGCCCATCTGGCGGCGTGCGGGGCGGAGTTCGGGGCAACGTCCGGCGGCCGCACCTCGTGGCTGGTCACGGGTGAGCTGCCCGCCGGCAAGGTGCGGGACGTCGAGTTGCGGCTCCCAGGGCTGACGCACGGCGAAGGGGTCTGGTGGTCGCGTGTGTCCGGCGACCGTCCCGTCCGGGTCGCGCGCTGACCGATGCGTCGTGCGGAGCGGCGGATCCGGCCGGTGCTGCGGCAGGGTCGGACGCCGTGCGTCCGCGGCGTACGGCGAACCACGGCGGCGCCCGCGGCCGGCCCGAGACGCGGGCCTGTCACGGCAGTTGGGGGGTAACCGGGTCGTTGAAAGGAGGACCGTCGACATGACGACGTCCATCAAGCGCATGCCCGGTTGGGCGAAGGTGGTCAGCGCCTTCGTGCTGGTGCTCGTGGTGCTGTTCGCCGGGGTGCGGCTGGCCCTTCTGCCCGGGCTGCACGACGTGTTCGGCACCGAGACCCACGACCGGTCGGGTCCCGCGCTGCTCAAGTCGATCCAGGACATCAGCCGCTACGACGCCGCGTCGGGCAACTTCCAGGTGGTCGTGGACCTGGAGAAGGACGCCAAGTACCTGCCCGACGCGATCCGCGGCACCCGCACGCTGTACGTGGGCGCCGGCACGGTCGACGCGTACGTCGACCTCGGCAAGCTCGGCGAGAAGGACGTGACGGTCGACAAGGACCGCACGTCGGCCACGCTCCGGCTCCCGCACGCGGCGCTGGGCAAGCCCGCGCTCGACCCCGACCACTCGTACGCCGTCTCCAAGCAGCGTGGCCTCCTCGACCGGCTCGGCGACGTCTTCTCGGACAACCCGAACGACGAGCGGGCGGTCCAGCGGCTCGCGGCCAAGCACATCGGTGATGCCGCGAAGGACTCCCGCCTCACCGCGCGCGCCGAGGAGAACACCACCGGCATGCTCCAGGGGCTGCTGCGCTCCCTGGGCTTCGAGGAGGTGACGGTCACCTACGGCGCGTGAACCGGTCCCCCCGACGGCAGGGGAACGCCGGGGGCCGGTCCGACCTGGTCCGGACGGCACCACCCCCTACGGCAGGATGCCCGGCAGTGCCAGCGCGCCGAGCAGGGTCGCGCCCGCCAGCGTCCAGGCCACGTAGTCACCGATGTGGCCCGACTGCAGGCGCCGCAACGGCTTTGTCCAAGGCTGCTCGCCGAACGGCTCCGGACGGGACACGGCCAGCGCGGCCAGGCCCAGCGCCAGCACGGTCGAGAGCAGCCCGAGGAACACACCGGCGGGTGTCCAGTGGGGCGAGGTGACCGCCCCGCCGGACCCCGCCTCGCTCACGGCGTGCCCCACCAGGCGTGCGACGCCCGGCACCGCGCCGACGGCGAGGGATCCGGCCAGCAGCAGGGCGGGAACCACGGTCATCGTGTCCGGTACCCGGCTCAGCCGGTGCCGGGTCTCCGGCTCCTCACGGATGCCGGTGGTCTCGTACGCGGACACGTCGCGGGGTTCGGGACCGGCTCCGAGGAACACGCGCGCGGCGACCCGCAGCACGGCGCCCGCGGTCACGGCCGAGACGACGACGAACACCACGGACAGCGGGCCGCCGACCGCCTCTTCCGTGACCGCCTTGCCCAGCCCGGTTCCGAAGGGCGGCAGTCCGGCGAGGCCGGTCGCGCCGAGGGCGAACAGCACGGCGACCCCGCGCAACGACCGGCCGCGACCGTACAGCGCGTGCTCGTCGACGCTGCCGTACCGGTCGAGCAGGATGCCCGTGCAGGCGAAGAGGGCGGCCTTCACGCCGGCGTGTCCCAGGATGTACAGCGCGGTCCCGTCGTCGGCCTCGGGGGTGAGCGAACCGATGCCGATCACGAAGAGCCCCATGTGGGCGACGGTCGAGTAGGCCAGCAGTCGTTTGATGTGCCGCTGGTACCAGCACATGAGGGCGCCGACCACCCCGGTGAGCACGCCGAGGACGACCAGTGCGCGTTCCACGTCGGCCGCCGGGATCCCGCCGGGTCCGTCGAACACCGTGCCGTACACACGCCACACGCCGTACGCACCCATTTCCACCAGCACCCCGGACAGCAGCATGCACACGGGCGTGGGGGCCACGGCGTGCGCGTCCGGCAGCCAGAAGTGGAAGGGCACGGCCGCGGCCTTGACCAGCAGGCCGGTCAGGACGAGCACGAAGGCGGTCAGGGTGAGGGCGTCCGGCCCACCGTGCTCGTCGAGCCCCCTGCCGATCTTCACCATGGCCAGCTCGCCGGTGCGCGCGTAGAGCAGGGCGATGCCGAGCAGCATGGCGTACGCGCCCAGGGAGTTGACGACCCCGAAGGTCAGCGCGCCCTGCACGGCCTTCGCCTCCTCCACGCGATGTCCGGTGAGCGCGTAGGCCACGACGCTCATCAGCTCGAAGAAGACGAACGCGTCGAAGAGGTCTCCCGCGACGGCGAAGCCGCACATACCGGACTGGAACAGCAGCATCAGCGCGGGGAAGGAGCCCGCGTGGCGGCGCGGCGGTTCGTCGAAGTAGCGCCAGGAATACACCAGCGCCGCCAGGGTCAGCAGGGAGGCGAGCGCGGCCATGCCCAGCCCCGGTCCGTCCCCGACGAGGACGATGCCGACGCTCTCGCCGTCCTTCGGCGCCCAGCCGCCCACCCATTCGACCAGCGGAGGCGAGGAGTTGAGCAGCAGGGCGATCGCGAGGACCGCCGTGCCCGCGGAGACGGCGCAGCCCACCGGTTCGGCGACGGCGCGCGGCAGCCGGCGGCCGCCCGCGACCAGCAGTGCGGCTCCGAGCAGCGGTGCCGCTACGAGCAGTGGAAGCAGGTGGTTCATCAGCCGCGCAGCTCCGAGAGCTCGTCGGGGTCGACCGTGCCGTGGCGTTTGGAGACCTGGATGACGAGGGCCAGCAGCAGCGCGGTGACGGTCGCACCGACGACGACGTCGGTCAGGGCGAGGGCCTGCACGACGGGGTCCACGACGGAGCGCGACCCGGGTTCGACGTCGGAGAAGACGGGCGCGGTGCCGCCGTCGCGATAGCCGACGGCGAGCAGCAGGACGTAGGTGGCGGACTGGCAGACGGCGAGGCAGCCCACGGCGTGGATGAGGTTCCGGCTGGTGGCGATCCCGTAGCAGCCGGTCAGGAAGATCCACACGGCGACGAGGTACGGCAGTACGGACATCACGAACCGCTCTCCTTCTCGATCTCCACGGCCTGGTCCAGGAAGCGGGCGAGCAGCACGACGACCGCGCAGGCGACCTCCATGCCGATGGCGGCGTTCAGGAGAGGGACGTTCCCGCCGGACGCCGGCGTGTTGAACGTGCCGTACGGCAGGAGGGTGTTGGCGAGGAACGCCGTCCCGCCGAGCAGCCCCGCGAGGCCCGTGACGAGATAGGCGGAGGCGGCGAGCGCGTCGCCCACCTCGTAGAGACCGATCGGGCGGAGGTTCTCCAGGGCGCGGTAGTCGGCTCCGAGGTACAGCAGATGCAGCGCGGTCGCGGTCACCACCCCGCCCTGGAAGCCGCCACCGGGACTGAGTTGTCCGTGCGCGACGACGTACAGGCCGGTGAGCAGCGCGACGGGAAGCACGACCAGCGCGTACCGGCGTACCGGGAGGGCCACCGCGGCGGGTTCCGGTGCGGCGCGCCGCTCGTCGCGGGTCTGGCGCAGCAGGACCACCGTGCCGATCACGCAGGCGAACAGGATGCCCAGTTCGCCGAGGGTGTCGAAGGCGCGCTGGTCGAAGTTGACGGAGGCGACGGTGTTGGCGGTCTGCCGGGCCAGCGACTCGCGGACCACCCGGTCGCCGTACGGGTGCGTGGCACCGCCGAAGGGTGGCAGCGCCGGGCAGGCGGCGACGAGGAGGGCCGCCAGACCCGCGCCGCCGACGGCCAGGACCCAGCGCCGTACGCGTCGCGTCACCGCGTCCTCCCCTTGTCGCGCTCGCGCCGTCGGACCTTGCGCACCGACAGCATCAGCAGCAGCGGTGTCAGCGCGGAGCCCACGGCCAGCTGCGAGAGGCCCACGTCGGGCGCCTGGAGCACGGTGAACAGGACGGCGAGGGCCGTACCGAGCACCGCGAGGACGAGGGCCTGGCGCTCGGGATCGCGCACGGCGACGGCCGCGGTGGCGCAGGCGGCGACGAGCAGCAGAGCCACCACGATCAGCGGGTCATCCATGACGGCTCCCGGAGAGTCCCCCGGCCAGGGCCCGGGAAGCGACGAGGTTCCCGGCGATCAGCAGGGCGCCGGTCACCAGGAGCTTCAGCATCGCCCTGCCGGGGCCGACGACCGCGCACAGGACGATCACGACAGTGGCCCCGAACGCCGCGACCGTGTAGGTCGCCGCCCGGGCGCCGGGCGGATCCCCTTCAAGGTCCTCGGCGAGCAGCCGGGCGAACACGAGGGTGCCGACGGGGCCGAGGAGGGCGAGGACCAGGGCGAGATCCACGTAGGACGGCCTGCCGTACCCCTGGGCGAGGAGGAGAAGGACGGGGCAGGCCAGCGACGTGGACAGGTTCTGTGCCACGACCCGGCGGCCGAGCGGTCCCGTCGCGACGCCCCACACCGCGGCCGCGCCGCCCAGGGCGAGCACGGCCGTCGCCGTGGCCGTCCAGCCGTTCACCGGCCGCCCACCGCCCGGCGCGCTCCCCGGGCCGCGACCGCACACACGAGAGCCGCGGCCGCTCCCATGACCAGTTCGAGGGTGTCCACCGTGCCGATGAGGACCAGCCACAGCAGGAAGAGCACGGTCCACCAGGCCACGACTTCGAGCGCGCCACGAAGCGCCGTACACGGCGTCACAGGTCACCTCCGCACTCCCTCGATCGCCTTTTTGGGTGCATATATTCCGCTTCGTCATCCAAGCATCGCCACCCCTCCGAGCGGCGGTGGCGCGCGAGGGGCCGATGCCCGAAGTGCCCCGGGAACACGGAAGGAAACCGGTCGCGTGCGGGTCGGGGCAGCGACGCACCCTCGGGGCCCGACCGTCCGCACGACGCTCCCCCGCGACCTCGGCATCGTTGCCGGGATCGCGGGTAACCGCGATTACCCAGAGGGCAGTTGAAAACGGGAGGATCGCATGGTCCGTACGGCATTTCTGACCGGTGCCGTCAGGTCCGGCAGGCGAGCGGCGGCGTCGGCTTCCGGCACCGCGCGCGGGAAGAGGACGGCGAAATCGGACGGGAAGACGACGGCGAAGTCAGGTGGCGGGAAGGCGGCGAAGTCCGGCGGGGAGAAGTCGGCGAAGTCCGGTGGGGGAAGGACGGCACCCGGGACCGGGCGCGGGAAGGCGGCCAGGACCGGCGATGCCAAGTCCGGCCGGACATCGAGGTCCGCCCGGTCCGGAGAGAAGACCACTTCCTGGATGTGGGGGAGCAAGTCCGCGCCCAAAAGGCCGAGTTCGGCCTCAGGCGGCCGGACACCGGCGGCGGCGCGGGACGCCAAGGTACTGCCGCTGCCCGTGCGCCTGCTGGTCATGCTGCTGGCGTTCGCGGCCATGGTGGCCTTCGCCGCCGTGCTCGCCCGGCTGACCCTGGAGCCCTCCCCGGCCTCGGAGGCGCTGGTCCACAGCAATCTCCACCCGGGGCGCTCCCTGCACGCCTACCTCTCCCAGCCGGAGTTCCGCGACGCCGTGAAGCAGGTCGGCGGAAACCTGCTGCTCGGAGTGCCGTTCGGCATCCTGATGCCGACGCTGGCGCCGAAGACGCGGGGATTCCTGCGCGTACTGGTGCTCACCGCGCTCGTCATGCTCCTGGTCGAACTGGCCCAGGGAGCGTTCGTCACGGGACGCGCCTTCGACATCGACGACGTCATCCTCAACACCTCTGGCGCGCTGGTGGGTTACCTGCTGCTCGGGCGCCGGCTCGGACGGGCGGTGCACCCCAAGCGCCGTCGCGCCTGAGAAACCGACCTCCCGATTATTGGTCCGGACCAGAGTCTTGACACGGCCTTACCTCACTTCTTAAATCAAGAGGCGAAGCATGCACCCCCCACCCCAGTCGGCCCACCCGTCACGCGGGTCGCCGTACGGAAGGGAGAGTCATGGACTCCCCGCGCCTGCTCCGCAGATGTCTCCTCGCCGCCCTGTCGGGCGTGCTCGTCGCGTCCGCCGCCGTCGGTACCTCCGCGGCGGCGGACTCCACCGCCGCCCCGGCGGCGGCCGCGGCGGCGGTGACGTTCCAGGACACCTTCGACGGCCCCGCCGGTTCGGCCGTCGACTCCTCCAAGTGGCAGATCGAGACCGGCGACAACGTCAACAACCACGAGCGGCAGTACTACACGTCCGGGAACAAGAACGCGGCACTGGACGGCCAGGGCCATCTGGTGATCACCGCCCGCAAGGAGAACCCGAGCAACTACCAGTGCTGGTACGGCACTTGTCAGTACACCTCGGCACGCCTGAACACCTCCGGGAAGTTCACCACGACGTACGGCCACGTCGAGGCCCGGATGAAGGTCCCGCGCGGGCAGGGCATGTGGCCCGCGTTCTGGATGCTCGGCGACGACATCGGACAGGTGGGCTGGCCCGCCTCCGGCGAGATCGACGTCATGGAGAACGTCGGCTTCGAACCGTCGACGGTGCACGGCACCATCCACGGCCCCGGCTATTCCGGCTCCGGCGGCATCGGCGCGGGCTACTCCCTGCCGAACGGTCAGGCCTTCGCGGACGCCTTCCACACGTTCGCCGTCGACTGGGCGCCCGACTCGATCACCTGGTCGGTCGACGGCACGGTCTACCAGCGCCGGACCCCCGCCGACCTGGGCGGCCGGAGCTGGGTGTTCGACAAGCCGTTCTTCCTGATCCTCAATCTGGCCGTCGGCGGCTACTGGCCCGGCGATCCGGACGGCTCCACCGCCTTCCCGCAGCAACTCGTCGTGGACGAGGTCAAGGTGACCACCGGCGACAGTTCGGGCGGCGGTACCGGCGCTCCGATCAGGGGCCTCGCGGGCAAATGCGTGGACGTCGCCGGGGCGAACTCCGCCAACGGCACCGCCGTCCAGCTCTACGACTGCAACGGCACCGCCGCCCAGAAGTGGACGGTCTCCTCGGACGGAACCCTGCGCGCACTGGGCAAGTGTCTGGACGTCACCGGAAACGGCACCGCGGACGGGACGACCGTCCAGCTGTGGGACTGCACCGGCGGCCCCAACCAGAAGTGGACCGTCACCGGGGCCCACGACATCGTGAACCCGCAGGCCGACAAGTGTCTGGACGTCAAGGACAACAACTCCGCCAACGGGACCCGGCTGCAGATCTGGACGTGTTCCGGCGCAGCCAACCAGAAGTGGACGGTGGGCTGACAGCCCGCCCGGATCTCGTTGCCTGTGCGAGGGCGGCTTCCGGTGCCGATCACGGCACCGGAAGCCGCCAGGCTCACGGCAAACCCTTCTCGACTGCTTGCCGCCGGTCAGCGGCCGTCCCTGATCAGTGCACGTGCGGGCCGGTCGGCCGAGGCCTGCCCCGCGGAACGAGGCCCAGGGCCACGACGGCGCCTGCACCGGCCGCCACGGCGCACACCGTGAACGCGTCGCCGAAACCGCCCACCGAGCCACGCTCGAAGCCGGCTGCGGCGACGGTGGAGACGACGGCGACGCCGATCGAACCACCCACCTCGTGGAAGGTGTTGACCACGCCGGAGGCGAGCCCCGCCTCCTCGTGCTCCACCATGGCAAGTGCGGTCGTCGTGGCGGTGACGAAGACCGCACCGAGGCCGAGAGCGGCGACGACGAAGCCCGGCAGCAGCACGGCGTAGACGCTGCCGGTCTCCGACAGCCGAGTCAGCGGGATGGTTCCGGCGGCTGCGACGGCCATGCCGGCAGCGGCCGTCGGGCGGCTGCCGATCCGGCCGACGAGCCGGGACCCGAGGTGCGCGCCGATGCCGGTGGCCACGGCGACAGGCAGGAACACCAGGCCGGTCTCCAACGGGCTGAGACCGCGGATGTGCTGGAGATAGACGGACCCGAGGAAGAAGTACGCGATCAGCAGTGCGGTGGCGACGAGCATCAGGAACGCGCCCGCGAGCACCGGCCGCCGGGTGAACATCCTCAGGTCCATCAGCGGTGCCCGGCCCGTCCGTTCGACCACCGCGAAGGCCGCGTACGCGACCACCGCACCGGCCAGCGGCAGCACGGTCGAGGCGTCCGCCCAGCCGCTGTCCCCCGCTTCGACAAGGCCGTAGATCAGTGCGGCGGTGCCCGCGGTGACGAGCAGCGCGCCGGGTACGTCGAGCCGTGCGGGCTGCGGGGCGCGGGCCGGGACGAAGGCGGGGAGTGCGACCAGCAGGAGCAGCCCGACCGGCACATTGATGAAGAACACCCATGGCCAGCCGGGCCCGTCGGTCAGGGCTCCGCCGAGAAGCACGCCGGCCGCGGAGCCGATGCCCCCGATGGCCGCCCAGACGCCGAGGGCCTTGTTGCGTTCGGTGCCGTGGAAGGTGGTGGTGACGAGGGAGAGCGCGGACGGGGACAGCAGGGCCGCCCCGATGCCCTGGCCGATCCGGCCGCCGAGCAGCGTCGTGGCGTTCTGGGCCAGACCGGTGAGCAGTGAGGCCGCGGTGAACAGGGCGAGTCCGGCGAGCAGGGTGCGGCGGGCACCGAGGGCGTCGGCGAGCCGGCCACCGAGCAGCATCAGTCCGCCGAAGCACAGGGTGTAGGCGGTCACCACCCAGGTCAGCGTCGACCGGCCGAGATCGAGGTCGGCGGCCATGTCGGGCAGGGCGACGTTCACGACGGTGACGTCGAGGACCAGCATGAACTGGGCGAGACAGATGAGTGCGAGGGCCGCCCAGCGGCGAGGGTCGGGGGGCAGGGGGCGGTCATGTCGGTCCGTCTGCGGCGTACCGGCTGCGGAATGGGTCATCAGGGGTCCTTCGGGCGTGTGTCGGACGTCGGATCTGGCACCGCGGTCTGCGGGAGAAGGAACGCAGCAGCGCGCCCGTCGCGGTGACCCCGGCGCGGCGCACTCAACTGAACCATACTGTTCAGTTCATGTGAACTCAACAGTACAGTTCAGTTGGCTGCTAAGGTCGGCTCATGAGCGTGGACAGCGTCAAACAGCCCCCCAGCGGCCGTCGCGCGGAGATGAAGCGGCAGGCCATCGTCCGAGCCGCTCGTTCGTTGTTCCTGCGGGACGGGTTCGGCGTGGGGATGGACACCATCGCCGCCGAGGCGGGCGTGTCGAAAGTGACCGTCTACAACCACTTCGGCAGCAAGGAAGCCCTGTTCACAGAGGTCATCACGGGCGCGCTCGACGAGCCGCTCGCCGGGGAATCGGCGGCCGCGCTGGAAGGCCTGACGGAGGCCGAGGATCTGAGGAGCGCTCTCGTCGACGCGGCCCGGACCTGGGTCCACGCCGTGCGCACGAACGACGAGGTGACCGCCTTGCGGAACCTCGTCGCCGCGGAGGTCCACCGCTTCCCCGAATTGGGCGAGGCCTGGCGGCATCGCGGCGCGGAGAGCCACCACCCCGCTGTCGCGAGTGCACTGCAGGGCCTGGCCGAGCAGGGCCGGCTGGAGATCTCCGACCTTCAGGTGGCGATCATCCAGTTCTACGGCCTGCTGGTCTTCCCCCACATGGTCTTCAGTTCCTACGGCACGCACATCGACGAGGACCTGACGGACCGTCTCATCGGCGACGGGGTCGCCATGTTCCTGGGGCACTACAGCCCAGCGGGCACCTGAACGCGGGCACGGCGAAGGCGGGGCACCCTGAGAACGAGTTCGGGGCCCGGGCGGTCGAACCCCCCGGGCCCGGAACTCTCCATGCCGGATCCGCGCCCCCCTGTTCCACCGTCCGCCAGCGGCCCGCACCGCGGGCGGACGGAGCCGGGTGGACGGGGTCAGCCGGTCAGCCCGTCAGCAGCTCATGGCCCAGGTGTGGGAGTCTCCGCGGTCGTTGGCGACGCCGTTGTAGCCGACCTCCTCGCCGGGGGTGAGGCAGATCGTCATGTCGCCGCCCTGATAGGCGTCCTCGTAGACCTTGACGTGGTCCTTGACCCCCGGCGCCGAGATGCCGTGGTTGGCCCAGGAGGAGTCGGTGTCGGCGATCCAGCTCTCCCACCAGCCGTCGTCCCCCGACCAGTTGGCACGCTGGCCGGCGAAGTTGGCGTTCTCCCAGACGCAGAACTCGCCGCTCGGGCAGTCCGCCGCGCCGGAGGGTGCGGCGAGGGCCAGTCCGCTTCCGAGGGCGAGGACGACCGCGGCGGCGGAGGTGGCGAGGCGCTTCATGATCACGAGGTGGTTCTGCCTTTCTGTCGGTTCACCGGACGGTCCGCGCGGCGTACAGGGCCGCCGCGCGCTGCAATGCGCGGGTGCGCAGCCGCTGGTAGGTGGTCAGCTGATCGCGCCGGTCGGCGCGGACCCGGTTCAGCAGGGCCGGCTCCAGGCGGCCCCTGAGCCGGGCGAGGCCGCTCGCACGGGCACAGCGCGCGGAGACGGCGGGGTCGGGCCGCTCGGGCCGGGGCCCGTCGGACGGGGTGACGCAGCGGGTCCAACGGGCCCGCGCCGCGTGGTAGCGGGGGTCGCGGTCCATGCGCTGCTGGGCCTCGGCACGGAGGTTGTTGACGACGACACGGCTGCGAAACCAGAGCGGTTGGTCCCCGTACAGCTCGCGCTGCGCGGCGGCCAGGCATCCGTCGGTGTGACCGGTCACGGTGTATCCGGTGGCGAGGGTGACGGACAGCTCGGACCGGCCGGCGCCGAACAGGGCCGCCTGGAGTCGGCGGTCCCGATCGGACGAGCCGGGGCTGTCGGCCGGGGCGTGACGCAGCGTCAGGCCCCGGCCTTCCAGGCAGCGTTCGACGAGCACCTGCTGGGCGGTGTCGATGAGGTCGTCCTTGCCGCGCCCGGTGGTCGGCAGCGACAGCGTCCCGCGCCGGTCCTCGCCGCCTCCGGTCGTCGCGTCCGTGGCGCACCCCGTCAGCGTCAGCGCCCCCAGCAGCGCGAGCAGCACCGGCGTCGTCGGTTTCGTCGCCCGTCGTGGGCTGGGCCGGCTCACGCTTCAGCCGACCTCGCAGCCCATCGTCGTGTCCGCCACCCCGTCGAGCCGGGCGCCCCAGGGCCAGTTGTCGGCCAGGTCGCGGGGACGGATCAGGCGGTAGTGGCAGGTGTCGCGGCCCCAGTCGATGGCGTACACGGCGGTGTCCGCGGTGGAGCGGAAGGACGCGGCCTTGTCGTGCAGGAACTCGGGCACGTCCGTATAGCCCGGTGGTGTGTAGCACCAGGAACTGCCGTGCTGCCCGGCCGCGGTCCAGAAGCACACGTCTCCGGCGCGGCGGGCCTCGGAGGCGGTCGCGGACGGGGCCGCGAGGAGCGCCGAGGCCGCCAGGGCGGTGCCGGCGAGGGCGGCGGCGGGCACGGCGAAGCCACGGAACATGACGACTCCCGGTGGGATGAGGGGACGCCGGGGTCGTCGTGATCACCCGGCGAGGTCAACGTGCCCTCGCGGTATCGGGCCCATGCGCAGTTCCCACCGAATAATGATCTTTGGCGAGGTGTGGGGGCATTCGCGCTCCCCCCGGCTCGCAACGGCGTGAACCCGCAGGTCCGCACGCTCCCCGCCGCCCTCCAGCCCGCCACGCGACCCCGGCCGCCACAGTCGTCGACCGGCATGTCCGGCCGTGGTCCCTGTCGGAGCATGCCGGGACATGCGCGGGACGCATTGCCGAGGCGTATCCCGTGTCGCTCGTGACCGGGGCTCACCGCACGGGCTCACGGCCGGGGGCGAATCCTCTGCAGGCGCGTGCCGTGTCTCGGTCGGGGCCCGCCGACTCTCGCCCCGAGACGCCGCCTCGCAGGCGCGTCACACCTCACGGCCGCGGAGTGCCGTCTCACGGCCGAGCGGCGCTCTCGTCTCACGGCCGGGTGTCCCTGCCCGCTGCCGCTTCCCGAAGCCGGGTGCTGGGGGCGGCGCGCGCGGCCTAGGTGCGCGGCATCCAGGTGAGCTTGTCTCCGCCCACCCAGCGGACCACCTCGGGGTCGTCGAGATCATGGACGGTGATGCCGTAGGCCGCTGCGGTCTCCAGGACGTCGGTGATCGTCTTCGCCGAGCCGACGACCTCGCCGTCGATCTCCATGATCCGGAACGGCGGCGTTCCGGGCTGGACTCCGAGCACCATGATCCGCGGATGGGAAATGTAGGGGCTCGCGATTTCGGTCATGAATAGAGCGTAGAGCGGTTCCGGGGGATCAGCGGCCGAGCGCTGCGGCCATCCGCGTCCGGACCGTACTCCCTCGGGGCATAGTGCGCCTCTGCGTGTTTCGCCCGGCCGGGTGAGCAGCCGGCTGATCAGCCGTGAGCGGCGGGGTCGCCCACGGCGTACGGACGCCACGGTGCTCCGCACGCCCCGCCGTGCGGGGTCACGACGGCTGGGCAACGCTGGAGGAACCGCCCCGGGGCGTGGATCAGGGCCGGAGCGCGGATCAGGACCGGGTCGCGCATCAGGGCCGATACGGTGCGATCAGGAGCGAAGGAGGCGCCGATGGACCCCTTGGAGGCTCTGGACCGCATCGCGTTCCTGCTGGAGCGGTCCCAGGCGCCCACCTATCGCGTCCGGGCCTTCCGCACCGCCGAGTCGGTACTCGCCGGCCTGCCTCCCGGGGGCGTGGTGGAGCGCGCGGCGGCCGGGACGCTGGAGTCGCTCAGGGGGGTCGGCCCGAAGACCGCGCAGGTCGTGCGCGAGGCGCTCGCCGGTGAGGTGCCCGCCTACCTGGAACGTCTGGAGGGCGAGACCGAGGAGCCGCTCGTCCGGGGCGGCGAGGCACTGCAGGCACTGCTGCGCGGAGACTGTCATCTGCACTCCGACTGGTCGGACGGCGGCAGTCCGATCCACGACATGGGCCGGACGGCGGCCCGGCTCGGCCACGAGTGGGCGGTCCTCACGGACCACTCCCCCCGGCTGACCGTGGCCCGCGGGCTCTCCCCGGAGCGGCTGCGCGAGCAGCTGGACGTGGTGGCGGAGCTGAACGAGCGGTGGGCGCCCTTCCGGCTGCTCACCGGCATCGAGTGCGACATCCTCGACGACGGATCGCTCGACCAGGAGCCGGAGTTGCTGGACCGGCTGGACGTCGTGGTCGTGTCGGTGCACTCCAAACTGCGCATGGACGCGCGGTCGATGACCCGGCGCATGGTGGCCGCCGTACGCAATCCGCTGTCGGACGTGCTCGGGCACTGCACGGGCCGTCTCGTCAGCGGGCGCGGCCGGCCCGAGTCGGAGTTCGACGCGGACGCGGTGTTCGCGGCCTGCGCCGAGTCGGGCACGGCCGTGGAGATCAACAGCCGCCCCGAGCGGCTCGACCCGCCCCGCCGGCTGCTGCGCCGGGCGGTCGACGCCGGGGTGCTGTTCTCCCTGGACACCGATGCGCACGCGCCCGGCCAGCTGGACTGGCAGGGGTACGGCTGCGCGCGGGCCGAGGAGTGCGGGGTGCCCGCCGAGCGCGTGGTGACCACCTGGACCGTCGAGGAACTGCTGGCCTGGACCGGGGACCGGGTGACACCGGAGCGTACGAGCCGCGTCTGACGTGTCCTCCGGCGGCACCCGCGCGGGCGCGGAGCCCGACAGGGCGCGGAGCCCGACGGGGCGCGGACCACCGGGACGGACCCCGCCCTGCTGCCCGACGCGACCACCGGGACGGACCCGCCTGCTTCCGCGCACACGTCCGGCAGCGGCCGCACTCCCCCGCGGTCCCCCTGCCCCCCGCCCGTCGCCCCCTGGCGACCGGCCCGTCGGCCCCTCGCGATCCGTCCGTCGAACGGGAGTGCGTGCCGCATGCGCGGATTCCCGGGACGTCGTGATCACCGGGCGGCACAATGGCGTCGACGGTCCGGTGCCGCCCGCGGCGGCCGGTCGGCGGCGACGGTCCCGTGCCGCCCGCGGCGGCCGTACGCGCCCGGGAGGGACCGGGGCGCGCAGGGAGGAGAACGCGTGAGCGACGGCCAGAGCCCATCCGGCGGGTCCCCACGACTGAACACCGGCGTGGCGCACAACGCCCGCGTCTGGAACTACTGGATCGGCGGCAAGGACCACTACGAGGTCGACCAGGCGGTGGGCGACCAGGTCGCGTCCATGTTCCCGGTGATCCGGGAGGTGGCCCGGGCGGACCGGGCCTTCCTCGGCCGCGCCGTCACCCACCTGACGGCCGAACGCGGGGTGCGGCAGTTCCTGGACATCGGCACCGGGCTGCCCACGCTGGACAACACCCATGAGATCGCGCAGCGGATCGCGCCGGAGTCGCGGATCGTGTACGTGGACAACGACCCGATCGTGCTGGTGCACGCCCGCTCGCTGCTGACGAGCACGCCCGAGGGGAGCACCGACTACATCGACGCGGACGTGCACCGCCCGGGCACCATCGTCCAGGGGGCCGCAGCGACCCTCGACCTCACCCGGCCCGTCGCCGTGATGATGCTCGGCATCCTCAACTTCGTCCTCGACACCGAGCAGGCGCGGAACATCGTGCGCACGGTCATGGACGCGGTCCCGTCCGGCAGTTGCCTGGTCCTGACGCACCCCACCACCGACGCCGACCTGGGCGGCGAGGGCAACGTCGAGGCGATGAAGTTCTGGAACGAGAACGCCACCCCGCCGATCACCGCGCGCAGCCGCGCGGAGATCGCGGCGTTCTTCGACGGCCTGGACCTGGTCACGCCGGGGCTCGTCTCGTGCTCGCGATGGCACGCCGACGGGGACTCCGCAGCGGTCGTCCCCCAGTTCGGCGCGGTCGCCGTGAAACCGTGACAGGCCGGGCACAGCACCCGTGACGTAGATCACCATGGCTGGATTCGACCCCGAGGAACACTCGCGGGTAGTTTCCCGTTGAACGATTCGTGGGTGCGGATGGGACAGTGTGCCCGGGCCTCGCCACTTGCCCACAGGGACGATCGTTCGGCTGAAGCCCTGTGGAGCCTCTCGCCGAGAGGCGACCGCCATCCGGCCCCCCACATACGGCCCCGACCGAGATTCCCCCGTCCGGTCGGGGCCTTTGCCTTGCCCGGGCGGGCCGCGCTTGACTTCGAGTCCACTTCACTTCGTAGCGTGCGGAGCATGAGCACTGCACAGCACAAGATCGGTTCTGGTTTCGGTGCCCGGAGCACCGCCGACGACGTCCTGAACGGGATCGACCTCTCCGGAAAGCTCGCGATCGTCACCGGCGGCTACTCGGGCCTCGGGCTGGAGACGACCCGCGCCCTCACCAAGGCGGGCGCCCGGGTCGTCGTCCCGGCCCGTCGCCCGGACACGGCGCGCGAGGCGCTGGACGGCACCGACGCGGTCGAGGTGGAGGAGCTCGACCTCGGCGATCTGGAGAGCGTCCGCGCCTTCGCCGAGCGGTTCCTCGCCTCGGACCGCACCGTCGACCTCGTGATCAACAACGCCGGGATCATGGCCTGCCCCGAGACGCGCGTGGGACCGGGCTGGGAGGCCCAGTTCGCGACCAACCACCTCGGGCACTACGCACTGGTGAACCGGCTCTGGCCGGCGATCGCAGCGGGCGGGGCGCGTGTGGTGTCGGTGTCGTCCGCGGGTCACCACTTCTCCGGCATCCGCTGGGACGACGTGCACTGGGCGAACGGCTACGACAAGTGGGAGGCATACGGCCAGGCGAAGACCGCGAACGTGCTCTTCGCGGTTCACCTGGACAGGCTCGGCCAGGGGTCCGGTGTGCGGGCTTTCGCCCTGCACCCCGGCGGCATCCTCACACCGCTCCAGCGCCACCTCCCGCGCGAGGAGATGGTCGAGCGCGGCTGGATCGACGAGAACGGCACCCCGCTGAACCCCGAGGCCTTCAAGACGCCCGAGCAGGGCGCGGCCACCCAGGTGTGGGCCGCGACCTCGCCGCAGCTGGCCGGCATGGGCGGGGTGTACTGCGAGGACTGCGACATCGCCGAGCCCGCGCCGGCGGACGGCAACCGGGTCGGCGTCTGCGCCCACGCGATCGACCCCGAACAGGCCGCGCGCCTGTGGGAGCTGTCGGCGGAGCTGACCGGGGTGAACGCGTTCGCCTGATCTCCGTACGGCCGGGGCGGGGGGCCCGCCGGTCGGCGGGCCCCCCGCCCCGGAGGCTCAGCGGCCTTCCGCGAACTCCCTGAGGTCCGCGGTCAGTCGGTCGCGGTGTGTGGCGAACAGCCCGTGGCCCGCGTTCTCGTAGACCTTGAAGGTGCTGTCGGGCGCGAGTCCCGCCGCACGGCGGCCGGTCAGCTCGACGGGGGCCGACGCGTCGTGGGTGCCGTGGACGACGAGGACGGGCAGATCGAGCTTGGCGATCTCCGGCGCCACGTTCAGGGTGACGACGAGGTCGCCCAGCGCCGCCCCGGCGCGGGCCGTCGCCCCGTGGCAGCGGTCGACCATCGACTGCACGTAGGCCTCGGAGAGTTCGTTGCCGGGCAGGTCGAGGGCGAAGAACGCGCGGGCGCCGTCCGCGAAGAAGGCGGCCCGGTCGCGGCGGAACTCCGCGTTGCCCGCCTCGACGAGCGCCGGATCGACTCCCGCCGGATGGTCGGCGGAGCGTGCGGGACCCGGCGCCAGGCCCGCCACGAGCGCCACCCGGGCCACCCGCCCGGCGCCGTGCCGGGTCAGGCAGCGCACGACCTCGGCGGTGCCCAGAGAGTGCCCGACCAGCGTCACCTGCCGCAGGTCGAGATGGCGCAGCAGTCCGTCCACGTCGTCGGCGAGGCTGTCCAGGTCGAAGCCGCCCCATACGTCGTCGGACCGGCCGTGCCCGCGCCGGTCGAACCCGACGCACCGGAACCCGGCCTCGGCCAGCGGCAGCATCTGGTACTCCCACATCTCGGTGCCGAAGTAGGAGCTGTTGACGAAGACGATCACCTGTCCGGAGGCGGGACCGTAGTCGACGAAGTGCAGCCGGGTGCCATCGACGGGGCTCTCGAAGTACGGCATGGGAGTCCTCCCGGAATCCAGGTGCGTGACGGGCGGTGCGCTGTGCCCTTCATGGTTCCGGGAGTACGCGGGCGGGTCGATTACCTCAGGGGTCATGGCCTTCGGAGCACGGGGTTCCGTCGCCGGCGATCACTGTGGGGCGCGTTCCTCCAAGGCGGCGCGCCACGCGGGCGACGGACCCTGCCGGACGGGCTCGGCACGCCGTCCGCCCCGTGCGAAGAAGTCGGCGAGGGGCAGGATCGCGGCGCCGACCGTGACGGCGTCCGGGCCGAGTTTGCCGAGGTCGATGGTGACGCGCTCGGCGGGGTAGCGCAGGGAGTACGAGGCCGCGTACCGGCGGACGGCGGGCAGGAAGCGGGAACCGAGCTGGAGGCCGGCCCAGCCGCCGATGAGGATGCGCTCGGGCTGGAAGAGGTTGATCAGGTCCGAGAGGCCGGCGCCGAGGTACTCGGCGGTCTCCTCCAGGACGGCGAGGGCCACGGGGTCGGGCGTGGTGTCCTCGGCGTCCTCGGGGGGGTAGGCCGCGGTGAGCATCGCGGTGAGCGCGGTCTCCTCGTCGGTGTCTTCCGGGGGACGGCCGCCCTCCTCGCGCCAGCGGTCCAGGAGTGCCTCCGCGCCCGCGTACGCCTCCAGGCAGCCGAGGGCCCCGCAGCGGCAGCGGCGTCCCCGGACCCGTACGGTCAGATGACCCCATTCGACGGACCGGCCGTTGTCCACCTCTTCCGTGGCGAGGCAGGCGCCGACACCCGAGCCGAAGAGGACCACGACCGCGTTGCGGGCGCCGCGCCCGGCGCCGAACCACATCTCCGCCTGGCCGAGGGTCCTGGCTCCGTTGTCCGCGAAGTACGGGACGGTGTCGGGGAGTTCACAGGTGGCGCGGAGCAGGGATTCGAGCGGGACGGCGTCCCAGCCGATCGTCTGGCCGTGCACCACGGCTCCGAGGTCCGGGGTGCGGGCGACGATGCCGGGGACGCCGATGCCGACGCCGAGGAGCTGTTCCGGCGCGATGTCCGTCGCGGCGAGCACCTCGGCGATGCCGTCGCGGATGTGGCCGACGATGACCTCGACGTCGTAGCCCTGGCGCTCCAACGGCCTTTCGGTGCGTGCGAGTTCGGTGAGTGTGAGGTCGAAGAGCTCGACGCGGACGCGGGTCTCGCCGACGTCGACGCCGATCATGTGGCCGCTGCCGGGCGCGACGCGCAGCAGGGTCCTGGGACGGCCGCCGTCGGAGTCGACGCTGCCGGCCTCCTCGACCAGTCCGTCGGCGACGAGTTCGGCGACCACGTTGCTGATGGAACCGGAACTCAGCCCGGTGGCCGGGCCCAGTTCGTAGCGGCTCATCGGCCCGTCGAAATACAACCGTTGCAGTACGGCGGTGCGATTGCCCCGCCGCAGGTCACGCACTGTGCGCCCGTTCCGCCCCGCCATGAGATTCCCTTCCGGCCTGCCCGACCTGCAAGATACCCCTGCCCGATCCCTTGACGCGACTTTCTTCCGGGTCTTAACTCACGTCCTAAATTAAGCCATGAGGGGCGTTCGGGAAGTGAACGCGGGCGCCCCTCGTGCCATCCCTCCGGGAAAGGGACACAAGCAGCCATGCGCAGAATCCGAGCCGCGGCCGCCGGTGCGGTCACCATCTCCCTGCTGACCGCCGCGACCGCCTGTGGCGGCGGCTCGTCGACGAGCGGCGGGTCCAACGACTCCCCCAAGACGCTCACCTACTGGGCCTCCAACCAGGGCGCCAGCATCGCGATCGACAAGAAGGTGCTCCAGCCCGAGCTCGACAAGTTCCAGAAGCAGACCGGGATCAAGGTGAAACTGGAGGTCGTCCCCTGGTCCGACCTGCTGAACCGCATCCTCACCGCGACCACCTCCGGTCAGGGTCCGGACGTCCTGAACATAGGCAACACCTGGAGCGCCTCCCTCCAGGCCACCGGAGCCCTGCTGCCGTGGGACGCGAAGAACTTCGGCAAGATCGGCGGCAAGGACCGCTTCGTCGACTCGGCCCTCGGCTCGACCGGCGCCCAGGGCAAGGACCCGGCCGCGGTGCCGCTGTACTCGATGGCGTACGCCCTCTACTACAACAAGAAGATGTTCGCCGACGCGGGCATCGCCAAGCCGCCGGCCACCTGGGACGAGCTGATCGCCGACGGCAAGAAGCTGTCCAAGGGCGGCAAGTGGGGGCTGGGCGCCGAGGGCTCCAACCCGTCCGAGAACATCCACCACGCCTTCGTCTTCGCCAAGCAGCACGGTGCCGACTTCTTCAGCGCGGACGGCAAGGCCGACTTCACCTCCGACGGCGTGGTCGCGGCGGTCAAGCAGTACGTCGACCTGATGGCGAAGGACAAGATCATCGCCCCGGGCAACGCCGAGTACGCGCAGAACCAGTCCGTGGCCGACTTCGCCAAGGGCAAGAACGCGATGCTGCTGTGGCAGTCCGCCTCCGCCAACCTCAAGTCGCAGGGCATGAGCGAGGACTCGTACGGCATCGCCCCGGTGCCCGTGCAGTCCGGCACCCCCGGCACCGGCGCGAACGTCAACTCGATGGTCGCGGGCATCAACCTGGCCGTCTTCAAGAACACCGACAACCTCGACGGTGCCACCGAGTTCGTGAAGTTCATGACCAGCGACGCCGAGCAGAAGATCCTCAACACGGCGTACAGCTCGATCCCGCCGGTCAAGGCCGCGCAGTCCGACGCCACGTTCAACACCCCGTCGAACGCGGTCCTGAAGGACACCCTGGCGCAGAGCGCCGCCGCGCTGCCGCAGGTCGCCGACGAGTCCCAGTTCGAGACCGCCGTCGGCACGGCGATCAAGGAGCTGTTCGCCGACGCGGCCGCCGGCCGTCCGGTGACCGAGGCCTCGGTGAAGGCCAAGCTCGACAAGGCCCAGCAGCAGATGCCGAAGAAGTGAGTGCGAGCACCCACATGACCACCACGACCGCCACCGCAGAGGCGGCCGAGCGGACGGTGCGCAAGAACTCCCCCGGTGCGGCACGCGGCCCGCGCCGCACCGGGCGGATCCGTCGCATCGGGCTGCCGTACCTGCTGCTTCTTCCCGCCCTGGTCCTCGAACTCCTGGTCCACCTGGTGCCGATGGTCATCGGCATCGTGATGAGCTTCAAGGAGCTCACGCAGTTCTACATCCGCGACTGGGGCACCGCGCCCTGGTCCGGCCTCGACAACTACAAGGTGTCGGTCGACTTCGACGCGCCCGTGGGCAAGGCGCTGCTCGACTCGTTCTTCGTCACCGTCACCTTCACGCTGCTGTCGGTCGGCCTGTGCTGGCTGATCGGCTCGGCGGCCGCGATCTACATGCAGGGCACCTTCCGCGGCCGGGGCCTGCTGCGCGCGCTGTTCCTCATCCCGTACGCGCTGCCCGTGTACACGGCCGTGATCACCTGGGTGTTCATGTTCCAGCACGACAACGGCCTGGTGAACCACGTCCTGCACGACCAGCTGCACCTCACCGACAAGCCGTCCTTCTGGCTGATCGGCGACAACAGCTTCGTCGCCCTGCTCACCGTGTCGGTGTGGAAGGGCTGGCCGTTCGCCTTCCTGATCGTGATGGCCGGCCTCCAGAACATCCCGCAGGAGCTCTACGAGGCTGCGGCCCTGGACGGCGCGGGCATGTGGCAGCAGATCCGCCGCATCACGCTGCCGTCGCTCCGCCCGGTCAACCAGGTGCTGGTGCTGGTGCTGTTCCTGTGGACGTTCAACGACTTCAACACGCCGTACGTGCTGTTCGGCAAGACCGCCCCGGAGGCAGCGGACCTCATCTCGGTCCACATCTACCAGGCGTCGTTCGTCACCTGGAACTTCGGCACCGGCTCCGCCATGTCCGTTCTGCTGCTGCTGTTCCTGCTGGTCGTGACGGGTGTCTACCTCCTGCTGACCTCCCGAGGAAGGAAGACGGCCGATGTCTAGCACCGTGACCCGCAGCCGCTCCCCGATGGCGCCGCCCCGGTCCTTCCTCTGGTCCCGGCGGATCTTCCTCACGCTGCTCACCGGGTTCGTCCTGGTGCCGGTGTACGTCATGGTCTCCAGCTCGCTGAAGCCCCTCGCGGACGTCTCGGGGAAGTTCCGCTGGATCCCCAGCGGGCTGACGATCCGCCCGTACATCGACATCTGGTCGACGGTGCCGCTCGCGAAGTACTTCATGAACTCGCTGATCGTGGCCGGCGCCGCGACGGTCTGCTCGGTGGTGATCGCGGTCTTCTCCGCGTACGCCGTGAGCCGCTACTCCTTCCGCGGCAAGCGCGTCTTCACGGTCACCGTGCTGTCGACCCAGATGTTTCCCGGCATCCTCTTCCTGCTGCCGCTGTTCCTCCTCTACGTCAACATCGGGAACGCCACCGGCATCGCCCTGTTCGGGTCGCGCGGCGGGCTGATCCTGACGTACCTCACCTTCTCGCTGCCGTTCTCGATCTGGATGCTCATCGGGTACTTCGACTCGGTGCCGCGCGACCTCGACGAGGCGGCCCTGGTGGACGGCTGCGGACCGCTCGGGGCACTGTTCCGGGTCGTCGTGCCGGCCGCGATCCCCGGCATCGTCGCGGTCGCCGTCTACGCCTTCATGACCGCGTGGGGCGAAGTGCTGTTCGCCTCCGTGATGACCAACGACGCCACCCGCACGCTCGCCGTCGGGCTTCAGGGCTACTCCACGCTCAACGACGTGTACTGGAACCAGATCATGGCCGCCTCGCTCGTCGTCAGCGTCCCCGTGGTCGCCGGCTTCCTGCTCCTGCAGCGCTATCTCGTCGCCGGGCTGACGGCCGGTGCCGTCAAGTGACCGACTCCCCCCATTCCGAGAGGACTTCCGTGACCATCGACCTCGCCGCCCTCCCGCACGACTTCCTGTGGGGCACGGCCACATCGGCGTACCAGATCGAGGGAGCCGTGACGGAGGACGGCCGTTCGCCGTCGATCTGGGACACCTTCTCGCACACGCCCGGCAAGATCGACAACGGCGACGACGGGGACACAGCCTGCGACCACTACCACCGCTGGCGCGAGGACATCGAGCTGATGCGCCGACTCGGCACCAACGCCTACCGGCTGTCCGTCGCCTGGCCGCGCGTGGTGCCGGGCGGTGACGGCCCAGTCAACCCGAAGGGCCTCGACTTCTACGACGCCTTGATCGACGGCCTGCTGGAGGCGGGCATCACCCCGTCGGTGACCCTCTACCACTGGGACCTGCCGCAGGTGCTCCAGGACCGGGGCGGCTGGCCCGCGCGGGACACGGCACAGCACTTCGCGTCGTACGCGGCCGTCGTCGCGCAGCGGCTGGGCGACCGCGTGAAGCACTGGACCACGCTCAACGAGCCGCTGTGCTCCGCCTGGATCGGGCACCTGGAGGGCCGGATGGCCCCGGGCCTGACCGACCTGGCGGTCGCGGTGCGGGCCTCGTACCACCTGCTGCTGGGCCACGGCCTCGCCACCCAGGCCGTCCGCGCCGCCGTCCCCGGCGCCGAGATCGGCATCGTGAACAACCTGGCGAGCGTCGAGCCGGCCACCGACCGTCCCGAGGACGTGGCGGCGGCACGCCGCCTGGACGGGCACACCAACCGCTGGTGGCTGGACCCGGTCCACGGCCGCGGCTTCCCCTCCGACATGCGCGAGGTGTACGGGGTCGAACTGCCCGAGCAGCCGGGCGACCTGGAGACGATGGCGGCGCCGCTGGACTGGCTGGGCCTCAACTACTACTTCCCGTCCACCGTCGCCGACGACCCCACCGGGCCGGCGCCGCGGGTCCGCACGGTCCGCCGTCTCGGCGTACACCGCACGGGCATGGACTGGGAGGTCGAGGCCGACGGCATCGAGCGTCTGCTGCTCCGCCTGACGAAGGACTACGGCGCGCGCAAGCTGTACGTCACGGAGAACGGCTCCGCCTACCCCGACGTGGTGCGCCCCGACGGGACGGTCGACGACCCCGAGCGCGTCGCGTACCTGGAGCAGCACCTCGCCGCCTGCGCCTCCGCGGTTCGCAAGGGCGTTCCGCTCGCGGGCTACTTCGCCTGGTCGCTGCTCGACAACTTCGAGTGGGCGTACGGGTACGACAAGCGCTTCGGGCTCGTGCACGTCGACTACCAGACCCAGCGGCGCACGGTGAAGGGCAGCGGGCACCGCTACGCGGAGATCATCCGCGCGCACGGGGGAAGGGGGCGCAGCGCGGCGTAGGGCCTGTCCGTCCCTGCCCGGCGTCGGCCGCCGGGCAGGCGCGAACGGTCACAGGGCCTGGCCCGCCTCGTCGAGGGCGACGGTCATCTGCGGCGCCACAGCCTCGCGCACCCGGGCGACCCGTGCGTCGCCGGGTGCGCGAGGCACCGTCTCCACGAGCATGATCAGGTAGAGGTAGCTGCGGTAGAGGGCCAGGCGCCGCCGCGCCCCGGCGTCGAACACGAGCTCACCGCCCGCCTCTTGATAACCCATCAGAAAATGCGGATCGCGCTCGATGTCGTCGAGCAGGGCGAGGGAGACGAAGTCGGCGAGCGGGTCGCCCCAGAACATGCGCTCCCCGTCGATCAGCCCGCCGACACGCGGTCCGGAATCCGAGCGCTCCACGAGGATGTTGCCCCGCCACAGGTCGAAGTGGACGAGGCGGGGGACGGTGACCTCGTCCAGCAGGTCGAAGGCGGACTTCGCCGTCCGGGCCACCTCGTCCACGGGCCGGGGCAGCCAGGCGCGAAAGCGGCGGGCGTCGTCGAGCACGGCTTCGTACATGGCGGTGAAGGCGGTGCGCCAGTCGCCGGCCAGGGGGCCGAGCGCGCCGGACGGGTAGCCGAACCCGGGGCCGGTCACCGTGTGCAGACGGGCCACCAGCCCGCCCAACTCCGCGCGCAGCGCGGCCTCCTCGCCCTCGGGCAGGTCGCCCCACGCGGTGCCCGGACAGTGTGTGAGGAGGAGGTGGGCGTCGGAAGGGGGGCCGACGACACGGGGCACGGGAACGCCGGTCGCCGCCGCCGCGCCGCAGAACTCCGCCTCGGAGACGACGAGCCGCCGTTCATGGCTCAGGCCCGGGGCCGTGACCGGCGGCGGGAACTTCACCACGTAGCGGCTGCCGTCGGTGAGACGCAGTTCCTCGACCTCGTTGTACGTCCCGCCCGTGAGGGTCCGGCGACCGGCGAGCAGGCCGGGCGCGAGGCCCGCCCCGTCGAGGACCTGCCGTGCCCGCTCCCAGCCGTCCACCGCCGCCACCACGGTCCCCCCTCGTCGTCCGTGGGCCCACTGTGCCAGGTGGGACGGCGACAGGGGTAGGTACCGCGGCCAGGGACGACTGGGCGCGCTCGAAGATCCTGCTCTCCCGGAGCCACCGGTCACCGCCCGGGTGAGCGGTCAGACCGCCGTTGCTGGTGCCGGCCACGAACTGCGAGCGGTACGAGCCGTCCCGGGCCGTCGCGGCGAGGACCGGGACGCCGCCTACCAGCCGGTGCGGGCGGAAGTTCAGGGCCGCCCGCAGCGCCGGGCCGACGGCCGGGCCGGTCGGACGGGCGGCGGCGTGGCGCAGGGCCCGCTCCCGCGGTGGCGGCCCTCTCGAAATGCACTGGTTCTCCCCTGCGCGGCTAGTTAGCTTAGGGCTCTACCTAGTACCCCTAGGATGTGTCCCGTCCCGGAAGGACTCCCGCATGAGATCACTCACCGAGCAGGACATCCGCACCTCGTTCGTCAACTGCTCCAAGGGGGAGGCGAAGCGCCTCGCCACTCCCCGGAGACTCGACGCACTCCCTTGGGACGACCTGGACTTCCTGGGCTGGCGGGATCCCGGCGCCCCCGACCGCAGCCACCTCGTCACCGAGCGGGACGGGGCGCTCGTCGGCGTCGCGCTGCGCCGCCCCTCCTCGCGGCACGGGTTCCTGCACCACAGCATGTGTTCGCTGTGCCTGACGACCCATCCGGGCGGCGGCGTCTTGCTGATGACGGCCCGCAAGGCCGGCGCGGCGGGCCGCGAGGGCGATTCGGTCGGCGTCTACATCTGCGCCGACCTGGCCTGCTCCCTCTATGTGCGCGGCAAGAGGCTCCCGCCCTCGGGGACCCGCCTGGAGGAGACCCTCACGGTTGCGGAGCAGATCGCCCGGACCGTGCACAACCTGTCGGCGTTCCTGGACAGGGTCACGGGCTGACACGGCCTCACTCGGCGGTCTGCGCTCCCGTCGTCCCGTCGCCGCGGCGCGCGTCGTGCCGGGCCAGCAGGGCGAGCAGATCGGTCACGCTCAGGCTCGCGTCCGCGGGGTGACGCGAGATGGTCCCCGCTTCGATGCGGTAGATGTTGGAGCGTCCCACGCGGGTTCGGGAGAGATACCCCTCCTGCACCAGATCGGAAATGATCTTCTGGACGGCACGTTCCGTGAGCCGGCAGCGGGCGGCCATGTCGCGGATTCGCGTCCGGGGGTTCTCGGCGATCGCGGCGAGCACACGCGCATGGTTGGTGAGGAACGTCCACCCCGAGTGCGCCTTCGGTGCAACAGCCATGCCCCCAGAGTAGGGCGTCGCATTCACGTATACAAAAGGGTGAAACATATTTCCCGTATGTGGTGGCAGGTGACGCGCCCGGCAGGGGGCCCGGCCACGGCAGCGCGCTACGGAAGCCGGGGGCTGCGGGAGCGCGCCGCGAAAGCCCGGGGGCCACGGGAGCGCACTACGGAAACCCAGGGTCCGCGGCGGCCCGGGACGACCCTCCCGGGCCGCCGCGGTCTCAGGCCGCGGCGGGCGTCCAGTGCGGGTCCCGGCCCAGGAAGGCGAGCAGGGTCTCGGCCCGGCCGGAGCCCTCGGGCACCTCACGCACGGGGGCGAACACCCCGAACGAGTCGCGCAGATGGTCGACGAGCCGCCCCGCCGCGAGCCAGATGCCGTCGGCCAGTTCCTCGTCCAGCGGAGCGTCCCGCCCCGCCGCCACCGCGATGTCCCAGGCGTGCACGGCCGCGTCCATGGCGGCCGCCGCGGCGGCCAGGGGCAGCGGCAGCGGCCCCAGCGGGGTCGGCACCTCCGCGGCGTCGGCGGACAGCTGCGCGTACGCGTCCGCGACGCCGCGCAGCACCTTGTCCAGTGCCCCCTGCGCATCGGCCGTCAGCCCGTCGACGGGCTGGAAGGGGTCCGACTCCGGCCGGCCGGCGCCGGTGATCGCGGCGCCGTAGGCCTGCTGGTCGAGCCGCGCGTGATTGAGAACCTGCCGGGCCGTCCACTCGCTGCACGGCGTGGGCGCTCCCCAGGCACCCTCCGGCACGGCCGCGGCGGCCTCCCGCAGGCAGGTGTGTGCCCGGGCGAGCAGTTCGACACCCTGGACGTCGGTCATTGCGGTCCCCTCCCGGTCCTCCGGCTGATGACACCAACCTAGGCCCGATTGCGGACAGGTTCGGTCCGCAATGGAGAAGTTCGGCGCGCCTGTGGAACGGGAACAGGCCAGAGATGCGAGAGGTACAGGGTGAGTGGGCGGCCGGCGTCGCCCGGATGGTGAAGCGGCGACGGGAGCCGGTGGTCCTGCAGACCCTGCGGTCGACCGCCGCCGCGACCATCGCGTACGTCGTGGCCGTGCACCTCAGTCCCGAGCCCGCCCCTCTCACCGCACCCCTCACCGCCCTGCTGGTCGTCCAGGTGACCCTGTACTCCACGATCACCACCGGCGTCCGGCGGGTGAACTCCGTGGTGGCGGGCGTCGTCATCGCGATCGGCTTCAGCAGCCTGGTGGGGCTGACCTGGTGGAGCCTGGGCCTGATCATCCTCGCCTCGCTGATCGCCGGACACCTCGTCCGGGTCAGCGAGTTCGTGCCCGAGGTGGCGATCAGCGCCATGCTGGTCCTCGGTGTGACCCGAGTGGGCGACACCGCGTGGGCCCGCGTCGTCGAGACCCTGATCGGCGCCGTCGTGGGGCTCGGCGCCAACCTCGTCTTCCCGCCGCCGGTGTGGGTCGGCGCGGCCGGTGAGTCGATCGAGGACCTCGCGCGCCGGATGCGCCAGCTGATGCTGCGCGTCGGTGAGCAGGCGGCGGGCCGCACCCCCTTCCGGCTGGCCGCCGAGCGGCTGCACGAGGCTCGCCGCCTCGATCACGACATCGGCGGGGTGGACGCGGCGCTGCGGCAGGCCGAGGACAGTCTCAAGCTCAATCCGCGGGTGCGGGAGGGACTGCTGCACCGGGTGGTGCTGCGCACCGGTCTGGACACCCTGGAGATCTGCACCGTGGTCCTGCGGGTCATCGCACGCAGCCTCACCGACCTCGCCAAGGAACGTGAGCCGGAACCGCTGTTCGAGCCGCAGGCGGGGGCCGTCCTCGAGCAGTTGCTGGCTCAGGTCGCCGACGCCGTCGTCAGCTTCGCCGTGCTGGTGACCAGCGATGTGAGCCGCAGTGCCGCGTCCGCCGAGGAGCGGCTGAGCGCCGAGCTGACCACGGCCGCCTCCACCCGGGACAAGCTGGCGCAGCTGTTCCTGGAGGAGGTCCAGCGCGACGCCCGCCACTGGCAGCTGCGCGGCGCGCTCCTGGCCGAGGTCAACCGTCTCATCGACGAGCTGGACACCGAGCACCGCACCCGAAGGCTTCTGGAGGAGCTGGACCGCTGCGCACGCGAGCAGCGTGAGCGCCGCCCCCGGCTCACCCGGCTGCGGCAGCGGCTGCGCGTGCCGCCGCGGCTGCGCCTCAAGCGGAACCGCCCCGCTGCTTCCCGTCGTTCTAGCTGAGGAGAGCGTGACGACGCCGGGGCGCTCCGGCGCCGGAGCGGTACGACGAGGAGGGGCGGTCGAATGACCGAGGAAGCCGTACGGATCGACGGGAACACGCTGCGACTGCCGGGCGGGGTGCAGGTGCGGTTCATGCGGACCCTGCGACTGCCCGAGACCGGCACGCACGCGCTGCCTCCGGGGCTCGGCGAGTTCCCGGTGCGCCGCGTCGAGGACTACGCGGACACCGTGCCCGCCGCATGGCGGTCACGCGGCGGGGTGATGCTGCCGGTGTATCTGCGCGAGGCGATGTGGCTGAATTTCGCCGGTTCGTCGGAGCCTGCGGCGTTGCAGGTCGGCGTCGGCAAGGTGTGCGCGATCTCGGGCAAGCGGTGGAGCTCCCGTCTCACGCGGAAGCCGCAGAATTACGTGGTACTGCCCCGACAGCCGTGGCTGGACGGCATCAATTCCGGCAAGGGCACGGTCCGCCAGTTCGTGGCGGTGCCGCTGGGTCTGGGGGCCACGGTCGAGGGCCAGGTCACCGGCGAGGAGGTGTGGGGCGGCGTCCAGCTCCAGTCCTTCCCGCTCAATGACGCGGAGCTGGCGGCGTGGCGCGAGGAGGAGCGCCGCCGGGCCCAGGAGCGCAGCTTCATGCCACCGCCCGGCGGTGGGTACGGCGCCGCCTATCCGATGGCCGCACCGGCGGCGCCGGGCGCGGTCCCCGCCCCCGCGGCGGCCCCGGCGGGGCGTGCGCGGAGCGCCCCGGCGATGGGGCTCGGCGTCGGCGGCTCCATGCGCCAGGAGGTCTACCGTGACGACCGGCCGCTCAGGGCCTGGGCCGAGGAACCGGCGGGGCGCGTCTTCGTCCACCTCGTGACGCCGCCCGAGTGGCGCCGGATCACCGGCGAGGCGGCCCCGCCGTCCCCCGTCGACCGCGCCGCCTACACCCGCGCGGGGCTCCCCTGGTTCGACTACTACGACCAGGACGCCGCGGACCTGGCCCCGGCGGACGCGCTGGGTTCGGTGCAGCCGGTGGGCGAGTGGCTGGGCTACGACCACGAGCCCTGGCAGCAGCCCTCGCCGCACCAGATCAAGCCGCTCGGGGACGCGCCGGGCAAGCCGGTCGAGGACGGCGACTGGTAGACCCCAGGGGGCACGGCCGCGCGTTGCGCAGTACGCAACGTGCATTGCCGGTCTTGCATGTGAAGGGTGCCGCACGCCAAGGTGACTGTCACGGCCGAGGCAATCGACACCTGAGGTGCAGGCATGAGCAGTGACGCGCGACCGTCCCCGGTCCAGGGCGGCGGCTGGACCAGGCGCCGCTTCGTGGGCGTGCTCGCGGGAGCCGCCGCCGTGACGACGGTGCCGGCGCCGGCCGCCCCGGGGACGGGGACAACGGGGGCGGCGCCGGCGCCCGCTCCGGCCGCACCCGCGCCGACCGCTTCACGCTCCCCCGCGCACGGCTTCCGCCCCGGTCCGCGCCCGCTGTTCCTCGGCACCTACACCTCGGTCGACGGCGGCGGTACCGGGATCGGCATCGCCTCCTACGACCCGGCGACGGGCCGTGTCACCGGTGCCGGCACCGTCACCGGCGTCGGTGATCCGTCGTACCTCGCACCGCACCCCGACGGCCGCACGCTGTACGCGGTCGACGAACGGGAGGACGGCGGCGTGACGGCCGTGAGGCTGCGCGCGGGCGGCCAGAAACCCTCGGTGCTCGGCACGCGCTCCACCGGCGGTGCGGGTCCCTGCCACCTGTCCGTGCATCCGAGCGGGCGCTGGCTGCTGAGCGCGAACTACGGGTCGGGCAGCGTGGCCGTGCACCCCATCGACGCGTCGGGGGCGCTCGGTGAACGCACCGAGCTGGTCACGCACTCCAGTCCGGCACCCGGGCCGGGCCAACAAGGCCCGCACGCACACCAGTTCATCACCGCACCGGACGGCGACCACGTGCTCGCCGTCGACCTCGGCACCGACACGGTCTACACCTACCGGCTGAACCGGTCGAAGGGCACGCTCACCGAGGTGTCGCAGGCACACACGCGGCCGGGCGCGGGCCCGCGCCACCTCACCTTCCACCCCGACGGCCGCCACGCCTATCTCGCCAACGAGGTCGACAACACCGTCGCGGTCTGCGACTACGACCTGGCCACCGGGCGGCTCACGGTGGGCGATCCGCAGTCCACGGGCACGGGTGGGGGCACGAGTTACCCCGCCCAGATCCTGGTGACGGCGAACGGGGCGTACGCGTATCTCGCCAACCGCGGCCACAACAGCCTGACGCGCTACGCCGTCGAGGCGGACGGCGGCCGGCTGAGGCTGCTGGACACGGTGCCGGTGGGCGGGGACTTCCCACGCCACATCGCGTTCTCCCCGGACGGGCGACTGCTGTTCGCGGCGAACCAGCGGTCGGGCACCGTCAGCGTGTTCCAGGTCGACGCCGCGGACGGCGGGCTGCGGCTCGCGGGCGAGCCGTTCGCCTCACCGGTCGCCGTCTGCGCGCTGCCACAGTAGGGGGCGCGGGCAGGAGGCCGAGCTCGCCTGCGTGAGCAGGACGTGCATGCGTTCGGTGAGCTCGGACACGTCGTCGGCGGGCGTGTGGAAGGGCAGGCGTACGTCGCCGTCGCCACGCGCCCGCTCGATGCGCAGGGTCAGTCCGTGCCGGTCGACGGCGAGCGGCTGGACGCACACCGCGCCGTGCAGGCTGTCCGGCCCGACCAGCCGGGTCAGCCGCTCGACCGCGTCCGGGTGGGCCTCGGCGAGGTGGGTGAGCAGCCGGGCCTCGGCAGTGGCGAGGGGATCGGCGCGGGCGTCGGCGAACTCCTCGAGGTCGAGCACGACCGTCCCGGACGGGCGGCGAAGCACGGCCCGCGTCGGCCGGAAGGCGAGGTGGCCGTCCTCGGGGGCGCACCATCCGGCGAGCCACAGTCGGGCGCGGATGCGGTTGCGCAGCGGTACGGGCGCGGCGTCGGCGAACTCCAGGACGGCGGACGGCTCGCCGCGCGGCGCGCAGATCGCGGCGTCGAGGAGTGCGCTGTCCTCCGGTACGCGCAGGAGCACCCGGCCGTCCGCGGCGACGGTGTGCGCGCCGACGAACGCCTCGCGGCCGCCCTGCGCGGTCACCGCGCAGGACAAGGCCGCGGCGAGCACCGATCGGGCGCATTCCGCCACGCCGGGCGCGGCCGTCCAGGCGTGACGGTCACCCATCAATTCCTCCTTAGGTAAGGCTTGCCTAACCTATCGAAGTTCCGGGCGTACGCCAACCACGCCTCGCCGTTCCTGGACCGCCCCCTCCGGGCGCTGGCCCCGTGAGAGCCGTGCCGCCTCAGGGGTCGATGGCGCCGAGCAGCGCCCGCGCGCACAGGTCACGCACCTGCGCCCGGGTCAGGTCCGCACCTCTGAGCCACTCCAGGCACACGGCCGTGGTGAAGGCCAGCCACCCGCGGACGGCGATCCGGAGTTCGGGGCGCTCCTCGGCCGGCCGGCCGACCTCCGGGTCGGCGGCGAGCGCCTCCAGGATCTGCCGCTCCTGCGCGGCCAGCGCCTGCCGGTAGACCCTGCGCACGGCCTGGTCGCCCGCCGCGTCGGCACGATGGAAGGCACGGAAGCCGTGCGCGTGTTCCTCCACGTAGCCGAGGAAGGTGTCGAGGCCCGCGCCGAGCTGCTCGCGCACCGGAACTCCCGGCACGGCCGCGGTCATCCGCAGCATCCGGCCGCTCTCACGCTCGACCACGGCGGCGAAGAAGTCCCGCTTCGTCGGGAAGTAGTGGTACAGCAGTCCGCGCGAGACGCCGGCGATCTCCGCGACCTGCTCGATCCACACGTCGTCGTACGGGCTCTCCGAGAACAGGCACGCCCCGACCGACAGGAGCTGCTCGCGACGCTCCTCGGTACTGAGCCGCCGCCGTGCGCGTTCCCCCTGCTTCCCCGCCATGCCCGCACTGTACTTGACGTCGGTTCAATAACGGGACCAGACTGCGTTCCGCTATTGAACCCACGTACAACAGACTCAACCCGTCCCAGGCACAAGGGAGATGGCTGATGGCTCGGACGACGGAGGACGCGCTCCCCAGGGGGTTCCGCAGCGCTGAGCTGGGCTGGCCGGAGCTGTACCGCATCCCGCACCCGCCGCGCCGTGTCCCGCTGGCAGGCGACGTGCTGGGCGTGAGTCCGCGCTCCCCGGTCCAGGACTCCATGCGCATCGGACACCTGCTCGGGCCGATCTTCCGGCGCAAGATCTTCGGCAAGGAGATCGTCTTCGTCTGGGGCGCGGACCTCGCCGCCGACCTGGCGGACGAGGCACGGTTCGCCAAGCACGTGGGCCTGGGCGTCGCGAACCTGCGCCCGGTGGCCGGGGACGGTCTGTTCACCGCCTACAACCACGAGCCCAACTGGCAGCTGGCGCACGACGTCCTCGCCCCCGGCTTCAGCCGCGAAGCCATGGAGGGCTACCACCCGATGATGGTGGCCGTCACCGAGCGGCTGACGGACCACTGGGACCGGGAGCAGGCGGCGGGACGTGCGGTGGACGTGCCGGGCGACATGACGAAGCTGACCCTGGAGACGATCGCCCGGACCGGCTTCGACCACGACTTCGGCTCCTTCGAACGCTCCCGGCCGCACCCCTTCGTGAACGCCATGGTGGGCACGCTGACGTACGCGCAGCGGCTCAACAGCGTCCCCGGCCCCCTGGCCCCCCTGCTGCTGCGTGGCGCCGCACGCCGCAACGAGGCGGACATCGCGTATCTCAACCGCACGGTGGACGCGGTGGTCGCGTCCCGTCGCTCCGGCGGCGGTGACGGCGACCTGCTCGACCGGATGCTGGACACCGCCCACCCCGAGACCGGTGAACGGCTGGCGCCGGAGAACATCCGGCGGCAGGTCATCACCTTCCTGGTCGCGGGACACGAGACCACGTCGGGCGCGCTGTCCTTCGCCCTGCACTACCTCGCGCTGCACCCGCCGGTCGCGGCGCGCGCCCGTGCCGAGGTCGACCGTGTCTGGGGGGACACGGACCGTCCCGGCTACGACCAGGTCGCCAAGCTGCGCTACGTCCGCCGCGTCCTGGACGAGGCACTGCGCCTGTGGCCGACGGCACCCGCCTTCGCGCGCGAGGCCCGGCAGGACACCGTGCTCGGTGACGTCCATCCGATGCGGCGGGGCGCCTGGACGCTGGTCCTGACGGCGATGCTGCACCGCGACCCGGACGTGTGGGGTGCCGACGCCGGGCAGTTCGACCCCGACCGTTTCGACGCGAAGGCGGTACGGGCCCGGCCCGCGCACACTTTCAAACCGTTCGGCACCGGGGCGCGGGCCTGTATCGGCCGTCAGTTCGCCCTGCATGAGGCGACGCTGGTCCTCGGGCTGCTGCTGCGCCGCTACGAGCTGCTGCCCGACCCCGGGTACCGGCTGCGGGTCGCGGAGCGGCTGACATTGATGCCGCAGGGGCTGCGGCTGCGACTGGAGCGGCGTGCTCCGGCCCGGCGGGAGGCCTCAGCCGCGGGCGGTCCAGTGGCCCGGGCGGGTGACTGACTCCGGAAGCCCGGTGCGCGCGCTGCCGCGGGCCGCGTTCAGCTGCGGCTGGGTCAGGAAGAACGCGCCGGTCAGGTCGGCGTCCGTGAGGTCGGCGTCCCGCAGGTCGGCGCCGATCAGGTCCGCGCCGCGCAGATCGGCGCCGGTCAGGTCGGCGGCGATGAGGTAGGCCCCCCGCAGGTCGGCGCCCCGCAGGTCCGCGCCCTTGAGGCGGGCGCCCATCAGGTCGGCGCCGCGGCGGTCCTTCTTCCGGCCGCTGCCCACTCCGGCGCGGGCGAGCTCGCTGACCCGCAGCAGGAGCACGTTGACCTCCCGGCGGTGGGCGCCCACGTCCAGGCCGGCCAGCTCCTGCGGGCTCAGGCGGGTGAGCCGCTCCGTCTCGTCGAGCGCGCGTCGCGCGTCCGCGTGGACCGGCCGGGCGGCGGGGAGCGTCAGGGACTCGCTGAGGTACCACAGGAGTTCGTGGAGCTGCCGGACGACCGGAAACACGTCGAACATCTGCCGGGCGCGTGCTGCGGAGCCCGAGCGCCAGTCCTGGCCGCCGAACGTGACCTGGGAGACCTTCTGCCCCGCGCCGAAGCAGTCGTACACCGTGCAGCCGGTGAAGCCCTCCTGGCGCAGCCGCGTGTGGATGCCGCAGCGGAAGTCCGTCTTCAGGTTCGGGCAGGGTCTGCCCGCGTCCTTGTCCAGGGCGAAGTCCGCGGAGCGGGAGAACGGCAGGGCGACGCAGCACAGCCCGAAGCACTCACCGCAGTCGGCCTTGAGCAGTTCCAGCCGCCGCGCGGGGGCCGCTCCCCTGTCTTCTCGCATGCGCCCAGCGTACTGAGCCGATCGGACCGCCCTGAACTGGGGCGACGCCCTCATCCGGCCACTCGTCCACCCGGCCGCGGCGTGCCGTCACGGTGCCGAACGCGCCACCGCCCGTCCTCCACGCGCGGTGACGCGGGCCGAGCGCGCCCCGGTCCAGCCAAAGGGCGTTCCCCGTCTCTGGGGATCCGGCGGCGCAGGCGGTATCGAGACGGCCATGGACGACACCTCCCTCCCCGGCCTGCCCGCCCCTCCGCCGCTCGGTGCGAGCGCGCTGCCCCGGGACGTACGACGGCTCCCTGGTCCTGGCCACCGGAGGCGGCACGGGCCTGGGCAAGGGATCGCCGCCGAATTCGCGCGGCTGGGCGCCGACCTGGCGGTCGTCAGCCGCGGCGAGGAACATCTGCGTTCCGCGCGCGAGGAGTTGACGGCGCTGGGCGCACGGGTGACGACGGCCGTGTGCGACCTCCGGGACGCGGGACGTGGCGCCGAGGTGTTCGACCTGCGCGGACTGCCCGACGTGCTGGTCGACAACGCCTCGGCCGACTTCCCCGTGCCCGCCGAGGACATGTGGCCCCACGCGTGGCGGGCGGTCGTCGACATCACCCCGACCGGCACGTTCCTCGTGACGCGTGGGTTCGGCCGCCGTCGCCTCGCGGCGGGCACACCGGGCTCGGTCGTCGACGTGGGTGCGTCGAACGCCCGGACGGGCGGTCACGGCTTCGCCGGCCTCGGCCGCGGCGAGCGGTGCGTTCGCCGCGCTCCAGGGGGACCCGGGAATCTCAGGCCTCGTCGCGCGTGAGCGCCAGCAGCCGGTCCAGGACGCGCGGCCCGCCCGCCCGCACACCGTCGTGCTCGAACTCGTCCGTCACCCAGGTCCGCACGCCCCGGACGTCGCGCGCCGTGCGCAGGGAGTGCTCGGCGTCGACGTACATGTCGTCGTGGTAGACGGCCGCGGCGACCGGCACCTCGTTCGCGGCGAGGCGGGCCGGGTCGTACAGCGCCGGCCAGTCGGCGCGGGCGGCCAGTTCCTCGGCGGTCTCGCGCAGCGGCCGCAGGGCCGGGTCGGTCTCGAACGTCCAGGGGTGCACGGACTCCCCGGTGAACAGCACCGGGCCGTCGTCCGTGAGGGCCTTGGCCGCGTCGAACTGCGGGAACTCGGCGCGCACCCGCTCGGCGGACCACGCGGTGGGCCGGTCGCCCTGGGCGTAACAGGCCTCGTGGACGAGCGCGTACAAGGGGTGTCCGGCGTACGACAGCAGGCCCTGGACGTCCTCCTGGAAGGCGTCGGAGAGCGCCGGGCCCTGCGGGGTGCGGACGAAGGCCTCCTCCAGCAGGTAGTGCAGACGGTGGCTGCCCTCGCTGCCGCCGAGCAGGATGCCGAGCGACTGGAAGGCCTCGACGGTCAGGCGGTAGCCGCCGTTCAGGACCGGTTCGTGCTGGAGCAGGTACTCCGCGATCCTGCGCGCCCGCTCGACGTCCTGCGGGTAGCGCGCGTAGTGCGCGGCGACCTTGCGCTCGATGCGCGGGTACGCCGCCCGGTACACGTCGTCCGCGTGCGCGTCCAGGGAGGGCAGGCCGCCGGTGATGACGGCGGCGCTCAGCCCCTCCGGGGCGGCGGACAGGTAGCGGACCGTGCAGAAGCCGCCGAAGCTCTGGCCGAGGACGGTCCACGGGGCTCCGCCGGTGAGGCGGGGCCGGATGGCCTCGCAGTCGCGGACGATGGAGTCAGCGCGGAAGTGCGCGAGGTAGCCGGCCTGCTCGCGGGGGCCGCCGCGCAGCGGGAGGGTCTGCCGGTTGGCGGGCGTGGAGTGTCCGGTGCCGCGCTGGTCCAGCAGCAGCACCCGGAACTCCTTCAGCGCGCGGCCGAGCCAGGCCTGCTTGCCGATGAAGCGGTTGGCGCCGAAGCCGGGACCGCCCTGGAGGTAGACCAGCCAGGGGAGGTCCTGGTGCGCCTTGTCGCTCGCGACGACCTCGCGGGCGAAGAGCTCGATGCTCTCCCCCGCCGGGTCGTCGTGGTCGAGGGGCACGGCGAAGCGGTGGTCGGTGAGGACCACACCGGGCTGACGGTAGCTGACGGTCAACAGGGCTCCCGAGACGAACGGATTCCAGGCCGTGTCCCAGTTGAGCACATGTTCCTGAGGCGGTGGGCCCCGGGGATCAAGAAAATCTACTGAACAGCCGCTCAGCCCGCACCGTCGCGGGTGCCGCCCGGCGGCACCCGGCAACTGAACGGCCGCTCAGCGCGCCGAGAGGCTGGAGCGACGCACGACCAGCTCCGGCTGGAGCACCACACGACGGTGCTCGTGCGGAGCGGTCTCCGTCTCGATCTCCTCCAGGAGCAGTTCGGCGGCGAGCGCGCCCATGGTCACGGCGGGCTGGCGCACCGAGGTCAGCGGTACGGCTGCGGCGGCGGCGAACTCGATGTCGTCGTAGCCCACGATGGCGAGGTCGTCGGGCACGCCGACGCCCGCCGCGTACATGGCCTGGAGGACGCCGAGGGCGAGCAGGTCGTTGGCGCAGAAGACGGCGGTGGGCCGCTCGGCGAGGCCGAGCAGCCGGGCGCCGGCGTCGCGCCCCGCGGACACGTCGAGGCGTTCGGTGGGCAGCTCGCGCAGGCAGTCGGGGCCCAGTCCCGCCTCCGCCAGGGCGTTCAGGGCTCCCGTGCGGCGGTCCCGCACCTGGTTGAGTCCGGGCGGACCGCTCACGTACGCGATGGACCGGTGGCCGGCGTCCACGAGGTGCCGTACCGCCAGGGCGCCGCCCGCGACGTCGTCCACCGAGACGGAGCATTCGGTGGTGCCGTCGGCGACCCGGTCGACGAGCACGAACGGGATGCCGTTGCGGCGGAACGCGTCGATGTTGCGTCCGCTCGCGTCGGTCGGCGTGAGCAGCACTCCCCGCACGCGCTGCTCGGCGAAGAGCGACAGGTAGTCGGCCTCCTCGCCGGCACTCTGCGCGCTGTTGCAGACCATCACGCCGAGCCCCGCGTCGCGCGCGGCGCGCTCCGCGCCGCGCGCGACGTCGACGAAGAACGGGTTGCCCATGTCCAGGACGAGCAGGCCCATGATCCGGCTGCGCCCGGCCCGCAGCTGACGGGCGGACTCGCTGCGCACATAGCCGAGCCGGTCTATGGCGGACAGGACCCGCGCCCGGGTCTCGGAGGCGACCGTGTCGGGGCGGTTGATCACGTTCGAGACCGTGCCGACGGAGACTCCGGCGGCACGGGCGACGTCCTTGATACCCACCGACTGGGCCATCAGGCGGAAACCTCCAGGGAAACGAGAAGCGGCGGGCAGGCCCTCACAGTACCCGCGCACGGGCCGGAACCAGTGGTCGTGCGGGCAGCCCGACGCCGTGCGGTGCCGCGACGCGGTGACAAGGGCGTGGTCCGGCGGGACCTCTTCCGAAGGACCGGGAGGAGGGCTGCGTCTCGCGGGACCGCCGTCCGGTCGACGCCGGCTGTCCCGTCGGCGACGACCTCGGCGTGGGCGTCGGGCCCTCCGCCGCCGTACGGCGGTGTCCGGTCGGTGCGCCCGAAGGACCGCGGGCCGACCGCGCGGGCCGTCGTGGGCGGAGTGCGTAGTCTCATGCGAGGGGTCCTGGTCAGGCGAGGTGGAAGACTTCGGTGAGCGGTTTCATGGCCTCGTCGGGTCGGGCGCCGTCCAGCGATTCGAAGAACGGCGCCATCTCCGCCTGCCATCGGGCGTTGACGTCGGTGGCCTCCATGCCCGCCTGGGCCGCGGCGAAGTCCTCGGTCTCCAGGTAGCCGACGAGCAGGCCGTCCTCGCGCAGGAAGAGCGAGTAGTTGTGCCAGCCGGTGGCCGAGAGCGCCTCGCACATCCCGGGCCACACGGCGGCGTGCCGCTCGCGGTACTCGTCGAGGCGGTCCGCCCTGACCTTCAGCAGGAAGCACACGCGTTGCATCAACACCCCTTGGGGAATCAGAAGTCGAACTGGTCGATGTTCTTGGCGTCGAACACGGTCGGCTTGCCCAGGTTGATCACGCCGTCCTTGCCGATGGTGAAGGTGCCCATGTCGCCGGCCTTGAAGGTCTCGCCCTCCTTGCCGGTGATCTGCCCGGAGGACAGGGCCACGGCCGTGCGGGCGGCGAGCTCGCCGAGCTTCGCCGGGTCCCACAGCTCGAAGGCGTCGACGGTGCCGTTCTTGACGTACTTGCGCATGTCGTTCGGGGTGCCGAGACCTGTCAGCTTGACCTTGCCCTTGTACTTCGAGCCGGACAGGTACTGCGCCGCGGCCTTGATGCCGACCGTGGTCGGGGAGATGATCCCCTTGAGGTTCGGGTGCTCCTGGAGAAGGCCCTGGGTCTGCTGGAAGGACTGCTGGGCGTCGTCGTTGCCGAAGGCGACCTTGACCAGCTTGATGTCCTTGTACTTGGGGTCCTTCAGCTCGTCCTTCATGAAGTCGATCCAGGTGTTCTGGTTCGTCGCGGTCTGCGCGGCGGACAGGATCGCGATCTCGCCCTTGTAGTCGATCTGCTCGGCGAGGAGCTGCACCTCGGTGCGGCCCAGGTCCTCGGCGCTGGCCTGCGAGACGAAGGCGTTGCGGCACTCGGTCTTGGTGTCCGAGTCGTAGGTGACGACCTTGATCTTGTTCGTCATCGCCTGCTTGAGCGCCGTGCACAGCGCGCCCGGGTCCTGCGCGGAGACGGCCATCGCGTCGACCTGCTGCTGGGTCAGCGTGTTGACGTAGCTGACCTGGCTGCTGGTGTCGGTGGCGCTGCTGGGGCCGACCTCCTTGTAGCTGGAGCCGAGTTCCTCCAGCGCCTTCTCGCCGCCCTTGTCCGCGGAGGTGAAGTACGGGTTGTTGACCTGCTTGGGCAGGAAGCCGACGGTCAGGCCCTTCTTGGTGGCCGCGTTCGGGTCGGCCTTGCCCGCGGTGGCGGCCGAGCCGCCGGAGTCCTTGACGTCGTTCTTGGTGGTGCCACCGCAGGCGGTGACGGCCAGGGCGAGCGAGGTGACGGCGGCGAGGGCCGCGCAGCTGCGACGGATCGACGACTTGCGCATGGCGGGTCCTTTTCGGGAGGGAGGGGGTGCGCCCCCGACGGGGCGCGGGACTGTCTGGGTGTGCGGCTCCGCCGCGTCGGCGCGACCAGCCGGGGACGGCGGGCGGCCGGCGGACGGCCGGTCCGGCGGGTGCGCCGGGAAGGTGCGGATACGTCGTGAGCGGACGGGAAGGGCCGGGAGCGGGGGGCGGGGCGGCTAGGTCTGCGTCGTGGCCGCCCTGCGGCCCGCCCGTGCCACGGAGATCTGCCGTGCGACCCGGGGGCCGAGCACGGAGACGACGAGCAGGACGCCGGTGACGACGATCTGCGACTGCGCGGAGACGTTCAGGAGGCTCATCACGTTCTGCAGGGCGCCGAGGAGGAAGACTCCGGCGATCGCGCCGCCCAGGGTGCCCTTGCCGCCGTCGAAGTCGATGCCGCCGAGCAGGACGGCCGCGACGACGGAGAGTTCGAGTCCGGTGGCGTTGTCGTACCGGGCACTGGCGTAGTGCAGGGCCCAGAAGACACCGGTGAGCGAGGCCATGAAACCGGTCGCGACGAACAGGATCAGCTTCTGCCGCTTGACGCGGACGCCGGCGAACCGCGCGGCCTCCTCGTTGGCGCCGACCGCGAACGCGGAGCGCCCGAACGGGGTGGCGTGCAGGACGACCACGGCGACGGCCAGCAGCACCAGGAAGGGCAGGAACGCCTGCGGGAGGAACGTGTCGCCGATGCGTCCGGCCGCGAAGTCGAGGTACTGCGTGGGGAAGTCGGTGACGGCGTCCGAGCCGAGCACGATCTGCGCGACGCCCCGGTAGGCGGCGAGCGTACCGATCGTGACGGCGAGGGAGGGCAGTCCGAGCCGGGTCACCAGCAGACCGTTGACCAGGCCGCACACCACGCCCAGGAGCAGGCACAGCGGGATGATCGTCTCGATGGACATGCCCTGGTTCCACAGGGCTCCCATGACGGCGCCGGACAGGCCGGCCGTGGAGGCGACGGACAGGTCGATCTCCCCCGCCACCACGAGCAGGGTCATCGGCAGGGCGATCAGCGCGATGGGCAGCGTGTTGCCGATCAGGAACGACAGGTTGAGGGCGTTGCCGAAACCGTCGACGAAGCCGAAGGAGAACAGCAGCAGGACGATGAGGAGGGCGCCGACGACCGTGTCCCAGCGGACGGCGCGCGCGAGGGGCGAGTCAGCCATGGCGGGCGTTCCTCTTCTTCAGTGCGGAGGCCACGCGCAGCGCGACGACCCGGTCGACCGCGATGGCGAGGATGAGCAGGATGCCGTTGATGGCGAGCACCCAGACGGAGCTGACGCCGAGGGCGGGCAGCACGCTGTTGATCGAGGTGAGCAGCAGGGCGCCGAGCGCGGCGCCGTAGACGCTGCCGGAGCCGCCGGTGAAGACGACCCCGCCGACCACGACCGCGCTGACGACGGTGAGTTCGTAGCCGTTCCCGGTACCGGAGTCGACGTTGCCGAAGCGGGCGAGGTACAGGGCGCCCGCGAGTCCGGCGAGGCCCCCGCACACCACGTACGCGGTCAGGATGCGCTTGCGGACGGGGATGCCGGCGAGGCGGGCGGCCTCCGGGTTGGAGCCCAGCGCGTACAGCTCGCGTCCGCTGCCGAAGTGCTTGAGGTAGTACGCGGTGACCAGCAGCAACGCCAGCGCGATCAGCGCGAGGTAGGGGACGGCCGAGATGCCGCCGGAGCCGAAGTCGACGAAGGAGCCGGGCAGGTCGGCCGCGGTGATCTGCCGGGAGCCGACCCAGATGGAGTCGATGCCGCGGATGATGTACAGCGTGCCGAGGGTGACGACGAGCGCGGGTACCTGGCCGAGGCTGACGAGCGTTCCGTTGACCAGTCCGCAGGCGATGCCGAGCAGGACCGAGAGGAACACGGCGACGACGGGGTTCCCGCCGCCCTGGAGATAGGTGCCGGCCGCGAAGGCGCTGATACCGAGCGTCGAGCCGACCGACAGGTCGACGTTGCGGGTGATGACGACGAGCGACTGTCCGGTGGCGACCAGGACGAGGATCGTCGCGTTCAGGAGCAGGTCCTTGATGCCCTGCTCGGACAGGAAGTGGCTGTTGCCCGCCTGGGTGACGGCGATCATCACCAGGAAGACGACCAGGATGGCCAGTTCACGCATCTTGAAGACGCGGTCGACCAGCCGGGTGCCGCTCGACCTGGGCACCTCGGCGGCGGGGGCGGGGTTGGGAGCGGTCACCGTCATGCGGCCCTCCCGGTGGCTGCGGCCATCACGGTTTCCTCGGTGGCTTCGGAGCGTGGGATCTCGGCGGTGAGCCGGCCCTCGTGCATCACCAGCACGCGGTCCGCCATGCCGAGGATCTCGGGCAGATCGGAGGAGATCATCAGGACGGCCACCCCGTCGGCGGCCAACTCGCTGAGCAGGCGGTGCACTTCGGCCTTGGTGCCGACGTCGATGCCGCGGGTCGGCTCGTCGACGATCAGCACCTTGGGACCGGTGGCGAGCCACTTGGCGAGGACGACCTTCTGCTGGTTGCCGCCGGAGAGCGTCGAGACGGTGTCCGCGATCCTGGCGTACTTCACCTGGAGCTTGACGGCCCAGTCGAGGGAACGGCGGCGTTCGGCACCGCGGTCCATCAGGCCGGCCCGCACCGTGCTGCGCAGGCCCGTCAGGCCGATGTTCCGCTCGATGGACATGTCCATCACCAGGCCCTGGGCGCGCCGGTCCTCGGGGACGAGGGCCAGTCCGGCGGCCATGGCCGTCGAGGGTGCGCCGTTGGTCAGCGTCCTGCCGTCCACCTCGACCTCGCCCCCGTCCCAGCGGTCGACGCCGAACACGGCCCGCGCCACCTCCGTGCGGCCCGCGCCGACAAGGCCGGCGAGGCCGACGATCTCGCCGCGCCGCACCTCGAAGGACACGTCGGTGAAGACGCCCTCGCGGGTCAGCCGGCGCACGCTCAGGGCGACCTCGCCGGCCCGGACCTCCTGCTTGGGGTAGAGCTCGTCGAGGTCGCGGCCCACCATCCGGCGCACCAGGTCGTCCTCGGTCATGCCGTCCAGCGGCTCGCTCGCGATCCAGGCGCCGTCGCGCAGGGTGGTGACGCGCTCGCAGATCTGGAAGATCTCCTCCAGGCGGTGCGAGATGAACAGCACTGCCGAGCCCTGGTCGCGCAGGGTGCGCACGACGCCGAAGAGGCGGGCCACCTCGCTGCCGGTGAGGGCGGCGGTCGGCTCGTCCATGATCAGGACGCGCGCGTCGAAGGAGAGGGCCTTGGCGATCTCGACGATCTGCTGGTCGGCGATGGACAGGCCGCGGGCGGGGCGGTCGGGGTCGAGTTCGACTCCGAGGCGCGTCATCAGGGCCAGGGTCGCGGCGTGGGTCGCCTTGTGGTCGATGCGCCCGAGGGCGCGCCGGGGCCGGCGGCCCATGAAGATGTTCTCGGCGATCGACAGGTCGGGAAAGAGCGTGGGCTCCTGGTAGATCACCGCGATGCCCGCGTCACGGGCGTCGGCGGGTCCGTGGAAGACGGTGGACTCGCCGTCCAGCAGCACCTGGCCGGCGTCCGGTCGGTGCACGCCGGCGAGTGTCTTGATGAGGGTCGACTTGCCCGCGCCGTTCTCTCCGGCGAGTGCGTGCACCTCGCCGGGAAACAGTTCCAGGGACACGTCCCGCAGGGCGCGCACGGCGCCGAAGGACTTCGAGATGTCCTTGAGCGCCAGCACGGGGGCCGGACCCGTATCGGACGGGTGGGTCATGAGGGGCTCCTCGACGACGCCGGCGGGACGGCCCACAGCGTCGTGAAAGGTTTCAATTGGGTTGCCGGGACGTTAGGCATGTCACCCAGGTCACGTCAATGGGTTCGTGTCGAAATTCTTCGATGGTCAAAGGTCACAACAGAGTCACGGAGAACGGTCTGCGCCACAGGGGTTGACAGCCCCTCGGACGGCTCATAGCTTCGCCTCCTGAATCGTTTCAGACAGTCGTTGCAGGTAGCCGTCCCACCAACGCCTCAGGAAGCACCGCAGGACGCTCTTCGCACAGCCCGTCCCACGAGCCCGTCCGGACCCGTCCGGCGCCCGCCCGAAGAGATCCGCCCCCGCAGTCCTTTTCAGATCCGAAGTCGTAGGAGTCCCGAAGTGACCGAGCTCGCCGCGGTGAAGGCCGCGCTCAAGACCCAGGCCGTCGAGACGCCGTCGTGGGCGTACGGGAACTCGGGGACCCGGTTCAAGGTGTTCGCGCAACCCGGGGTCCCCCGCACCCCGCAGGAGAAGCTGGACGACGCCGCCAAGGTGCACGAGTTCACCGGCGCGGCCCCGACGGTCGCGCTGCACATCCCCTGGGACAAGGTCGACGACTACCAGGCCCTGGCCAAGCACGCGCAGGAACGCGGGCTGAAGCTGGGCGCGATCAATTCCAACACCTTCCAGGACGACGACTACCGGCTCGGCTCGGTCTGCCACCCGGACGCGTCGGTGCGCCGCAAGGCCCTCGACCACCTTTTCGAGTGCGTGGACATCATGGACGCGACGGGTTCGAAGGATCTGAAGCTCTGGTTCGCGGATGGCACGAACTACCCCGGCCAGGACGACATCCGTGAGCGCCAGGACCGGCTCGCCGAGAGCCTCGCCAAGGTCTACGAGCGGCTCGGCGACGACCAGCGCATGCTCCTGGAGTACAAGTTCTTCGAGCCGGCCTTCTACGCGACCGACGTCCCGGACTGGGGCACGGCCTACGCGCACTGCCTCAAGCTCGGCGCCAAGGCACAGGTCGTCGTCGACACCGGACACCACGCCCCGGGCACCAACATCGAGTTCATCGTCGCCACGCTGCTGCGCGAGGGGAAGCTCGGAGCCTTCGACTTCAACTCCCGCTTCTACGCCGACGACGACCTGATGGTGGGCGCCGCCGACCCCTTCCAGCTCTTCCGGATCATGTACGAGGTGATCCGCGGCGGCGGCTTCACCCCGGACGTCGCCTTCATGCTCGACCAGTGCCACAACATCGAGGCGAAGATCCCCGCGATCATCCGCTCGGTGATGAACGTCCAGGAGGCCACGGCGAAGGCCCTCCTCGTCGACCGCGACGCCCTGGCCGCCGCGCAGCGCGAGGGCGACGTGCTCGGCGCCAACGCGGTGCTCATGGACGCCTACAACACGGACGTGCGACCGCTCCTCGCCGAGGTGCGCTCGGAGCTCGGGCTCGACCCCGACCCGGTCGCCGCCTACCGCCGGTCCGGCTGGGCGGAGCGGATCGCCGCCGAGCGGGTCGGCGGGCAGCAGGCGGGCTGGGGGGCCTAGGGGTTCGTTCGGATCAGCTCGGATCAGGCCGCGGCGTCCGGTGCGGTGCGTCGCAAGGCGGAGGATCACCCGCGTACCGGGCGTACTCGGGTGGTCCGACAACGGGGCGAGGTGCCGTGCCGGGCGCCGCGGAGCCGGGCTGATCCGAACGCAACCCCCTAGCCCCGCCGCGTACGGCCCGAGGGCCGCGTCGGGCCGGTCGCGCGGTCATCCGCGCCCCTGAAGGGGCGCCCTCCCCCGGGTGCGCACCCGGGCACGACTTCTCACTTCCAAAGGATCAAAAACATGGCATCCCATCCCGAAGCCGCCGCTCTGCTGGCCCGGTCGCACCGGCTCGGCTCGGATCCCCGCAACACCAACTACGCGGGCGGCAACGCCTCCGCCAAGGGCACCGGCACCGACCCCGTGACCGGCGGCGACGTCGAGCTGATGTGGGTCAAGGGCTCCGGCGGCGACCTGGGCACCCTGACCGAGGCCGGGCTCGCGGTGCTGCGCCTGGACCGGCTGCGCGCGCTCAGCGACGTCTATCCGGGCGTCGAGCGCGAGGACGAGATGGTCGCCGCGTTCGACTACTGCCTGCACGGCAAGGGCGGCGCCGCCCCGTCCATCGACACCGCGATGCACGGCCTGGTGGACGCGCCGCACGTCGACCACCTGCACCCCGACTCCGGCATCGCGCTCGCCTGCGCGGCAGACGGCGAGAAGCTGACCGCCGAGTGCTTCGGCGACAGTGTGGTGTGGGTGCCCTGGCGGCGCCCCGGCTTCCAGCTCGGCCTGGACATCGCGGCGGTCAAGGAGGCCAACCCGCGGGCGATCGGCTGCGTCCTCGGGGGCCACGGCATCACCGCCTGGGGCGCCACCGCCGAGGAGTGCGAGCGCAACTCGCTGCACATCATCCGCACCGCGGAGACGTTCCTCGCCGAACGCGGCGAGGCGGAGCCCTTCGGCCCGGTCGTCGAGGGCTACGAGGCCCTCGACGAGGCCGACCGTCGGGACCGGGCCGCGGCACTGGCGCCGTACGTCCGGGCGATCGCCTCCGAGGACCGCCCGCAGGTCGGCCACTTCACCGACGCGGACGCCGTGCTCGACTTCCTCGCCCGCGCCGAACACCCGCGGCTCGCCGCGCTCGGCACCTCCTGCCCGGATCACTTCCTGCGCACGAAGGTCCGGCCGCTCGTCCTCGACCTGCCGCCGACCGCGCCCCTCGACGAGGCGGTCGCCCGGCTGAAGGAGCTGCACGCCGGGTACCGCGAGGAGTACGAGGCCTACTACGAACGGCACGCGCTGCCCGACTCCCCCGTGATGCGCGGCGCGGACCCGGCGATCGTGCTGGTCCCCGGGGTCGGCATGTTCTCCTTCGGCAAGGACAAGCAGACGGCCCGCGTGGCGGGCGAGTTCTACGTCAACGCGATCAACGTGATGCGGGGCGCCGAGGCCGTCTCCACGTACGCGCCGATCGAGGAGGCAGAGAAGTTCCGCATCGAGTACTGGTCCCTGGAGGAGGCCAAGCTGCGGCGGATGCCGAAGCCCAAGCCGCTCGCCACGCGCGTGGCGCTGGTGACGGGCGCCGGCAGCGGCATCGGAAAGGCGATCGCGCACCGGCTGGTGGCCGAGGGCGCCTGTGTGGTCGTCGCCGACCTGAACGCCGAGAACGCCGCCGCCGTGGCCGAGGAGCTCGGCGGCCCCGACAAGGCCGTCGCCGTCACCGTCGACGTGACGTCCGAGGAGCAGATCACCGAGGCCTTCAAGGCGGCGGTGCTGGCCTTCGGCGGCGTCGACCTGGTCGTCAACAACGCGGGCATCTCCCTCTCCAGGCCGCTGCTGGAGACCACCGCGAAGGACTGGGACCTCCAGCACGACATCATGGCCCGCGGCTCGTTCCTCGTCTCGCGCGAGGCCGCGCGGGTGATGACCCGGCAGGGTCTCGGCGGCGACATCGTCTACATCGCCTCGAAGAACGCGGTCTTCGCCGGACCCAACAACATCGCCTACTCGGCGACCAAGGCCGACCAGGCGCACCAGGTGCGGCTGCTGGCCGCCGAGCTGGGCGAGCACGGCATCCGGGTCAACGGCGTCAATCCCGACGGAGTGGTCCGCGGGTCGGGAATCTTCGCGGCCGGCTGGGGCGCGCAGCGCGCGGCGACCTACGGCATCGAGGAGGAGAAGCTCGGCGAGTTCTACGCCCAGCGGACCATCCTCAAGCTGGAGGTGCTGCCCGAGCATGTCGCGAACGCGGTGTTCGCGCTGACCGGCGGGGAGCTGACGCACACCACGGGCCTGCACGTCCCGGTCGACGCGGGCGTCGCCGCCGCGTTCCTGCGGTGACGGCTGTGCACCGCACGTACGCCGCGGTCGACCTCGGCGCGTCCAGCGGACGCGTCATGGTCGGCCGCGTGGGGCCCGACTCGCTGGACCTCGCCGAGGCGCACCGCTTCCCGAACCGGCCGGTCCGCCTGCCCGAGGGCCTGCGCTGGGACATCCTCGGCCTGTACGCGGGCGTCCTGGACGGGCTGCGCGCCGCCGGCCAGGTCGACTCGGTCGGCATCGACAGCTGGGCCGTCGACTACGGCCTGCTGGACGCGGACGGAGCGCTCCTCGGCAACCCGGTGCACTACCGGGACTCCCGTACCGAGGGTGTCGCGGAGAAGGTGTGGGCGACCGTGTCCGCCGCGGAGCTGTACGCGGCGACCGGACTCCAGTACGCGCCCTTCAACACGCTCTACCAGTTGACGGCGGCCCGCTCGTCGGCTCAGTTCGCCCGCGCCGAGCGCCTGTTGCTGATCCCGGACCTGCTGACGTACTGGCTGACGGGCGAGGCCGGGACCGAGCTCACCAACGCGTCGACCACCCAGCTCATCGACCCGAGGACGCGCGACTGGGCGTACGGGCCGGCCGAACGGCTCGGTATCGACCTCGGGCTGTTCGCGCCGCTGCGCCGCCCCGGCGACCCGGCGGGCCTGCTGCTGCCGCGGGTGCTGGAGGAGACCGGGCTGACCGGCCCGGTCCCGGTGACGGCCGTCGCCTCGCACGACACCGCCTCGGCGGTGGCCGCGGTCCCCGCGGACGGTGAGCGCTTCGCCTACATCTGCACCGGCACCTGGTCCCTGGCGGGCCTGGAGCTGGACGCGCCCGTGCTCACCGAGGAGAGCCGGACGGCCAACTTCACGAACGAGCTGGGGCTGGACGGCACCGTCCGCTATCTGCGGAACATCATGGGGCTGTGGCTGCTCCAGGAGTGTCTGCGCGAGTGGGACGACCCCGGCCTGGACGGCCTGCTCGCGGCCGCCGCCGAGGTCACGCCCCTGCGGTCGGTGGTGGACGCGGGCGACGCGGCGTTCCTGGCGCCCGGCCGGATGCCGCAGCGGATCGCCGACGCCTGCCGGGAGTCGGGCCAGCCGGTGCCCGCGTCCCCGGCGGAGGTCACGCGCTGCATCCTCGACTCCCTCGCGCTCGCCCATCGCCGCGCGGTCGCCGAGGCGCAGGCCCTCGCCGACCACCCGGTCGACGTCGTGCACGTCGTGGGCGGCGGCGCCCGCAACGATCTGCTGTGCCGGCTGACCGCCGACGCCTGCGGGCTGCCCGTCGTCGCGGGCCCCGCGGAGGCGGCGGCACTCGGCAACGTCCTCGTCCAGGCGCGGGCGCACGGCCAGGTGGGCGACCGCGCGCAGATGCGCCGGCTGCTCGCCCGGACCCAGCCGTTGCGGCGGTACGAACCGCGCGGCGACGCCGCGGCCTGGCGTGCTGCCGAGGAACGGCTCGCCGCACGCTGACCTCTGCCGCCCGCACACGGCGGGTGCGCGGCGTCTCCCGCTCCGCACACCCGCCGCGTAGGCTGCACTCATCCGATGATCGACAACAAGGAGCTGCGATGCGTGTCGCTCTGTTCCTGACCTGTGTCAACGACACGCTGTATCCGGACACAGGCCGCGCCGTGGTGAAACTGCTGACCAGACTGGGTGTCGACGTCGACTTCCCGATGGATCAGACGTGTTGCGGACAGGCGCACTACAACACCGGATATCGCCATGAGGCAGAACCGCTCGCCCGTCATTTCTCCGATGTATTCGGGGAGTACGAGGCGATCGTGACCCCGTCCGGTTCCTGCGGGGCGATGGTGCGGGAGCTGTATCCGCGTCTGGGTGAGCGGGCGCGTGCCGAAGGCCGCGGCGACACCCTCGCGACCACGCTGGCGCCCGTCGTGCCGAAGACGTACGAACTGACGGAGTTCCTGGTCGACGTGCTCGGCGTGACCGACGTCGGCGCCTACTACCCGCACTCGGTCACCTACCATCCGACCTGCCACGGACTGCGGAGCCTGGGTCTGGGCGACCGGCCGCGCCGCCTCCTCCAGGCCGTCAGGGGACTGGAGTTGCGCGAGCTGCCCGGCGCCGACGAGTGCTGTGGTTTCGGCGGCACGTTCGCCGTCAAGAACTCCGACGTCTCGGCCGCGATGGGTGCCGACAAGGTGCGCAACGCCGTGTCGACGGGTGCCGAGATGCTGTGCGCGGCCGACAACTCCTGCCTGATGCACATCGGCGGCACCATGACCCGCCTCGACACGGGCATGCGTCCGGTGCACATCGCGGAGATCCTGGCGAGCACGGAAGAGGAGCCCTGGGCATGAGCGGAACGTTCGTCGGCATGCCGGCGTTTCCGAAGGCCGCGCACGAGGCCGTGCACGACGCCACGCTGCGCGGCAACCTGCGGCACGCCACGCACACCATCCGCTCCAAGCGCGCCAAGGCGGTCGCGGAGGTGTCCGACTGGGCGGCGCTGCGCGAGGCGGGCAAGCAGATCAAGGACCATACGCTCCGTCATCTCGACCGCTACCTGGTGCAGTTGGAGGAGTCGGTCACGGCGGCCGGCGGCACCGTGCACTGGGCGGCCGACGCCGACGAGGCCAACCGCATCGTGGCCGGCCTGGTCCGGGCGACCGGCGAGTCGGAGGTCGTGAAGGTCAAGTCGATGGCCACGCAGGAGATCGGCCTCAACGAAGCCCTGGAGGCGGAGGGCATCCGTGCCTACGAGACCGACCTCGCCGAGCTCATCGTGCAGCTGGGCAAGGACCGGCCCTCACACATCCTGGTCCCGGCGATCCACCGCAACCGCGGCGAGATCCGCGACATCTTCGCCCGGGAGATGGGCGAGTGGGGCCGCCCCGCCCCCGACGGCCTGACCGACACGCCCGCCGAGCTCGCCGAGGCCGCGCGGCTGCATCTGCGCGAGAAGTTCCTGCGGGCAAAGGTCGGCGTCTCCGGCGCCAACTTCATGGTGGCCGAGACCGGCACCCTCGTCGTCGTCGAGTCCGAGGGCAACGGCCGGATGTGCCTGACCCTCCCGGAGACCCTGATCTCGGTCGTCGGCATCGAGAAGATCGTGCCGACCTGGCAGGACCTGGAGGTGTTCCTCCAGACGCTGCCCCGCTCCTCCACGGCCGAGCGCATGAACCCGTACACCTCGACCTGGACGGGCACCACCGACGAGGACGGACCCCGGGCCTTCCACCTGGTGCTCCTCGACAACGGCCGCACCGACACGCTGGCCGACGAGGTCGGCCGTCAGGCGCTGCGCTGCATCCGCTGCTCGGCGTGCCTGAACGTCTGCCCGGTGTACGAGCGGGCCGGCGGCCACGCCTACGGTTCCGTCTATCCGGGCCCGATCGGCGCGATCCTCAGCCCTCAACTCCGGGGCACCGCCTCGGAGATCGACGCGTCCCTGCCGTACGCCTCCTCGCTGTGCGGCGCCTGCTACGAGGTGTGCCCGGTCGCCATCGACATTCCGGAGGTGCTCGTGCACCTGCGGGAGCGGGTCGCCCAGGGCGGCCAGGCGACTCGTGAGGGCAACAAGGTCGTCCTCAAGCCGGCCAAGGGGCACGCCGCCGAGCGGGCGGCGATGCGGGCGGCGCGCTGGGCGTTCAGCCACCCCGGCGCGCTGCGCGCCGGCCAGCGGCTCGCCGGGCGGACGCGCCGTTTCCATCCGCGGACGCTGCCGGGACCCGGCAGGGCGTGGAGCGCCAGCCGCGATCTGCCGCCGGTTCCCGCGGAGCCGTTCCGCGACTGGTGGCAGCGCACTCGGGGCGGAAGGGACGCGAAGTGAACAGCAGGGATGTGGTTCTCGGCCGGGTGCGGCGCGCGCTCGCGGACACGGGCCACGACGATACGCCGTACGACCAGGCCGTGGACCGGAGTTATCTGCGCGAGCACGGGGAGCGGAGTGTCGCGGAGACGGTCGAGCTGCTCGCCGAGAACCTGGCCGACTACCGGGCGCTGGTGCACCGTTGTGCCGCGGACGGACTGGCCGGTGTGATCGCCGGGCTGCTCGCGGAGCACGGTTCGGCCTCCGTGGTGGTCCCGCCGGGCCTGGACGAGGCGTGGCTGGCGGACACGGACATCACGCGCGTGGCGGACCGTGCCGAGACCACCCCGCACGAACTCGACCGGGTCGACAGCGCGGTCACCGCGTGCGCGGTGGCGATCGCCGAGACCGGCACCATCGTGCTCGACGGCGGCCCCGATCAGGGCCGTCGCCGGATCACCCTGGTGCCGGACCACCACATCTGTGTCGTGCGCGTCCCGGACCAGGTGGTCTCCTCGGTGCCGCAGGGACTCGCCCGGCTCGCTCCGGAGCGCCCGCTGACCTGGATCTCCGGACCCTCGGCGACCAGCGACATCGAACTCGACCGGGTCGAGGGGGTGCACGGTCCGCGCACCCTGGAGGTGATCCTGGTGAGCGAGGTCTGAGCCGTCCGTGGGCGGGTCCGCGCGGTGAACCGTACGGGCCCGCCCCGTCCGTGTGCCCGCTCAGTCCAGGGCGGCCGGCCGTGGTGAGCACCGTTCTGCGCCGCACTTCTCAAAAACGGAACTCATGATTCGACTCGCGAGGACGCCGCTGGTGGGCGGTGATCGCGGCACGCGGTTAGCGTGAGGGAATGATCCGGTTCGAGCAGGTCACCAAGCGCTATCCGGACGGCACGACCGCCGTGGACGGCCTCTCCTTCGAGGTGGCCGAGGGTGAACTCGTCACGCTCGTCGGCCCGTCGGGCTGCGGCAAGACGACGACCATGATGATGGTGAACCGGCTGATCGAGCCGACGTCCGGACGGATCTTCGTGAACGACGAGGACATCGCCACGGTCGACCCGGTACGGCTGCGGCGGCGCATCGGGTACGTCATCCAGCAGGTCGGCCTGTTCCCGCACCGGACGATCCTCGACAACACGGCGACCGTGCCCACTCTCGTCGGCTGGAAGAAGGCGAAGGCACGGGCACGCGCCGCCGAACTGCTCGACCTGGTGGGCCTGGACCCGGCGACGTACGGACCGCGCTATCCGGACCAGTTGTCGGGCGGGCAGCGCCAGCGGGTCGGCGTGGCGCGGGCGCTCGCCGCCGATCCCCCCGTGCTGCTGATGGACGAGCCCTTCGGGGCCGTCGACCCGGTGGTGCGCGAGCAGTTGCAGGACGAGTTCCTGCGCATGCAGGAAGCCGTGCGCAAGACGGTGCTGCTGGTCACGCACGACATCGAGGAGGCGGTGCGGCTCGGCGACCGCATCGCGGTGTACGGCCAGGGCCGCATCGAGCAGTTCGACACCCCCGGCGCCGTTCTCGGTACGCCCGCCACGCCGTACGTCGCCGACTTCGTGGGCGCGGACCGCGGCCTGAAACGCCTGTCGGTGACCACGATCGAGGCCGACGACCTGGAGCAGCCGCCGATCGCGCGGCTGGACGAGAGCGCCGGGCGGACCGCGGAACGGCTGCGGGCCGAAGGCGCCCGCTGGGCCGTGGTGCTCGACGCCGACGGCGATCTGCACGGATGGGTCGGCCGGGACGAACTCGGCGCGGGCGGCCGGGTCCGCGACCTGGCGCACCGGATGAACTCCTGGGTGCCCGTGGGCGCTCCCCTGAAGCAGGCGTTCGGGGTCATGCTCCAGCACGACGCGGGCTGGGTCGCCGTACTGGACGAGGCGCGCTTCCTCGGCGTACTGACCCCGGCCAAGCTCCACGAGGCGTTGCGCAGGTCGGTGGACGCGGACGCGCGGGGCGTGCCGCGCGGTCAGGTGGACTTCGACTCGGTGGCGGACGCCTGAGCCGCGGAGCGTGCGGGGCGCCCGAAGCGCGTCGGGGACTGCGGCCGCGGGGCGCCCGAAGCGCGTGGGAGACTCCGGCCGCGGTGGGGCGGTCGAGGCGCCCGCGGGCCCCGGGCCCGCCGCGTCGGACCGATCCGGTCGACCTGTCCGAAGAGGCCTCGCGCCCGGCGCCTGCCCGGTCGATGCGAGATCCCCTCGGGTCAGCTCAGCAGGCCCTTGTCCCGCAGATAGGTGCGCGCCACGTCCTCGGGCAGCCGTCGCCAGCTGTCCACCTGCCGGTTCAGGGACGCCAGGTCGGCCGTGGTGAGGACGTCGTTGAGCTTGCCGAGAGCCTTGATGACGCCCTCGCCGCCCGCCCGCGAACGGTTGACGACGGGCACGATGTAGTCGGCGTTCTGCAGGTGCTTGTCGTCTTCCAGCAGAACGAGCCCGAACTCGTCGAGCGTGGCGTCCGTCGTGGTGGTCAGCACCATCTGGTCCCGGCCGCTCTGCACGGCCTGCTTCGCCTGGGTGGTGCCGACGCCCTTCGGGTCGACGGCGACGACGTCGATGCCGTACGTCTTCGTCAGCCCCGGCTCGCAGTACGGCCGTTGCACGCACTCGTCGCCCGCCGCGAGCCGCACCGCGAGACCTGACCGCCCGAGGTCGCCGAGCGTCTTGAGGTGATGCTCCCGGGCGTACGCGGCGGACACCGCGAAGGCGTTCTGGTCGACGGCTCTGCCGGGGTCGAGGACGGTGAGCCCGCGCGGCGTCGCCAGTTCGCGCAGGGCGGTCATGGTGGTGCCGAGGTCGGGCGAGCCGACGGGGCGCGCGTCGGCACCGTGAGTCTTCGCGTTCAGCCAGTCCGCGAAGGTCGCCGCGTACTCGGGCACGACGTCGATCTGGCCCGATTCCAGGGCCGGTTCGTACAGTTCCCGGTTGGCGACGGTGATCATCGACGTCTTGTAGCCGGCCTGCCTCAGCAGCAGCGCGTACATCTGCGCCAGCAGGTCGCTCTCGGTGAATCCGGCCGAGCCGATGACCAGGTGCCTGCTGTCGCCGGGCGGGGCGGTGACCGAGCCCCGGTTCTCCAGCGACGGTCCGGTGGCGCAGCCCGCGAGCAGGAAGAAGGCCCCCGTCAGCACGGCGCGTCTCCTCACCGCGAGCCCCTCGCCCGGTGCGGTGCCACCCGCTCGACGACCTCGAAGACGCCCTCGACGAGCAGGGCGAAGACGGCGACCAGCACGGCACCGGCGACGACCTGAGGCGTGCTGGCCAGGTTGAACCCCGCGGTGATGATCCGGCCGAGCCCGCCGCCGCCGGCGAGCGCGGCGATGGTGGCGGTCGCGACGAGCTGGACGGCGGCGATCCGCACCCCGGTCAGCACCATGGGAAGTGCGAGGGGCAGTTCGACCTGGAACAGAGTCTGCCGGCCGGTCATGCCCATTCCCCGGGCCGCCCGCACCACGTCGCGATCGACCTCGCGCATCCCGACGTACGCGTTGGTGAGCAGGGGCGGCACCGCGAAGAGGACGAGCGCGACGACCGTCGGCCCCTCGCCCCACCTCCCGATCGGGGTGAGCAGGAGAAGCACCAGCACGGCGAAGGTGGGCACGGCCCGGCCGACGTTGGAGAGGTTCACGGCGAGCACGCCGCCCTTGCCGAGGTGCCCGAGGACGAGGGCGACGGGCAGCGCGATCAGGCAGCTGACGACCAGGCAGACGACCGTCAGGACGAGGTGCTGGGCGAGACGGTGCCAGACGCCGTCGTCGCCCGACCAGTGCGCGGGGTCGGTGAGCCAACCCCAGGCCTCGCTCAGGGTGTTCATCCGCGGCTCGCCCGGGTCCAGGGGGTCATGAGCCGCTGCACCGCGAGGAGCAGGAGGTCCGCGGCGACGGCGATGACGACGCACAGCACCGACGCGGTGAGGACCTGCGCCTTGAAGTAGGTGTTCATGCCCGAGTAGATGAGATTGCCGAGCCCGCCGAAGCCGACGATGGCGCCGACCGTGACCAGGGACACCGCCGACACGGTGGCGATCCGCAGCCCGGCCATGCCCGCCGGCAGTGCGAGCGGCAGCTCCACGGTGAGCAGCAGCCGGACGGGCCCGTACCCCATGCCCCGCGCGGCCTGCCGGGTCTCCTCCGGGACGGCCCGCAGGCCCGCCAGGATGTTCCGTACAAGGAGGGTCAGCGAGTACAGGACGAGGCCCGCGACGACCAGCGCGGCGGACAGACCGTAGACGGGCAGCAGGAGCGAGAACATCGCGAGCGACGGGATGGTGTAGAGGACCGTTGTCGCCGCGAGGACCGGGCCCGCGGCCAGGCCCCAGCGACGGGCGAGCACGGCGAGCGGCACCGCGACGGCCAGTCCGATGAGGACGGAGACCGCGGTGAGCTGAAGGTGCTGGGCGACCGCGTCGAGGAGGATGTGCCGGCGGGTGCTCAGATACTCGCCGCAGATCCACTCGTTGCGCGCCAGGCAGTCGTCGGGGGGCGCGGTCACCCCTTCATTCCATCGGGGCGGGCGGCTCCCGGCGCGTTCTGGTGACCCGTACGGGGTGTGGCTCCCGTCCGAGGGTGTCGCTGGGTACACCCCGGAACAGGGGTCCTGCGGCCAGTGTGGGCGGACCCGGCTCTCCGTAGCGTCGTGGACGAGGCACAGGGCGTGCCGACGGAGGGTGATGACGATGTTTCACCGAGCGCGACGCACGAACGACCCGGGACCCGCCGCCGAGGCGCTGCGGCTGGTCAAGGTCGGCAAGTCCTACGGGACCGGGGCCGGCGCAGTGACCGCTCTGGACGGGGTGACGCTCGGTCTGGCACGCGGCACGTTCACCGCCGTCATGGGGCCCTCGGGGTCCGGGAAGTCCACGTTGCTGCAGTGCGCGGCGGGGCTCGAACGGCCCGACAGCGGCATCGTGAGGGTGGACGGGGCGGAGATGACCGGCGGCGGCGAGGCGGAGCTGACACGGTTCCGGCGCAGCCGGATCGGCTTCGTCTTCCAGCAGTACAACCTCCTGCCGACACTGACCGTCGCCCAGAACACGATCCTGCCGCTCAAGCTCGCCGGCCGGCGCGTCGACCGGGCGCGGGTGCGGGAGGTGCTGACGGCCGTCGGCCTCGGAGACCGGCTGGGTCATCTGCCCGACCAGCTCTCCGGAGGACAGCGGCAGCGCGTGGCGATCGCCCGGGCGCTGGTGACCGAGCCCCGGGTGATCTTCGCGGACGAGCCGACGGGGGCCCTGGACACGCGCAGCGCGCGGGACGTACTGGTCCTGCTGCGGGAGGCCGTGCGGGTGCACGGCCGGACCGTGGTCATGGTGACGCACGACCCGGTGGCCGCCTCGTACGCCGACTCCGTCGTGTTCCTCGCGGACGGTCGCCTGGCGGGCGAGCTGCACGCACCGACGGTCGACGCGGTGGCCGAGCGGCTGGCCCATCTCGGCGACGACGTCCTGCTGGAGGTGTGAGGGATGTTCGCTCTGGCCCTGTGTTCTCTGCGCAAGCGCCCCGCGCGCTGTACGGCGACCCTGCTGTCCGCGTTCCTGGGCGCGGCGATCGTCATGACGTTCAATTCGATGCACGACACGGCCGGCCGGGCGGGCGTGGACCGGGTGAGCGCGGAGTCGCTGTCCACCGCGGCGAGCGTCGTCGGCGGGTACGGCACCTTGCTGGTGTTCTTCGCGGTGGCGTCGACGCTGACGGTCAACGTCCGTCAACGGCGCTCGGAGATGGAGCTGTTGCGCTGCTCCGGAGCGACGCCGGCGCAGATCGGGCGGATGGTCGTCGGCGAGGCCGTCGTGATCGCGCTGGTGGGTGCGGTTCTGGCGATCGGTCCGGCGATGCTCGGCGGGCGGGCCCTGCTGGGCGTCTTCCAGGACAGCGGACAGGTGGCGCGATCGGTGGACTACTCCTTCGGTCCCGTCGCGCTGATGTCCGGCATCGGCATCACGGTGCTCGCGGCGGCGGGCGCGGCGTTCCTCGCGGTGCGCCGGGTCACCCGGCGAAGCGTGCCCCGGCGCGGGGCGCGAAGGTTCCTCGCGTACGGGGCGCCGGCCCTCGGCGCCGTGGCCGTCTGCTCGACCTTCGCCTTCTCGGCGCGGGACGCCGCCCTGATGGCGCCGCCCGCCTATGGTGCGATCCTGCTGTCCGTGGGGTGCGCGCTGCTGTCGCCGAAGCTGCTGACGGCCGTGCTGGACCGGCTGCCCCTGCCGGGAGCGAGCGGCTGGTTCGCCGTGCGGAACCTGCGGCGCCGAGCCGCGGAACTGTCCACGGTCCTGATGCCGTTGATCCTCTTCACCTGCGTGGCGACGGCGACCCTGTACATGCAGGCCGTCGAGAACGACGCGACCGACGCCTCCGGCCTGCCGAAGTCCGTCGACGCCAAGAACCTGGAGACCCTGAACCTGGTGGTCGTCGGGATCATCGTGGTCTTCGCCTGCGTGATGCTGGTCAACTCCCTTTACGCGACGACGACTTACCGGTCCAGCGAGTTCGGGCGGCAGCGGCTGGCCGGCGCGACACCGGGGCAGGTCCTCGCGACGGTCGGCGTGGAGAGCGTGGTCCTGACGGTGACCGGCGTCTTCTTCGGCACGCTGGCCGCACTCGCCGCGATCCTCCCCTTCACGCTGGTCCGGTCGGACACGCTGCTGCCCGGCCGGGGACCGGGAATCTGGCTCGGCGTCCTCGCGGTCGCAGCGCTGGTGACCGTGGGCACGAGCCTGCTCACGGCCCGGCACGCCGTGCGGGCACCCGCGGTGGAGGCCGTGACCCTGGCCGCGTGATCGAGCGCTCCGGCAGGTACAGGGGCAGGGGCAGCCGCTCGTCGGGCGGGTGCCCCTGTCGTGTCGGGACGCGGGCACGGCACTGCGACGGACCGGGCGGAACGCGGGCTCGGAACGAGGACGAGTCGATGCTCCCCCGCAGCGTTGGCACACGCCCGCCGCAGTGGCGACGATGGATCCAGGAGCCCTGCTCGACGACACACCCCGCCCGGAGGGGACGATGAGTCCAGACGCCCGTCCGGATGACGACGATCCGCGCAGGCTGCGGGAAGAGATCGACCAGTTGAAGGAAGCGGTCACCTCGCACGCCGTCGTGGACCAGGCCATCGGCATGATGGTGGCGCTCGGGCGGGTGACACCCAGGCAGGGCTGGGCCGTCCTGCGGGAGGTGTCCCAGCACACGAACATCAGGCTGCGCGCCGTCGCGGAGATGATCATCGTCTGGGGGCAGGAGGGAGAGCTGCCCGCGGACGTGCGCGCGGTCCTGGAGGAGACGCTCGACAAGTACGGGCCCACGGAGATCCCGGGTGCGCCACCGCCTCGGTGAGCCCGGACGCCCGAGGTGCGCGGGTGTTTCGATCGCTCCCTCCCCGGTAGTCCGATAGGAGCGAGGCATTGGCCAACCGCTCCCGGGAGGGTTCGGCAGTGAGCTCGCCACCGGCCGCCCTGCCGAATCGACTCGGCAGGGCGGCCGGTTCTGCGTGCCGGGCACCGGGGTGCCTACGCCACGTCGGCGAGCGCCTGTTCCCGCACCGTACTGCACGAATTGCTGATCAGCCGGGACACGTGCATCTGCGAGATGCCGAGCTGCCGCGCGATGCCGCTCTGTGTCATGCCGCGGAAGAAGCGCAGGTAGAGGATGGTCCGCTCACGCTCGGGCAACTCGCACAGCAGGGGCTTCACGGCCTCCCGGTCGACGACCAGGTCGTAGCCGGTGTCGGGCTCGCCGAGGGCGTCGGACAGCGCGTATCCGTCGTCGCTGCCCGGCAGGTCGGCGTCCAGCGACAGAGCGGTGAAGCTGTCCAGCGCCTCCAGGGCGGTCCGTACGTCGTCCTCGCACAGGTGGGCGCACTCGGCGATCTCGGTGACGGTGGGCCGCCGGCCCGGGATCGTCTGGGACAGCTCCTTGAGCGCGGCACGCACGCGGTTGCGCAGGTCCTGGACCCGGCGCGGCACGTGCAGGACCCACATGTGGTCCCGGAAATGGCGCTTGATCTCGCCGGTGATGGTCGGGATGGCGTAGCTCTCGAAGGCGTGCCCCATGGCGGGGTCGTAGCGGTCGACGGCCTTGACGAGACCCAGTGCCGCGACCTGGACGAGGTCCTCTATGGACTCCCCCCGGCCGCGGAACCGTCCGGCGATGCGTTCGGCCATGGGGAGCCAGGTCCGCACGAGTTCGTCGCGCAGCGCCTGCCGCTGCGGGCCGTCGGGAAGGGTGGACAGACGTTCGAAGGCTTCAGTGGTGTCGGGAGCGTCGTCGTGGGGGTGATGCGTCGTTCTCGCGGTGACGGACATGGTGCTCACAACTCCCTCAGGAGGTGCTGACTGAACAGTCACCGTGGGAGGGCACGCACAGGGGCCGAGGAAGACACCCGCGGTCCGGCACACCGGCTCCCACGGACGTGCCTCCTGTCCGAAGCACTCATCCTCCAGTTTCCCTCTCTCGACACACGCAAACAAATTCGTGAATTTTATGACGCCAGGCGATCGTGCGACGCTGGAGCGTGACCGGGTGAGGCTCCGGCGGTGGAGCGGTGCGGGGAAGGGGCCTCGTGCGGTGGAGGTCTTACGGAGCCGTGACGTGACGGGCGCGCTGCTGCCGTGGGGCGGGCCGCAGCCCTAGCGTGAGCGGCATGCGAGTACTGGTCACCGGCGACGCCGGGTTCATCGGGTCCCATGTCGTGCGGGCGCTGCGGGCGCGGGGGCACGAGCCGCTCGCGTTCGACCTGCGCGACGGCCTCGACGTGCGTGACGCGGACGCGGTCGCCACCGCCCTCCCGACGGTGGACGCCGTGTGCCACCAGGCGGCGATGGTCGGACTGGGCACGGGTTTCGGCGACGCGGCGGAGTACGTGTCGCGCAACGCCCTCGGCACGGCGGTGCTGCTGTCCGCGATGGCCGACGCGGGGGTGCGGCGGCTCGTGCTCGCCGGCTCCATGGTCGTGTACGGCGAGGGCGCGTACGCGTGCGGACGGCACGGGGCGGTACGTCCCGGGCCCCGTGCCGTGACGGACCTGGACGCGGGGCGGTTCGAGCCCCGGTGTCCGCGCTGCGGTGCGGAGTTGACCCCGGGGCTGGTCGGCGAGGACGCCCCCGCCGATCCGCGGAACGTCTACGCCACCACGAAACTGGCCCAGGAACATCTGGCGGCCGCGTGGGCCCGGTCCACCGGTGGCAGCGCGGTGTCGCTGCGCTACCACAATGTGTACGGCCCCGGGATGCCCCGCGACACCCCGTACGCCGGGGTCGCCTCCTTCTTCCGTTCGGCTCTCGCCCGGGGCGAGGCGCCGCGCGTCTTCGAGGACGGCGGCCAGCGGCGGGACTTCGTGCACGTACGGGATGTGGCGGCGGCCAACGTGGCCGCTCTGGAGGCGGATTCACGCGCGGGCGCGCTCACGGCCTACAACACCGGCAGCGGCGAACCGCACACGGTCGGCGAGATGGCACAGGCCCTCGCGGCGGCGTCCCGGGGCCCCGAGCCCGTGGTGACCGGGGAGTACCGGCTCGGGGACGTGCGGCACATCACCGCCGACTCGACGCGACTGCGGGCCGAGCTGGGCTGGAAGGCCGAGGTCGGATTCGCCGAAGGGATGCGGGAGTTCGCGACCGCGCGACTGCGTGGGGAGTAGCGACGCCACTCCTGCGCGGGAGCCTCTCGCTCTCGCCCGCGTGCGCCGCTCACACCTCGGCCGTGGGCAGTCTGACCTCGAAGCGGCAGCCTCCGGGGACGTTGCGCACGGCGGCCCGGCCCTGGTGGGCCTCCACGATGCCGCGGACGATCGCGAGGCCCAGGCCGGCTCCGGCGGGAGGGGTACGGGCGTTCGTGCCGCGCCAGCCCGTGTCGAAGACGCGCGGCAGGTCCTCCTCGGGGATGCCGCCGCAGCCGTCGGTCACGGACAGCACGACCCCCTCGTCCGACCGTTCGGCGGCGACCGCGACCGTACCGTCGGCCGGCGTCCGGCGGATCGCGTTCACCAGCAGATTGCCCAGGACCCGGCTCATCTCCTTGCCGTCCACCTCGACCGGGACCGACTCGACACGGTCGCCGACCAGCCGGACCCCGTGCTCGCGGGCCAGTGGGTCCGCGCCCGCGAGGGCGTCGCCGACGAGGTCGTACACACAGACGCGCGACGGGGAGAGCGCGAGTGCGCCCGCATGGATGCGGGACAGTTCGAACAGGTCGCCCACCATGCCGTTGAGCCGTTCGACCTCGGTGCGCATCTGGCGCAGATAGCGATCGGGGTCGGCCGCCACCCCGTCCTCCAGCGCCTCGGACATCGCGCGCAGTCCGGCCAGCGGGGTACGCAGGTCGTGCGAGATCCACGCGACCAGTTCGCGGCGCGAGGTCTCCAGGGCGCGCTCACGCTCACGGGACTGCGCCAGCTTCGCGCTGGTGGCCGCCAGTTCCCGGCCCAGCGCCTCCAGTTCGGCGGTCGCGGGGCCGTCGGGCGCGGCGAAGTCGCCGCCGTCACCGAAGGAACGGGCGGCGAGGGTGAGCGCCCGGCTGCGCGCCACGACCCAGCGGCCCAGCAGCAGTGCGGTGGCCAGGGACACCACGGCCGCCATGGCGACGACCGTGGTCACCACGGTCAGGTCGTGGGAGGACAGGAACATCGCCCAGGCCACGGCGAGCGTCCCCGCGAGCATGGCGGTCACGGCGACCGCCGCGACGACGCCGAGCGACGCGGTGAGCGACCGTCGCCGCAGCAGCCACAGGGCGACCGCGCCGAGCAGCCCGGCGGCCGCGGCTCCCAGGAAGGCGTACAGCGCCATGAGCAGTATGTCGTGCATGGTCAGGCCGCCTCCTCGCGCGGCAGGGCGGTGGTCATGGACGGACCGCCTCCTCACGGGATGGGCCGTCGAAGCGGTAGCCGACGCCCCACACCGTCTGGATCAGCCGGGGGCTCGCCGGGTCGTCCTCGACCTTGCCCCGCAGTCGGCGCACATGGACCGTGACGGTCGACAGGTCGCCGAAGTCCCAGCCCCACACCTCGCGCATCAGGTCCTCGCGGCTGTAGGCCCGGCCCGGATGGCGCAGGAAGAAGGCGAGGAGGTCGAACTCGCGGATGGTGAGGGCTAGTTCCTCACCGTGCTTGGTGGCACGGCGGGCCGCCGGGTCGATGGCCAGTCCGGCCGTGGCGAGGGGCCGGGCCGCGGGGGCGGGCCTGCTGCGGCGCAGCACCGACTCCACGCGCAGCACCAGTTCGCGGGGGCTGAAGGGCTTGGTGACGTAGTCGTCGGCGCCGACCTCCAGACCCAGGATCCGGTCGTCCTCGTCACCGCGCGCGGTGAGCATGATGACCGGCACGGGGCCGTGGCCGCGCATCCGGCGGCACACCTCCAGCCCGTCCATGCCCGGCAGCATCAGGTCCAGCACCACCAGGTCGGGCCGGTGCGCGGCGGCGCGGGCGAGCGCGGAAGGCCCGTCCGCGGCACGGTCCACCAGGTATCCCGCGCGGTCGAGGTAGCCGGAGACGACCTCGGCGACGGTCGGATCGTCGTCCACGACCAGGACACGGGCGGCCTCCCCGTACCCGCCGGGAACGCGCGCGGCGGGTACGGCTTCACGGGGCCCGGAGCCGTCGTGCGCACCGTGCTCCGAGCCGAGTCCACCGTGCCCGGAGCCGTCGGGTCCACCGTGCTCTGAGCCCTCGCGCCCACCGTGCCCGGCCCCTTCGCTCCCACCGTGCCCGGCCCCTTCGTGCGCGCCGCGTCCGGAGCGCTCTTGCGTACGAGGTCCGGGGCCTGCGTGCGGTCCGGTGCCGGACGGAGCGTGCGGTCCGGCCGTCACGGGATCGCGAGGTGCGCCCTCCGACGGAGCCTCCGGTCCCGGTCCCGGTCCCGCGGGCTCGGCGGAGCCGGGCGGTACGGGGTCGCGGCCGTCGGGAGCTCGACCGTCGGGGGCCGGAGCGTCCCGGTGCCGCGTGCCTGCGGATTCGTACGGCTGCTGCATGGGTCCAGCCTCCCACCGGTCCGTCTGCGATGCTGCCGGCCCTGTCCGACGTCCGTGTTTCGTAAGGATCTGAAGTCCGATATCTCCCCTTCGCGTTCGTAGGGTGAACGCCGTGACGACCTCTCCCTCCCCGGACCCGGAAGTCGACGTGGTCCTGCCCTGCCTGGACGAATCCGAGGCCCTCCCCTGGGTGCTCGCCCGCATCCCGCCCGGCTGGCGCGCCCTCGTCGTGGACAACGGTTCCACCGACGGCTCGGCGGAACTGGCCCGCGCCCTCGGCGCGACCGTCGTGCGCGAGAAGCGCCGCGGCTTCGGCGCCGCCTGCCACGCCGGCCTCACCGCCGCCACCGCGGACATCGTGTGCTTCTGCGACTGCGACGCCTCGCTCGACCCGTCGCTGCTCGTGCCGTTCGTGCGCGAGGTACGGGACGGCGGGGCGGACCTGGTGCTCGGACGGCGCCGCCCACGCGAACGAGGCGCCTGGCCCGCGCACGCCCGCGCGGGCAACGCCGTGCTCGCCCGGATGGTGCGCCGTCGCACGGGGCTGCGCCTGCGCGACCTGGGGCCGCTCCGCGCGGCGCGCCGCGAGCCCCTGCTCACCCTCGGCCTCACCGACCGCCGCAGCGGCTACCCGCTCCAGATGGTCGTCCGCGCCGCCGACGCCGGCTGGCGCGTCACCGAGCACGACGTGCCCTATCTGCCGCGCACCGGCGCGTCCAAGGTGACAGGCACGTGGCGCGGCACCTGGCACGCGGTGCGGGACATGCGCCGTGTGCTGGCCGAGCCGCCCGGCGCCGCCCCCGCGGCCGCCCCGTCCCCCGGAGGAACCACCCAGTGACCACGCTCCTCGTCATCGCCAAGGAACCGCGGCCGGGACGGGTCAAGACCCGCCTGACGCCTCCGTTCACGCCCCGGGAGGCGGCGACGCTCGCGGAAGCCGCGCTCGTGGACACCCTGCGCGCGGTGGCCGCGACGCCCGCGGCGCGCCGTGTCCTGGTGCTCGACGGAGCGCCCGGCGCCTGGCTGCCCCCCGGCTTCGACGTCGTACCGCAGTGCGCGGGCGGGCTCGACGAGCGGCTGGCCGCGGCCTTCGCCGGATGCACCGGACCCGCGCTGCTCATCGGGATGGACACGCCCCAGGTGACGCCGGCGCTGCTCACAGTGGACTTCGCCGACTGCGACGCCTGGTTCGGGCCGGCCGAGGACGGCGGCTTCTGGGCTCTGGGGCTCGCCGCACCCGATCCCGCGCTCCTGCGGGGCGTTCCGATGTCGACGCCCACCACCGGCGCCGTGCAGCGGGACCGCCTCACGGCCGCGGGCCTGCGGGTGCGCGATCTGCCCCGGCTGCGGGACGTCGACACAGCCGCGGACGTGGAGGCGGTCGCCGCCTCGGCACCCGCTGGCCGTTTCGCGGCCGAGCTGAGCCGCCTCGGAGCGGCGGCCGGTGACCGATGAACAGCGCTCGCGAGACCACCGCCGCCGAGGTCGCCGGTCCGGACCGGTCGGCGGCCGCCCCGGGAACCGGCGCACCGGGCCCCTGGGGCGCCGACCCGTACGCGGACGCCCTGGCGCGCGGCCGGGGTCCGCTCTTCCTGCGCCGGACCGACGGCTGGCTGCTGCCCCTGGAGGTGGAACGCTGGTGCGCGCGGGCCGACGCGGTGGACCTCCAGGTCCTGGGGCGCTGCGAGGGCGCCGTGCTGGACGTCGGCTGCGGCCCCGGGCGGCTGGTCGCCGAGCTCGCGGCCCGCGGCCACCGCGCGCTGGGCATCGACGTGAGCGAGACCGCGGTGGCCCGGACCCTGCGGCTCGGCGGACAGGCGCTGCGCCGGTCCGTGTTCGAACCGCTCCCCGGTGAGGGTCGCTGGGACACCGCCCTTCTCGTCGACGGCAACATCGGCATCGGCGGCGACCCGGCCGCCCTGCTGCGCCGGCTGTCCCAGCTGGTGGCGCCCGGCGGCCTGCTGCTCGCCGAGACGCTCCCGGACATGGACGTCGACGAACGTGTCAGCGTCCATGTCGTACGGGCCCTCGACGCCCAGGGCGGCGTCGGCGGGCCGGCGTTCCCCTGGGCCCGCGTCGGCACCCCGGCCCTGTTGCGGCACGGGGTGGGCGCGGGCTGGCGCCCGGAGGGTCAGTGGGCGGCCGGCGGGCGTTCCTTCGCCGCCCTGCGCAACCGGTCCGACCGCGCGGCGCGCCATGTCCGCAGGACGAGCAGCGCCGCCGAACCGCCGAACAGCACCGCCGTGATCAGCAGCCAGCGGGCGAGGAAGCCGTCGCCGGGCAGGCCCGTCGCGGACCGGTAGCGGTCCGCGACCTGTCCGGTGATGAGCGGGAACCACACGAGCAGGAGGAGCGCGGAGAGCGCCGCCGGGACACGGACGTAGAGCGTCCACTCCCGGCGGCCCACCCTGTCCAGGGTTCCGATCAGCGCCCGGTCGGCTCCCGCGTACAGGGGCACCAGCACCAGGTCGTGCAGCACGGCGGCGCCCACGAACCAGAGCGCGACGGCGAACCAGTCGTCCGCGAGGAGCCGTACCCCCGCGTATCCGGCGAGCGCGAACGAGCAGGCGAGCAGCAGGAGTTGCAGCGGGCTCCCGACGTAGGAGCGGAGCGGCCGCCGCGCGGCCCGCCGAATACCGGACCGCGCGCGAGCGGACCGCGTCATCGTGGGCCGTCGCAACGCGGGCCACCTCAGCACGGGCCGCTTCATCGTGGGCCACCGCATCGCGGGCCGTCTCACCACCGGCCGCTTCATCGAGGGCCACCGCATCGCGGGCCGTCTCATCACCGGCCGCCTCATCACAGGTCTCCGAACGTCATCCGGGCCACCCATTTGGTGTTGAGCACACCGGGCGCCGCGGGGACGATGACGCGCGCCGGGTGGCCGTGATCGGGCGTCAACGGCGCGCCGTTGACGAAGAGTGCGAGCAGGGAACGCGGGTCGCGCACCTGGTTGTCGCGCAGCGCCGCGCTGCGGAAGGCGCCGTGCCGCTGGAGGGACTCCACCAGGACGTCGGGCGCCGCCTGGGGCTCGTACCCGACGAGTGCCGCCAGGTCGCGCAGCCGCACCCCCCGCCACCACTGGTCGGAGGTGGACCAGCCCTCCACGCACGCGATGGGCAGGGCGGCACCGTGCTGCGGTAGTCCGAGCAGATCGGACCTGCTCAGCCGCACCGTGCGGCCACCGCCCCGCACGACCAGCCGCCAGGCCTCCTCGGTCGTCTCGCTCGCGCTGATCCCCCGCGACGCGGCCGTCTTGTTGATCTGGAACCCGGCGGGCCCGCCGCCCGGTTCGGGGCCCCCGTGCGGCGTGAGCAGGGCGGTTCGGCGCAGCGGCCCGTCGAAGCTGCGGCCGGCCGTCGTGACGAACAGCAGCAACGAGCCGCCGCCCACGACAGCGAGGGCACCGCGCCGCGAGACGGTGGGCTCGGCGGGCTCCGGTGGGACCAGGTCTCCCTGTTCGTCGTGCGGGTGGCGCAGCGCGCGGAGCGCCGCCGGAATCTTGAGCACGGCGTGTGCCACGAACGCGGCGAAGAACACCCAGGCCCCGTAGAAGTGCAGCGGGTAGAACGAGCCGGGGAAGACGTAGTCGAGCTGGACGTTCAGGATCCCGGTGGTGAACTCGAACAGCCCGCCACCGACCAGCAGGAGCAGCGAGATCCGCTCCAGCGCGTGGGCGAGCGACCGTGCGGGCGGCAGCGCGAAAAGCTTCGGCACGACCGACCACAGTTTCGCGAGCAGGACGGGGACGAGCACGATGCCCAGCGTCACGTGCACGCCCTGGGTGAGGCGGTACAGCCAGACCGGGCCGGTCGGCCAGGAGAACAGGTAGAAGGCGAGCAGCCCCTTGTCGGGGGTCTTGTCGTTGACCGGCGACAGATCCGGGTTGTAGGCGGCGTACGACACGAGCCCGGTGACGAACAGCACCGTGATCCCGCCGAGCAGGACGACGCCGAGCACGGCGGTGAACCATGGGCCGCGCAACGGGCTGCGCCAGAAGGCGGGCGAGGAGGGAGACCGAGGCATGGCCCGACCGTAGGCCCGCGACACCGCCCGAAAGGGGCCACGAACCATGACGAAACTCTGACATCCACACGAGCGGCGGCGGTCGAGGGAGTGCCGCGGCCTAGCGTGCCGGTGTGAACCGCGATCTTCTCCGTGACCTGTACGCCGTGTCGGCCGCCGCCCTGCTCGTCGCGGCCGCCGTCCTGATCGGCGGCCGGATCGAACACCGCCACGGCACCCTGCACGTGTCCTGGCCACCGCTGTACGCCCACTGGGAACCGCACGCGGGACCCGGCACAGCCGCCGCGCTCGTCGTGGCGGTCGCCGTGGTCGCGTACGGTCCGCGCCTCGCCGCCCGGCTGCCCTGGCGCGCCCTGCTGTGGGCCGCCTGGGGCACGGCCACGGCGTGGACGTCCGCGCTGGCGCTGGTCGACGGCTGGCAGCGCGGGATCGCGCAGCGCCTCACGACCGGGTACGAGTATCTCCAGGTCATCGACCGTTTCCATGACATCCCGGGCACGCTCCGGGACTTCACCCACCACATCCTGATCCACTCGCCGGACCACTGGCCGGCCCATGTGGCCGGGCATCCCCCGGCCGCCACCGTCACGTTCGTCCTGCTGGACCGGATCGGGCTGGGCGGCGGCGCGTGGGCCGGGGTCTGGTGCATCGTCGTTGGGGCGGCCGCACCGGCCGCGGTCCTCGTGGCCGTGCGGGTGCTCTGCGGGGAGGCGCTGGCCCGCCGCGCCGCGCCGTTCCTCGTGCTCGCCCCGGCAGCCGTATGGATGGGCACCTCCGCGGACGGCTACTTCGCGGCCGTCGCCGCGTGGGCCGTCGCGTTCCTCGCCCTCGCCGTCACCGGGCACCGCCCGCGGTCCTGCGGTCTCGCCTCGGGCCTCCTGTTCGGCCTCACCTGCTACCTCTCCTACGGGCTGACGCTGTTCGCGCTGATCGCCGCCGCCGCGCTGCTCCTCGGCTCCCGTCGGCTGCGCCCGCTGCCCTACGTCGTCGCCGGGGCCGCGGTCGTGCCGTTGGTGTTCACGCTGCTCGGCTTCGACTGGTGGGAGGCGTACCGGCTGCTGGTCACCCGCTACTACGAGGGCGCGGGCGGCATCCGGCCGTGCGGCTACTGGGTGTGGGCGAACCTCGCGTGCACGGTGCTGGTCGTGGGCCCGGCGACGGTGGCGGGGCTGCGACGCGTCTGCGCGACGCCGGTGCTCGGTGAGCTACGGGCCGTTCTCCGCAAGGGACCCCGGATGCCCGGCAGCGTGCCGGAAGCCCGTCTCGCGCTGCTCGTGCTCACCGCTCTGCTCGCCCTCCTCGTCGCCGATCTGTCCGGGATGAGCAAGGCGGAGACGGAGCGGATCTGGCTGCCGTTCGCGATGTGGCTGCTCGCGGCGGGCGCGCTGCTGCCCCGGCCCCGCGGCTGGCTCGCCGCGCAGGCCGTGCTCGCCCTGCTCCTCAACCACCTGCTGCTGACCGGCTGGTGACGCCGGAGCGTCCCGGTGTCCCCGACCCGACAGGGCGTCCGGCGTCCGCCCCGGCGGGTGCCCTGCGCGGGCCTGCGGCGTGGGCGCCGTCACAGGTGACAGAAGCAGTGAACAAGCGCTTAGATAGTAGGGCCCGACCTGGCCCGTGCCGAGCTGGAGGCCCCGTTGCTTTTCACGTCCGTCGACGATGTCACCGCGCGCCTCGCCGACACCGGCTATCTCGCGTCGCCCGCCGTCGCCACCACGGTGTTCCTCGCCGACCGGCTCGGCAAGCCGCTTCTGGTGGAGGGCCCGGCAGGCGTCGGCAAGACCGAACTCGCCAAGGCCGTCGCCCAGGTCGGCGGGGCCCGGCTGATCCGCTTGCAGTGCTACGAGGGGGTCGACGAGTCCCGGGCGCTGTACGAGTGGAACCACGCCAAGCAGCTGCTGCGCATCAGCGCCGGGCGGGACGAGACGTGGGACGAGACGCGCACGGACATCTTCAGCGAGGAGTTCCTGCTGCCCCGCCCGCTGCTCACGGCGATCCGCGGGGACGACCCCAAGGTGCTGCTCATCGACGAGACCGACAAGGCCGACGTCGAGGTGGAGGGCCTGCTGCTCGAAGTGCTCAGCGACTTCCAGGTGACCGTCCCCGAGCTCGGCACCGTCACCGCGACCCGCCGCCCGTTCGTGGTACTCACCTCGAACGCGAGCCGCGAGCTGTCCGAAGCGCTGCGCCGCCGCTGTCTCTTCCTCCACATCGGCTTCCCCGACGAGGAGTTGGAGCGCCGGATCGTACGGCTGAAGGTGCCGGGCCTCGACGCGGCGCTCACGGAGTCCGTGGTGCGGGTGGTCGGCGCGCTGCGCGAGATGGACCTGCGGAAGGTGCCTTCGGTGGCGGAGACCATCGACTGGGCCCACACCCTCCTCGCGCTCGGCGCGGACACCCTGGACGAGACCGTCGTACGCGACAGTCTGGGCGTCATCCTCAAGCACCAGGACGATGTCCTCAAGGCGGCGGCCAAGCTCGACCTGGACTCCCTGTGACCTCTCCGGCGCCCGCCGCGGACCTCGCGGAACGGCTGACCGGCCTGGTCGGCGCGCTGCGCTCGCACGGTGTGCGCATCGGCACCGGGGAGAGCGTGGACGCCGCGCAGGCACTGGAGGCGCTCGGACTCGCCGACCGCGAACGGCTGCGCGAAGGGCTGGCCGCCACGCTGCTGCACAACCCCGGGCAGCGGCGGGTGTTCGACCCGGTCTTCGACGTGTATTTCCCGCGCCGCGTCGGCGCCCTGGACGCCGACACGACGGTGGACCGGGAGGACCTGCGCGGCCGGCTGGCCGAGGCGCTCGCCGCCGACGACCGGGCGATGCTGGCCCGGCTGGCGCAGGAGGCGGTGGCCGGCTTCGGCGGCTACGGCGCCACGCCGGGCGGTGACGGCTGGTCGTCGTACCAGGCGCTGGACCGGCTGCGTCCGCAGACGCTGATGGCCCGGGTGCGTGACACCGTCCGTGCCCGCGGTGACGCCGCCGGTTTCACCGACCGGCTGCTGGAGGACGAGATCCGGCGGCGCATCGAGGAATTCCGGCAGCAGGTCGCCACGGAGGCGCGGCGCCGGGTGGCCGAGCGGCGCGGCCGGGACGAGATCGCGCGGCGGGCGGTGGCGCCGACCGCGGACCGGGTCGACTTCCTCTTCGCGGGGCGGGACCGGCTCGCCGAACTGCGCAAGGTGGTGCGGCCGCTGGCCCGCAAGCTGGCCACCCGGCTCGCCGCACGCCGTCGCCGGGCCTCCCGCGGCACCATCGACCTGCGCAGGACGCTGCGCGGCTCGCTGTCGACGGGCGGGGTGCCGATGCGGCCCGTGCTGCGCAGGCGCCGACCCGTCCGCCCGGAACTGGTGCTGGTGTGCGACGTGTCGGGTTCCGTGTCGGGGTTCTCCGACTTCACGATGCTGCTGGTGCAGGCGCTGCACGACCAGTTCAGCAAGGTGCGGGTGTTCGCCTTCGTCAACCGGATCGACGAGGTGACCGGCCTGCTGGAACGCGGCGCGGCCGACTCCGACGGACTGAGCGCCCGCATCCGCGACGAGGCCACGCTGACGGGGTGGCACGGCAGCAGTGACTACGGTGTCGCGTTCGGGGAGTTCACCGAAAGGTACGCCGACGCCGTGGGCCCCCGCACGACCGTGTTCGTCCTCGGTGACGCCCGCACGAACATGAGCGACCCGAACCTGCCGGCCGTGCGGGACATCTCCGAGCGGTCCCGTCGCACCTACTGGCTGAACCCCGAACCGCGTTCCCAGTGGGGCACCGGCGACTCCGCCGCTCCCGCCTACGCCGGACTCGTCGAGATGCACGAGTGCCGCAACGCACGGCAGCTCAGCGCGTTGATCGCCCGGCTGCTGCCGGTCTGAACGAGCACGCGAGCGCTGGCGCCCGCCGACGATCCTCCGCCCCGTCATGCCGCGGATCGGCAGAGTCATGCCGCGGATCGGCAGATCGGTCGGTGAATTCCGGGTGGGGTCGGTCTGCCCCGACGGGGGGTCAATGAAGCCGGCGTCGCGTCAGTGTTCGTCCGGCCAGGGGCGACATCGTCGGCAACGCCTTGGATGCGCGGGCATCTCCGCAGGTCAACGCACCCGTCCGCGCGGCTTCAGCGGCACCGGGGGCAGGTCGGGCGCGGACAGCGGGTCGCCGTCGTATCCCTTGACCTCACCGAAGCGTGAGCCGCCCATCCAGTCCTGCCGAGCCTGCTCGATGTCCGCGTCGGTCCGTCCGATGAAGTTCCACCACATGATCAGCTCTTCCTCGAAGGGCTCCCCGCCCAGGAGCATGAGGGCCGCGTCCGACTCGGCCCGCAGGGGGAGTTCGGTGCGGCCGCAGCCGAGGTAGAGCATCGAGCCGGGGAGCACCGGTACGCCGTCGACGTGCGCCTCGCCGGACATGGAGAGCACGGCGTACTCGAAGTCGGGCTCCAGGGGCAGCCGTACGTCGGCGCCCTGCGCGAGGGCCAGGTCGGCACCGACGATCGGCGTGTACGTCGTGCCGGGCGAGGTCGCGCCGTCGACCGACCCCAGGATGAGCGTGGCGTCGAGGCCGGGTGCCGTGACGACCGGCAGTTCGGCGTGGTGCTCGAACCGCGGTTCGGTGTGGCGGTGACTGTCGGGGAGGGCCACCCAGAGCTGCGCGCCGTGCAGGAAGCGGGCGTGCGACCTGGGGCTCTCCTCGGAGTGGCTGATGGCCCGTCCCGAGGTCATCAGACCGAGTTCGCGCGGGCGGATGGTCTGCAGGCTGCCCGTGGAGTCACGGTGCAGCACCTCGCCCTCGTGCAGCCAGCTGACGGTCTGCAGGCCCATGTGCGGGTGCGGCGGGACCTGCATGCCGGGCTCGTCCGCGATGTCGTCGGGCCCGTAGTGATCGACGAAGCACCACGCGCCGACCATGCGACGGCCCAGGTTGGGGAGCAGTCGGCGGACTTCGGTGGACTCGCCGAGCTTGACCCGGCGGGGACTGAGGAGTTCGCGCACCGGCTCGGCCACCACGAACCCGCGGCCACCGCAGAGGGCCGGAACCGCCTCGCGATCAAGATTGCTCATGGGGCACAACCTAGCCCTGTCGAGGACCTTGCGTCAGGCCGTCGGACCGCCGTACGGGGGGCTTGGCCGAGAGACGGCAGGGGTCCTAGGTCCTCGGTCGCAGGCGCGTAGGCCATAGGGTGGACCCTGGAAAAAATAGTAGCCATGTACATAGTAGCTATGTACGGTAACTGCCATGAGTTCGGTACCCGACAAGGCGACGCCCGGCTTCCTCGTCTGGCGTCTGTCGATGAAATGGCGTGTGGCGGTCGACCGTGCGGTCGCCCCGCTCGGCCTGACCCACGCGCAGTACTCGCTGATGGCGTCGCTGTACGGCATGCAGCGGGACGGGGTGCGCCCCAGTCAGCGCCGGCTCGCCGATCACACCGGGCTCGAACCGCTCTACGTCTCGAAGCTGGCCCGCGCCCTGGAGGCGGCCGGGTTCGTCGACCGCGTACGGGACCCGGCGGACCCGCGGGCGGTCCAGCTGTCCCTGACCGAGGACGGGCGCACGATCGCCCGTCGCGCCGTCAGGGTCGTCCAGGGCCTCCTGGACCAGCTCCTCGAACCCCTCGGCGGGCTCGACGGTGAACGCACGCGGGCGTTCAGCGCCGAGCTGGCCACCCTGCTCGACGTACCTCTCGATCCGCACGCCCAGCCCGGCGCACGGGGGGCTGCCGCACGGGGGGCCGCCGCACGGCGAGCGCCCGGCGCGCGCGGGGAGTCCGGCCCGCAGGAAGAGCCCGCCGCGTCCGATCCATCCGATCCGCATTCCGAGAAGGAGTCGAAATGACCACCACCACTCCCCCGGTCAACGGCCAGGTCATCGGCCTCGCCCACTACGCGAGCCGCGCCGCCCTGGAGAAGGTCCTGGCCCGCACCGGCACCACCTTCCACCAGTCCGTCGCCCTCCGCGCGGTCTCCGACAACGGCGGGACCGTCGAGCGCGACCGGCTCGTGGGCCGCCTGACCGGAGCCTTGAAGATCGACGAGTCGCAGGCCCACGGGACCGTCGAGGAACTGACGGCACGGAAGCTGCTGGACGAGCCGGCGGCGGGCCACGTGTCGCTCACGGACAGCGGCAGGGAACTGTTCGAAGCGGTCCGCACCGGGGGCAACGCGATCGCGGCCCGGCTCTACGCCGGCATTCCGGCCGAGGACCTCGCGACGGCCGGTCGCGTGCTGGCACTGATCACGGAGCGGGCCGATGCCGAGCTTGCCGACGGGAAGTCGATCGATGCCGAGGCGGTCGGGGCGTAGAGGTCGGCACCCTCAGCACGGTTGTGGAATATTCAACCAAACACCTCGGTTGTGGACCGTCGAAGGAGGTCAGCAGTGGAAACGACGTACTACGACCACGGAACGGCCGCGGAGCGCTGGGAGCGGGCGCGGATGTTCTTCGAGGCCAGGGACTACGCAGCCGCGGCGCGGATTCTGGGCGGGCTGGTCGAGGAGGTGCCGGAGCAGGTCGGACCCCGGCTGCTGCTGGCGCGCTCCTACTACCACTCGGCCCAGCTGCGCCGCGCGGAGACGGAGCTGCGCACGCTCGTGGAGCTCGACCCGGTCGAGCACTACGCCCGGCTGATGCTGGGACGCACGCTCCAGCGCCAGGGGCGGCACGAGGAGGCGGAGTCGCACATGCGCATCGCCTCCGCGCTCGCGGGGGACTTCGAGCAGGTGTGACCGCTTGTCCGGCGGGGCCGCTCGAAAGGTCCGTCGCAGACGCAGGGGCCGGCCACTCGAGGTGGCCGGCCCCTTGTGTGTCGCCGCTCGCCACACTCAGCTGATCCCGCTATCCGGCGGCGGGCGTGCGCCTCCCCCTGCGATGGGCGATCTCGCCGAGGAGGACGTCCACGGCGACGAACACGGCGAGCGGGATGCCGAGCAGCGGGACGAAGTAGCCGACGACGGTGACCGCCACCAGAGCAGTGACCAGAATCTGCGGCGGGACCTGCTGCCACGCGCCACGCGGAATGGGCCGCCCGAACGCCGACGCCCGGCCGCGCAGCCACCACATGCGGTATCCCCACACGATGAGCAGCACCAGCGAGAGCGCGAGGGCCATCAGCGCGATCTCGTTGACGAGGCCGAACAGCGTGCCGGTGTGCGCGTCGATGCCCCAGCGGGTCAACTTGGCCAGCAGCGGGTAGTCGGCGAACCGGAGTTCGTCGGTGACCTCGCCGGTCGCCGGGTCCACGGCCACCGAGTCCTGCTTCTCGGGCCAGCTGCGCTGGATCTGCTTCACGACGTACGCCGAGGAGGCGTCGGCGGGCGCGACGATCTCGACGGGGTCGCCGAGCCCCTCGGCCCGTGCCGCCGCGAGGACGGCGTCGAGGTCTTGCACGGCGGCCTCGCCGGACTTCGCACCGCTGTGCGCCGCGTGGTCGCCGCCGGTCGCGGCCGAGACGGAGGGCGTGGCCTGGCCGAGGGAGGTCCTCAGCTCGTCGATGTTCGCGCCGGCGTACGCCGACCATGTCAGCCCCGTCGCGGAGAGGAGGACGAAGCCGGTGGCCGCCCAGACGCCGAGCGTGCCGTGCAGCCCGAGGGTGCGGCGCCGTCCGGTGGTGCCGCGCACCTTGCGCCGCTCCCTTCGACGGCCGAACCACAGCACCAGGCCGCCGCCCGCGATCACCCACAGCCAGCTCGCGGCGAGTTCGCTGTAGAGCCGGCCGTTCTCACCGAGGTGCAGGTCCCGGTGAAGCCCGTCGATCCAGGTGCGCAGCGGGAGCGCGCCCGTTGAGCCGTACTGCTCCAGGGCTCCGCGCACCTTCCCCGTGTACGGGTCGACGAACACGGCGAGGGTGTGGTCGGCGTCGACACCCGGGACGCCGGTGAGCAGCACCCGGGTCGTCGCGTCCGCCTCCGGGGAGGGCCGCACGGCCGAGACCGTGCCCTCGGGGTGAGCCTTGCGGGCCGCGGTCACCTGCTCGGACAACGGCAGTTCGCGGTCGCCTGCCGGCACGGTCAGTTCGTGCGCGTACACGATCTTCTCCGCCTGGAACGAGGCGGCGTAGAGGAATCCCGTCGCGGCGGCCACCAGCAGGAACGGGGCGACCAGTACGCCTGCGTAGAAGTGCAGACGCAGGACCAGGGGGCGCAGCGTGGCCCGGATGCTTCGTGACGGGGTCGGTGTGTCGGGCGTGGGGTCGTCCGTCGTGGTCGAGGGCGCGGTGGACACAGGCAGGGGTCTCCGGTCGGGCAGGGGACGGAAAGGGGCCACCGGACGGGGATTGGGCTCCCGTTCGGGGTTGCGGTCCAGTAGTCGCGGGGCGGTCGCATCGAGTTCCCCAGGCTTCGTGTGGCGTGGGTCACAGGAGGGGGAGGGTGGGTGCGGGAGAAAGCTCCGGGACTCGCCCGGCTCCGCCTCGCTCGGTGCCGTCCGTCTTGGCATCCTGGCGCGATGGCATCCGAACGTGACTCCAGCATGTCCCGCCCTCTGAGCGACCTGGTCGAGGAACTCCTCGACCACGAAGGGCCGTTGCCGATCGTCGCGGCCGGCGACCCGGTGCTGCGGCAGCCGGCCGAACGCTTCGACGGGCAGCTGGACGCCGGTCTGCTGGCCCGTTTCGTCGCCGCGCTGCGCGCGACGATGCATGCGGCGCCCGGCGTGGGGCTCGCGGCGCCCCAGGTCGGCGTGCCGCTGCGGCTCGCCGTGATCGAGGACCCGGCTCCGGTGTCCGAGGAGGTGCGGCTCGCACGGGGGCGGGTACCGCAGCCGTTCCGGGTGCTCGTGAACCCGTCGTACGAGGGGGCCGGAGCGGAGCGGGCCGCGTTCTTCGAGGGCTGCCTGAGTGTGCCGGGCTGGCAGGCCGTCGTGGAGCGGCATGCTCAGGTGCGGCTGCGGGCGCTGGACGAGCGGGGCCGTGAGGTCGACGAGGTGTTCAGCGGCTGGCCCGCACGCATCGTCCAGCACGAGACGGATCACCTCGACGGGACGCTGTACCTGGACCGCGCCGAGTTGCGGTCCCTGTCGTCGAACCAGGCGATGGCGGAACTCTGGAGCCAGCCGACGCCGGAACGGGCCGCGGCGGTCCTGGGTTTTCCGCTGCCCGGGTGAGGGCGCCGAGCCGAGCTGCGCGGCGGGCGTGTCGGTGGGTGTGAGGGCGCTCCGGCCGTTTCGCCGTCCGTCCGGTGGGGGTCGGGTCCGTGCCGGTGATCCGCCCGTTGCAGCCGTCGAGTGGTCCGGTGGGTCAGTGCGGTGGGTTCGTGTCGCCGTCCGCAACGGGCATGTGATTCACCGTCACGGCCCCTTCCGTGAGAGGGGGGTGCGGGTACGTCCGTCGCGGGTTTTCGCAGGCCGCTGAGGGTAGGGTTCCCCTTTCAGCCCGTCCGGCGGCAGTTCCCGGCCCGTCGTCCGGCCCTTCCTCAGCCAGCCCGGCGGCAGTTCCCGGCCCGTCCGGCGATTGAGGACGAGGCCGTCCGGGCCGATCCCACCGGTACCGGGCGGCCTACGGGATCCGGCACTCCTGCCGGCCGACACCGCAGCCGCTCGCGAAGCGAAAACCGGTGGCGGTCCGCAACCCGCGCTCGTTAGCCTGGGCCCATGTCTACGCCCCGGCTCTCTTAGCTCAAGGACCCGCTTCCACGCCACACGTGTGTCCTTCTGCCGATTGATTCCCGGAGCGAATTCCCATGATCACCGTTCGCGGTGTCGACGTGCGCGCAGGCGCCCGTCTGCTGCTGTCCGACATCTCCTTCCACGTCTCCCCCGGCGACCGCGTCGGCCTGGTCGGCCGTAACGGCGCGGGCAAGACCACCCTTCTGAACACCCTTGCGGGGCAGGCGCGGCCCGCCGCCGGGTCCGTCTCCCGGACGGGGGCGCTCGGCTACCTGCCCCAGGATCCGCGCGCCGCCGACCCCGCGGTCACCGTCACCGACCGCATCCTGTCGGCGCGGGGTCTGGACGAGGCCGTACGCGCGCTCCGTGCGGCCGAGGCCGCGATGGCCGACGGGTCGGAGCGCGCGATGAACGCGTACGCGCGCGCCGAGGCCGAGTTCCAGGCGCGCGGAGGGTACGCGGCGGAGGCCGAGGCGGCGCGGGTGGCCGCGGGGCTCGGCCTCCCCGACCGGGTCCTGGACCAGCCGGTCGGCGCCCTGTCCGGCGGACAGCGACGCCGCGTCGAGCTGGCGCGCATCCTGTTCGCGGACCACGGCACGCTGCTGCTCGACGAGCCGACGAACCACCTGGACGCCGACTCGATCGCCTGGCTGCGCGGTTTCCTGACGAACCATCGGGCCGGACTGGTGCTCATCAGCCACGACACCTCGCTGCTGGCCGACGTGGTCAACCGCGTCTTCCACCTGGACCCGCACCACGCCACGCTCCACGTCCACAACACCGGCTGGCACGCCTACCTCGCGCAGCGCGAGGCGGACGAGCGCCGCCGTGCCCGGGAGCGGGCGAACGCCGAACGGAAGGCGGCGGCGCTGCACGCGCAGGCCGACAGGATGCGCGCCTATGTGTCGACGGCGGTCGCCGCGAAGAACATGGCCCGCCGCGCCGACCGGATGCTCGCCGGCCTGGAACCGGTGACCAGGGCGGAGAAGGTGGCCAGGATCCGGCTGCCCGAGCCCGCCCCCTGCGGGCGGATGCCGCTCGGCGCGGTCGCGCTGTCCAAGTCGTACGGCGATCACCACGTCCTGAGCGGGGTGGACCTGGCCGTCGACCGGGGCAGCCGACTGGTGGTCCTCGGCCTCAACGGCTCGGGCAAGACCACGCTGCTGCGGCTCCTCGCCGGGCAGGACCGCCCGGACAGCGGGCGCGTGGTGCCCGGCCACGGGCTGCGCCTGGGCTACTTCGCCCAGGAGCACGACACGCTGGACCCCGCCGACACCGTCCGGGGCCATCTGGCCGCGGCGGCGCCGCATCTCACCGACGGCGAGGTGCGGCGGGTGCTCGGCTCGTTCCTGTTCACGGGCGACGAGGCCGACAAGCGCGTCGGCGTCCTGTCCGGGGGCGAGAAGACCCGCCTCGCCCTGGCGGGTCTCGTGCACTCCGGCGCCAACGTGCTGCTCCTGGACGAGCCCACCAACAACCTCGACCCGGCCTCCCGTGCCGAGGTGCTGGGCGCGGTGGGCACGTACCCGGGCGCGATCGTCATGGTCACCCACGACGAGGGTGCCATCGAGGCCCTGCGTCCCGACCGGGTGCTGCTGCTCCCGGACGCGGACGAGGACCTGTGGAGCGAGGAGTACCTGGAGTTGGTGTCCCTGGCCTGACGCGCTAGTCCCGGTACGCCTCCAGGAGGCGCAGCCACACCTCGCTGACCGTCGGGTAGGACGGGACCGCGTGCCAGAGGCGGCTGATCGGCACCTGCCCGGCGACGGCGATGGTCGCCGAGTGGATCAGTTCGCCGACTCCGGGGCCGACGAAGGTGACGCCGAGGAGGATCTCGCGGTTGATGTCGACGACCATGCGGGCCTTGCCGCGGTAGCCGTCCGCGTACAGGCCCGCGCCCGCCACGGACGCCATGTCGACGTCCACGGCGCGCACACGGTGGCCGGCCCGCTCCGCCTCGGCCAGGGAGAGCCCGACGGCCGCGGCCTCCGGGTCGGTGAAGACGACCTGCGGCACGGCCGAGTGGTCCGCTGTCGCGGCGTGCGCGCCCCAGGGGTCGGACTCCAGCAGGGGCACCCCGGCGGCGCGGGCGGCGATGGCGGCCCCCGCGATCCGGGCCTGGTACTTGCCCTGGTGGGTCAGGAGTGCGCGGTGGTTGGCGTCGCCGACCGCGTACAGCCAGTCGCTGCCGGTCACCCGCAGGCTGTCGTCGACCTCCAGCCATGAGCCCGGTTCCAGGCCGAGCGTGTCGAGGCCCATGTCGTCGGTGCGGGGCGCGCGGCCCGTGGCGAAGAGGATCTCGTCGGCCTCGATGCGGTCGCCGGCGTCGGTCACGGCTACCACCGTGGAGCCCTCGCGCGTCACCGATGCCACCGACGTACCGGTGCGCACGTCGACGCCCGCCTCGGTGAGCGCCTCGGCGACCAGTTCGCCGGCGAAGCTCTCCATGCGCGGCAGCAGGCCCTTGCCGCGCACCAGGAGGGTGACCTGCGAGCCGAGGGCCTGCCAGGCGGTGGCCATCTCGGTGGCTACGACGCCTCCTCCCACCACGACGAGCCGTCCGGGCACGGCCTGCGCGCTGGTGGCCTCGCGGCTGGTCCACGGCTTGACCTGGTCGAGTCCCGGCAGGTCGGGCAGGAGTGCGCGGCTTCCGGTGCAGACGGCGACGGCGTGCCGGGCGGTGAGCACCCGGGTCCCGTCCGCCCCCTCCACCGTCACCGTGCGCGGTCCGGCGAGCCGGCCGTGGCCGCGGTACAGGTCCGCTCCGATGCCGTCCAGCCAGGCGACCTGGCCGTCGTCCTTCCAGTGGGACGTGTAGTAGTCGCGGTGCGCGAGTACCGCGGGGGCGTCGAGAGGGCCCTGCACGGCCTGGCGCAGGCCGGGCACGCGGCGGGCGTCGGCGCGGGCGATCACCGGGCGCAGCAGGGCCTTGCTGGGCATGCACGCCCAGTACGAGCATTCGCCGCCGACGAGTTCGCTCTCCACGACCGCGGTGGACAGACCGGCCGCGCGGGTGCGGTCGGCGACGTTCTCCCCCACGGGTCCGGCACCGAGCACCACTACGTCATAGGCGATGGATTCCGTTTCCGTCATGGGGGCCAGTCTGGTCGGTGGTGTGCGCGGTTTCCACATGGGTACGTGCGCGGAATACGTCCCTGGAAGGCGGCGTTGTGCAAACCGGTATGACCCGGACCCGAGGAAGAAGGAAACGCGCATGAGCAGCACCGTGGAGCTCACCAAGGAGAACTTCGACCAGACGGTCGCGGACAACGAGTTCGTCCTGATCGACTTCTGGGCGTCCTGGTGCGGGCCGTGCCGTCAGTTCGCCCCCGTCTACGAGAAGGCCGCTCAGGCCAACCCGGACCTGGTGTTCGCCAAGGTGGACACCGAGGCCCAGCCGGAGCTCGCCGCCGCCTTCGACATCCAGTCGATCCCGACGCTGATGATCGTGCGGGACCAGGTGGCGATCTTCGCCCAGCCCGGGGCGCTGCCCGAGGCCGCCCTGGACGACGTCATCGGGCAGGCCAGGAAGCTGGACATGGACGAGGTCCGCAAGTCCATCGCGGAGCAGCAGGCCCAGCAGAACGGCCAGTGAGCGGACGACGGGCCGGCGGTCCCTCGGGACCGCCGGCCCGTCGTGCGCACGTCCTCAGAACGGATACGCGGCCACGTCGCCCCGCACCGTCGTCCAGCGCACGTCGGTGAAGGCGTCCAGGTTGGCCTCGCCGCCGAAGCGGGCCCCGGTGCCGGAGGCGGCGATGCCGCCGAAGGGTGCGACGGCCTCGTCGTTGACGGTCTGGTCGTTGATGTGGGCGATGCCGGTCGGGATGCGCTCGGCGAGGTCGAGGCCGCGCGCGGTGTCCCGGGTGACGATGCCCAGTGAGAGGCCGTAGGGTCCCGCGGAGGCGAGGGCCGCGGCCTCTTCGGGTGTGCTGAAGGGGCGAACGGGGGCGACCGGGCCGAAGACCTCCTCCGTGTACGCGGGAGTCGTGTCGTCGACCCCGGCGATCACCGTCGGCCGGTAGAAGAGCCGCTCGTGCGAGCCGCCGGCCGCGAGCTTCGCCCCGTGGGCCGTGCTCGACTCCACCAGCCCCTGGATCTTGTCGAGTTGGGCGCGGTCGATGATCGGTCCCAGGTGCACCTGCTCGCGGTAGGGGTCGCCGACGGCGAGGGAGTCGGCCTTGGCGGCGAGCCGCTCGACGTACTCCTCGTAGAGCGAGGCGTGCACCAGATGGCGGCCCGTCGTCATGCAGATCTGCCCCTGGTGGAAGAACGAGCCCCAGGCGGCCGTGGAGATGACCGCGTCGATGTCGGCGTCCTCCAGCACGATCAAAGCCGAGTTGCCGCCCAGTTCGAGGTGCGCCCGCTTGAGGTGACGGCCCGCGGCCTCACCGACCGCGCGTCCGGCCGCGGTCGATCCGGTGAAGGAGATCACCGGCACGTGCGGGTCGGCGACGAGGGCCTGTCCGGCCTCGGGGCCGCCCGGCAGGACCTGCAGCAACCCGTCGGGCAGGCCCGCCTCGGCGAAGACGGCGGCGAGTGCCAGGCCGCCGCAGACCGCGGTGCGCGGGTCGGGCTTGAGCACGACGCCGTTGCCGAGGGCGAGCGCGGGGGCCACCGAGCGGATCGACAGGATGAGCGGGGCGTTGAAGGGGGCGATGACGCCGACGACGCCGACGGGCACGCGCCGCGTGTACGACAGGCGGGGGGCCTCCGACGGCAGGATCTGGCCGACCGGGCGCGAGGCGAGCCCGGCGGCCTCGTAGCACTCCTGGGCGGCGACGTGCAGTTCGAAGTCGGCCTTGCCGGGGATGGAACCGGACTCGCGGACGATCCAGTCGCGCAGTTCGTCGGCGTGCGCGGCGAAGAGGTCCCCCGCCCTGCGCAGCACGGCGGCGCGCGCGAAGTGCGGGAGTCGGGCCCACTCCGGCTGGGCGGCGCCGGCCGTGCGGGCCGCCGTGGCGACGTCCTCGGCGGTGGCGAGGGTGACGGCACCGAGCGAGTCGCCGGTGGCGGGTTCGGTGACGGTGTGCCCGCCGCCCGACAGGGGACGGGACTGCCAGTTCGTGGGGTCGAGCAACGGCATGACGGCTCTCTCCGATCGTTGTCTGGTCACCAGTGGGGCCGAGGGGCTCACACGGTGAGCGGAAGTCCCGTGTAGTTGGCCGCCAGTTCGGCCGCCGCGGATCGGGATGCCATGACCCGGCGCAGCCGTGCCAGTTGCACCTGGTGGTCGAAGGCGTCCCCGTCCGGTTGTGCGTGCAGCATCCTGGTCATGTCGTACGAGAAGCGGGTGGCCTGCCACACCCGTTCGAGGCACAAGTCCGAGTAGGCGTCCAGGAGTTCGGGTGACCCGGTGCGGTAGAGCTCGGCGAGGCCGCGGGCGAGGACCCGTACGTCGGACACCGCGAGGTTGAGTCCCTTGGCGCCGGTCGGGGGCACGATGTGGGCGGCGTCGCCCGCCAGGAACAGCCGTCCGTACCGCATCGGTTCGTGGACGAGGCTGCGCATCGGGGTCACCCCTTTGGCGGTGATCGGGCCGCGTTCCAGCCGCCAGTCGGCGTCGATCGCGAAGCGCGCGGCGAGTTCGTCCCAGATGCGGTCGTCGGGCCAGTCGTCGCCGACGGTGTTGTTCGGGACCTGGAGGTACAGCCGTGACACCGACGGCGAGCGCATGCTGTGCAGCGCGAAACCGCCCGGCCCGCGCGCGTAGACGAGTTCCTCGCAGGAGGGCGGCACCTCGGCCAGGACGCCGAGCCAGGAGTAGGGGTAGTCGTGGGCGTATGTGCGGCTCACCTCCGCGGGGAAGGCGTCACGGGCGATGCCGTGGGAGCCGTCGCAGCCCACCACGTAGTCGCAGGTCAGGGTGCGCTCGCGGCCCTCGTGCACGAACCGTACGACGGGCGCCTCGCTCTCCGCCTTCTCGACGGCCAGCGCCCGCGCCCCGAACAGCAGCGGTGGCCCGTCGGCGAGTTGGAGGGCGACGAGGTCCTTCACGATCTCCGTCTGGGCGTAGATCGTGACCGTACGGCCGCCCGTGAGCGAGGGGAAGTCGATGCGGTGGCGCTCGCGCTCGAAGCGCAGCTCGATCCCGTGGTGGACCAGGCCCTCGGCGCCGAGGCGCGTACCGGCTCCGCTCTCGCGCAGCGCGTCGACCGTGCCCTGCTCCAGCATCCCGGCGCGCTGGCGCCGCTCGACGTAGGACCGTGTCCTGCTCTCCAGGACGACGCAGTCGATCCCCGTCCGGTGCAGCAGCCGGGCCAGCATCAGGCCTGCCGGCCCGCCGCCGATGATGCCGACCGTGGTCCGCATGTCGAGCCTCCGGAGTCCGGTGTCCGCGGGGAACAGCCCCCAGCCTCACACAGACCCGGGTGCGGGCCCAGCCTCTCAGCTCGAATCGCGATGCACGACCCGCGCGCCGAGGACCTCGTGCGTCTCTGGCGCGGCACCGGGCCGGCGGACGGCGCGGTCGACCAGTTCGGCGAGGTCGCGGCCGGACGGCAACTCGATGTGGACGGTGCTCAGGCGGGGCCGCAGCAGCCGACCGAGCATCAGGTCGTCGGCGCCGATGACGGCCGTCTCGTCCGGGATGCCGACACCCTCGTCCTGCAGGGCGCGCATCAGCAGCATGGCGTACTCGTCGTTGTAGGCGAACACACCGTCCAGGGCCAGGGTGCGCCAGCGCGCCGCGAGCCGGGCCGCGTCCTCCTCCGCGTACGCGAGCGGCAGTTCGGTGACGGACGCCTCGCTGCCGCGCAGGGCACGGCGGACACCTTCGAGGCGGGGCCGGGAGAAGATCTCCAGTCCGGATTCGCCGGGCATCACTACGCCGATCCGGCGACGGCCGCGGGCCAGCAGGTGGGCGCCCGCGCTGTGGCCGACGCGGTCGTGGTCCATGAGCAGTGCGTGGGCGCCCTCGACGCGTTCGGGCCCCAGGGTGACCACGGCTCGGGCACCGGCCCGTTTGAGGACGGCGAGGCCCTCCGGGCCGAGGCCGCTGCCGGGCACCAGGACGGCGACCGGGCGGAGCTCCGCCCAGGCGCGGGCCGCCTCGTCGCCGTGCAGGCCGAGACCGCCGTACTGCACGACGGTGTAGTCGAGGCGGCTCAGCGCCCATTGGAGTTCGTTGAAGAACTGGCTGTAGAGGGGGCCCACCGGGACGGTCGGGGCGGGCATGAGGACCATGCGGCTGTGTCCGGCGCGCAGGCTGCGGGCGGCGGCGTGCGGGACGTACCCGAGTTCCTTGGCGGCCTCGTGGACGCGGCGGCGGGTGGGTTCGCTGATCCGGACGGCGCTGGTGTTGTTCAGGACGTACGAGACGGTCGCGCGGGACACTCCCGCCAGACGGGCCACATCGGCGCTCGTCGGCACGGGGCGCTGGGCGGGGGACGACGGGGCGGACTGCTTCGGTATCTGCACCATGACGTACGGCATCCTTGCAGAACCCCGGCGAGCCGCTCCGTGCCGGGGGTCCAAGGGCCGACGACGTGCGGAACTCCATTTGGGCCAACGGAAGTTGCCCTTCTCGTACCGGTCGGAGCGTCCGGAGGTTACCGTTCGGTAGACAGATTGCTTCGGAGGTGTCCCGGATGGTTCCCGACCGTGCCGCAGGTCTGGCCGAATGTGCGCGTGCCCTCGCCGACGGCGAGGTGAGCGCGCGGGAGTTGACGGAACGTGCGCTGGCACGGATCGAGGCGACGCAGCCGACCCTGAACGCGTTCCGTGTGGTGCGCGCCGAGGCCGCCCTCGCCGAGGCGGACGCCGCGGACGCGGAGTTGGCGGCCGGGGTGCGGCGGCCCCTGCTCGGGGTGCCGGTGGCGGTCAAGGACGACATGGACGTGGCGGGCGAGCCGACCGCGTTCGGCTGCCCGGGCGACTTCCCGCCGAAGGACCGGGACGGCGAGGCGGTCCGCCGGCTGCGGGCGGCCGGAGCCGTCGTCGTCGGCAAGACCAACACGTGCGAGCTCGGCCAGTGGCCCTTCACCGAAGGGCCCGCCTTCGGTGCCACCCGCAATCCCTGGCACCACGACCACACCCCGGGCGGCTCGTCCGGGGGTTCGGCGGCCGCCGTGGCGGCGGGTCTGGTTCCCGCCGCGCTGGGCTCGGACGGTGCGGGCTCGGTGCGCATCCCTGCCTCCTGGACGCACCTGGTCGGCATCAAGCCGCAGCGCGGCCGGATCTCCACCTGGCCGCGTCCGGAGTCGTTCCAGGGGATCACGGTCAACGGCACGCTGGCCCGCACGGTCGCCGACGCGGCCCTCCTCCTGGACGCGGCGAGCGGCAACCACGACGGCGATCTGCACCGCCCGCCCGCGCTGCGCGTCCAGGACGCGGTGGGGCGCGACCCCGGACGGCTGCGCATCGCGCTGTCGCTGAAGCCGCCGTTCACGGCGCTGCCCGCCCGTCTCGACCCCGCCGTACGCGCGCGTGTCGTCGCCCTGGCGGAACGACTCGCGGAACTCGGGCACGTGGTGGAGGAGGCGGAGCCGCGCTACGGGCGGATCGGCCTCACCTTCATCCCGCGTGCCACGGCGGGACTCGCCGAACACGTGCGCGAGGTCCCGCGGCAGGATCTGCTCGACCGGCGCACCCTCGACGCCGCCCGGCTGGGCAGGCTGCTCGGCGGCGCGCCCCTGCGGGCCGCCCGGAAGGCGGAGACCGCCCTGCACCGGCGGGTCGGCGCGCTCTTCGACACATACGACGTGCTGCTCGCGCCGACGACCGCCGCTCCCCCGCCGCGGATCGGTTCGATGGTGAACCTCAACGGCCTGGGCACCGACCGGGCCATGATCGCGGCCTGCCCCTACGCCTGGCCGTGGAACATCCTCGGTTGGCCCGGCGTCAACGTGCCCGCGGGCTTCGTCGGTGACGGACTGCCCGTGGGCGCGCAGTTGCTCGGCCCCGCGAACAGCGAACTCCTGCTGGTGTCGCTGGCCGCGCAGCTGGAGGCGGACGGGCGCTGGCACGAGCGGTGGCCGCCGCACCGGACTCCCGCGGACTCCGCCGACTCACCGGCGGCGTGAGCGAGTTCCGGCCTTACCCTGTGACCATGGGCGACGCGTCGATGGTCGGTTTGATGGGGCGGGTGACCGGCACGGTCGGGCCCGGGCTCGTCGGCGAGGTGATCGTGCGGGTGCGTGGCGGTGCCGAGCACTTCCTCGCGTACCCGGCCACGCCGAAGGAACGCATCGAGCGGGGCACGGTCGTGATGGTGGTGGAGTACCTGCCGCCGCGCACGGTGTACGTGTCGGCCGCGTACGACGACTGACGCCGGCGCCGACACCGACTGGAGTGCGCCGCAGGGAAGTTCGGCGTGCGACGCGCTCCACTGCACGGCGTCAGTCGGCACCGCGCACCGCAGGGCTTGAGCCGGTGTCCGCGCCCTCCGCCGTGCGTTGTGAACCGCTGACCGTGCCCCGCACCTCGCGGGGACCAACCGGTGAACGCGCCCCCACCTCGCAGGGCCTGAGCCGGTGACCACGCCCTCCGCCTCCCGGCGTGCACCGATCGGCGCGCCGCGACGACGCGGCCGTCGGCGGGTTCTCCGCGCACCGTCGTCAACAGCTCGTATGTGAGGCCTTCGTCCCAGGTGAGAGCCGTATGCGTCAAGATTGCGACAAGGATCTGCCAGCGTCTGTACCCCGGCCTTGCGCAGGAGCACACTCCCGTTCGTTCGGTGCCGATAGGGCACCATGCAAAGGGGGCGTATGCCGATGGTTGTCGGCGTCGTGGCGGGGGCGGTTGTCCTCGCGCTGATCTTCATCGTTGTGGTCTTCAAGCTCATGTGGCGCGTCGCGGAGCCCAACGAAGCACTCATCATCTCCGGTTCGAAGCATCGGACCGAAGGCCTTGAAGAAGGCATGGGGTTCCGCATCGTGACGGGGCGCGGCACGCTGGTGCTGCCGGGCGTGCAGGCGGTGCGCAAGATCTCGCTCGACCTCAACGAGACAGAGCTGCACGTGGACTGCGTGACCACCCAGGGCATTCCGCTGAAGGTGCGGGGCGTGGTCATCTTCAAGGTGGGCGACGACTTCGTGTCGATCGCCAACGCGGGCCGCCGCTTCCTCGACCAGCAAAAAATGATGTCGGAGCGGGTGCACAACGTGTTCGCCGGTCATCTGCGGTCCATCGTCGGCGGGTTGACCGTCGAGGACATGATCCGCGACCGGGAGAAGCTGACCGGTCAGACCCGTGCCGCGTGCGGTACGGAGATGGAGAAGCTCGGCCTGATCGTCGACTCGCTGCAGATCCATGAGATCGAGGACCCGACCGGGTACATCAAGAACCTCGCCATGCCGCACGCCGCCGCCGTCCAGCGCGACGCGCGTATCGCGCAGGCCGAGGCGAATCGTCTCGCCACGGAGGCCGAACAGCAGGCCGCGGCACGGATGTCGGAGGCGACCCGGGACAGCGAGATCCTCCAGGCCGGCTACCAGGCCGAGCGGGACAAGGCCGCCGCCAAGGCCCAGCAGGCCGGACCGCTCGCCTTCGCGGCCGCCCAGCAGGACGTCGTCGTCCAGGAGACCAGGGTCGCCGAACTCGAGGCGCACCGCCGCGAACAGCAGCTCCAGGCGGACGTCCGCAAGCCCGCGGACGCGAAGGCGTACGAGATCCGTGCCCGCGCCGAGGCCGACCGCGACGCGCGCATCTCGTCGGCCCAGGCCAAGGCGAAGGAGACCGAACTGGCCGCCGCGGCCGAGGCGAACCGGGTCAAGACAGCCGCCAACGCGGAGGCCGAGGCGACGAAGGCCCGGGGTGCGGCCGCCGCGACCGCGACGCGCGCCACCGGTGAGGCGGAGGCGGCCGCCGCTCAGGCCAAGGGTCTGGCCGAGGCGGAGGCGACGCGCGCGCGGGGTCTGGCGGAGGCCGAGGCCATCAAGGCGCGGGCCGCCGCCCTGGCCGAGAACCAGGAGGCGGTGGTCGCCCAGCAACTCGCCGAGAACTGGCCGGAGATCGTCCAGGCGGGCGCGAGCGCGTTCGGCAACGTCGACCACATGGTCCTGCTCAACGGGGCCGACGGCATGTCGGACATGTTCGCCAAGGCGCTCACCATGGGCGGCACCGGGCTTGGTCTGGCCCGGCAGCTGCTCGCTTCGATGAACCAGAACGGCACCACGCCGAACGGCACGGCCGCCGGGCTCAACGGCTTCACGCCGCCGCGCACGGAGAAGGTGGCCGTGGAGAACGACGAGGGGTGAGGCGCTGAGACTTCGGGCGTACGGGAGTTGGCTCTCGTACGCCCGAAGTCGCATGTCCAGGAGGCCTCGCACCGGGGGCCGTCGGCCGGCGTCTGGGCGGCGGAGGTCGGCCCTGCCCGTCGGTGCGCGTCCCGCAGGCTCTAACGTGGCCCGCGTGACTGCCATTACCGACGAAGACGTGCCCGGCCGCCACGGCCTCTCCGCGACCACCGAGGCCGAGCCTCGCGAGGTGGGCCGGGTGCGGACCGAGTACTCCCCCGCGCACGACGGGGACCCCGATCCCGGTGAGATCGTCTGGACGTGGGTGCCCTTCGAGGAGAACGACGGCCGGGGCAAGGACCGTCCGGTGCTCGTCGTCGCCCGCGAGGCCGCCGGCACGTTCCTCGCCGTGCAGCTCTCCAGCAAGCGGCACGACGGCGACCGTGAGTGGGTGCCGATCGGCAGCGGCCCGTGGGACCGGTCCGGGCGCGACTCGTGGGTGGACGTCGACCGGGTGCTGCGGCTGCACGAGGCCGGCATGCGGCGCGAGGCGTGCGCCCTGGACCGGATGCGTTTCAACCTGGTGGTGCACCGCCTGCGGGAGCGCTACGGCTGGCGGTGAGCGGATCGGCTACCTCCGCACGGCCAGCTCTGCGAATGCCCGTTCGAAAGCACCCAGGGTGACCGATCCGCGGGTGCGGTCGAGCACCGCGAACACGACGTGGGTGAAGGCGCCGGCGAACCGGCCGTCGCCGCCCAGCAGGGTGTGGAAAGCGTCCGCCACCTGTGCGGGGTCGTTGCGGAAGACTCCGCAGCCCCACGCTCCGAGCACCAGTCTCCGGTAGCCGTGGGCCACGGCAGTCTCCAGGACCCGCTCGGCGCGCACCGCGAGGGCGCCCGGCAGCTCGGCGGCGCGCTCGGGCGTCCTGCGCAGGACCACGCCGGCGTTGGGCGCCGCGGCGGTCAGGAATCCGGCGTGGTACGGGGCGTCGAGGAGGGCGCCGCGGTCGTCGCGGAAGACCGGCACGGCGGGCGAGTGGATCACCCGGTCCGTGTAGAACGGATCGCGGTGGGCGCGGTGGTGGTCGTAGAACTCGCGGACCCCGGCCAGGCACGTGTACAGCGCGGAGGCCCGGCACAGGGCCTCTTCCTGGGCCTGCGCGCCGTTCAGGTAACCGCCGCCGGGGTTGCGCGCCGAGGCGAAGTTCAGTACGGCGACGGGGTCGTCGCCGGTGAGCCTGCGGGCGGCCTGGAGGCTGCTCTGGCCGGTGACCTCGAAGACCGTCTCCCGTGGAGCGACCGGAGGGATCTCCACCGGCTCCGGACCGTGCATCCTCGTGCCGGCGCGGGCGGCGGCCACGGCCGCGGCGATCGGGACCACTCGCCCGTCGGACGCGCGATAGGCCCCCGCCGCGACGATTTCCTCCGTCCGAAGTGCCGTCGCACGCAGGCGAGCGCTCATGGCGCGACCCCCGTACGTGCCGCGAGCGCCCCCTGCGTGATCTCCCCCGTCGTGCCCATGAACGCATCGTGAGCGATGCTGGTCGTGCGGCGCAACAGAGTTTCGCGGCCCCGCAAACAGTGTTTGGCGGTCCCGAAAGCGGCGATCTGCACCCTTGTGCGAACCGCCGCGACGGTCTTGGGTGGGACGGGTGATTGCCGGTCCGGCCCACAAGATCCCGGGCCGGCGGCATGCTGGAATCTCAGGAGGATCCCTACATGTCCGATTCGGTGAGTGACGGTACGGAGTCCCACTCCGTCGTCACCGAGGCCGAGGTCGACGCTCTGGTCCGAGGCATCTGCTTCAAGACCGGGCCGCCCCGATACCTCGGTGTCGAAGTGGAATGGCTCGTCCACGACCTGCGGCAGCCGCGGCTCCCCGTCCCCTCCGCACGACTCGAAGCGGCCTACGCCGCACTGCGGACCCTGCCCCTGCGTTCGGCGCTCACCGTCGAACCCGGCGGACAGCTGGAGCTCAGTTCCGCTCCCGCCGCCTCCCTGATGGAGTGCATCGGGTCCGTCTCGGCCGACCTCGACGCCGTCCGTGCGACGCTGCGGGCGGCGGGTCTCGGCCTGATCGGCTACGGCCAGGACCCGTGGAACCCGCCGCGCCGCTTCCTCCATGAGCCCAGGTACGACGCCATGGAGCACTGTCTCGACCGCGCGGGGCCCGAGGGCCGGGCCATGATGTGCACCTCCGCGTCCGTCCAGGTGTGCCTGGACGCCGGGTACGAGGAGCCGGGCCCGCTCGGCCACGGGCGCCGCTGGTGGCTGGCTCACCAGCTGGGCGCGGTCCTGGTGGCCGCGTTCGCCCACTCCCCGATGGCCCGGGGACGGCGCACCGGCTGGCTCTCCACACGCCAGTCGCTGTGGACCGCCATGGACCCGGGGCGCACCGACGCGCCGCAGCCGGGCGTCGAGCCGCGCGCCGCCTGGGCCCGGCACGTCCTGGACTCCCCGGTGATGTGCGTACGGGCGTCCGACGGCCCCTGGGACGTGCCCGAGAACATGACGTTCCGTGACTGGACGCGGTCGGGCAGCCCCCCGTGCAAGGAGGATCTGGACTATCACCTGACGACCCTGTTCCCGCCGGTCCGACCGCGCGGGCATCTGGAGCTGCGCATGATCGACGCGCAGCCGGGCGACGACGGCTGGATCGTGCCGCTCGCCGTGACGGCGGCGCTCTTCGACGATCCGGACGCGGCCGAGACCGCCTACCGGACGGTGAAGCCGCTCGCGGAGCGGGCCGGCCCCCTGGCCGCCCCGCGCAATCCGCTGTGGCGGGACGCCGCGCGGTTCGGTCTGGCCGATCCGGAGCTGCGGGACGCCGCGACCGTCTGTTTCGCGGCGGCGGCCGAGGCGCTGCCCCGGCTCGGTGCCACGACGGACGTCCTGGACGCCGTGGCGGAGTTCACCGAGCGCTATGTGGCCCGCGGTCGCTGCCCCGCCGACGATCTGCTCAGCAGTCTCCAGGGGCACTCTCCGGCCCGCACCCTCGATCCCCCGCACAGTCGTTCGTACGGTCAGTTCCACGGGAAGGACATCCGCACATGACCGCCCCCGAATCGCTCACGGACCCGGAGTCGCTCAGGGAGCGTGCGCTGGACGCGCTCACCACGGCCCGCGACCGCACCGCGCTCCTCACGTCCTGCGTGGAGGACCCCGAGCTGACCGCACAGCACTCTCCGTTGATGTCGCCCCTGGTGTGGGACCTCGCACACATCGGCAACCAGGAGGAGCTGTGGCTGTTGCGCGCGGTCGCGGGGCGCGACGCGATGCGCCCCGAGATCGACGGGCTGTACGACGCGTTCGAGCATCCGCGCGCCGAGCGCCCCTCGCTGCCGCTGCTGCCGCCCGCGGAGGCCCGGAAGTACGCGGCCGAGGTGCGCGGCCGTGCCCTGGAAGTCCTGGAGGGCACCGCGTTCCACGGCACGGGGCTGACCGAGGCGGGGTTCGCCTTCGGGATGATCGCGCAGCACGAACAGCAGCACGACGAGACCATGCTGATCACCCATCAGCTGCGCCGGGGGCCGGCCGCGCTGACGGCGCCGGACCCCGCTCCCGCCCCTCGGTTCACCGGGCCCTTCGAAGTCCTGGTCCCCGGTGGCCCTTTCACGATGGGCACGTCCACCGAGCCGTGGGCGCTGGACAACGAACGGCCCGCGCACCGGCGTACGGTGCCGTCGTTCTTCATCGACACCACGCCCGTCACCAACGCCGCCTACCTGGCCTTCATCGAGGACGGCGGGTACGGCGACGAGCGCTGGTGGTCCACCGAGGGGTGGGACCACGTCCGGGGCCACGGCATCGAGGCGCCGCTGTTCTGGCGCCGCGAGGGCGGACAGTGGCTGCGGCGCCGGTTCGGCGTCACCGAGGCCGTACCGCCCGACGAGCCGGTACTGCACGTCTCCTGGTACGAGGCCGACGCGTACGCCCGCTGGGCGGGGCGGCGGCTGCCCACCGAGGAGGAGTGGGAGAAGGCGGCCCGGCACGACCCGGCGGCCGACCGCTCGCGGCGCTATCCGTGGGGTGACGCCGACCCGACGCCCGAGCACGCCAACCTCGGCCAGCGGCATCTGCGCCCGGCGCCGGCCGGCAGCTACCCGGCGGGCGAATCCTCGCTGGGTGTAAGGCAGTTGATCGGTGACGTGTGGGAGTGGACGTCGAGCGACCTGGCGCCCTACCCCGGCTTCGCGGCCTTCCCGTACCGGGAGTACTCGGAGGTCTTCTTCGGGCCGGAGTACAAGGTGCTGCGCGGCGGCTCGTTCGCCGTGGACCCGGTGGCCTGCCGGGGCACGTTCCGCAACTGGGACTACCCGATCCGGCGGCAGATCTTCAGCGGGTTCCGCACCGCGCGCGACGCCGGACCCGGGAGCGCCTGATGTGCCGTCATCTGGCCTTCCTGGGGCCCGAGGAGCCTCTCGGCGCACTCCTCGTGGAACCGGAGCACAGCCTGTTCCGGCAGGCGTGGGCACCCCGGCGGCAGCGGCACGGGACGGTCAACGCCGACGGCTTCGGCGTGGGCTGGTACGCCACCGGGGACCCGGTGCCCGCCCGCTACCGGCGCGCCGTGCCCATCTGGGGCGACCAGTCGTTCGCAGACCTGGCCCGTGTCGTACGCACCTCCGCGCTGCTCGCCGCGGTGCGGGACGCGACCGTGGCGGGCGCCGACGGGGAGGCCGCGGCGGCGCCGTTCGCCGCGGGCCCCTGGCTGTTCAGCCACAACGGCGCGGTGGCCGGGTGGCCCGGCACGCTCGCGCCGCTCGCCACGACCCTGCCCGCGCAGGAGGTGCTGTCGCTGGAGGCCCGTTGTGACTCCGCGCTCGTCTGGGCGCTGGTCCTGCACCGGCTGCGCGGCGGCGACGACGAGGGGCAGGCGCTGGCGGACACGGTCGTGGAGGTCGCCGAGGCGGCCCCCGGCTCCCGCCTCAACCTGCTGCTCACCAACGGCGAGACGATCGTGGCGACAGCCTGGGGCGACACCCTCTGGTACCTCTCCGGGCCCGGCCCCCGCACCGTCGTGGCATCCGAGCCGTACGACGACGACCCGCACTGGCGGGAGGTCCCCGACCGCACCCTGCTCACCGCGAGCCGCACCGAGGTGCTGCTCACCCCTCTCAAGGACATGAACGACGACATGGCACCCGCACAGCCGAAGGAGCCCCGTACGTGAGTCCGTTCCTTCTGACCCGCACCCTCCCCGAGGACGCCACGGACGCCGCGCTGCGCGCGGACGTCCTGCACGGCCTCACCGGTACGCCCAAGACACTGCCGCCCAAGTGGTTCTACGACGCGCACGGCAGCGAACTCTTCGAGAAGATCACCGAGCTCCCTGAGTACTACCCCACGCGCGCCGAGCGGGAGATCCTGCTCGCCCGGGCGGGGGAGATCGCCCGGGCGAGCGGCGCGCGCACCCTCGTCGAGCTGGGCTCCGGCTCGTCCGAGAAGACGCGCCACCTCCTCGACTCGCTGCCCGGCCTGCACACCTACGTCCCCGTGGACGTCAGCGAGAGCGCGCTCACCCAGGCCGGTCAGGCGCTGGCCGCCGAACGCCCCGGCCTCGGCGTCCACGCGCTGATCGCCGACTTCACCGGCTCCCTCACGCTGCCCGACACCCCCGGGCCGCGGCTCGTCGCGTTCCTCGGCGGCACGATCGGCAATCTGCTGCCCGCCGAACGCGCCGCATTCCTGGCGTCCGTACGGGCGCTGCTGTCGCCCGGCGACGCGCTGCTGCTCGGCACCGACCTGGTCAAGGACGAGTCGGTCCTGGTCGCCGCGTACGACGACGCGGCCGGGGTGACGGCCGCGTTCAACAAGAACGTGCTGAGCGTCGTCAACCGTGAGCTGGAGGCGGACTTCGACCCCGACGCGTTCGACCATGTCGCCCTGTGGGACGCCGAACAGGAGTGGATCGAGATGCGGCTGCGCTCGCGGGCCGCTCAGACGGTGAAGATCCCCGCTCTCGACCTCGCCGTGCACTTCGCGCGGGGCGAGGAGTTGCGCACCGAGGTCTCGGCGAAGTTCCGCGAGGACGGTGTGCGGGCCGAACTGGGCTCGGCGGGCTTCGCGTTGACCCATTGGTGGACGGACGCGAAGGGCCGCTTCGCGCTGTCGCTGAGCCTCGCGGGCCAGGACCGCTGACAAGACCGCCGACAGGGCCGGGGCGGGCGCCGACAGGGCCGGGGCGGGCGCCGGCAGGGGCGCGCCCCGGCACCGCGACGGTCCGGCACCGGCTTTCGCCGGCTCCACGGCGCCCGCCGTCCCGCGTCACTCGACGTCGTCCGCCAGGGTCTTGGTGATGCGGGCGGAGGCGCGCCGGGCCTCCGTCGCCGGGTCGGCACCGCTCAGTACCTTCGACATGTAGTCCTTGATCGGGTTGTCGGCCTCGACCGCGGCCCACCGCGGCGACGAGGGGGTCGCGCGCCCGTGGGCGGCGCCGGCCGCCATCGCCGCGGCCCCTTCCTCGCCCGCGACGGCGTCGGCGAGGGTCGTCTTGTTGGGCACGTAGTTCATCGTGCGGGCCAGCTCGGTCTGCCACTTGGCGCCCGCGAGCGCGGCGACGACGGCCGTCGCGCCCTCCCGGTCGTCCGTGTTCTTGGGCACCACGAGGTCGGAGCCACCGGTGAAGACCGCGCCGGGAGCGGCGGCGGTCTTGCCGGGCACGGGGAAGAAGCCCAGTTTGCCCTTGAGCGCGGGATTGGTGCGCTCGATGGCCTGGACGAGTCCGGGGACGGCGACGATCTGCGCGACCCGGCCCTTGGCGAACACCCCCGACTGCGGCGGGTGTTCCTCGTCGGCGCCCACGGGCCCGTCGCCGAGCGCCTGGAGCCGCCGGTAGAAGTCCATGCCCCGTACGGCGGCCGGCGTCTGGAGTGTGCCCTCCCAGGTGCCGCTGGTGGTCTCCTTGGCGAGGTCGCCCCCCTCGTCCCAGATGAATCCGGACAGGGTGTACCAGTCCTGCCCGGCCAGGTATATCCCCTGGTTTCCGGCGGAGTTGAGCTGTTCGGTGTCGGCGAGCCACTGTTCGCGGCTCTTCGGCGGCTGCTTGATGCCGGCCCGTTCGAACAGGTCCTTGCGGTAGATGACGACGCGGTTGGCCGCGTACCAGGGGACGCCGAACTGGCGGGTGCCGAAGCGGCCGGGTTCGGCGAGTCCGGGCAGCCAGGCGTTCATGCCCCAGTCGCGCATGGATTCGAGGGTCAGGTCGCTCAGTCCGCCGCCGTCGACGTACTGCGCCACCTGGGTGTTGCCGACCTCGATCACATCGGGCGCGGACTTGTCCCGCTGCTTGAGGGCCGCCTGCACCTTCTCGCCGATGCCGGTCCACTCCTGGATGCGGATGTCGAGGCGCAGGGCGCCGTGGGAGCGCTCGAAGTCCTCGGTGAACCTCTTCAGGAAGTCCCTGGAGGCGCTGTCCTTCATCAGCCACACCGTGACCGTCCGCTGCCCCGACCCGCCCTCGGGCAGGGCTCCGCAGGCGGTGGCCAGGAATGCGGTGGCGGATACGGCGGCGAGGAGGCGGAGTCTCACGAGGGGTCCTGTTCTGCCTTGCGGACAGGGGGAAGGGGGCCCGACGTGGGGGACGAGCATGGCGCTCGCACGGGTGTTCTGGATTTTGGTATGGACCAATCATTCCGTCAAGGGTCGACTACGGAAGGCTGCGCCCGGAGCCGGGTGCGGACAGCCCTCACCAGGTCCCACCGGGCGTGGCTGGAGAGCGACTCTCCCCGCAGCACGCTCCCGACATCTCGCGGACCGTCGCGCCGTGGGGCACCGTGGAATGACGCGGGGCACACCCGCCACGGAGAGGAGCACCCGCATGTCCGACCACACGTACCGGGTCACCGAGATCGTCGGCACCTCCCACGAAGGGGTCGACCAGGCCATCCGCAACGGGATCACCCGTGCCTCGCAGACCCTGCGCAACCTCGACTGGTTCGAGGTCACCCAGGTCAGGGGGCAGATCGAGAACGGGCAGATCGAGCACTACCAGGTCGGCCTGAAGGTCGGCTTCCGCCTGGACGAGGGCGACTGAGAGTCCTCACCCGACCGGCCCCTTCGAGCCGCCCCACCGGCCCCCCTCGGCCGGGTCTCCCGACGGCTCGGTCAGGTCCGCCCTTCCCGCTCCTGCGCGTCCTTCAGCGCCGCCGACGTGGCCGCCCAGCGCGCCCGTACGACCCTGAAGCCCGCCCGCTCGGCTTCCGTGCAGACGAGTTCGTCGTCGTCGACGAGGACGCGGACCTCACGGTCGCGGGCCAGTCGGCGCAGGATCTCCAGCTTGGTGCGGCGGGCGGGCCTGCGGTCGTCGTTGCGCCGCATCCAGGTGCGCCCGGCGGGCAGGCCCTGCGCCGCCAGCCAGTCGACGGTGTCGCGGCGGCACCGCTCGGGGCGGCCGGTGAGGTAGACCACCTCGCACTCGCGTGCGTTCTCCAGCGCCAGCGCGATCCCTTCGGGCAGCGGCGAGTCCTGCGGCGCCGCCGCGAAGAACGCGTCCCAGTCGCGGGGCCTGCGCTCCAGGAACCGCTGCCGGTGCGCGCTGTCCGCGAGTGTGCCGTCCAGGTCGAACACGGCGAGCGGTCTGCTGTTCGTCTCCTTCACGGTCCCAACCCTATGCAGGTCACCCTGCCGCGCCGTGACCGGCCGCGGCCCTTCCTCACCGACCCGTCCGACGCCCGTTCCCGGCACGCGAAGTGAAGGACCGTCAGGAGGCCTCCGCCAGCCAGGGCCTGACCTGCTTGCGCGCCTCGTGCAGCCGGGACTTGAGCGTGCCGAGGGGAATCCCGGCGCGCTCGGCGGCCTCGGCGTAATCCAACTGGCAGATGTCCCGGTAGACCAACGGCGCCACGAGGTGGGGGTGTTCGCGCTCAAGACGCTCCAGCGCCTCCAGCAGGTCGACGCGGGAACCCGCGATGACGCTCGTGGTGCGCGGATCGACCTGCTGGGAGGCGTCGATCGCGACCGGCTGCTCGGCCGCCCGTCGCTTGAGCTCCCGGTACTTCTGCCGGGAGCAGTTCGCCACCACGGTGTAGAGCCAGGTGCCGAAGCGGCTGCGGCCCTCGAAGGTGGTGATCTTCCGCGCCACTTGGAGCAGGACGTCCTGGGCGGCTTCCTCGGCGTCCTCCCGGCAGGGCAGGAAGCGTCCGCAGCGCCGTACCACCTCGGGGCGGATCTGCTGGAGCAGTCCGTCCAGGGCCGCCTCGTCACCGGCCGCCGCCCGCAGGGCCAGCTCCTCGGTCTGCGCCGCGTCCCGCACCGGGTGCTCCCCTCGCTGTCGATCAGAGGCCAGGCATGATAGTCACATGCCCTCCCTGGAACGGATCGGCCGTTACCGTCTGGACCGGCGTCTGGGTGCCGGCGGCTTCGGCGTCGTCTGGCTCGCCCACGACGACGTGCTGGAGGCGCCCGTCGCGGTGAAGGTGCTCTCCGAGAACTGGGTCGACCACCTGGACATCCGGGAGCGCTTCCTCTCCGAGGCACGGCTGCTGCGCCGGGCGGACTCCAGCCGGGTCGTGCAGGTCTACGACATCGGCGAACTCCCGGACGGCAGGCCCTACTTCGTCATGGAGTACGCCGACGGCGGCACCCTGGCCGACCGTGTCGGGACCGGTCCGCTGCCGGTCCCCGAAGCGCTGCGGCTGACCGCGCTGGCCGCCCGGGGAGCCGCCGCACTGCACGAGGCCGGGATCGTCCACCGTGACATCAAGCCGTCCAACGTGCTGCTGCGCAGCACGCCCGGCGGGGGCGAGCGTGTCCTGCTCGCCGACCTCGGCCTGGCCAAGAGCCTGGCCCAGGCGTCCGGCCTCACCATGGCGGCGGGCTCCGCGGGGTACACGCCTCCCGAGCAGGCCGAGCCCGGTTCCGGGATCGACGCGCGGGCCGACGTGTACAGCCTGGGCGCCCTCGGCCACCACCTCGTCACCGGCTCGGTGCCGGGCCCGCCCGGCAGGGTCGTACGGCCCGGCCGTCTTCGCGCGGACCTCCCCGCGGACGTGGGGCGGGCGCTCATGCGAGCCATGGAACCCGACCGTGAGCGGCGCTGGCCGACCGCCGCCGGGTTCGCGGCGGAGCTCGAACGGCTGGCCACGGACGGCCCGGACGGGACCCCGGCGGCACCACGGCGCGGCAGGCGCGGCCTGGTCGCCGCGCTGGGTGTCGCCGTCGTCGCGGGCGCCGTCACCGTCGCAGCCGCGCTCGCGACGCGGGAACCCTCGGCGGGGACCGTCCGGGTCGAGGACGGCACGGGACGGCTCACCGCGCAGGTTCCGGACTCCTGGGGCCGTCAGATAAGGGACTCCGGCTGGAATCCGCGCGCCCTGGGGCTCGGTGACGGGCGGGAGCCCGGACTCGCCGTCGCGGACGACCTCGCCCGGTGGCAGGACCTCCGTTCGGACGTCAACGGCGCCTTCATCGGGCTCAGCGAGCGGGGCGACGTCGCCGCCGGGGTGCGGGGACTGGCGCACACCGGATGCCACTACGAGGGCAGCCGCGCCTACACCGGCGCCCGCTGGCACGGTCTGATCCGGACCTGGGACGACTGTCCTGGCAGCGGCGGCTCCGTCGTCGAGGCGGGGCTGAGCCCGGCGGGCGGTGCCGCACGGCCCCAGGTCTATGTGCAGATCCGTCAGAAGCACGCGGGCAAGGACACGGCCGACCGGGTCATCGGGTCCGTACGGGTCGGCACCTGAACGGTCGCGCCCGGCCCGGCGCATTTTCCCGGCCGATCCCGCGAACTTTTCCGTGGGCGGGTGCATCGGACAGGGTGACGGGGCACAACGCGCCGTGCGTACGCGTGAGGAACGCGTGCGGTGACTCCCAAGGAGTGGTGACATGGCGACCTTCCGGCACGAAGCGGCGGACACGGACCCGGTCGACGCGGTTCCCGCGTACCGCACTTCGGCCCACGCCCGGCGGGCGGCGGTGCTCGTGGGCATCGCGGTGCTCGGCCTGCTCACGGGCTGCGGCACGGACGGCTCACCGAAGAGTGCGCCGCAGACGCTCTCCGGCACCGCCGAGCCCGCCTCTGGCGACAGGACCGCGGACAGCGGATCGAGCGGCACGGCCACCCCGGGCGGGGACGACGCCTCGGCCGGGTCAGCCACCGCGTCCGGCACGACGTCGGGGGCGGCGCCCACGTCCTCGGGCAACTCCTCGGGCGGCGGCCGCTGCCACACCTTTGAACTGCGCGCGTCCGTGGGGAACAACGACCCCGGCGCGGGGCAGGAGAACTTCCCCGTCGTCCTGACCAACAAGTCGGGGCGCACCTGCACCGTGCGCGGCTTCCCGGGGGCCGCGTTCGTCGACGCGTCGGGCAAGCAGCTCGGCCCCGACCCCAAGCGCTCCTCGGAATCGCCGACGACGCTCACACTGAAGCCGGGGCAGAGCGCGTGGGCGGGTCTGACCTTCTCCAATCCCGAGATCAGCGGGGCGAAGACGGCGACGCCCGCCGCGCTCCTCGTCACTCCTCCCGATGAGAGGGACCCGCTCAAGGTGACGTGGACGCGGGGCAAGGTGCCGGTCTCCGGCAACGCCTCGACGGTGTCCCTGACGGTCGTCCGGGCGGGCACCGGCGCCTGAACCCAGCGGCCCCAATTCCCCCTGCCCCGCCACCTGCCCCGCAGGTCGGCGGGGTTTGTCACGGAACGGCTACGTGTCCTCGATCACGCGACCCTTTCCGGATGCCCGCGCATCCCACCGATTGACGCACCCGCACAGAGCGGGGCGTCACAGGTACGGGGGCTCCGGCCGCAGAGCGGGAGCCGTGGCGAGAAACCCGGGGGACCATCATGAGCGGTATCTCACGCAGGCGGCTGCTGACCGCGGCGGCATCGGCGGGCGCCCTGGGCGCGCTCTCCGCCTGCTCGGCGAACGACTGGTCGGTGGGCAGTACCGGCGAGGGCGACGACAAGGAGTCGCGGAGCAGGCCGCCCAAGCCGATCGGTGACGGCTCGACCGCCGACACGGGGGCCCAGCCCAAGCAGCCGAAGGCGCAACGGCTGAAGCCGGGTGAGCGCCCGCCGCAGTTCGTCGTCTTCTCCTGGGACGGCGCGGGCGAGCTCAGCAACAAGCTGTTCTCCCGGTTCCGCAAGGTCGCCGCCGACCACGGGGCGTCCATGACGTTCTTCCTCAGCGGCATCTACACGCTGCCCGAGTCGAAGAAGCACCTGTACCGCCCGCCGCGGCACCCGGTCGGTGCCTCCGCGATCGGTTACCTCTCCGACCGGCACATCCACGCCACGCTCCAGCAGATACGCGCCGCCTGGCTGGAGGGTCACGAGATCGGCACCCACTTCAACGGGCACTTCTGCGGCGCGGACGGGGTGCGCCTGTGGTCGCCCGCCGAGTGGCGCAGCGAGATCGAGCAGGCGATCGGGTTCGTCACGCGCTGGAAGACGAACACCGGCTTCACCGATCTCGAACCACTCCCCTTCGACTACCGCAAGGAGCTGATCGGCGGGCGGGCCCCGTGCCTGGAGGGGCAGGCCAACCTGCTGCCGACCGTCGCCGACCTGGGGTGGAAGTACGACGCCAGCTCACCCGGCGGGCTGCAGATCTGGCCCGGGAAGGTGCGGGGCGGCCGGGTCTGGGACCTCCCGCTGCAGTCCATCCCGTTCCCCGGTCACTCCTTCCAGGTCCTGTCCATGGACTACAACCTGATGGCCAACCAGTCGAACGCGAACCCGCTCGGCGACCGTTCCCGGTTCGACGCGTGGCGTGCGCAGGCCCGTGACAGCTATCTCGCCGGCTTCCGCCGCGCCTACGAGGGCAACCGGGCTCCCCTCTTCATCGGCAACCACTTCGAACGCTGGAACGGCGGAATCTACATGGACGCCGTCGAGCAGGCCATCGCCCGGATCGCCGAACACGACGAGGTCAGGATGGTGTCCTTCCGCCAGCTCGTGGAGTGGCTGGAGGTGCAGGACCCGGCGGTCCTGCGGAAGCTGCGCGCCCTCAGCCCCGGGCAGTCCCCGCTAGGCGGCTGGGCGGAGTTCCTGGGCACGGCGTCCGGTTCGGGCACGCCGTCGTCCTGATGGTCCGGCTCCGCCGTCAGGCCGACTGCTCTGCGGTCTCCCGCACGGCGGCGGGGCAGGCGGGGTGTGCCGGACTCACCGGCGGTCTCCCCGCCCTCCCTCGTGTCCGGAGCCGTATCCGTAGTCCCAGGAGCCGTATCCAGGGTCTTTGCCGGAGCCGTACTGCCCGTCCCCGGGGCAATAGGCGTACGGGGAGGAGCAGTATGCGTACGGCGGGGCGGAGGTCGCCGGAGCCGGCCGCGCGGTCGACGGGGCGAAGGACGACCCGTGGGCGGTGGGCGGTGCGGGTTCCGTCGACTCCGTGGGCGGTGCGGGGGTGGGGTCCGGTCCGCCGTCGGCGGAGCCCCAGTTGACCACCTCCATCTGGAGCGTGGGCGAGGAGGTGTCGAGCTCCCAGCGCTGGACGGCCCCGTCGTCGCGGGCCTCGAGGACCAGGGCCGCGCCGTCGTCGGCGGAGGCGGGCGCGAGGGCCAGGTCCTGGTTCCAGCGCGGCACCAGCGCGCCCTGGAGGGTGAAGTCGTAGCGCCGGTCCTTCGCGCCGGGGCCCGACACCCCCGGGCAGGCGGTCAGCCGGACCGAGTGGCCGAGGTGGGCGTCGAGGCACAGGCCGGGGTCGGCCGCGTCGCTCAGCAGTCCGTCGGGTTCGTACGTCCACCGGCGGGCGGACGTCGAGGTGCACGAGGTGAGCCGGGCCTCCACTCCCCTGGCGGGCTTGTCGCCCACGATGCCGACGCACAGTCCGGTCGCGGCGTTGCGCAGCAGTCCCCGCGCGGTCTCGCCCGGCCGGGCTCCGGTCCCGATCCACGAGGGGTTCGCACCGGGCGACCGGCTCGGACCGGGCGCGTCCGAGCGGCCGGTGCCGTCGGCCGTGCCGTTCTCGCCGCCGGAGCTCGTGCCGGCCGCCCAGGCGACCAGCGGGACCAGGATCAGGGTGCTCACGGTGAGGGCGGCGAGGGCCACGTCGCGGCGGCGCGGTGCCTGTCGCGGAGCCTTGTGCGCGCCGGCTCCCTGTCCCCGGGGGGCCCGGTGCGCGGGCGTACGCGGGTCGCCGGCCCCGCGGCCGCGCGCAGCGGTGCGCGGGCGAAGTCCCGGCGGGAGCGGGACCTCGCGAACGGCGGGCGCGTCCGCGGGCGTCCCGGTCCAGGCAAGCACCCCCGTGTCGGCGGGACTTCCGGTGCGGTCGGGTGCCGTGGCGGCGGCCTCGTCGGCCGTATGGACCCCGTCGGCCGCGGGGATCGCGGAGGCGCGTCCGGGACGGGAGGCGACGTAGTCGCGCGCGGCCCAGCCGAGCACCGCCTCGGCGAGCGGGAGTCCCAACGGGCGGTTGAACCGGTCCAACTGGTCGGCGGTGTGGCGGCAGTGACCGCACCGGGCCATGTGATCGCGCAGATCGGGGTCGAGTCCGGTGCCGCGGCGGCGCAGGGAGACGTCGAGCATCCGGTTGTAGCGCCGGCACTCCTGCTCGGGGGCCAGTTCGCGGTGGATCTCCAGACAACCCGCGCGCAGGCGTTCCCGGGCACGCTCCAGCTCCGGCGGGACGTCCTCGGCGTCGAATCCCAGCAGGGCCGCGGGCACCTCCGGTCGCTCGGCCTCGACCTCGATGTGCCACAGCAGGCACCGGGCGGGCTCGGGCAGCCGCTGGAACGCCCGGGACAGCAGGCGTCTGCCCTCCGGCGGGAGGAGTCGCGCCGCGGCCCGGTCCTCGCGGTCCGAGCCGGCGAGCAGGTTCGGGTGGAGCATTTCGCGCCGCTGGTCGGTGAGCCACTCGGCGGCCATGCGCCGGACGGTGACGAGGAGTTGGGGCCGCCATGCGGCATCGGGCCCCGACTGGCCCAGGGATTCGCCGAACAGACGGGTGAATGCGGCCGTGGTGAGCATTCCGGCGGGCCGTACGCCGCGAGCGCACAGACGGGCGTACGAGTACACCGCTTCCCAGTGGCGGTCCAGCAGTTCGCCGACGGGATAGTGCACGGGTGCGTTCCCTTGGCTCTTCTTCAGAGCGGCCGCGAGCCGTTCATCCGATACCTCGAACGACCGCGCCGGAGCCGGGGAATGAGGCAACCTGGCATCATTCACGTCCGCTTTCCTCCCAAAGGCAACACGGAAATTAGTCCATACCATTGGGTATGTAGATCGCCCGACGCGACGGACGGCCTACCCATGGGGGGCTGTGCCGCGCACGACCACCTCGGACCGCACCTGTGAAGCAATCCGGCCGCACTCGCGAAGCAAGGGGACGAACGACCGCACCGTACGGACACAGAAGGCAGCACAATATTGTCCGCACGCCGACAACGCACACCTTTGCACAGGCTCCCGAGACGGAACAAGCGGTCCGGCGATTTCCCTTTCCCCTGGCATCCCGGGATATTGACAGAATGTCAACTGGTTCCGGGAAAACGGAATTCGGAAACCCCGCCGCCAGCGAACCGCCATGAGCCCGACTCATTGAGGCATCCCATTGGGAGCGCTCCCAATGGGATGCCGGGTCCGCTCAATTCCGGGAACCGGGAATTCCGCCGCTCAGTGGCCGCTGATCGGCCTGGGCGTGTACGCCCGTTCCAGTTCCTCGATCTCCTTGTCCGTGAGCTCCACCTCGACGGCGGCGACCGCGTCCTCGACGTGCAGCGGCTCGGTGGCGCCGACGACGGGCGCGGTCACGACGCTGCGGTGCAGCAGCCAGGCGAGGGCGATCCGCGCACGCGAGGTCTCCCGTCCGGCGGCGATCCGGGCGACGGCGTCGACGATCTCGCGGTCGCCGTCCAGGTAGAGGTTCCGGCCGAACTCGTCGGTCCGGCTGCGCGCCGTGGCGGTGTCCCAGTCCCGGGTGAGCCGTCCACGGGCCAGCGGACTCCAGGGCAGTACGCCGACGCCCTGGTCCTCGCACAGCGGCAGCATCTCGCGCTCCTCCTCGCGATACAGGAGGTTGTAGTGGTTCTGCATGGAGACGAACCGCGTCCATCCGTTCAGCCGCGCCGTGTACTGCGCCTTGGAGAACTGCCAGGCGTACATCGAACTCGCCCCGATGTAGCGGGCCTTGCCCGCCTTGACCACGTCGTGCAGCGCCTCCATCGTCTCCTCGACGGGGGTCGCCGGGTCGAAGCGGTGGATCTGGTAGAGGTCCACGTAGTCGGTGCCGAGGCGGCGCAGGCTGTTGTCGATCTCCGTCATGACCGCCTTGCGGGACAGGCCGCGGGCGTTGGGCCCGTCGTGCATCCCGCCGTTCACCTTGGTGGCGATGACGATCTCGTCACGGCGCGCGAGGTCGCCGAGCACCCGGCCGACGATCTCCTCGCTGGTGCCGTCCGAGTACACGTTCGCCGTGTCGAAGAAGTTGATCCCGGCCTCCAGGGCCTGGCGGATCAGCGGGCGGGAGGCCTGCTCGTCCAGGGTCCACTCGTGGACTCCGCGGTCGGGAAGACCGAAACTCATGCAGCCCAGGCAGATCCGTGACACGTCCAGGCCCGTCGAACCGAGCTTCACGTACTGCATGCTCACTCCTGCTCTCGCGCACCGTGGGATGGCGGCACTGCGGCCACCTGTTCCCCTGCCCGCCACAGGCCCGGCGAAGCCCTACCCGACGGGCGCCTCCACGTCGTCGTACACGTGCACGGCCGAGATCAGGCCACCCTCGCCGCGCGTGCAGACGACGAGACCCGCCTGCGGCGGAAGGTCGGCGTCACCCCAGCGGTCGCAGACGTACTCGACGGCGCTGCGGGTGCCGTCGTCCGTGACGGTGCACAGCTTCAGCGGGATGCCCCCGCCCGCGGCGAAGAAGCCCTTGAACAGGTCGTTGAGCGCGGCGGTGCCGACGTACCGGTGGGTTTCGCCGGACGGTTCGCGGAAGTAGCCGTCGGGCGCGAAGGCCGCCACCACTGCGGCGACGTCCCCCTGCGCGAGGGCCGCCCGGTAGACGTCCACGACGTCGGAGGCGTGCGCGTCCGGGGCGTGCCGCACCAGCGGGGGGCGTACGACGTGACGGCCGAGCAGCGGCCACCGGGAGTGGTAGATCCGCACCGGCATGGTGGAGGCGGGCTCCACCGCGACGGCGACAGGGAGCCCGATGCGTCGGCCGTCCGGCCCGTCGAGGTGCACCACCCATTCGCCCACGGCCCGCCGTCCGGTGACCGTGACGGCGGCCGGCTCCACGACGACGGCGTGCTCCGTCCGCCACTTCTCCTGCTCGGCCAGCCAGGCGGCCAGGACGCCCACGCCGCAGATGCGCCCGGCGCCGGGGTCGTCGAGCGCCACCGGCACGGTGGCCGTGCCCGGGTCGCGCAGGGCACCGGCGAGGTCGGTCGCTCCGAGCCGCTCGACGAGATCCGTGATCTGAGGAATCCAGACCATGAGTACTCCAGTGAGAATGCGAGACGTTCGTCTTCGCATCGTGTGCCTGTACGCGGCCGGGCGCGACCGCAGCGGCCTGGCACCCGGCGCGTGCGGGTGACGTCGCCGGGCATCCGCGGCGCGGGGACGGTGAAGGATCCTTCACTCTCACACTCGGATGCATGTGCCGGTTCAAGCCGGCTCCCCCGCGCACCGGGGGACGGGCGCGGCCGCTGTCCGAGTCGCAGATACGAGCACAGGCGCCGGTACCGGCACGGACGACCGGCGCAGGCACGGCCACGGGCACGGGTACCGGCACCGGCACCGGCACCGGCACCGGCACCGGGAATCCTGAGGGCCCGCACGCGTTGAACCCCCTGTGAGCTCTGTGATCGCGGAAACCCGTTTCTCCGTACTCGACCGCTCGCGCACCCGGGAGGGGCACGAGCCGGCCGAGGCACTGCGTGACACCGTGCGCCTGGCGCAGGACCTGGAAGCCCTCGGCTACCACCGGATCTGGGTCTCGGAGCACCACGGGGTGCCGGGGGTCGCCGGATCCGCGCCCACCGTCCTGGCCGCCGCCGTCGCCGGGGCCACGCGCACGATACGGGTGGGCACCGGCGGAGTGATGCTGCCGAACCACCGGCCGCTCGTCGTGGCCGAGCAGTTCGGCGTGCTCGCGTCCCTGTTCCCCGGGCGGATAGACATGGGGCTCGGCCGCTCCGTCGGCTTCACGGACGGTGTGCGCAAGGCGCTCGGGCGGGACAAGGACGCTGCCACGAGCGACGACTTCGCGGCGCAGCTCGACGAACTCCTCGGCTGGTTCCGCGGCACCTCCCCGACCGGTGTGCACGCGCGCCCGCCGGAGGGGCTGACCGTGCCGCCCTTCGTGCTCGCCATGGGCGAGGGCGCCGGCATCGCGGCGCGAGCGGGCCTGCCCATGGTCATCGGGGACCTCAGGAACCGGGACAAGATGCTGCGCGGCGTCGACCACTACCGCGCGGCGTTCCGGCCGTCCTTCTGGGCACAGGAGCCGTACGTCGTCGTCTCCGGCACGGTGGCGGTCGCGGCGACCCCCGAGAGGGCACATCGCCTGCTGCTTGCGGAGGCCTGGTCGACGGCGTACTCCCGCACGCACGGCACCTTCCCGCCGCTGCCTCCCGCCGAGCGGGTGGAGGCCCTCACGATGAACGGCAGGGAGCGCGCCTTCTACGAGTCCGGACTCATCGGCCACATCGCCGGCACCGAGGACCAGGTCGCCGACGAACTCGCGACGCTGATCAAGGAGACCGGCGCCCAGGAGGTACTGGTCACGACGAGCACGTACGACCGGGACGCCCTGCTCGACTCCTATCGCGGGCTGGCCCGGGTCGCGGGACTGAGCCCGGCCTAGAATCGTGGGGTTTGCCCCGTGCCGCCGTACCGGCCCCAAGGCCCCCAAGGCCCCCAAGGCCCCCAAGGCCCCCAAGGCCCCCACAGGAGTTTCCCCGATGCCGAGCCCCCACGGTCCCCTCGATCCGTACGTCCGCGTCCGGGGTGCCCGCGAGCACAATCTGCGGGGCGTGGACGTCGACGTGCCGAGGGACGTGCTCGCCGTCTTCACGGGCGTGTCCGGTTCCGGGAAGTCGTCGCTGGCCTTCGGGACGATCTACGCGGAGGCGCAGCGCCGCTACTTCGAGTCTGTCGCGCCGTACGCGCGGCGGCTGATCCACCAGGTCGGCGCGCCGAAGGTCGGGGAGATCACGGGGCTGCCGCCCGCGGTGTCCCTCCAGCAGCGCCGGTCGACACCCACGTCGCGCTCGTCGGTCGGCACCGTCACCAATCTCTCCAACTCGCTGCGCATGCTGTTCTCCCGCGCCGGCGACTATCCGCCGGGCGCGGAGCGGCTCGACTCGGACGCGTTCTCGCCGAACACGGCGGCCGGGGCCTGCCCGGAGTGCCACGGGCTCGGACGAGTGCACCGTACGACCGAGGAGTTGCTGGTCCCCGATCCGTCGCTGTCGATCCGTGAGGGCGCGATCGCCGCGTGGCCGGGCGCCTGGCAGGGCAAGAACCTGCGGGACATCCTCGACACGCTCGGCCACGACGTGTACCGGCCCTGGCGGGAACTGCCCGCCGGGGAGCGGGAGTGGATCCTGTTCACCGACGAGCAGCCGGTCGTCACCGTGCACCCGGTGCGGGACGCGGAGCGGATCCAACGCCCGTACCAGGGCACGTACATGAGTGCCCGGCGCTATGTCATGAAGACCTTCTCCGACACGAAGAGCCCGACGCTCAGGGCCAAGGCGGAGCGGTTCCTGACCAGTGCTCCGTGTCCGGTGTGCGGCGGCAGCCGGCTGCGGGCCGAGGCGCTGGCGGTGACGTTCGCGGGGCGTACCATCGCCGAACTGGCCGCGCTGCCGCTGACCGAGCTGGGGTGCGCGCTGCACGGCAGCGGAGAGGCGGCGCGGGTCCTCACCGAGGACCTCAGGTCGCGTGTCGCGCCGGTCGTGGAGCTCGGTCTCGGCTATCTCAGTCTCGACCGGCCGGCTCCCACGCTGTCGGCGGGCGAACTGCAACGGCTGCGTCTGGCCACGCAGTTGCGCTCGGGCCTTTTCGGAGTCGTGTACGTCCTCGACGAACCGTCCGCCGGGCTGCACCCCGCGGACACTCAGGCTCTGCTCACGGTCCTGGACCGGCTGAAGGACGCGGGCAACTCGGTGTTCGTGGTGGAGCACCACCTCGACGTCGTCCGCGGCGCGGACTGGCTCGTCGACGTCGGTCCGCGCGCCGGTGAACACGGCGGGCAGGTGCTGCACAGCGGCCCGGTCGCGGAACTGGAGGGCGTGCCGGAGTCGGCGACCGCCCGCTTCCTCTTCGACCGGTCCCCCGCGCCGGTACGCGAAATCCGCCCGGCCCGTGGCCAGTTGAAGGTCGGGCCGGTCACCCGACACAACTTGCGCGGGGTCACAGCCGAGTTCCCCCTCGGTGTGTTCACCGCGGTCACCGGGGTGTCAGGCTCCGGCAAGTCCACGCTGATCGGCGAGGTGACCGAGGAGCTGGACGGGGTCGGGCGTCTGGTCACGGTCGACCAGAAGCCCATCGGCCGCACCCCGCGTTCGAACCTCGCGACGTACACGGGGCTGTTCGACGTCGTACGCAAGGTCTTCGCCGGGACGGACGGGGCCCGCCGTCGCGGCTACGGCGTGGGCCGGTTCTCCTTCAACGTCGCCGGGGGCCGCTGCGAGACCTGCCAGGGCGAGGGCTTCGTCAGCGTCGAGCTGCTGTTCCTGCCCAGCACCTACGCGCCGTGCCCGGCCTGCGGCGGGGCGCGCTACAACCCCGAGACCCTCGAAGTGACGTACCGGGAAAGGAACATCGCCCAGATCCTTGACCTGACGGTGGAGGCGGCGGCCGGCTTCTTCGCCGACACCCCGGCCGTCGCCCGCAGTCTGGCCACGCTGCTGGACGTGGGCCTCGGCTATCTCCGACTCGGCCAGCCCGCGACCGAGCTGTCCGGCGGCGAGGCCCAGCGCATCAAGCTGGCCGGCGAACTCCAACGGGTGCGCCGCGGACACACCTTCTATCTGCTCGACGAGCCGACCACCGGTCTCCACCCGGCCGACGTGGAGGTGCTGATGCGCCAGCTGCACGGTCTGGTCGACGCGGGCCACACCGTCGTGGTCGTCGAGCACGACATGTCGGTCGTCGCGGGCGCCGACTGGGTGATCGACCTCGGCCCCGACGGCGGCGACGCGGGCGGCCACATCGTCGCGGCGGGCCCGCCGGCGGAGGTGGCACGTTCCGCGGGCAGCCGCACCGCCCCCTATCTGGCACGGCAGTTGATCACCCGCGCTTGATCCGGCCGCGGACGGCGAGCACGGCGAGCCCCAGGAACACCGGTTCGGTGAAGCGGCTGATCATCTCGGTGCAGGTGTCCCAGGGTCCCCCGCACCCGACCCGGATGAATCGGCACTTCGGCCCTCGACTCCAGTTCCCTTGCAGACAAAGAGACTTGAGGCTTCAGGGGTGGACTGCCGTCTGTGTCCGCACCCAGTCCGGCGCCCCTTGCGCCGCCGCGGCCAGACCCCGGCGGTCCGGGTGGTTGCCGGACGCGATCGGTGGCCGTACCTCGACCTCGGCCACCAGGCCGCGGGTGGTGGCGACCCGCCACAGCGACGCGAGGAGCGAGTCGTCGCCGACGAACGCGGCGGCGGTGCTCTCCTCTCCCCCGCTCGACCGGTAGTGGACTCGCACCGGCTGCACGGGCGCTCCCGAGTCCAGCGCGGCCTGGAAGACGGCGCGGCGGAAGCGGCCCTGGGCACGTCCGCACCAGGTGCTGCCCTCGGGGAAGGCGATGACGGCCGCGCCGGAGTGCAGGGCCTCGGCGATACGGGTCACCGTGCCGGGCAGCGCGCGGAGCCGGTCCCGTTCGATGAAGAGGGTGCCGCCGCGTGCGGCGATGGCTCCCGCCACGGGCCAGGCCCGGACCTCGGTCTTGGCCAGCATCCGCGCCGGGCGGACCGCGGCGAGCAACGGGATGTCGAGCCAGGAGACGTGGTTGGCCACGAGCAGCAGGCCACCGGTGGGCGCGGCGGTCCCGGTGATCCTGGTCCGTACGCCGCTCGCCCGGACGACGGCCCGGCACCAGCGGCGGATCATCCTGTCCCGTGACACCCCCCGCATCCGGGCGATCCCCGGGGCGAGCAGGACCCCGGTGAGGACGACGGCCAGGACCGCGGCGAGCCGCAGCACGGCGCGGGGCACCGCGGTCCAGGACGCCGTCGACTCCACACAGGCCCCCGGAGAGCAGGGCGCGGTGGGCAGCCAGGCGCTGCCGGTGCCGGAGGGCGGTGCGGCGGCTCCGGCACGGCCTCGCTCCGGGGCGGCGGCTTCGTTACCTCCCCGTTCCCGGGCGCCCGGCGGCGGGGCGTCCGGCCGGAACCAAGGCCCGGGTGCGTCGGCGCGCGACCGGTCCTGGCTCCCGGCACCCGGCCGGGCCGGTCCCGCGCCGAGCGCCCCCGTACCGGGCGCTCCCACGTCGTGCGTGCTCATCACGCCGGGACGAGGGAGAGGAAGTGCCGCAGATAGCGCGGGTCGACCCGGCTCATCGGCAGCAGCACGTACAGGTCGGCGACCCCGAAGTCCGGGTCGTGGGCGGGCTCTGAGCAGACCCAGGCGCCGAGTCGCAGATAGCCGCGCAGCAGCGGCGGAAGCTCGGCGCGGGCGGGCCGGGTGACGCCCTCGGCGTTCCACGGCAGCAGGGGACGTAGGCGGTGCTCCTCGGGTGCCAGGTGCCGGGTGCGGACACGGTCCCAGGTGCCCGCGGCGAGGGTGCCGCCGTCGGCGAGCGGGATGGAGCAGCAGCCGGCGAGCCACTCGTGGCCGCCCTCCACCATGTAGCGGGCCATCCCCGCCCAGATGAGTCCGATGACGGTGCCGTCGCGGTGGTCGGGGTGCACGCAGGAGCGGCCCACCTCGACGAGCCCGGAGCGGATCGGGGCGAGCGGACCGAGGTCGAACTCGCTCTCCGAGTACAGCCGTCCGGCGATCGCGGCCCGCTCGGGCGGCAGCAGCCGGTAGGTGCCGACGACCTGGCCGGTCACCGTGTCCCGGACCAGCAGGTGGTCGCAGTACGCGTCGAAGGCGTCGACGTCGAGGCCCGGTTCCGGGGTGGACAGGAGGGCACCCATCTCCCCGGCGAACACGTCGTGGCGCAGTCGCTGTGCGGCTCGCACGTCGGCCTCGTCGCGGGCCAGGGTGACGGTGTAGCGCGTGGGGGCGACGGACTGGGGCGGGGTGTCGAGGGTGGAAACGCCGGTCATGGCACTCTCCTGGTCACGGGCCGGTTCGGCGGTGCGGCGGGCGCGGACCAGCGGTGTCCGGTCCGTGCGCTCCTGTTCTTCCGATGCCGGTTGGCGTGCGCGTGACCTGTGCCAGGAGAGTGGATGTGGGGTTGTTGAACGCCGGGTCCCCGGCCCGGTCAGCCGCCCTTCGTCACGCACCGGGCGAGCAGGCGCCCGGCCTCCTCGGGGGCGAGCACCCGCTCAAGGACGAGGTCGCCCGTCATGTTCGGGAAGAACCGGCCCGAGGGCCAGCTCCGCTCGTAGGCCGGCGGGTCCAGGACCAGCAGCCGGACTCCGTCGACGGCGGGGATGTCGCTGGGCGTCCCCTCGTTCCACACCCACTCCCCGGTGGGGGCGACGAGGTTGAAGGAGCCGGTGGTGTGCACCTGTCCTGGCTGGTCGCGGCAGACCGCGGCCTCCTGCGCGGACGGGGCACGGCCGGGTATGTGGCCGCCGCCGACGAGGACGTCGGCGACCAGCGTGTGCAGCTGGAAGTTGTCGCCGATGCCCCGCATGCGCATCGCGTAACCGGTTCCGGTCGGGCGGTGCAGCACGATCAGCGGCTCGTCGAGGACCAGCAGGGCGTACGTCAGGCACTTGAAGTGGTGTCCGGAGGCCTCCTCGACGGTCCGCGTGGCCCGCAGCAGCCGGTTGCGCAGGGCGCTGTCGAGGGCGCCGCGCACCCCGGCGTGGTTCAGCATGGCGACGGACGCCATCTCGAACTGGGGCAGCGTCATCCAGGCCAGGGCCGGTTCCGCCCCGACGCGGTCGAAGAGCGCCGGGTCCGGCGCACCGCCCTCCGGGTCGGGGAAGTCCCCTCCGCCGGTCTCCTCCCAGCGTTCGCAGAATTCACCGGCGGCGGCGAGCGTCTCGGCGAGTTCGGCGAAGACGTGCGGCGCGCAGGGCCCGGCGTCGGCGCCGCGCTCCACGCAGGCCCCGACGAGCACGGCCACGGTGCCGCGCGGCCCCGGGGGCACCTCGGGCAGCAGCGCGGCCAACAGCGGTGCCGCCCGGCCGACTTCCCGCTGCCCCGCGTCCCCGAACTGCCGGTACAACTCTCCGAACGCGCGTTCCGAACGGTCGACATCCCGCTCGCGCACCGCGGCCTCGAAGTCCGTGACGGCTTCGAGGAACCGCTCCCTCCCGTTGTTGTCGAAGATCATGCCGGCAGCCTACCGACGGCAGGGGTGCCTGGCGGGACCGGGGATGAGCACCACTCCCGATCCCGCCCGTCCGCACCCTTACGGCGAACGACGTACGGCTAGCGCTTGCCCGACGAGCGGGTCGCGCGCAGCCACTCCTTGTTCATGCTGGTGATGGAGAACAGCGGGATGCCCTTGGGGCACGCCGTCGCGCACTCCCCGGCGAGCGTGCAGCCGCCGAAGCCCTCCTCGTCCATCTGGGCCACCATGTCGAGCACCCGCGACTCTCGTTCGGGTGCGCCCTGCGGGAGCGCGTTGAGGTGGTTGATCTTGGCGGAGGTGAACAGCATGGCCGCGCCGTTCGGGCAGGCGGCGACGCAGGCGCCGCAGCCGATGCACTCGGCGTGCTCGAAGGCGAAGTCGGCGTCCGGCTTGGGCACGGGCGTGGCGTGGGCCTCCGGCGCGGCGCCGGTGGGGGCGGTGATGTAGCCGCCGGCCTGGATGATGCGGTCGAAGGCGGAGCGGTCGACGACGAGGTCCTTGACGACCGGGAAGGCCGAGGCACGCCAGGGTTCGATGTCGATGGTGTCGCCGTCCTGGAAGGACCGCATGTGCAGTTGGCAGGTGGTGGTGCGTTCGGGGCCGTGCGCGTCGCCGTTGATGACGAGCGAGCAGGCGCCGCAGATGCCCTCGCGGCAGTCGTGGTCGAAGGCGACCGGGTCCTCGCCCTTGAGGATGAGTTCCTCGTTGAGGGTGTCGAGCATCTCCAGGAAGGACATGTCGGCCGAGATGTCGTCCACCTGGTACGTGGACATGGCGCCTTCGGCGTCGGCGTTCTTCTGGCGCCAGACGCGCAGGGTGAGCTTCATGCGTAGCTCCGCTGAGTGGGGTGGACGTACTCGAAGACGAGGTCTTCCTTGTGCAGGACGGGGGACTGGCCCGTCTCGGTGAACTCCCAGGCCGCCGCGTAGGAGAACTCCTCGTCCCTGCGGGCGGCCTCGCCGTCCGGGGTCTGGGACTCCTCGCGGAAGTGCCCGCCGCACGACTCGGAGCGGTGCAGCGCGTCGAGGCACATCAGCTCGGCGAGTTCCAGGTAGTCGACGACGCGGTTGGCCTTCTCCAGCGACTGGTTGAACTCTTCGCCGGTGCCGGGGACCTTGATGCGCCGCCAGAACTCCTCGCGGATCTGCGGGATCCGCTCCAGCGCCTTGCGCAGTCCGGTCTCGGTGCGGGCCATGCCGCAGAACTCCCACATCAGTTCGCCGACTTCGCGGTGGAAGGAGTCCGGGGTGCGGTCGCCGTCGACGGCGAGGAGCAGCCGCAGCCGGTCCTCCGTCTCGGCCAGCACCTCCTGGACGGCCGGGTGTTCGTCGGTCACCTCGTCGTGGTGGGGGTTGCGGGCGAGGTAGTCGTTGATCGTGGAGGGGAGGACGAAGTAGCCGTCGGCGAGGCCCTGCATCAGGGCGGAGGCGCCGAGGCGGTTCGCTCCGTGGTCGGAGAAGTTGGCCTCGCCGATCGCGAACAGGCCGGGGACGGTGGTCTGGAGGTCGTAGTCGACCCACAGGCCACCCATCGTGTAGTGCACGGCGGGGTAGATCCGCATCGGCACCGTGTACGGGTCCTCGGCGGTGATCCGGGCGTACATGTCGAAGAGGTTGCCGTACTTCTCCTCGACCGCCTTGCGGCCCATCCGCCGGATGGCGTCCGCGAAGTCGAGGTAGACGCCCTGACCGCCGGGGCCGACACCGCGGCCCTCGTCGCAGACGTTCTTCGCGGCACGGGAGGCGATGTCCCGGGGCACGAGATTGCCGAAGGACGGGTAGATGCGCTCCAGGTAGTAGTCGCGCTCCTCCTCCGGGATCTCGTTCGCGGGGCGGGTGTCGCCCTTCGCCTTCGGCACCCAGATGCGTCCGTCGTTGCGCAGCGACTCGCTCATCAGCGTCAGCTTGGACTGGTGGTCGCCGGTGCGCGGGATGCAGGTCGGGTGGATCTGGGTGAAGCACGGGTTGGCGAAGTACGCGCCGCGCCGGTGCGCGCGCCAGATCGCGGTCGCGTTCGAGTTCATCGCGTTCGTCGACAGGTAGAACACATTGCCGTAGCCGCCGGAGGCGAGGACCACGGCGTCCGCGAAGTACGTGTCGATGCGGCCGGTGATCAGGTCGCGGGCCACGATGCCGCGCGCCCGTCCGTCGACCACGATCAGGTCGAGCATCTCGGTCCGCGGGTGCATCTCCACGTTGCCCGCGGCGATCTGCCGGGACAGTGCCTGGTAGGCGCCGAGCAGCAGTTGCTGGCCCGTCTGACCGCGGGCGTAGAAGGTGCGGGAGACCTGGACGCCGCCGAAGGACCGGGTGTCGAGGAGGCCGCCGTACTCGCGGGCGAAGGGCACGCCCTGCGCCACGCACTGGTCGATGATCTCCACGGAGATCTGCGCCAGCCGGTGGACGTTGGACTCCCGCGCCCGGAAGTCGCCGCCCTTGACGGTGTCGTAGAAGAGGCGGTGGACGGAGTCGCCGTCGTTGCGGTAGTTCTTCGCCGCGTTGATGCCGCCCTGCGCGGCGATCGAGTGGGCCCGGCGGGGCGAGTCCTGGTAGCAGAACTGGACCACGTGGTAGCCCTGTTCGGCCAGCGTCGCGCCCGCGGAACCGCCCGCGAGACCGGTGCCCACGACGATCACGGTGTGCTTGCGGCGGTTGGCCGGGTTCACGAGCTTGGCCTCGAAGCGGCGGGTGTCCCAGCGTTCGTTGACCGGGCCCTGCGGTGCCTTGGCGTCGGCGACCGGTTCACCGGTCCGGTACGCGGCGTATTCGGACGATACGGTCATGTCAGCTCACCACTCCGGTCATGACTCCGACGGGTACGGCGATGAAGCCCGCCGTCAGCACCAGCGCGAGGGCGTTCGCGCCGGCCTTGAGGGCGCGGTCGCGGCTGCGGCGGCCGGCGCCGAGGGTCTGTGCCGCGCTCCAGAAACCGTGCCGGATGTGCAGGCCGAGCGCGAGCATCGCGACGATGTAGACGACGTTGCCGTACCAGGTGGAGAAGGTGTCCACGACGTTCTGGTACGGATGGCCCTCCTGGAAGCCGCCCGAGTGCACCGTGCCGGCCGTCAGGTCCAGGAGGTGCCAGACGATGAAAAGGCCGAGGATGATCCCGCCCCAGCGCATGGTGCGCGTGGCGTAGCTCGCCCGGGCCTTCTTGTGCACGTACTTGCTGGGGCGCGCCTTGATGTCGCGGCGGCTGAGCTGGTACGCGGAGACGGCGTGCGCGACGACCGCGACGACCAGCGCCACGCGAAGGACCCAGAGGGTCCACTCGTAGTGCATGACGGGTTCGCCGAGGGTGCGCAGCCAGTGGGCGTAGTGATTGAACTCGCCGGCCCCGAAGAAGATCTTCAGGTTCCCGATCATGTGCGCGACCAGGTAGAGCAGCATCATCAGGCCGCTGACCGCCATCACGGTCTTCTTGCCGACGGAGCTGTCCCACACGGTACGCGTCATGGACGGTCGTCGGTCCGTCCGCGTTGCCAGAGCCATGCCGTCGAAGCTAGGGCCCACAGGGCCGATCGGTCCAAGACATGGTCCAGCTTGTTTCCATAGGCATGGGCTATCGTCGAGATGTGCAGTTCCAGCAGCTCCAGTACTTCGTGGCGGTCGCCGAGACCCGGCACTTCACCCGCGCCGCCGATCTCGTCCATGTCGCGCAGCCGTCCCTGTCCCAGCAGATCAAGGCGCTGGAGCGGGAGCTCGGGGCGGACCTGTTCCAGAGAGCGCGCGGGAACATCACGCTGACGGACGCGGGCGAGGCGTTGCTGCCGCTGGCCCGGCGCATCCTGGCCGACGCGGACACGGCCCGGCACGAGGTGCAGGAACTGGCCCAGCTGCGCAGCGGCCGGGTCCGCCTCGGTGCCACCCCGAGCCTGTGCACCGGCCTGCTCCCCGATGTGCTGCGCGCCTTCCACGACCGGTATCCGGGCATCCGGCTGCTCATCGAGGAGGGCGGCTCGCACGATCTCGTACGGGAACTCGCGCGCGGCGCCCTGGACCTCGCCCTCGTGGTCCTTCCTCTCCCCACCCCGTCTCCCGCGCTGACCACCCTGGAGCTGCTGCGCGAGGACCTGGTGGTGGTGTCGTCGCCGGACGCGCCCGCGCCGGGCACCGGCCGTACGGTGCGCATCGCCGACCTCGAGGGCGAGCGCCTCGTCATGTTCCGGCACGGCTACGACCTGCGAGAACTGACCGTGGCCGCGTGTCGTGCCGAGGGCTTCGAGCCCGACTTCGCCGTCGAGGGCGGCGAGATGGACGCCGTGCTCGGCTTCGTCCGCGCGGGACTCGGCGTGGCCGTCGTCCCGCGCATGGTCGCGACGCGGTCCGGGCGGGGGCTGCGGGTGACCCCGCTGGCCCGGCCAGGGCTGCACCGGACGATCGCGCTGGCCCACCGCAGCGACGTGGCTCCGCCTCGGGCGGCGCGGGAACTCCAGCGGATGCTGCTGGAGCGCTGACGGGCGGCCCTTCCGCCTGGAGGCACGCCCGGCCGGGGGCAGGCCCGCGGGGGCCGGTGGGCGGGGCTGGCCCGCGGGGCGGTCACCGGCCGAAGTCGGCCCCGCCGGGCCGACGGGCGGGGCACACCCACCGAGCGCTCACCCGGGCAAGACCAGAGCCGCCGCGTCCGGCGGCCGGGACGCGCCGGCGGGACCGCCATCGACCGAAGTCAGGCCCGCGGGGCGGCACTCCCACCGAGCGGTCACCAGGTGGGGATGAACCCGCCGTCGATGACCAGGTCGCTTCCGGTGATGTTGCGGGCTCGGTCGCCCGCCAGGAAGAGCACGGTCTCCGCGACCTCCGAGGGCAGCGAGAAACGGCCGGTGACCGTGGCGGCGGAGGCCTTTGCGACGACGTCGTCCGGCGTGATCCCGGCGGCCGAGGAGACGGTCGCGGCCACTCCGTCGCCACCGAGCCACAGCTCGGTCTTCACCGGCCCCGGACTGACCGTGTTGACCCGGATACCCCGCGGGCCGACCTCCTTCGACAGCGCTTTGGAGAAGGCGACGAGGGCGGCCTTGCTCGCGCTGTAGTCGATCACCAAGGGGTCGGGCAGGGTGGCGTTGACCGAGGCGACGGTCACCACGGAGCCCTCGCCCGCGTCCAGCATCACCGGCAGGGCGGCCCGGGTGACCCGGACGGCCGTCAGCAGATTGAGGTCGACGACGCGCTGCCAGTCCTCGTCGGTCACCGACAGGAAGCCGCCGGTACGGGCCGGGGCGGCACCGACGTTGTTCACCAGGATGTCGATCCGCCCGTCCGCCGCGGCGACCAGGCGCTCGGCGGCGTCCGGTTCGGCGAGGTCCGCCGGGAACCAGACGACCGAGCCCTGCTCGACCAGCGCGTCCAGTTCCTTCGTCGTGGTCCGGGACCCGGCGACGACCCTCGCTCCCGCGCCGGCGAGCGCTTCGACGATCGCCAGCCCGATGCCCTTGCTGGCACCGGTCACCACCGCGGTCCGGCCCTCGAGTTCCTTGCCCATGCCGCTCAGCTCCTGCCCGTGGGGAGTGCCGGGAGTCGGGGGGCCCGCACCCTGGCCGCCCGTTCCAGGAGACCACGGCACGCGCGCGGTCTCAGCCCGTGGCGTCCACCAGGGCCAGTTCGTGCAGCCGCTCCGGCGGTCCCGGGCGGGCGTAGTACCAGCCCTGTGCGGTGTCGCAGCCCAGTATCCGCAGTTGTTCGGCCTGCGCGCCCGTCTCCACACCCTCGACCGTGACCGCGAGGTCGAGGGAGTGGGCGAGGGACACGATGCCCTCGACGATCTTCAGGTCGACGGGGTCCGCGGGGAACTGCTGCATGCCCTGGGTGAAGGATCGGTCCAGCTTGAGGATGCTCACGGGCAGCCGGCGCAGGTTGGCGAGGTTCGAGTAGCCCGTGCCGAAGTCGTCCAGGGCGATGTCGACGCCCATCTCGGCGAGCCGGCGCAGCGGCTTCAGCAGGTCGTCGTCGGCGCCGATCAGCGCGGACTCGGTGACCTCCAGGCACAGCGCGTCGGCGTCGAGTCCCTCGCGCTCCAGGATGTCGACCGTGTCCTGCACCAGGCCGGGGTGGGTCAGCTGGCACGGCGACAGATTGACGTTGATCCTCAGGGGGCCGGCGTCTGCGTGGCGTTCCTGCCAGGCGCGGGCCTGGCGCACGGACTGCTCCAGGACCCAGCGGCCGAGCGGCACGATCAGGCCGGTGTGCTCGGCGAGCGGGATGAACCGGTCGGGGCCGAGGACGCCGTGCTGCGGGTGCAGCCAGCGGACCAGCGCCTCCGCGCCGCGGACGCTGCCGTCGCCGAGGTGCACGAGCGGCTGGTACTCGATGAAGAACTCGCCCCGGTCCAGGGCCGCGGGCAGCGCGGTGGTCAGTCCGTGCCGGGTGATGGCGCGGGCGTCGGCCTCGGGATCCGCCAGCTCGAAGCGGTTGCCGCCCGCGGACTTGGCCCGGTACATCGTGATGTCGGCGCTGCGCAGCACCTCGGCGGGACCGCGTTCCCCCGCCGGTCCCTCGACGATGCCGATGCTGCCGCGCACGGTCAGCTCGCGGCCGTCGATGCTGATCGGCGTGACGAGGGCGTTCATGATCCGCCCGGCGAGTTCGTCGACCTCGTGCTCGGTGCCGGGCCCGGTGGTGAGCGCGACGAACTCGTCGCCGCCGAGCCGGGCGACCATCTCGCCGGGGGCGGTCGCGCAGGACTGCAGCCGGTCGGCGACCTCGACGAGCAGCCGGTCCCCGGCCGCGTGCCCGAGGCTGTCGTTGATGGTCTTGAAGCCGTCGAGGTCGAGGTAGCACAGGCCGAAGCGCTGGCCGTCGCCCGCGGACAGCGCCTTCTCCAGGCGCTCGAAGAAGAGAGTGCGGTTGGGCAGTCCGGTGAGCGCGTCGTGCGTGGCCTCGTAGCGCAGCCGCAGATTCAGCAGCCGCCGCTCGGTGGTGTCCTCCATCAGCGCCAGCTGGTACTGGGGTTCGCCGTCCGCGTCGCGGAGCAGGGAGACCGTCAGATTGGTCCACAGGGCCGTTCCGTCGGGCCGGTAGAAGGCCTTCTCGACGTGGTAGTGCTCGCGCTGGCCGCGGACCAGTTCCTCGTACAGCCGCCAGACCTGGGGAGCGTCCTCGGGGTGGGTCCACTCGGGGACCTTGCGGCCGAGCATCAGCTGCTCGGAGCCGCCGAACATGCGCAGCAGCGCCCCGTTGACCTGGAGGACGTTGCCCTCCAGGTCGGCGATGCCGATTCCTATGGCCGCGCCCTCGAAGACCGCGCGGAAGCGGGCCTCGCTGGCGTGCAGCGCCTCGGCGACCGCGCTCCTCGCGCTCAGCGCCGCCCGGGAGATGGCTTCCTGTTCGGCGAGGGTCCGCTCCCGCAGGGCCTGCGCGAAACCGGCGGCCATGGCGTGCTGGAGCCGTGCGGACCGGGTCCGCAGCGCCTCCTGCGGCCCGTCCTCTCCGCAGTACAGCACCAGGTAGGCGTCGACGCAGTCGAGTGCGCGGCTGAGCGCTTCCGGGTCCGTGCAGTGCGCTCCCACGAGCGCGGCGCCGACCGCGTGGCCCTCGGCCGCCTCGAAGGTCCGGGCCCGCAGCGCGTCGCTCAGCCGCCGGGCCAGCGGGATCAGCAGTTGCTCGAACTCGGGCCGGGTCAGCGACGTCGAAGTCACCGGGAACACCGCCCGGCTCCAGATCGTCGCGAACCGGCGCAGTCTGTCTTCCGGCCCGTCCGGCTCGGCGGTCACGCGGTGCGCCCCACGCCGCCGAACCCGGAGAAGGAATAGGGATCCTCGTCCTCCGATGCCGTGTCGGGCCTCCAGTCCGGCATCGGCACCAGTCCGGGTTCCACCATGTCGTACCCCTCGAAGAACCGCGCGATCTGTTCGCGCGAGCGCATGATCAGCGGATTGCGGATGTTCTTGTAGACGTCGACCGCGCCTTCGGCCCGCTCCGGCGGGAGCGGAATCCCCTCGTACGAGGCGTGCGTGACGATGAGCAGGCTGCCCGGCGCGAGTGCGTCGCGCAGCTCCGCCACCGCTCCGTACGGGTCGTCCGCGTCTTCCACGAAGTGAAGTATGGCAACGAGAAGCAGGGCGACCGGCCGGTTCAGGTCGATCAGCCGCTGGAGCTGAGGGCTCGCCAGGATCTCGTGGGGCTTGAGCAGATCGGCGGCGAGGACGTCCGCGTCGTCGTCGTCCCGCAGTACGGCCTCGCTGTGCGCGACGGCCACCGGGTCGTGGTCGACGTAGAGGACGTGCGCGCCGGGCCTTGCCGACTGGGCGACCTCGTGGACGTTTCCGAAGGTGGGGATGCCCGAACCGATGTCCAGGAACTGGTCGATGCCCTCGTCCGCGGCGAAGCGCACGGCACGGCGCATGAACGCGCGGTTCGCCTGCATGATCTTGGGAAGTCCCGGCATGAACTCCATCGCCTTGCGTGCCGCTTCCCGATCGACCTCGAAGTTGTGCGAACCGCCCAGGTAGTAGTCATACATACGGGACACGCTCGGCATGGAGATGTCAATGCTGCGGGGGGCCCAGGCGGGACGCTCCATCTATCTCTCCAAGGCGTAGGCGACGGCGTAGGCGATCCGGTGTTCGAGCTGAGGCTACTGATCGCCCGCCAAACGGGCGAGCCAAAACGGAAATTGACCATCCGTTCCCGGTCACTGCCTCCGGCAAGTGCCGAATTGACGTCCCGCGAACCGCTCACGAACAAGCGGTGCGCCGCCCCTGCGAAATCGCTCCGAAGCATTCCAAAAAGCTCGGAGGAGTTACGAAGCGTGGTCACGTCGTCCGGAGAGGCGCCGTCATCGGCCCGTTCACCGACGGCCATTCACCGTCGGCCGGAGATCACGGAAATCTTTGAAGTCCGGACGGACTCCGTCAACTTCCGTCGGCGCAAGGACGCCGCCGGCACCTGGCGTCGATCGGCCGCCTCCGTGTGCCGCCCGGGCACGCCCGACCGGCCGCACCGGCCCGGGCACGCCGAACGGTCCGCCCCCTCCGTTGCGGTGCGGAGGGGGCGGACCGGGGTCGCGCGCGCTGTTCCGTTGGTCCGGCACACTTGCCTGTCTGCGTCCACTCCCTTCCGCGCTCCGTGGTTCTCCGGGCGAGACGATCAACCCTGGGGAGGTGATCAACTACTTCTGCGCGCCGACCGGCTTTCCGTCGGGGGCGACGGCGTACCACGTGCCGCCCACGCCCTGACCGTTGGTGTCACCGGGAGCCTTGTCCCCGGAGAAGGTGTAGATGGGCCAGCAGTTGACCGTCATCTGCTTGATGCCGTCCGGGCGGGTGAAGGGCATGAGGCCCTTCTTCTTGACGCCCTTGGTGTCGTCCTCGGAAACCGGCGCGACGGCCGGCCACTTCTCCAGGCAGGCACCGGTGCAGGCCGACTTGGAGACGGGCCAGGCCTGGTCCTTCATGAAGCGGTAGACGGTCATGCCGTTCTTGTCGACGATGATGTCGCCGAGCTTCGGGTCCTTGTGGACGGAGAGACCGGGCAGGTCGGCCAGGGTCGCCTTCTTGCCGTCGGGGGCGGAGGCGTACCAAGTGCCGCCGACGGCCTGGCCGTTGGTGTCCCCGGCCTTGGTGTCCTTTGCATAGCGGTACATCGGCCAGCCGCCGATGGTCAGCTGCTTCGAGCCGTCCGAGCGGGTCACCTCGCCGAGCAGGGCCTTGTCCACACCGGTCGCCGCCTCGGCACCCTCGGCGGGAACGGGCGGCCAGGCCTTCGCACAGTCGCCGTCACAGCTCGACTTCGGCGGCTCGGCCGTGTCCTTGTCGAAGCGGTACAGCGTGAAGCCGGCGCTGTCGGTGAGCACCTTCCCGAGCTTCGTGCTTTCGGTGACATCGAGCTGACCTGCGGATTCCGCCTGGGCGGCGGGACTCTGCTGGTCCTTGGAATCGGCGCCGTAGCCGTTGCCGGCGGTGGTGCCGGTCCCGTAATCACCCGCGGCGGCGGTCGCACCCACGTTCTGGCTGCCCGTCGACTGGGCGCCCTGATCCTGACCGCACGCCGTCGTGAGCGCCAGCACGGCCGCAGCTGTCGCTACGAGCGAGGCGCTCCGCCAGGAGGTCTTCATTGGTAACTCCCGCTGTTCGCATAAGTGTTGCAGCGCCCTGCTGCGCCGCGCATGGCCCTAGGTACGGGCGGGGGTGGCGGGAGTGTTCAACCGGCTCACAAAATTCTTTCCGGAACCTGTGACGTGGTGTGCGCCCCGGCGCGCGAGCGCGCATGTCACCGGCGCGTTCCGCCTGCATTCCGGCGCAGGCGTGCGGACCCGCTGCGCGCGCCCCGCCCGCGCCGCCCTGGCGCACGTGTGCGGTCCCGTCCGGCCCGCTCTTCCCGGCCGTCAAACCGCGACGGGGCAGGCGTCCTCCCTTCGGGGCATTCCCCCGGCACTCCGGCGTGGCCCGGCCGCGATCGCTCCATGATCTCGGTCGTGCATGGACCTCCGCGGACCCGATCCGCCCTCGTCATACGGGTGCTGACGCTGCTGACGCTCACCTGGATCCTCGCCGGGGCACCGAGCGGCTCGGCCTCGGCCGACGCCTGTGCGTACGCCTCGACCGGCCCGGACGGAACAGCGGCGGTGGCCGCCGCGGGAAGCGGCGCGGTGGCCGTGGCCGGGGACACCGCCTGGTGCCCGACCCCCACGCCGACGCCGCCCTGCCCGCCCACGCCCACGCCGACTCCGCCCCCCACGCCGAAGCCCACCCCGCCCCCGAAACCGACGCCTCCGCCGAAGCCGCCTCGTCCCCCGAAGCCGGACCTACCGCCTCCACCACCCCCGTCTCCTCCGGCGCCCGAGCCACGGCCCGTCGTACGACGGCCCGCTCCCCCGCCGGCACCGAAGCCGCCGCCCGAGCGCCCCAAGCCGTCGCCGACGCCGGTGAGTTATCCGGCGTACCACGCCGCACCGCACCAGCACCCGCCGCGCAGCGGGCCGTCCCTCGTCTCGCTCACCCTGCTCATCACCGCGCCCGCGGTGCTCGCCGTCGCGGCGCTGCGCCCGCGCTGACCCCCAGGAGGCAACCTTGTCGGATTGGCTTGTTCTCGCCCTCGCGATGGCGGCCGCGTGCGTCGTCGTACTCATCGTGGTGCTCGTGCGCCACCGCAGGGCCCGCGAGGACGAAGATCCGTCCGAGACCCCGGACGTCATCGAGTACATGACGATGATGATCGGCGTGGTGTACGCCATCGTTCTCGGGCTGGCCATCGCGGGTGTCTGGGAGGCCCGGGGCGCCGCGCAGGACCATGTGCAGGCAGAGGCCCAGGCCCTGCACGAGATCTCGGAACGGGTCCGCGTCTACCCGCCCGAGGTGCGCGACCGCGTCCGTGACGACGTCAACGCCTATGCCGGTCACGTCGTCACGACCGAGTGGAAGGCGATGGAGAAGGGCCGGATGACCGCCGAGGGCGGCCGGCTCCTCGACCGCATCCGCCAGGACGTCACCGACTACGAGCCGAAGTCGGACTTCGAGGCCCAGGCGTACCAGCCGCTCGTCGACCAGGTCACGGCGGCGGACGCCGCGCGCAACGCCCGCGCCGACTCGACCGGGGCGACCATGCCGGGCGTGGTGTGGTTCGGGCTGATCACCGGCGCCCTGGTGACCGTCGGGATGGTGTTCGCGCTGCAGATCCGGCGCACCGCACGGGAGCTGATCCTCGCCGGGCTGTTCTCCGCGCTGATCGCCTTCCTGCTCTTTTTGATCTGGGACTTCGACGCGCCCTACAGCAGGGGCATCGCCGCCTCGGCGGAGCCGTTCACCGCGCTGTTCCCGCACCTGACCGGGTGACGGAACCCCGACGACCATCACGCGGCCGAGGGCCGGGAGCCACGCCGCTCTCGTCCCCCGGTGGTACGTACGCCGTCCCCCGTACGGCCCACACGACTGACCCGTTCGCGCGACTGCGATCGCGCACGCGCGCACCCTTTCCTAGCGTTTCGTCCCGTCGAGGCGCATTTCCGACGCGAGCGGAACGGTCCGCAGCGAGGCTCCTCGGGACCCGGAGGCTTCACCATGCACGCGATACGCGTCGCGTCGGCCGCGCTGCTCGGCGCGGCCTTCCTGGCCTGGACGGCACCCACCGCGCTCGCCGACGACGGCAGCGACTCGAACATCACGCCGTTCGGTTTCGCCGTCCAGCCCTCGACGGTCGTCGCGGGCGGCCAGGTCTCGCTCCAGCTGAAGCGGGACGGCGCCGGCTGCAGCGACGCGGCCACGGTCTCCTCGGGCGTCTTCGACACCGTCAGCATACCCGCGGCACAGTCCTCCGCCACCGTCGTGGTCGACCGGAACGCCAAGCCGGGTGCCGTGTACGAGGTGACGTTCTCCTGCGGCGGCACGACCGGTCACACGGACCTCGCGATCGCGGGCGGCGGTTCGGCCGACGTGACGACCGTCCCCGCGCAGCAGGGTGTCGACGCCGGTGTCGGCGGCAGCAGCGACGGCTTCGACCTCCGGGAGATCGGCCTGGGAGGGGCTCTCGTCACCGGTTCCATCGGCGCCGCGTGGTACGTGGCGCGCCGCCGCGCCACGCCCGACGACTCATGACGGGCTCCGAGGGCCCCACGGCCGGTGCGGCACGACCCTCCGCCCCGGCCGCCCTGTCGGGGGCATCCGGGGCGGAGGGCTGTCACATGCGGGCTCCGCGCGGGCCGACGGGTCCCGGAGGAGGACGAACGGTCTCCGAAGGGGGACGGGACCGGTTCTCTTCCGGGGGACGCCGGTCAGATCTTCTTCTCGGATCTGCGGCGCAGCCAGAGGACGCCGCCGCCGATCACCGCCGAGGCCACCAGGCCACCGCCGATCGCCATGTCGATGGGCGTCGCACCGGTGGTGCTGCTGCCACCGAGTCCGAGATTCGACGGGCCGGGGTATCTGAGCGCATCGCCGATGACGGTGTAGGCGTTCGGGCGGGTCAGTGCGCCCACTCCGACGCAGTTGACGGTGATGTCGTACGGGCCGGGGCGCGCGTCACGGTTCACGGTCGCCGTTCCGCTCGCCGTGTCGTTGTTGCCGGGGACCCGGGCGAGGGTGGCGCGCCCGAATCCGGGCGAGGTCATGGTGCCGCCGTTGCGGCATCCGTCGACCGTCACCGTCAGCCGGCCCCCTGCCGCGATGACGTTGGGCTGGGCGACGATGTTCCGCGAGCCGCCTCCGTGGTTGTTGTCGAACCCGTGGTTGTTGTCGAACCCGTGGTTGTTCCCGAAGCCGTTGTTGCCCCCGTGGTTGTTGTTGAACCCGTTGTTGAAGCCGTTGTTGAACCCGTTGTTGAAGCCGTTGTTGTAGCCGAATCCGTTGTTGTACCCGGGCACGAAGCCGTTGCCCGGTACGAAGCCGTTGCCCGGCACGACGCCGGTGCCGGGCACGACGCCCACGATGGTGCCGTTCTGGGTGCCCGTGCCGCCGCCCACGATGGTGCCGTTCTGGGTGCCCGTGCCGCCACCCACGATGGTGCCGTTCTGGGTGCCCGTGCCGCCGCCCATACCGTCGGCGAGAGCCGCCGGGGCGATCGTCCCGAGGAGTGCGGCCGCGGCGGCCGAGGCCGCCAGGGCGCGTGCGTTGCGCATGTGATCCTCCGCGGAAGACGCCCCGGGAACCGTCCCCGGTGGATCGGCGAGACAGCGCCTCCCAGACCGACCTTCAGATGCCGGGCACGGGCCCGCATTTCGAGAATGGTCCGTCCTGGTGAGAGGACACGCCGAAGGAATTCCACACAATCGGATATTGCCGCAGGTCACGGACCGTCAGAAAATTCCTGGTCCCGGGGACTCGGATGGCTCACGACCGATGTACTCCGCCACCCGTTCGCTCGCGTCCCGTCGCCGGACGGCCGTGCTGGAATTAGCGTTCTCATATGCTCGACGGACGTGGCGACGGCCACGTCGAGAGGGGATGACGAATGCTTGCGTCCGAACTGGCCGAAGAGGAGGAGCGGCGGAGGAAGCGCGCCCCTTGGGGCGTTATAGCGCTTGTTCTGCTGACCGGCCTCGCACTCATTCGGAACGGCTCCGGTGAGTTCGACGTGGGTCCGCCGCAGCCCGCGTCGGCGGCCGCGGCGGACAGCCGCACCTCGGCCGGCACCTTCTCGAACGGGCCCTCCAGCCTGCCGTTCTCCTCGGTGCAGCGGGTGAAGATCCCGGCGATCCAGGTCGACGCCCCGACCGTGCCGGTGGGGCTGGACATCGGCGGCTGGGTCGATGCCCCGCCGCCGGACGACCCGAACCTGGCCGGCTGGTTCACCGGCGCGGTCTCGCCCGGCGAGAAGGGCACGTCGGTCATCGTCGGCCACGTGGACAACACGCAGGGTCCCGCGGTCTTCTACGGGCTGGGGGCACTCAAGAAGGGCAACAAGGTCGAGGTCCTGCGCGAGGATCGGAAGACGGCCGTGTTCGAGGTGTACGGCGTCGACGTGTTCGAGAAGAGCAATTTCCCCGGCGACCGTGTGTACGGCAGCAAGGGCACCCCGGAATTGCGGGTCATCACCTGCGGCGGCGGTTTCTCCAAGCAGCACGGTTACGACGGGAATGTCGTGGTGTTCGCCCGCCTGGTCGAGGTTCGCTGAGCGTTCCCGGCCGGGCGGGCGAATGCCCGCATGCCGTCTCTACACGAATTTCCGGTGCGGCACGGTGATGTGGTAGCCGGAGTCCAGCAAGTGCGGAAGGTATTCGCGCAGTGCGCGCACGCTCTGCGAACGGTCGCCACCCGCGTCGTGCGAGAGGATCACGACGCCCGGGGCGGCGCCCTCCTCGACCCGGTCGACGATGGTGCGGGTGCCCGGGGTCGTCCAGTCCAGCGAGTCGACCGTCCATGCCAGCGGCTCCATGCCGAGTTCGGCGCCGATCTTGAAGGTGTTCCGGTTCCACGCGCCGTACGGTGCGCGGAACCAGGCGGGCGGCTCGCCGTAGGCGTCGTCGATGACCTCGCAGGTGCGCTCGATCTCGCGGCGGATCGCGGAACGCGAGAGCTCGGTCAGCTGCGGGTGGGTCCAGGTGTGGTTGCCGACGATGTGGCCGTCGTCGGCCATCTCGCGCAGCAGGTCCTTGTTGTCGACGGCCATCTCCCCGCACACGAAGAACATGGCCCGTACGTCGTACTCGCGCAGCGTGCTCAGGATGTGCGGGGTGTACCGCGGGTCGGGACCGTCGTCGAACGTCAGCACCATGCGGCGGGCGCTTCCGGACATCTGCAGGATCGGCTCGCGGCGGACGGCGGTCTTCACCGGCCTGTGCCGCGGCGGTCCGTCTCCCGCCATCGGCTGGAGGCGGAAGGCGGAGGGCTTGAGCGCCGTGCGCAACTGCGGGCCCTGGCCGGGTGGGACACTCGCCGGTCGCGCGGCCGGCTCGGCCGTCAGGACTCGGGCCGTGCCCACCGCCCCGGCCGCGCCCAGGACGGCAGCACCGGCGATCAACGTCCGGCGCCGGGTGAACAGCTGATCCTTTTTCATGATTCATGAGTCACCCCGTGGAGGGGCGGCGCGGCTGAGCACCACCGGTACGGAGCCACGAAAACACCCGATGGAACCATTTCAGCGGCGGCGTACCAGCGGGAACGGCAGCGTCTCGCGGATCGTCAGCCCGGTCAGGAACATCACGAGCCGGTCGACTCCGATGCCGAGACCCCCGGTGGGCGGCATCGCGTACTCCAGGGCGTCCAGGAAGTCCTCGTCCAGTTCCATGGCCTCCGGGTCTCCCCCGGCGGCGAGCAGGGACTGCTCGGTCAGCCTCCGGCGCTGTTCCACGGGGTCGGTCAACTCGGAGTAGGCGGTACCCAGTTCGATGCCGAAGGCGATGAGATCCCAGCGTTCGGCGAGACGCGGGTCGACGCGGTGCTGCCGGGTCAGCGGGGAGACCTCGGTCGGGAAGTCCTTGTAGAAGGTGGGCAGCCCCGTGCGCTCCTCTACCAGCCGTTCGTACATCTCCAGCACGACGTCGCCACGCGAGTCCTTCGGTCCGTACGGCACACCGGCGCGGTCGCACAGCCGCACCAGCGTCTCCAGCGGCGTGTCGGCGTCGACCTGCTCCCCCAGCGCCTCCGAGAGGGCGCCGTACACCGTCTTGACGGACCAGGGCCCGGAGATGTCGTACTCGGTGCCGTCCTTGCGTGCGACGGGCGTGCCGAAGGCGGCGGTGGCCGCGCCCTGGATCAGCTCGCGGGCGAGGTCGAGCATCACGTCGTAGTCGGCGAACGCCTGGTAGGCCTCCAGCATCGTGAACTCGGGGTTGTGCTTGTAGGAGACACCCTCGTTGCGAAAGGTGCGGCCCATCTCGAAGACCTTCTCCAGGCCGCCGACGCACAGCCGTTTCAGGTACAGCTCGGGCGCGATGCGCAGATACAGGTCGAGGTCGTAGGCGTTCATGTGAGTGGTGAAGGGCCGGGCGTTGGCGCCGCCGTGGATCTGCTGGAGCATCGGCGTCTCGACCTCCAGGTAGCCGCGGTCGAGCAGGCCCTGCCGCAGAGCCTGGACGGCCGTGGAGCGGGCCCGCACGAGGGAGCGGGCGTCCGGGCTGGACACCAGGTCGAGGTAGCGGCGGCGGACCTTCGCCTCGGGGTCGGCGAGTCCCCGTCGCTTGTCCGGCAGCGGGCGCAGGCACTTGCCGGTGAGCTGCCAGGAGGTGGCGAAGACGGTCCGCTCTCCGTGGTCGCTGGCGCCGGCGAGACCGCTCGCGGTGATGTGGTCGCCGACGTCGGCGTCCTTGCGGAACCGGTCGAGCGCGGCGCCCGACTCCGCCCGGGTGAGGGCGATCTGAAGGTCTCCGGACCAGTCGCGCAGCACCGCGAACAGGATGCCGCCGAAGTCGCGTACGAGGATCACGCGGCCGGCGACCGTGACGTCGGCGCCCTGCGGGACGTCGGCGAGGGTGTGGGTGCGGGACGGGACACCCACCGGGTAGGGGTCCGTGCCCTCGGCACGGAGCCGGTCGAGGGTCCGGTGGCGGATCCGGACCTGCTCGGGCAGGCCCTGGTACGGCTCCGCCGCTCCGGCTTCCTCCGTACCGTCCGTCCCGGGGGCCGACGGCGCGGGCAGGCCTTCGGCGGTGGCGGGTACGGGTGCGCCACGGGTGTGCCCGTTGCCCCAGAGCTTGCGCAGCGACGGCACGGAGACGAAGCCCTCGGCGATGCCGGAGGCGAGGCCGATCCGCGCGAGGGCACCGGTCTCGCCGTAACAGATGAAGCGGGGATACCACTGCGGGTGGTACTTGGCGTTGGAGCGGTACAGGGCCTCCAGCTGCCACCACCGGGAGAAGAACAGCAGCAGTCGGCGCCAGAGCCTGAGCACCGGGCCGGCACCGATGCGGGCGCCTTCCTCGAAGACCGAGCGGAACACGGCGAAGTTGAGCGAGATCCGCCGTACGCCGAACTTTCCGGCCACCGCGCACAGTTCGGCGACCATGAACTCCATGACGCCGTTGGGTGCGCTGCGGTCGCGCCGCATCAGGTCGAGGGAGATGCCGTCCGGCCCCCAGGGCACGAAGGAGAGCAGCGCAAGGAGCCGGCCGTCGGTGCCCAGCGCCTCGACGAGCAGACAGTCGCCGTCGGCGGGGTCGCCGAGCCGGTCCAGAGCCATCGAGAAGCCGCGTTCGGTCTCCGTGTCGCGCCAGGCGTCCGCCTTGTCGACGACCTGTCTCATCTCCCGGTCGGTGAGGGTGGAATGACGGCGTACGCGGCAGGTTGCGCCGGCGCGCCGGACCCTGTTGACCGCCTGGCGCGTGACCCGCATCTCCCGGCCGCCGAGGTCGAAGTCGGCGACGTGCAGGATGGCCTCGTCGCCGAGTTGCAGGGCGCCGAGGCCGCATCGGGCGTACGCCTTGGCGCCCTCCTCGGACGCGCCCATGGCCGCGGGCGCCCAGGCGTAGCGGCGGGCCATGTCGAGCCAGGAGCCGATGGCGTGCGGCCAGGCCTCGCGGTCGCCGACGGGGTCGCCGCTGGCGAGGCAGACGCCGGCCTCGACACGATAGGTGACGGCGGCCTTGCCGCTCGGGGAGAAGACGACCGCCTTGTCGCGGCGGGTGGCGAAGTAGCCGAGGGAGTCGTCGGCTCCGTAGGTGTGCAGCAGTGCCCGGATGCGGGACTCCTCGTCGCCGCGCAGCGCCGCTTCCAGGCGCTGGGAGCGGAAGAGGGTGGCGGCGGCGTTGAGGAGGGCGATGGCGCCGAAGAGTCCGAGGAGGAGGAACAGCCAGCGGGGCGGACGTCCGGCGAACGACTGCCCGGAGACGAGTCCGCCGCAGACCCGGTTGGCCGCCCAGAGCAGTCGCTGCCCGTGCGGCAGGGTGCCGGGGAACAGCTCCACCAGGCCCCAGCCCATCAGGATCGCCAGGGCCAGCCCGGCCAGCAGGACGACGAGGGCCCGCCGGACGGCGCCGTGCCGGGAGTCGGCGTAGAACGCGCCGCGGGCCACGATCAGGAGCGTCAGCAGCAGTGCGCAGACGACGAGGGAGGGGATCGACTGGGCGAACATGCCCGCCGCGACGCCCAGGATGTCGACCAGGACCAGCAGGCCCAGGTAGACCACCACCAGCCACCAGGCGATCCTCTTGCGGGCTGCGGTCGCCGCGGCCAGCAGGAAGAGGAAGACGGCGTACGCGAGGTTGGCGCTGATCGGCACGATCAGCAGGTCCAGGAAGCGCACCACCGGGCGCAGCAGCAGGCGCAGCGGCGCGAAGAAGGCAAGCAGGACGCAGAGCAGTCCGAGGGCGCCGAAGAAGGTGGCGAAGCCCTCCGGCACCCTGTCCAGGAAGCCTGCCCCGGGCCGCCTCGCCGCGCCCGCCGAGTCCTTCGGCGGACGGGCCTCCACGGTGGCACTCATGGTTCCGACTGTAGGAAGACCGGCGCACCCCCGCCCGTCGAGCCCCATCGCCCGTCCAGCGGGCGCCCCCACCCACCGGACGCCGCGCCTTCCGTGCACCGCGCGCCACCGGTCCCGTCCACCGCGCGAGCGGCTCAGGGCCGCCGGGGAGGCGGCTGCCGCCCGACCGTAGCGGGGGCGCCCGGTGTGCCGGTCCCCCCTCGCTCGGCGGGCGGATTCCGCTCGCTCGGGGCAAGATCCCTCGGTCTCGTACGGCCTCCGGACCTGCAGATTCCGATAGCCTCACAACCGTGACGGAACAGCAGCGCTCACCTCAGTCCGAGCCGCATCAGTTCGAGCGGGGCACGGACGGGCCGAAGGTCATCCTGGTCGGTGTGGACGGCTCCGACTCGTCGCTCCGCGCGGCGGCATATGCCGGAGGCCTGGCCAGACGGCAGCGCGCGCTGCTCGCGGTGGTCTACGTCCAGCCGGTGATGGCGGCGGGTGCGGCACTCGGGGTGCCGGTCGCGGAGACGACCGACGAGATCGCCGAGGACCTGGTCAAGTACATCCGTGACGCGACCGAGCGGGTCAAGGGGATATTCGAGGTGCGCTGGGAGTTCCACACCTTCCGCGGCGATCCCTACAACGGCCTGGTGAAGGCCGCGGACGAGCTGAAGGCCGACGCCGTGGTGGTCGGCGCGTCCGAGCAGGCGGGGCACCGGATCATCGGTTCGGTGGCCATCCGGCTGGTGAAGGCGGGCCGCTGGCCGGTCACGGTCGTCCCGTAGACCGGCCGTCGGCGAACGGCGCCCCGGCAGCGCGGGATCACTGCGCCATGACCAGCCCGGCCTGGGCCGCCCCCCGGCTCAGGACGACGTCCCGGATCCGGTCGCGCAGGGCGCCGACGTCGGCGCCCTGCTGCAGGGCGGCGGTGAGGTCGACGACGCGGCCGGCGTCGACGTCGAACGCCTGCGGGACGAACTCCGCCCTGGCCACCGGCCAGCGCTCGCCCTCGTGCGCCGGGGGCGCGAACGTGAACCGCGCGATCGTGCTCACGTTGCCCCGAGGATCCCGGATCCCCCGGCTGTCCGTCTCGCCGGCGATCTGGTCGCCCAGGCCGTAGACGACCCAGGTGCCGTCGACCTTCTCGTACGCCTGCGGGACGTGCGCGTGGGTGCCGAGGATCAGGTCGATGTCCGCCCGCCCGCCGGTACGGGACGCCGTGAGCTGCTTGGCCAGCTTCAGCTGCTGCTCGTCCGGCGCGTCCTGCCACTCGGTGCCCCAGTGCAGGGACACCACGACCACGTCGGCGCCCGCCCGGCGGGCCACTCGGGCGTCTTCGACGATCTTGTCGCGGTCGAGAAGGTCGACCGCCCAGGGCTGTCCCTCGGGAAGCGACCGGTCCTTCGGGCCGACGGTGTAGGCGAGGTGCGCGACCTGGGCGTCGCCGGCGCGCATCATGGTCACGCTCTTCGCCTCCTCCTGCGTGCGTGCCGATCCCGCGTGCCTTACGCCTGCGCGGTCGAAAGCGTCCAGGGTCCGCCGGATGCCGTCGGCGCCGTCGTCCAGGCTGTGGTCCGAGGCGGTGGAGCAGCCGTCGTAACCGGTCGCGGCCAGCGCGTCGGCCATCTGCGGGGGCGCCTTGAGGGCCGGGGAGCCGGACGGGTCGCCGTCCTCGCCGTAGACCGCATTCATGTGGCAGATCGCCAGGTCGGCGCCGGACACCGCGGGTCCGGACCCCGCGAGCATGGGCCGGAAGTCGTATCCCAGGCCCCCCGCGTCGAACTGCGCGCGCTCGATGATCGAGGTGTCGGGCACGATGTCGCCGGAGGCGACGAGGGTGAACCCGGTCCGGGGCGCGGGCGCCGCCGGATGTCCGGACGACGGTGCGGCCGGCTGTCCTGACGACTGCCGGGACGGTGAGGCCTCGGGGGCCTGGTGCCGGGCCTGGCAGCCCGCGAGAGCCGTGACGGTCACGGCCGCGAGGGCCAGGGTGGTCCGTCGTGTGCGTGCGTTCATCGAATCGCCCCGATGCGGTCGGATTTCCTTATGAACAGATATGAATTGAGAAGAATCCACATATGAGCGCCGTCGGGAGTCAAGGAGCAACGCACACCGGTAGCCCGTCCGGCGCTCCGGGACGGGCCCGTCAGGGCGAAGGAGCGCCGGGGACGGGCACGCGTCGCATCCGGCTCCGACTCGGGCTCCGGCCCAGGCCCAGGCTCCAGCCCCAGCCCCAGCTCCGGCTCGGGCTCGGGCCCCCGGCTCCCACTCCGGCCCCGGCTGCGGCTGCGGCTGCGGCTCCCGCTCCAACCCCGGCTGCCGCTCCGGGCCACAGTTCGGCGACCTCGGCCCCGGCCCCGGCCCGCGTGACCGCTCGGCGCACGCCGCTCCGGACCCGGTTGACCGTTCGGCGCACCGTTCACCGACGGCTTCGACCGCCCACCGCACAACCCTGTGCCCGGCCTGTCCGAGCGGCGCGCATCGCGCTGGCATACGGGCCATGACGGCCGGAACCACCACCATCACGCACGGGACGACCGCCGAGCACGAGCTGGCCGCGCTTCAGCGCGAGCACGGCCGGCCCCTCTTCGCCCTGCTGCTCCGCCTCTCCGACGGCGACCGGCAGCGCGCCGAGGATCTGCTGCAGGAGACGCTCGTGCGCGCCTGGCAGCACCCCGAGGCACTGCGCGCCGACGACTTCGACTCCGTACGCCCCTGGCTGCTCACCGTCGGACGGCGGCTCGCGATAGACGCGCGCCGGGCCCGCCAGGCGCGCCCCGCGGAGGTCGGCGACGCGGTACTGGAGAGCGCGCGCGTCTGCGCCGATCACGCCGAACGGTCGGCGGCGACGCTCGACGTACGGGAGGCTGTGAAGACACTCACTCCCGAGCACCGTGAAGTCCTGGTGCTGGTGTACTTCCAGGGGGCGAGTGTGGCGGAGGCCGCCGCGGCGCTGGGGATTCCGCCCGGTACCGTGAAGTCCCGCGCGTACTACGCGCTGCGCGCCCTGCGCCGAGTCCTTCCGGGATACGCGGCCGACCTGCGGTGAAACCGTGGGCTGAGTCAAACCTCCGTAAAGCGCCTTGCTGAGGACCATGGTTGAGCAATCAGCTTGCCTCATCCGTGTTCCGGACTGGGGGCCCGGGTTCGGGCGACGCGCACGTACCGGAGGAAGGCAGGAAGGGATGCTGCACAGAGGTCAAGAGAGCACGGACGGCACCGGCGGTGGCGAACTCACCGTCCCCATGGCCTGGTTGTACGCCGAGTACATCGCCGACGAGCTGCTGCGGACCGGCGACCTGATGCCGCCCACGTCCTTCGAGTTCCGTGCCGGGCGCGACGCCCTGGCGCTGACCATCTACCTCGCCGACAGCGGGGACGAACTCTCCGGCATCCGGGTCGTCACCCAGCTCGACACCTGGCTCTCGCTGACGGCGTACGACCAGCCGTGGCAGGACTGGGTGCGTGAGCACATGGCGCGGCGGACCGCCGAGGCGACCGCGTCCGGCGCTCCCGCCCCGGACCTGGAACTGGCGGCCGCGGCCTGGCGCTGGCTGGAGGAGACCGAGCTGCTCGCGCCCGACCTGGACGCGGTGCCAGGGGGCGGTTCCGTGCCCGGTGAGGACGACGGCCCGAAGGTGTGGACGCCGGCCTGGCGGCTGGGGCTGCCGCTCGGGCATCTGGCGATCCACCTCTTCTGAGACGGCGCCGCCACACCGCCGAGGCGGCGGTGCCGCATCCGCGGGCAAAGTTCTTTCGGCTCCCACCAATCCGCGGGGGCCCCCGCTCCGAATGTCTTGTCCGCGATTCCGGACGAGTCTTGAATGATTCGCCGGTCCGGTGCGTATCGGTGGGCAGCAGCAACACCACCCCCACCCCGCACCATGGCCACGAGGATTCGGTATTCGGTATGAGGTCCCTGGAACGGCATCGCGACGTCGGCGCCTACGCGCTCGGCGTGCTGGACGAGGCGGAGGCTTTCCGTTTCGAGGATCACCTCATGGAGTGCCCCCAGTGCTCGGCGCAGGTGAGTGAGTTCCGCCCCGCCACACGGCAGTTGATGCTGTACCGACGAGCCACTCCGCGCTCCGTGCATCCCTTCGCCGCCCCCGGGCCCCGGCTGCTCGACCGGCTGCTCGGCGAGGTGGCGGCCCGGAACCGCACCGGGCGCAGGCGCTGGCTGTACGCCGTGGCGGCCTCCGTGGTGCTCGCGGTGGGCGGTCCCGCGATCGCGATCGTCACCGCGCACGAGGGACGTGCGGACCAGATCTCCGCGACGGACACGCGGACCGGGGTGTGGGCCCAGGTCACGACCCAGGACCGGGTGTGGGGCAGCGAGGTCGACGTCCAGGTCAAGGACAGCGGCGGGCCGCGCGCCTGTCAGCTGGTCGTCGTCGGCATGGACGGCTCCGAGCAGACCGTGACCAGCTGGATGGAGCCCCCCGACGACGGCAGGACCACCAGCATGCAGGGCGGCGCGGCGATGCGGCCCAAGGACATCCGTCAGTTCGAGGTGCGTACGACCGACGGCAAACACCTGGTGACCCTCAAGCCCCGCTGATCTCGCCGGGCGCTCGCAGGGAAACCGCCGGGCCGCCCGGCACCCGGCACCCGGCACCCGGCAGGGGAACCGGCAGGACGCGCGCGGCGCCCGCCAAAGACCCTCGGCCCCGGGCTGGAGACCCCGGTGCTCGCCAGGAGGCCCGGCGCCCGACGGGGCGGCACCCGTGCGTGTCACTACTTGAGCAGCCGCGACATCCGGCGGTCCGCCAGCGGCTTGCCGCCGGTCTGGCAGGTCGGGCAGTACTGGAGCGAGGAGTCGCTGAAGGACACCTCTCGGATGGTGTCTCCGCACACCGGGCAGGCCTCGCCCGCTCTGCCGTGCACCCGCATCCCGCTCTTCTTCTCCGCCTTGAGGCGCCCGGCGGCCAGCCCGCGGGACCGCTCGACGGCCTCGGTGAGGGTGGAGCGCAGCGCCTCGTAAAGCCGCCCCGTCTCCTCGGGTGTCAGCGAGGAGGCGAGCTTGAAGGGCGACATCTTCGCGGCGTGCAGGATCTCGTCGCTGTACGCGTTCCCCACGCCCGCGATCACGCTCTGGTCGCGCAGCGCCCCCTTGAGCCGGCGCCGCTCCCCCGACAGCAGTGCCGCGAGGCGGGCCACGTCGAAGTCTTCGGCGAGCGGGTCGGGACCGAGCCGGGCCACGCCGGGGATGCCGGCCGGGTCGTCCACGACGTACACCGCGAGGCGCTTCTGCGTGCCCGCCTCGGTGAGGTCGAAGCCCTCGCCGGTCTCCAGCGCCACCCGCAGCGCCAGCGGGCCCTTCCCGGGGCGGGGCGGGCCGTCGGGCAGGGTGTCCTTCCAGCGCAGCCAGCCGGCGCGGGCCAGGTGCGTCACGAAGTGCAGGCCGTCCGCCTCTATGTCGAGGAACTTGCCGTACCGGTGGACGGCCGTGACCTCGCGTCCCTCGAAGGCGGTGACCGGCGGATCGTACGTCTTGAGGACACTGATGGCGACGGGCAGCACCCGCACCACCTGGCGGCCGACGAGATGGTCGGTCAGGAAGTCCTTGAGCGCTTCGACCTCGGGCAGTTCCGGCATACGACCAGAGTGCCATCCGGCACCGACAACCCCACGGCGCGCCGGGCACGCGCGGCAGGTCCGGCTCGGTCCCGGAGCGGGACGGTCCAGGTCAGTCCCGGTCCAGGTCAGTCCCGGTCCGGGTCAGTCCCGGTCCGGGACGATGAACTCGCACCACACGCATTTGCCGCCGCCGCGGGCCTCCACACCCCACACGTCGGTGAGACGGTCGACGAGGAGGAGACCGCGGCCGGAGACCCCGGACTCGCCGGCCTCCCGGCGGCGCGGCAGGGCGCTGGACACGTCCTCCACCTCGGCGCGCAGGCGGCGGTCGGGCCCGGTGAGCACGCGCAGGGTGACGATCGCCGAGCCTTCGGTGTGCATGAGGGCGTTGGTGATCAGTTCGTCGGCGACCAGTTCGATCTCGTCGGCGCGCTCGCCCGCGCCCCAGGCACGGACCGCGGCGCGGATCATGTGGCGCGCCTCGGAGAGCGCCTCGGGTTCGCCGGGGGCGACGTGCTGCTGGAGCCGTCCGCCCGACCGCTGGTCGGTGAGGCCGCGACGGCGCAGGAGGAGCAGCGCCACGTCGTCGTCGCCGCCGCGGTCCTCCGCCACGTCGATCAGCCGATCGGCGAGCTCGCGGACGTCGTCCGGGCCCGAGCAGATGAGCTCGCGCAGGGTGTGCATGCCGTCGTCGAGGTCGGCGCCGGGCTGCTCGACGAGGCCGTCGGTGCAGAGCAGGAGGGTGTTTCCGGGGTCGAGCTCGATGCTGGTGACCGGGTATTCCAGCCGCCCGAACTCGGCGGACAGGCCGAGCGGCAGGCCACCTTCGACGCTCACCCTGCGGCAGGTGCCGTCGGTGTGCCGGACCAGCGGGTCGATGTGGCCGGCCCGGACCAGCTGGACCACCCCCGTGGACAGGTCCGCCTCGGCGTACAGGCAGGTCGCGAAGCGGTCGGTGTCGAGCTCGTGCAGGAAGACCGAGGCGCGGGCCATCACGGTGGCCGGGGTGTGGCCCTCGGCTGCGTAGGCGCGCAGCACGATGCGCAGCTGGCCCATGACGGCGGCGGCGTGGGTGTCGTGGCCCTGGACGTCGCCGATGACGGCGCCGACGCGTCCGCCGGGCAGCGGGATCAGGTCGTACCAGTCGCCTCCGATGTCGCGTCCGAGGGAGGCCGAACGGTAGCGGACGGCGACGTCGGCGCCGGGGACGCTGGGTATGGAGCGCGGCAGCATCGCCTGCTGGAGACCCTGCGCGAGGTCCTTCTCCTGCTCGTAGAACATGGCTCGCTGGAGGCTCTGCGCGATGCTGCTGCCGAGCGCGACGAGGACGTTGCGGTCCTCGGCCGAGAAGCCGTACCGGTCGTTGTAGAGCAGGCCCATCGCGCCGATCGGGCGGGCCTGGGCGATGAGCGGCAGATACGCGGCCGACGTGATCTTGAGACCGGTGATGTGCGGCCACAGCAGCGGGTAGGACTCGGCGAAGTCCTCGGGCGAGTCGATGAAACGCGGAGAGAGGGTCCGCACCACCTCGCTCATCGGGTACTGCTCGTCGATGCGGGTGACCAGGGTGCCGGGGACGAAGCTGCCCTCGGGCCCTTCGGCGACCAGCCGGATGCGACCCGCCTCCACCAGCCCCATGACCAGGCTCGTCGCACCGAGGTGGGTGAGTCCGTGGGAGTCCTTCAGTACGTCGATGACGTCCTGCACGGTACGGGCGTGGGCGAGCGCGGCGGTGGTGATCTGCACGACGCTGGTCTGATGCCGGCGGGCCTCGTCCTCTGCGGCCTGCTCACGGCGTGCCGCGCTCTCGCTCAGCTCCCGGGTGGCGTCGCGCACGATGCCGATGATCCGGCGTGGCCGTCCGGTCTCGTCGCGGCGGATGTAGCCCTGGGTGTGCGTCCAGCGCAGTGAGCCGTCGCGGCAGCGGATGCGGAAGTAGGCGCCGTAGTTCTCGCTGCCGTCCTTGAGGGCCTGGGACACCATGGTGTCGAGGCGGTACGACTCGGTGGCGGGCACGCGCACGGACAGGGTGGCGGGGTTGCCGTCGTATTCGCCCGGGCACATGTCGAAGACCGCGTGGGCCTGGGCGTCCATGTGCATCAGACCCGTGTCCAGGTCCCAGTCGAAGCTGCCCATGCGGTTGAGCGCCAGGATCGGATCCGGGTGGGCGGGCCAGTCGTCCGGGAGTGACAGGGCGCTCGCTCCCCGATGAACCATGGGGCCACCTTGCCAGGATTTGTCCGATTGTTCGACTTCTGGGGAGCCCTTTTCCGGGCTCCCCGGGCCGAGCGGACGGTCAGCTGCCGAACACGTCCGTCGCCGCGTCGAAGATCGTGTCCGTGTCGGCGGACTCCTCGGGGACGAGCCCACCGCCGTCGGGGACGTCGGGATCCTCGGGCACCGTGTCGGGGCCCATGTCCTCGTCCGGGGTCCCCGGGTCGCTCGGCGGGGCGGGCGGTACCGCGGACGCGGACCGCCCGGGCGCGGTGCTCCTGTCCGGCGGGCTCTGCACGGTCCCGGATTCCGTCGCCGCCGGCGTCGCCGTGGGGCACGCGGCCGAGGGGGTGCCCGTCGGAGTGCCGGACCGCGTGGGACCGGACCTGGCGGCGTCCGCCGCGGCCAGATCGGACCCGTTGTCCGAGCCGGGGGGCCGCGGGCCGGGAGTGGCCGTCCCCGGGGTCTCGCCCGGGACGGTTCCCGTCGGCCGCGACGGCACGGGGGCGGCCGCGGTCGGCGCGTCGCAGTCCGGACCGGTACCCCGCCCGTCCGGTCCGATCCCCGGGGCGGAGTCGTGCGGACCGGGTGACGACCGGTCGGGGCGCTCCGTCGCGGCCGAACCGTCCGGCGCCGGTACGACGTGGTCGTGGCGATGGCCGTCGTGCCCCGTCGGGCGCTCGATCCACTGGTGGTCGTCGACGTCGACGATCGTGAGGTCGGTGATCACGGTGGGCGCCGGGGCCACCTCGACGACCTGGGACTGCCGGTATCCCGACCAGGGCGTGCCGCGGGTGCCCGCGCTGCCACCGCGCGCGGCCGGCGTGCCGATCGGGTTGCCGCAGGCGCAGCGGACCCGGGGTACGCCTCGGTCGTCGACGAGGACGGCGGTGCCGGTCTGCAGAACGGACTGGAAACTGGTCGCCCGCCCGTCGCTGAACCCGTGGTTGGTGACCCGGGTGTCGGCGCGCAGCACGACCGAGGTCAGCCCGCGCAGAAAACTCGGGATCGACGACCGGGAGATGCCCGAGACCCCGGCGAAGGCGCGCGCCTTGCTCCGGTCGGCGGTGAGGAAGCGGATCTCCTTCTCCACGTCGCAGCTCCCGGTGTTCCGGGTGCCGCCGTACAGGCCCGGCAGGGAGCCCGGGACGACGAGCGTGCTCCGCGGGTCGAAGGCGCCGCCGCTCGCCGCCGGTTGCGGCGTTCGGGTGACACCCGGCTGGGCCCTGCCGGCGGTGACGGTGGAGTCGGTGAAGGGGTCGGGCCCCTGGGCCGCGACGGGCTGGAGGTAGACGTCCTCGCCGGACGAGGCGCCGGACGCGCTGGCCTGGTCGCTGTCGCCGCCGCACCCGGCGACGAGGAGCGCCGCCGCGAGCATGCAGGCCGTCACGAGGGCCCTGGTGGGTATGTGCACCACGTTCTCCCGTTCATCCCGGGCAGTTCGACCACCATTGTCTGCGTCACCCGCTCGGGTCACGCAAGCCGAAGCGGTCACCCAGCGTCACAATGGAAGGGAGAGGAGCGCTCATCGTGGAGTGGTTCGTCGCCCCCGAGTACTGGTGGAGCCGGCTGGTCTTCCAGCGGGCACTGGCCGTCGTGTACCTGATGGCCTTCCTGGGCGCGGCGCTGCAGTTCCGCGCGCTGCTCGGGGAGCGCGGAATGCTGCCGGTCCCCCGATTCGTGGAGCGCGTGCCGTTCCGTGCCGCGCCGAGTGTGTTCCATCTGCGCTACTCGGACCGTTTCTTCGCGCTCTGGTCCTGGACGGGCTGCGCGGTGTCGGTGGCGCTGATCGCGGGGGCCGACTCGCTGCTGCCGCTGTGGGGCGCGATGCTGTTGTGGCTCGTCCCGTGGGCGCTGTACCTGTCGATCGTCAACGTCGGCCAGACGTGGTACTCGTTCGGATGGGAGTCCTTGCTGCTCGAAGTGGGCTTCCTGGCGGTCTTCCTCGGCAACGACGAGGTGGCTCCGCCGATCGTCGTGCTGTTCCTGCTGCGGTGGGTGCTGTTCCGCGTGGAGTTCGGCGCGGGGATGATCAAAATGCGGGGGGACGCCTGCTGGCGGAAGCTGACCTGCCTGTACTACCACCACGAGACACAGCCGATGCCGGGCCCGCTGAGCTGGTTCTTCCACCATCTCCCCAAGCCGTTCCACCGGATCGAGGTGGCCGCCAACCACTTCACCCAACTCGTCGTGCCGGTGCTCCTCTTCACCCCGCAGCCGATCGCCACCGCGGCCGCCTCGCTGATGATCCTCACCCAGCTGTGGCTGGTGCTGTCCGGGAACTTCTCGTGGCTGAACTGGACGACCATCGTCGTGGCCCTGTCGGCGGTCCGGTTCCCCGGCACGGCCCCGCGCGTCGCCGGGCCACCACTGTGGTACGAGGTCGTCGTGCTCGCCGTGGCCGCGGGTCTGCTCGCGCTCAGTTACCGGCCGGCCCGCAATCTGCTCTCCCGGCGCCAGGTCATGAACCGCTCCTTCGACCCGCTCCATCTGGTCAACACCTACGGGGCGTTCGGCAGTGTCAGCCGGGTGCGTCACGAGGTGGTCGTCGAGGGCACCACGGACGATCTGCCGCGTGAGCACTCGCGCTGGCAGGAGTACGAGTTCAAGGGCAAGCCGGGCGATCCTCGCCACTGGCCGCGCCAGTTCGCGCCCTACCATCTGCGGCTGGACTGGCTGATGTGGTTCGCGGCCCTGTCGCCCGCGTACGCCGGCGCCTGGTTCGCGGGTCTGGTGGAGCGGCTCCTGGAGAACGACCGGGACACCCTGCGGCTGCTGCGCCGTTCTCCGTTCCCCGCCGACGCGCCGCCCCGCTACGTCCGCGCCCGTCTGTACCGCTACCGGTACACGACGTGGCGCGAACTGCGCGAGACCGGCGCCTGCTGGCACCGCACGTACGTGCGCGACTTCCTGCCGCCGACGCGCCTGGAGACGGCCGCCGAGCGCCGCGTCCCGCACTGACGGCCCTCCGAGACGGAGGCGGGTCCGCCCTTCGCCGGCCGGAGCCGCCCCGGGGGACGTCGGGCGCGTCAGACGCCGTAGACGCGCGTGGCGGTGCCGGAGAGGACGGCCTCGGTCTCCTCGCCGGCGAGGCCGGACAGCAGCTCCCGCGTGGCGTCGACGACCTGGCCGTAGGTCGCGGCCAGGGTGCACACGGGCCAGTCGGAGCCGAACATCAGGCGGTCGGGACCGAAGGCGTCCAGGACCGTGTCCGCGTAGGGGCGCAGGTCCTCGACCGTCCAGTCGGCCAGGTCCGCCTCGGTGACCAGTCCGGAGAGCTTGCAGACCGTGTTGGGCAGGGCGGCCAACGCGCGGACGGCGGCGGTCCAGGGCTCCAGGGCACCCCGGGCTATCGGCGGCTTGCCCGCGTGGTCGAGCACGAAGGTCAGTCCGGGGTGGTCGGCGGCCGCAGCGGCGCACGCGGGCAGCTGATGCGGGAGCACGACCAGGTCGTAGACGAGTCCCGCCGCGGCGACGGCGGCGAGTCCTCGGCGTACGTCCGGGCGCAGCAGCCACCGCGGGTCGGACTCGCCCTGGACCTGGTGACGGATGCCCTTCAGGTACCCGCCGCCCGGCAGCTCGCGCAGGCGGGCCAGCTCTTCGGCGACGTCGGGGCGGGTCAGATCGGTCCAGCCGACGACCCCCGCCACCAGTGCGCTCTCCCGCGCGAGGGCCAGGAACTCCGGGGTCTCCCCGGCCACGGTGACCGTCTGGACGAGGACGGTCCGGTCGACGCCGGCGGCCCGTGCCTCGGGCTCCAGGTCGGACAGTGCGAAGTCCCGGCGCAGTGGCCGGAGTTCGGGCCCGGTGATCCAGTCCTGGTCCCGGACGGACAGGTCCCACACGTGGTGGTGGGCATCGACGGTCACGACAGCTCCCACACCACGGGCAGTCCCGCGTCGGCACCGGCGCCGGAGTAGTCGTGGACGACGTCGAGGAGTTCCGCCATGCGGGCCTGCCAGGCGATGTTGACCGGCAGCCTCTCCAGCTCGGCCAGCATGCGCCCGTAGTCCTCGCACTCCAGGACGTGGAACAGGTCGGTGCCGCTGCGCCAGATCGTCCAGGAGGTGGCTCCGGCGGCGCGGATCGCGGCGGTCAGTTCCTCGGGGACCTCGCGGTGGGCGGCCTCGTACGCGGCGACCCGGTCGGCGCGGACCTTCGTGTGCAGGGCGACTCTCATGACGGCTCCGGTACGGGTACGGGGGCGCCTGCGGGCAGCAGGCCTTCCGCGCGCAGTTCGTGCCAGAAGCCGGCGGGCACCTTCGTGGCGAACTGTGTGACGCAGTCGCGGACTTCGTGCGCGGAGCGGCAGCCGACCAGGACGCTCGCGACCGCCGGATGGGCGGCCGGGAACGTCAGGGCGGCGGCCCGCAGCGTGGTGCCGTGCCGTTCGGCTACGGACTTGAGTCGCAGGGCGCGCTCCAGGACCTCCGCGGGTGCGGCGGAGTAGTCGTAGGTCGCTCCCGGCCGCGGGTCGGCCAGCAGACCGGAGTTGAAGACGCCGCCGACGACGACGGAGGTGCCGCGCTGTTCGGCCGCGGGCAGCAGGTCGGCGAGGGCACCGTGTTCGAGGAGGGTGTAGCGGCCCGCGCACAGCACCACGTCGACGTCCGTGTCGCGGACGAAGCGGGTGAGCATCGCGGTCTGGTTCATGCCCGCGCCGATCGCGCCGACCACGCCCTGCGCGCGCAGGTCCTCCAGGGCGGGGTAGCCCTCGCGGAAGGCCTGCTCGGCGTGGTCGTCGGGGTCGTGCAGGTAGACGACGTCGACCCGGTCCAGTCCGAGGCGTTCGAGGCTGGCGTCCAGGCTCCGCCGTACTCCGTCGGCACTGAAGTCCCAGACGCGGCGGTGGGTGGCGGGGACGGCGAAGCCGTGGGCGAGGTCGTCGCCGCCCTCGTCGGTCGGCTCCAGGACGCGGCCCACCTTGGTGGACAGGGTGTACGCCGCGCGCGGCCGGTCGCGCAGGGCGGCGCCCAGGCGCCGTTCGGAGAGGCCGATGCCGTAGTGCGGCGCGGTGTCGAAGGAGCGGATGCCGCACGCCCAGGCGGCGTCGACGGCCTGGTAGGCCTGCTCGTCCGCGACCTCGGTGTAGAGGCCGCCGATGGCCGCCCCGCCGAAGGACAGCGCACCGGCCTCGACCGCGCTGCCTCCCAGCGTGCTCACCGACCCACCGGCGGCAGTCGCAGGCCCTGCATGCCCCCGTCGACGGCGAGCGCGGTGCCCGTGGTGGCGCCGGACAGGGGGCTCGCCAAGTAGGCGATGGCACCGGCGACCTCGGCGGCCGTCACGAGTCGGCCGGTGGGCTGGCGGGCCTCCAGCGCGGCGCGTTCGGCGGCCGGGTCCGTGGCGGCGCCCAGCAGTCGGCCGACCCAGGGCGTGTCCACGGTGCCGGGGTTCACGCAGTTGACGCGGATGCCTTCGCGGACGTGGTCGGCGGCCATGGCGAGGGTGAGCGAGAGGACGGCGCCCTTGGTGGCGGAGTACAGGGCGCGCCGGGGCAGGCCCGCGGTGGCGGCGATGGAGCAGGTGTTCACGACGGCCGGGTGCGCGGACCGCCGGAGCAGGGGCAGCGCGGCGCGGGTGGTGCGCACGATGCCGAGGACGTTGACGTCGAGGACGCGGTGCCACTCGGCGTCGTCGTTGTCCTCGACCGTTCCCTGGGCGCCGATGCCCGCGTTGTTGACGAGGACGTCGAGGCCGCCGAGGGCTTCGGCGGCAGCGGCCACGGCGGCGCGGACGGAGGCGTCGTCGGTGACGTCGGCGCGGTGGCCGAGCAGTGGCCCCTCGACCGACGACGGGTCCAGGTCGAGCACGGCGACCCGGGCGCCTCGGGCGGCGAGCAGCTCCGCGGTGGCCCGTCCGATGCCGGACGCGCCGCCGGTCACGAGCGCCCTGAGCCCGTCGAAGTCCTGTGCGTCCGTCATGCGGCCGCCCCCTTCCGTTCGGTTCGTGACTGCTGCGCGAGGTCGGCGGCCCAGAATGCGCCACCGGGGTAGGTGAATTCCGCGATGGACTCGGGCCGCATGGTGGCCGAGAAGCCGGGCGCCGACGGCGCCGTGTAGTGGCCGTCGCGGATCACCACGGGGTCGACGAAGTGGTCGTGGAGGTGGTCGACGTACTCGATCACCCGGTCGTCGGTGGTGCCGGACAGCGCCACGAAGTCGAACATCGACAGGTGCTGGACCAGTTCGCACAGTCCGACCCCGCCTGCGTGCGGGCACACCGGCACGCCGAACTTGGCTGCGAGCAGCAGGATGGCGAGGTTCTCGTTGACCCCGCCGACGCGGGCCGCGTCGATCTGGAGGACGTCGATGGCGCCGGCCTGGAGGAACTGCTTGAACACGATGCGGTTCTGGACGTGTTCGCCGGTGGCGACCTTCACGGGTGTCACGGCCTTGCGGACGGTCGCGTGCCCGAGGACGTCGTCCGGGCTGGTCGGCTCCTCGATCCAGTAGGGCTGGAACTCGCCGAGCGCGTTGGTCCAGGCGATCGCCTCGTCGACGTTCCACCGCTGATTGGCGTCGACGGCGATCCTGATGCCGGGGCCGACCACGGAGCGGGCGACCCGGCAGCGGCGCAGGTCGTCGTCGAGGTCGGCGCCGACCTTGAGCTTGATCTGGCGGAACCCGGCCGTGACGGCCTCGGCCGCGAGCCGGGTGAGCTTGTCGTCGTCGTAACCGAGCCAGCCGGGCGAGGTGGTGTACGCGGGGAAGCCGCGCTCCAGGAGGGCGGCCCGGCGCTGCCCGGCGCCCTCCTTCCCGCGGCGCAGCAGGTCCAGGGCCTCCTGCGGAGTGAGCGCGTCGGTGATGTAGCGGAAGTCCACCTGCCCGACCAGCCATTCGGGGTCGGCGTCGGCGAGCAGCCGCCACAGGGGCTTGCGGGCGCATTTGGCGGCAAGGTCCCAGACGGCGTTGAGGACGGCGCCGATCGCCATGTGCATCACCCCCTTCTCGGGTCCCAGCCAGCGCAGCTGGCTGTCGCCGACCAGGTCCCGGCCCAGCGACCCCGGGTCCGCGCACAGCTCGTCGACGGACCGGCCGATCACGTGTCCGCGCAGCGCGTCGATCGCGGCGACCTGGACGTCGTTGCCCCGCCCGATGGTGAAGGTGAATCCGTGCCCCTCGGGAAGGTCGGCGTCGTCGGTGCGCAGTACGACGTAGGCCGCCGAGTAGTCGGGGTCCGGGTTCATCGCGTCGGAGCCGTCGAGCTCGCGCGAGGTGGGGAAACGGATGTCGTAGGTGTCGACCGCGGTGATACGGGCGGCAGTTGGGGACACGGGAGGCCTTTCGGTCCGGGACGGGGGCGTACGGAGGGCCCGTACGGAGTCGAAGCAGGTCAGTCCTGGGCACGGCCCGTCGTCACGCGGGCGATCACGAGGGCGACCAGGATGATCCCGCCGTAGATGGCCTGGATCCAGAAGGACGGCACCTGGGCGAGCGTGAGCAGGTTCTGCACGACGCCGAGCAGCAGGACGCCGGTCAGGGCGCCGAACATGGTGCCCTTGCCGCCGTCCAGGCTGATGCCGCCGATGACCGCCGCCGCGAACACGGTGAAGATCATGTTGTTGCCCTGGTTGGCGCTGATCGCCCCGACGTAGCCGGTCTGCATGATCCCGCCGACCGAGGCGAGGACGCCCGCGACGACGGACACGCCGAGCATGACGCGCTCGACGCGGATGCCGGCCGCGCGGGCCGCGTCCGCGTTGCCGCCGATCGCGTACAGTGCGCGGCCGACGCGGTGGTACTTGAGGACCAGGCCCGCGACGCCGAAGGCGACGGCGGCCAGCCACACGGACATCGGGACGCGCAGGAAGGTGGTGGTGGCCAGCGAGAAGAACGCGTCGGGCATCCCGAACAAGGTCTTGCCCTTGGTCGCGCCGACCAGCAGGCCGCGCAGGATGATCAGCATGGCGAGGGTCACGATGAAGGCGTTGAGCTTGAACTTCACGACGAGGATGCCGTTGAAGGCACCGATGGCCGCGCCCACCAGGAGGGTCGCGAAAAGGGCGAGCGCGGCGGGGAGTTCGGTGCCCCAGCCGGACTGGGCCGCGGGCAGGACGAGCAGTGCGCCGACGGCGGGCGCGATGCCGACGACGGACTCCAGCGACAGGTCGAACTTGCCGGTGATGAGCACGAGGGACTCGGCGAGCACGACCATGGCGAGGGCCGCCGACGCGCCGAGGATCGAGATGAGGTTGCGCTCGGTGAGGAAGGAGTCGTTGACGAACGCTCCGAGCACCATGAGCAGCAACAGGGCGGGTACGAGGGCGAGTTCGCGGGCTCGGCGGAGCAGCATCGTCTTGGCGGCACGCGGGTCCGGGGCCCGGAGGGGGGTGAGCGGCGGGGCCTTGGTGTCAGCCATGGTCCACTCCTTCGATGGAGGCGATGAGCTCGTGGTCGCGCCAGCCGGCGGGGTGCTCGGCGACGACGCGGCCGTGGAAGAGGACGAGGACCCGGTCGCAGCGGCGCAGGTCGTCGAGTTCGTCGGAGACGACGAGCACGGCCGTGCCGTCCTCCCGGGCACTGTCCATGCGTGACAGCAGGGACTCCTTGGACTTCACGTCGACGCCCGCGGTGGGGTTGATGAGGACGAGCAGACGCGGGTCCGAGGCGAGGGCGCGGGCCATCACGACCTTCTGCGCGTTGCCTCCGGAGAGGTCGCAGACGGGTTGCTCCGGGCCGTCGGTGTGGATGTCGAGGCGCTCGATGAGGTCGGCGGCGAAGGCGCGTCTGCGGTCGGTGCCGATGAATCCGTGGCGCCCGAGCCGGCCGAGGATGGTCATGGTGGTGTTGTCTCCGACGCTCATCGAGGAGACGAGCCCCTGGTCGTGGCGGTCGCGCGGTACACATCCGACGCCCGCCCGCAGCGCGGCCCGGACGTCACCGAACGGGAGGCGCTCGCCGTCCAGCCGCGCGCTTCCGCCGGTCGGGGTGTGGAGTCCGGCGAGGGACTCGGCGAGCTCGATCTTGCCGCTGCCGCTGGAGCCGGCGAGGCCGAGGACCTCGCCGCGGCGGACGGTGAGGTCGATGTCCTCGTAGGCGCCCGAGGTGAGGCCCTCGACGTCGAGGATCACCGGCGCGTCCGCGGCCACCGTGCGGTCCGCGACCCGGCGTTCGGCGATCGACTCGCCCGCCATGGCCTCCACCAGGGCCGGGCGCGGGAGTTCGGCGACCGGCGCGGTGGTGATCCAGCGGGCGTCGCGCAGGACCGTGACCGTCTGGCACACCTCGTACACCTCCTGGAGGTGGTGCGAGATGAACAGGAAGGTCACCCCCGCCTCCTGGAGGGCGCGCATCCGGGTGAACAGCCGGTCGATCTCCCGGTTGTCGAGCTGGGCGGTCGGTTCGTCGAGCACGATGAACCGGGCACCGAAGCTCAACGCCCGGGCGATCTCGACCATTTGACGGTCCTCGACCTTGAGGTCGGCGGTCCGCGCGCCCGGGTCGACGTGCACGCCCCAGGTATCGAGGACCTCGGCCGCCTCGGTCCTCAGCCGGCGCCAGCTGATGAGGCCTCCCCTGCCGGCCGGCTGCCGGTTGATGAAGAGGTTCTCGGCGACCGTCAGTTCGGGGACGACGGTGGGCCGCTGATAGACGCACGCCACCTTGCGGCGCCAGGCGTCCCGGTCGGCGAGGGCGGGCGCGGGCTCGCCGTCGAAGAGGACGGTGCCCTCGTCGGCGGCCTGGAGTCCGGTGAGCACGGTGACGAGGGTGGACTTGCCCGCGCCGTTGCGGCCGACGAGGGCGTGCGACTCACCGGGAAGGACGGTGAGCCGGCCGTCTTGGAGTGCGACGGTGGGGCCGTACCGCTTGACGATCCCCCGCGCCTCGACCAGTGGTGTACTCATTTGACCGTGTTGCCCCACAGCTTGGGGTCGTCGACGTTGTCCTTGGTCACCAGCGGGGCGGGCAGCTGGTCCTCGAGGATGCCGCTGGGCAGCTTGACGATCTTCGAGTCGTGGTCCGTCGGGCCCGGCTCGAACGTCTTTCCCCGCATCGCGGCCTTGATGTAGTACATGCCGTACTTGGCGTAGGCGTCGGCGGGCTGGGAGACGGTGGCGTCGATCTGGCCCTTGCGGATGGCATCGAACTCCTGCGGGATGCCGTCGTTGGAGACGATCGTGATGTGGCCCGCCTCGCCCGCCTTCTTCAGCATCCCCTTGGACTTCAGGGTCTGCAGGGTCGGCGCGAGGTAGACGCCGCCCGCCTGCATGTAGATGCCTTTGATGTCGGGGTTGGCGTTGAGCAGGGTGTCCAGCTTGGAGGCCGCGGTGTCCGACTCCCACTTGGCGGGGATCTCGAGGACCTTCAGCTTCGGGTAGTTCTTCTTGACGCAGCTGCGGAACGCCTCGGAGCGGTCGCGGCCGTTCACGGAGGCGAGGTCGCCCATGATCTGCACGACCTTGCCGGACCCGGCCTGCTTGCCGAGGTACTCGCAGGCCTTCTCCCCGTACGCGACGTTGTCGGCGCGCACGACCATGGCCACCTTGCCCTTGTCGGGTGCCACGTCCACGGCGACCACCGGGACACCCTTGCGTTCGGCCTGGTCGAGTCCGGCGGCGATCGCGGCACTGTCCAGGGGGGCCACGACGAGGCCCTTCACGCCCTGGTTCAGCTGGTTGTTGATGTCGGTGATCTGCTGCGAGGGATCGCTGTTGGAGTTGACGGTCTTGAGCGCGTCCACGTCCTCGGACTTCGCCATCCTGGGGACGTAGTCGTTGTACGACTGCCAGAACGGCGAGGTCAGCAGGGGCAGGATCACCCCGACCTTGCCGGTGCCGTCGCCTCCTTCGCCGCCCGAGGCCGCGGTGTCCTTGGTGCTGCCGCATGCCGCGAGCACGAGGGTCGCGCAGGTTGCCGCGAGGGCCGCACGTGCCGCTCGCGACGGGGTTCGCCTGTTCCGCACAGTTCTGCCGGCCATCTGACGGCTCCTCATCGAGCGTGATCGAGCAGGATGCGTGGCCGGAGGTCCCTCTTCCAGCCGGGACGAATATTTATCAGACCACTTCGGGGTCACAACACCCTCCGTCGTCAGATTTTCACGGTTTCCAGCCATAGTGGTCGGACCACATGGCCGGTTAAACTGCGGCGCACCCGGCAACAGGAGGATGTGGCGTGAACGAGACCCTGGCCAAGGAGACGGAGCCTGCCGAGTCGGCCCCGCAGAAGGGCACCGTGACGCAGCGCGCCATCGAGCGGATCAAGGCGCTGATCGGCGAGGGCCGCCTCGAACCGGGCCAGCGGCTGCCGACCGAGCGGGACCTCGCGGCGCAGCTCGGCATCTCGCGCAGCTCCATGCGCGAGGCGATCCGGGCGCTCACCGTCCTCGGCGTCCTGGAGGCGCGGCACGGCTCGGGCATCTACGTCACGCAGTTGGAGGCCGGGGACCTGCTGGAGACGTTCGGCGTGGTGGCCGATCTGTCCCGGGGGCCGCGGCTGGTCGAACTCCTGGAAGTCCGCCGCATCCTGGAGTCGACGGCGACCGCTCTCGCCGCGGCCCGCATCACGCCGGACCAGCTCGCCGAGGTGGAGGAGCACCTGGCGGCGATGAACGCGACGGACGACCCGGAGGAGATCATCGCCCACGACCTCGCGTTCCACCGTGCCATCGCGACGGCCGCGGGCAACGAGACGATGGCGGCGATCCTGGAGGGCCTGTCCTCCCGCACCTTCCGGGCCCGTGTCTGGCGCGGCTACCAGGAGGAGGGGGCGTTCGAGCGGACCCGGCGCGAGCACGCGGCGATCCACCGCGCCCTGGTGGCCCACGACCCGGAGGCGGCCCGGGCGGCGGCGGCCGCCCACGTGGGCGAGGTCGAGGAGTGGCTGCGCAGCCAACTCACCGCGTAGCGAGCCCTGTTCCCGACCCGGGAGCTCTCCCGCAGGCCCGCGCCTCCGTGCGCTCCGGGTGGGGGCGTCCGCCCCGTACCAGCGCGTCCGGCCGCTCCGGGCCGGGGCGCCTCCTGAAACCCGCATCGCTGCCCGCCCCGGACCGAGGTACCGGCTCCGAGCGCGCGCGACCGCCCCTCCGCACCGGCGCCCGCCCCGGACCCCACGCGTCCGCCCGCCCCAGACCGAGGTACCCGCACAGAGCGCGCACGTCCCCCCGCTCCGGACCGGGACGTCCTGCCAGAACACCGCACCTGCGAACGCTCCGGACCGAGGCTCCCGCCCAGAACCCCGCGGCTGCGCACGTCCCGGACCTGAGCCGGACCTGAGCCGGACCTGATCCGGACCTGCTCCCGGCCACGGATCCCGCCCGGGACGTACAGGCAGGGCCCGCCGCGGCCGTATCACGGTGCGGCGGGCCCTCCCCGTCACGTCAGGGCGTCCCCGTTCTCGCTCAGGCGCGCCGCAGCCTGAGCGTCACCAGCTCGAAGGGGCGAAGCGGGACGGTGATCCGGTCGCCGTCCCGGCCCGGTGCCGTCGCGTCGGCCAGCGGCCGCTCCAGAAGGTCGGTGACCGTGACGGTCGCGACGTCGAAGCCCGGTGTGAGCGTGGCCCGGGTACGGCCGCCGCGCGATTCGTGGAAGCGGACGACCACGTCGCCCGTCCCGTCGTCGGCGAGCTTGACGGCGGTCACGACGACCGCGTCCTGCTCGACGCTCACCAGCGGCGCGACCTCGTGAGCGCCGCTCACCCGCCGCTCCGGCAGGTTGATCCGCCAGCCCTCGCGCACCGCGTCGCCGATCCCGGCACCCGGCACGAGGGCGTGCCGGAAGCGGTGCACGCCCTGGTCGGTCTCGGGGTCGGGGAAGCGCGGGGCACGCAGCAGCGAGACACGCACCGTGGTGGTCGTGCCCCCGTCGGTGTCGCGCACGGTCCGGGTGACGTCGTGGCCGTACGTGGAGTCGTTCACCAGGGCGACGCCCCAGCCGGGCTCCTCGATGTGCACGAACCGGTGGTTGCACGCCTCGAACTTGGCGGCCTCCCACGAGGTGTTGGTGTGCGTGGGCCGGTGGAAGTGCCCGAACTGGGTCTCGGACGCGTACCGTTCGGCGTGCACGTCGAGCGGGAAGGCGAGCTTCAGGAACTTCTCCGTCTCGTGCCAGTCGACCTCGGTGTCGATGTCGAGGCGGGGCTCGCCGGCTGCGAGCGAGAGCACCTGGGTTACCCGCGACGCGCCGAAGGACCGTACGATCCGGACGGACACGCCGTCCTCGCCGGGCGTGATCTCCTCCGTGCCGACCAGGTCGGTGACCGTGTTGCGGTAGAACTCGTCAACGTCCCAGGCGTCCCACATGTTCGGGAAGTCGGGGTGCAGCTGGAGCAGGTTCGCGGCGGTTCCGGGCGCGATAGTCTCGCGGTCGGCGGTGAGGTCGTAGGCGGAGACGACGAGTCCCCGACCGTCGATCTCGACGCGCAGCAGGCCGTTGTCCAGGACGTAGCCGCCCTGGACGCGCGGGGCGAGCGCGGCGACACCCTCGATCCGCGGCGTGCGGGCGCCGCCCGCGGGGATCCCGTCCCGGCCGTGCGGTGCGGAGTTGAACACGAGGTCGGTCGCGCCCTCGCCGGCGAGGGCGCGCTGGGCGACGTCGATGATGCCGTCCAGCTCCTCGGCGACGCGGCGGTAGGTGGCCCGGGCCTCCCGGTGCACCCAGGCGATGGACGACCCCGGCAGGATGTCGTGGAACTGGTGGAGCAGCACCGTCTTCCAGATCCGGTCCAGCGCCTCGTACGGGTAGGGCAGCCCGGTCCGTACGGCCGCGGTCGCCGCCCACAGCTCGGCCTCCCGCAGCAGGTGTTCGCTGCGCCGGTTGCCCTGCTTGGTGCCGGCCTGGCTGGTGAGCGTGGCCCGGTGCAGTTCGAGGTACAGCTCTCCGACCCAGACGGGGGCGTTGGGGTACTCGGCGGCGGCCTTGGCGAAGAACTCCCCGGGGGTCTCCCACACCACGGTCGCGGAGCCTTCGAGGTCACGCAGCCGGGCCGCCTTGGCGACCATCTCGCGCGTCGTGCCACCGCCTCCGTCGCCCCAGCCGGTGGGCGCCAGCGAGTGCCGGGCCACGCCCTTGTCCTTGAAGTTGGCCGCCGCGTGGGCGATCTCGCTGCCCTTCATGGAGCAGTTGTAGGTGTCGACGGGCGGGAAGTGCGTGAAGATGCGGGTGCCGTCGATGCCCTCCCACTGGAAGGTGTGGTGCGGGAACTTGTTGGTCTGCGACCAGGAGATCTTCTGTGTGAGCAGCCACTTGGAGCCGGCCGCCTTGATGATCTGCGGGAGTCCGGCGGCGAAGCCGAAGGTGTCGGGCAGCCAGGCCTCGTCGTTCTCGACGCCGAACTCGTCGAGGAAGAACCGCTTGCCGTGCACGAACTGACGGGCCATCGCCTCCGAGCCGGGCATGTTGGTGTCGGACTCGACCCACATGCCGCCGGCGGGTACGAAACGCCCGTCGGCCACGGCCTTCTTGACCCGGGTCCACACCTCGGGCCGGTGTTCCTTCACCCAGGCCCACTGCTGGGCCTGGGACATGGCGAAGACGAAGTCCGGCTCGTCCTCCAGCAGTGCGGTCATGTTGGAGGTCGTCCGGGCGACCTTGCGGACGGTCTCGCGCAGCGGCCACAGCCAGGCGGAGTCGATGTGCGCGTGCCCGACGGCGCTGATGCGGTGGGCGGAGGGCGCGGCAGGCGTGGACAGGACGTCGGCCAGCCGCTCACGTGCCGCGGCCGCCGTGCCGCCGACGTCCTGGAGGTCGAGCGCGTCCAGGGCCCGTTCCACGGCGCGCAGGACGTCCCAGCGCCGGGCGGACTCCAGGGGCAGTTCGGCCATCAGCTCGCCGAGGACCTCCAGGTCGACGACGAGCTGCCAGACGGTCTCGTCGAAGACCGCGAGGTCCATGCGCTCCAGGCGGTACTGCGGTTCGCTGCCGGCCGTCTCCTTGTCGCCGAGCCGGGTGGGCAGGAAGGGGTGGTAGTCGAGGATGACCGGGTTGGAGGCGGCCTCGATGTGCAGCCGGACCTCCTCCCCGCCCTCGACGGGCGCGCCGATGCGTACCCACTGGTTGCGCGGGTTCAGGCCCTTCACGGGTGTGCCGTCGGGGCGGTAGACGAGTCCCTCGCACTGGAAGCCCGGCATGTTCTCGTCGAAGCCGAGGTCGAGCAGCGCCTCGACGGTCCGGCCGGCCCACGCCCGGGGGACGGTGCCGGTGACGCGGAACCAGCTGGTGCCCCACGGAGCACCCCAGCGCGCGCCCGCCTCGATCGGTTCCACGCTCGCCGCGATTCCCTCGGCGACCGGTACCGGCTCTCCGGGCGCGTGCCACACGGCCACGTCCAGCGGTACTGACTCGGGGTACACGGCGGGACGTATGCGCTCGTCCAGGACGCGCTTGAGGCGGGCTTCGACCAGGGTGCGGTCGTCATGCATGAGAGTGCTCCGTGGGGTGAGGGTGCGGGCTACCAGGTGTGGGTGGTCGTGGCTGCGGTGGAGACGGTGAACAGCTCCCCCACCGCGCGCAGTTCGAACCGCGCGGCCGTCTCGCCCTGTTCGGGTGCGAGACCGCCGACGTGGAACGCGCGCTGACAGGTGCCGCCGAGGAAGCGGCGCGTGCCGTCGGGGAGGATCCGGTACAGCTCGTAGTGGCGTACGGGGCCGGGGGCGCCCTGCCAGGCGAGGCGCAGGCTGCCTCCGTCGGCGTCGGTGACGCGCAGGCCGGCCGGTGCGGCGGGGGTCACCGGCGCGTCCCGGACTGCGAGGGCGCCGAGGCGCCAGCGGACCGCTCCGCCGCCGGTCATCCGGACCCCGAGCGCCCGGACGGTGCCCGACAGGCCGGTGAGCCGCACGGTGGAGGTCTGCCAGCCGCCGCCGGGGGTCACCGGCAGCGGGAGATACGTGTACGGGGGCGCGCCGCCCGCGGTGGCGGGTTCGGCGGTGGCGACGGCCAGTTCCAGGGCGGGACTTCCCGCGTCCGTGCGGTGCGTCACTTCGACCACCGTGCCCGGACCGATCGGCAGCCGCGTGGCGTACAGGTCCAGCGTGGTGGGTGCGTCCGGGCTGCCGGCGACCAGGACGCTGCTGCCGCCGCGCCAGGCGTCCGCGAAGTCGAAGGTGACGGCGGGGCGGCGGCCGGTGGTCCGCACCACCCAGCGGCGGGAGGGCAGCCGGTCCTGGAGGCCCAGGTGGTTCCAGGCGGAGCCCGAGGTGACCTTTCCGTCCTCGTACCACTTCAGCCCGTGGCCGGTGTTGAAGGAGGTGGCGAACGGGACGGAGGTGACGGTGGAGCGGTCGGCGACGGAGACGGCCGGGGCGCGCCAGGCGGCGTCGGTGTCCGGCCTGGCGGGGTCGAGGGAGGCACCGGTCCAGAACAGGTCGTCGGCGGCGTGGAAGTCGCCGGGCGTCCGGTTCGCGGGGAGGTGGTTGCGGGTCCACTCGGGCCGGTAGAAGCCGATGGAGGTGACGTGCGCCTTGCCGGTCGGCACGATGGCGTCCCAGTCCACCGACGCGCCGGTGCCGTTGGCTTCGACGTCGACGCCGGCCCACAGTTCGTAGCGGCTGCGGCCGAGTTGCTGCGCGGTCGTCCCGGAGGAGGCCAGGCTGCCGGCGGACCAGCGGAAGTCCACGAACATCGAGTCCGCGGCCTGGAAGAAGGACTGGTTCTGGTTGTTCAGCGCGCCCTGCCAGCTCACCGTGCCGTTCACGGTCATGGCGTCGTACCAGGTGACGCGCTGTCCCCTGGCGGCGCCGAGGGACTTCAGTTCGCGCAGGAAGCCGAGCATGCCGGTGGCCAGCGCCGTGTTCCCGCCGCCGGTCTCGGCGTTGACGAACCAGCCGTCGAAGCCGTACGCCTCGGCTACGGCGACCAGTTGCGCGGCCAGCGGGTAGTGGCCGTTCGCGTCCTTCTGCACCAGGTCGCGGGTCCACTGGAGTTGTCCGCCGTAGGCGACGGGCGGCAGGAAGACGTTGCCGAGGACGGGGACCCCGTGCCGGTGGGCCGCGTCCACGATCGGCGCGTTGGGCGCGAGGATCAGGCCCTCGCCCGAGGAGCCGCCCCAGAAGACGAGTTCGTCGATGTATGCCCAGTGGGTGAGGGCGTAGTAGTCGGCGTCGGCCGAGCCCTGCGAGGGGTTGGCCGACGTGGGCCCGAAGGAGACCAGGGACTGGATGCGTGCCTGGCCGGAGCGGGCCGTGGTGTTCGCGGGGGTCGGGGTGAAGCGTGCGGCGAGCGGCACGGACGCGGCGTTGAAGGCCAGGTCGGCGTCGCTGCCCGCGCGCCAGGCCTTGAGACTGCGCCAGGTGATTCCGGTGCCGGGGGTGCCGGACGGCAGTGAGTCGGGATACCAGTAGGACGCGTAGGGCTGGAGGTCCCGGGCGGCGGCCGTCGCCCCGGCGCCGCGGGACGCCGCGGTCGCCGTGCCGGACAGGCCCGGCACGAGTCCGCTCGCGGCGCCGGCCGCGGTGAGCAGGACGGTGCGTCTGCTGAGGTTCACTGTGTGCTCCGTATCGTTGGGGACGGACTACGGTGCTTGCGGTGGTCCACGGTCACCGGGTGACCTGGTCCGGGATGACCTGGTCCGGGGTGACGACCTCGGTGATGCCTCGCGCCGCGAGGTGTTCCGCGTCGGCGGCGCGGCTCGCGAGCACGGTGGTGGGCCTCGCCCCGTCGGCGGTCAGCCGGGCGAAGGCCTCGAAGACCGGGCCGCCGGGCGCGCAGACCGAGCGGCCCGGTGCGGTGTCGACGACCAGGGCTGTGGTGCGCGGTGCGGGCGCCTCCGGGCGCTGTTCCTTGACGATCCCGGCGATGCTCTCGCCGGCGGGCTTGGTGCGCCGGTCGTTGGTCAGCAGGCCGAGGCTGTACTCGAGTTCGGGGAAGTCGGCGAGGCCGCGGCTGACGTCGTGCGAGCACCACCAGGTGACGCCCCACAGTCCGGGGCAGTCGAGGGCGTGCGCGACGGTGGCCTCGGTGAAGGCGGCGGCGTGCTCGGCGGGGATCAGCGGGGCGGGCGCGCCGACCTCCTGGAGCCAGACGGGGCGGTGCGGGTCGGTGGCCCAGGCCTTGGACAGCTCGATGAGGTAGGCGGCGTGGTGCTCGGTGGCGACACCCGTACGCCCGTGGCGCTGCGCCGTGCCGTTGAACACCCACGAGTGCACGGCGGTGACCGCGCCGAGCCGTGCCGAGTGCGCGGGGGTGAACGGCTGGTCGTCCTGATACCAGGCGGCGTCGTACGAGGCGTGCAGGTGGAGCTTGCCGGGGGCGCCGTCGGAGCAGGCGGTGAGCAGCCGGTCCAGCCAGCGGCCGGCCTGCTCGGAGGTGATCAGGTCGGGGTCGGGGTGGGGGCCGGCCGCGAACTGGTTGACCTCGTTGCCGATCGTCATCCCGATGAAGTTGGTCCGGTCCGCGAGGGCGGTGGCCAGGGTGCGCAGGTACTCCGCCTGTGCCTCGACCACGTCCGGGTCGGTGAAGATGTTGCGCCGGTGCCAGGTCTGCGTCCACGCCGGCAGGAAGTCGAAGCTCGACAGGTGTCCTTGCAGTCCGTCCACGTTGACGTCGAGTCCGCGCTCGGCCGCCGCGTCGGCGAGCGCGACGAGCTGTTCGACGGCACGCGGCCGGATCAGCGTCCGGTTCGGCTGGAAGAGTGGCCACAGTGGGAAGACCCGGATGTGGTCGAGACCGAGGGCTGCGATCGAGTCGAGATCGGCGCGTACGGAGTCGAGGTCGAAGTCGAGCCAGTGGTGGAACCACCCCTCGCTGGGGGTGTAGTTGACGCCGAAGCGCACGGCAGGGGGCATGCGGGGTCCTTGCGGAATCGGTGGTACGGGAGGTCAGCCCTTGACGGCGCCCTCGCCCACACCGCGGAAGAAGTAGCGCTGGAGGCAGGCGAAGAGCGCGATCAGGGGTGCGACGGCGATGATGGTGCCCGCGGCGACGAGCCGTTCGTCGTTGGCGAAGGTGCCGTGCAGATAGTTGAGTCCGATGGTCAGGGTGAATTTCGACGGGTCGCTGAGCACGATCAGCGGCCACAGGAAGTCGTCCCAGGCACCCATGAAGGCGAAGATCGCGACCACGGCGAGGGTGCCCTTGACCGACGGGAGCGCGATCCTGAGGAAGCGCTGCCAGGCGTTCGCGCCGTCGACGAAGGCGGCCTCCTCGATCTCGTAGGGGAGGTTGAGGAAGGCGTTGCGCATCAGCAGGACGTTCATCGCTCCGATGCAGCCGGGCAGCACGACGCCGATCAGCGTGTTGTTGAGGCCCAGCTCCCGCATGGTCGTGAACTGGGCGATGATGATGCTTTCCGCCGGCACGAGCATCGCGAGGACGAAGACCAGGGTGGCGAGTCTGCGACCGCGGTAGCGCAGCCGGGCGAGGGCGTACCCGGCGAGCGCGGATCCCACGCAGTTGGTCACCACGTTGGCCGCCGCCACCTTCAGCGAGTTGAGGGCGTAGTCCCACACGGGGATGGTGTCGGCGACGCGCTGGTAGTTGTGCAGGGTCGGATCGCCCGGCAGGAACCGCGGCGGCGAGCTGAAGATGTCCTCGTGCGGGCCCTTGAGCGAGGTGGACAGCTGCCACAGGAACGGGCCCACGGTGAGGGCCAGGACACCGACCAACAGCGCGTAGCGCAGGACGAGTTCCCACACCCGGATACGCCGGCCGTGCTCGTCCCGGAGGCGGGGTGCGCGGACGGTGACGGGTGTCTCGGCGGGGCGTGCCTTCTCGGTGACGCTCACGTCTCTTCCTTCCGGTCGGCGCGCAGCACCAGCAGCATCAGGACGACGGTGACGAGGAAGACGACGACCGAGATGGCGGAGGCGTAGCCGACCCGTCCGGTCAGCCCGGTGCCGGTGCGCTGTACGAGCATCACGAGGGTGGTGTCCTCGCCCGCCGGGCCGCCGTCGGGGCCCGCCATCAGGTAGACCTCGGAGAACACCTTGAAGGCGGAGACCGAGGAGAGCGCGGCGACCAGCACCATGGTGGAGCGGACGGCGGGCACGGTGACCGTGAAGAAGCGGCGCACGGCCCCCGCGCCGTCCACCTGGGCGGCCTCGTGCAGTTCGCGCGGCACGTTCGCGAGGGCCGCCAGGTAAATGATCATGTAGTAGCCGAGGCCCCTCCAGACCGTGACGGCCATGGCGCTCAGCAGGAGCAGCCACTGGTCGCTGAGGAAGCCGACCTTGCCGACGCCGATCGCCTCCAGTAGCGCGTTCACCAGGCCCCGTTCGTCGAGGAGCCACACCCAGATGAGGCCGACCACGACGATGGACGCGACCACCGGCGTGTAGAAGGCCGACCGGAAGAAGGTGATGCCGGGGATGTTCTTCTGGACGAGCAGGGCGAGCAGCAGCGGCAGCAGGACGAGCGCGGGGACGACCCCGAGGACGTACAGCGTGCTGTTGCGCAGCCCGGTCCAGAACATCTCGTCGTGCAGCAGCTCCCGGAAGTTGGCCAGGCCCACGTACTCGCCGGGCATCAGGGTCCGGCGGTCGGTGAAGGCGTTCACCAGGGTGGAGACGAAGGGGTAGAGGATGAAGACGCCTACGACCAGGACTCCCGGGGCTGCGAACAGCCAGGGACTGGTGGGTAGTTGACGCCTCACCCGGGAGCCGGGCCGGGGCGCGCCGGGGCCCTGCTCGCGGGTCGCGGAGCCGGGGTGCCGCCCCCGCGCTGCGGAGCGCGGCACCCGTGCGGTACTGGAGGGACTCGCCATGCCTGATCAGCCCTGCTGCTGGAGCAGCCGGTCGGAGGCCTTGACAGCGTTGTCAAGTGCCGCCTTGGGGCTCTCCTTGCCCTGCAGCGCCTTGGCGACCTCGTTGCGCAGCGCCGTCTTCATCTGCTCGCTGAACAGGACCGGGGTGTAGTTCACCGCGTTCTTCAGGGACTTGGCGGCGGCGATACGCACCCGCGTCTCGTCGGTCCCGTCCTCCTTGGTGAAATAGGGGTCGTCGAGCGATCCGGCCGTGCTCGGGAAGATCGCGACCTTCTTGGCGAAGGACATCTGGTTCTGCGCGTCGGTGACGTAGTGCGCGAAGGCGACGGCGGCCGGCGTTTGCTTGGTGCGCGCGTTGACCATCACGCCCATCACGTACATGTTCACCTTGCCGGTGCTGGTGATCTGGTCCGTGATGCCGATGTTCTTGTACAGGTTCGGCGCCTGCTTCTTGAAGTTTCCGAGGTCCAGCGCGCTGCCCGGGTTCATGGCGACGGCGCCGGTGAGGAACTTCTTGCCGGACGACTCGGGGGTCGCCGTCAGGGCCTGCGGGTCGAGCGCCTTGGCGTCGTACAACTCCTTGTACTTCGTGAGGAGTTCGACGCCCTTGGCGTCGTTGAAGGCGAAGCCGGTGCCCTGCTTGTTCATGAGCTCGACGCCATAGCGGCCGAAGTCCTCGATGGTGGGCACGTTGGCGAGCGTGGCGACCTTGCCGTCGCTCTTCTTCGCCAACTGGAGCGCCTCGGCGAAGAGTTCGTCGTACGTGGTGGGCGGCTTGGAGGCGTCGAGCCCGGCCTCCTTGAAGAGCGACTTGTTGTAGAACAGCGGCCCGGTGTTGAGGTACCAGGGGAAGGCGTACGTCCCGTTCATCCCCGGGATCTGGTGGCTCGCCCAGGCGCCGTCGAGGTACTCCTTCTTGTACTGCGCGGCGGACTTGTCGAGGTCGAGCGCGAGGCCCGCCTTGGCGAGCGGCGCGACCAGGTCGGGCGAGACGTTGACGACGTCGGGCAGGGTGCCGCCGGCCGCGTCGGCGCTGATCTTGTCGGCGTAGCCCTCCGCGGGCTGGTCGATCCACTTCACGTGGGTGCCGGGGTACTTCTTCTCGAAATCGGCGATCACGCCTTCGAAGTACGGCTTGAAGTTGGCCCTCAGGTTCCAGGTCTGGAAGGTGATGTCGCCCTCGATCTTGCCGGAGGCGTCCGTGGAACCGCCGGCGTCGTCCCCGGAGCCGCAGGCACTCAGCGGCAGGACGAGGGCGACGGCGGCGGCGACTAGGGCTCTGCGGGGTATAGGCACGGTGACACGGCTCCCTTGCGGCGTCTGCGGGTGGTGCTCGGTGGTGGCGCCAGCGACCTTGCCCGGCACACTTCGGGAAAGTCAATGGATTCGTGCGGACTAAATGAATCCGCAGAGCATTAGTCCAGGTCAGAGGCGTGTCACCACACACTTGCAGGTTCCCACTAATGCGCTTTAGGGTTGGATCACTCAAGCGCATTAGTGCACGGCTCGGAGAATTGGGGGTCAGGGTGCCAGCCAAGCGGTCACCCGCGCGCCGGCCGACGATGAAGGACATCGCGCGGCGCGCCGGGGTCTCCGAGAGCGCGGTCTCCTTCGCGCTCAACGACCGGCCCGGTGTCTCCGAGGTCACGCGCGACCGGGTGCGCCGGGTCGCCGAGCAACTGGGTTGGCGGCCCAGCACGGCGGCGCGCCAGTTGTCGGGTGAGGGGGCTGCCACGGTCGGCCTCGTGGTCGCGCGCCCCGCCGACACGCTCGGCGTCGACTCCTTCTTCCTCCAGCTCATCTCCGGTATCCAGGAGGTGCTGGCGGAGCGTCATCTCGGCCTCCTCTTCCAGGTGGTCGAGGACGTGGACGCCGAGTGCGGTGTCTACCGTCGCTGGTGGGCCGAGCACCGGGTGGACGGAGTGATGGTGGTCGACCCTCGCGTCGACGATCCGCGTCCGGACCTGCTGGACGAACTGGGCCTGCCCGCCGTGGTGATCGGCGGCGTGCCGGACGCCCGGCATCCCGGCCTGTCGACCGTGTGGGCGGACGACGCGGGTGCGATGGCCGCGGTCGTCGACGAGCTGTACTCGCTCGGCCACCGCAGGATCGTGCACATCGCGGGTCTGCCAGGGCTCGCCCACACCGAGCGGCGGATCCGTACGCTGCGTGCGGAGGCCGAGCGGCGCGGTCTGGCCGAGGTCCGCTCGGTGACCACCGACTACTCCGACTCGGAGGCCGCCGCGGTCACCCGCCGCGTGCTGGAGGGCGGCACCCCGCCGACCGCGCTCGTCTACGACAACGACGTGATGGCCGTCGCCGGCGTCGCCGCCGCCACCGAGCTGGGCTTCTTCGTGCCGGGCCAGGTGTCGGTGGTGGCGTGGGAGGACTCCGCGCTGTGCCGCATGGTCAAGCCCTGGCTGTCCGCGCTCTCCCGGGACACCGTGGAGTTCGGGCGTACCGCCGCGCAGGAACTGACCGCGCTCCTCGACGGCGGTCCGGCGCGGACGGTGCAGGTGCCGGTGCCGCGCCTGATCGAGCGGGACAGCACGGGCCCCTGCGGGGCGTGACCGGGCGGCGCCCGCCGGCCGACCGGCCGCGCCGCCGCGCCGCCTGCGCTCGCCCGGCGTCCCGCGCCCCGCGTGCCAGCTGCTCCACTCCGCGCGCCCGGCATCCCGCCTGCTCCACTCCGCGCGTGCCCGGCGTCCCGCCTGCTCCGCACTGCGTCCGCGCCCTGCCTCACCCCTCGCGGTTTCACCCGTTCGGGGCACCCTTCGGGGCGGCTGCCTCCGTCCGCGTGCGCTCCCACCCGAGTGTGCGCACGGTGGGACGTACGGACTTCGTGACGACGGTGAGGGGCGATGATCGTATCGGTGGTGTCGATGCCGGAAGGGCTCGTCACGCGCACGGACGCGGCTCAGGCACGTGAGCGTCTCGCCACGTCCGCCTTCGTGCTCGTCGACGTCGAGCTCCCCGAGGAAGCGGCACCCGACGAAGAGCCCCTCGCCCCCCAGCTCGGCCTCGACGCCGGACGTTACGCCTGGTTCGGCAGGAAGGGCGAACCCGTACGGGCCGAGTACCAGGGGGACAGGGCGACCTTCGTCGTACCCCTGTACCTGACGGACCGGGTCGCCCATGTCCACGTCCTGGTCACCGAGCAGCACCTGGTCACGGCCCACCGGGGGCAGGTCGAGCCACTGGAGAACCTCGCCTCGCAGCTGCCGCAGGAAAGGCCCGCCGACGCCGTGGCCGTGCTGTTCCTGCTGCTGCAGGCGGCGCTGGAGACCTTCCGACGGGCCGCTGTGGCGGCCCTTCTGACGGTGGAGGACCTCGAGGACGAGATGTTCGAGAACCGACGCGCGGAGCAGGTCTACCGACTCTCGCAGTTGCGGCGGCGAGCGGCTCTCCTGCACCACTCGCTGCTGCCCTACCTCCAGACGATGGACGAGGTCATCACGCGGCGCATGCTGAGCAGCACCTTCCCCGAGGCACGCCAGCGGCTCGCCCGGGAGTTCCAGCAGGGGTGCAGGCTGGTGCGCACGGACATCGAGTCCCTCCAGGACGCCACCCGGCGCGCCTTCGCCAGCTACACGTCCCTGGTCTCCGGCGAACAGAACGGTGTGATCAACCGGCTGGCCATCGTGTCGACCATCTTTCTGCCGCTCACCTTCCTCACCGGGTATTTCGGTATGAACTTTACTTATCTGACGGACAAGTTGGAAAGCGGAGCGGTCTTCTGGCTGCTCGCCGTCGGGTTGCAGGTGATCTCCCTGGTCGGCGCCCTCTACGTGCTGCACCGCACGAACCTCTGGCGACGGCTGCGCGACGAGGGCTGGGAGGACCGGTGAGCCCGGTGCACGAGCGGTGGTACCCGTACCGCGCCGGGCGCACGAAGCACTCCCGTTGACGGCGGACCCATACTCGTGTCCACGGCACGGTCGCGGGCCCGTGGCCCGGTCGACGGGGTCGGTACCGAAGCGCCCGCCGGACGGCCGTCCCGGCCGTCCGCGGTCCGTCGCGCACCAGGGCCCCGCCCGACCGGTGACCGGTCCGGCTCCCGACCGCTGGATGCCCGGATGGACGTGATCCACTTCCGGATGGTCATGCCGGCCGCGCTGACCCGGTCCGCGGTCGAGTGCGCTCCGGCACAGGAGGCCTCCGGCACAGGAGGGCGGTCGCCCCGGCCGAGCCGCGCCGCCCTGCCCCGCGCCCGGCCCGGCGGGACGGAGTCCGGCCCTCGACTTAGGCTGAACAGGGGGTGCGTCGGGTGGATCCCGTACCGGAAGGACGCGCCGATGGACGACTACCCGCTGATCGAGAACCACGGCCTGCTGGGCGACCTGCAGACCGCGGCGCTGGTGACCGTCGACGGTACGATCGACTGGTTCTGCGTCCCGCGGTTCGACTCCCCCAGCGTGTTCGGCGCGCTCCTGGACAAGGAGAAGGGCGGGCACTGCACGGTGCGGCCGGTACACGCGACGTACGCGACCCGGCAGCTGTACCTCCCCGACACGGCGGTCCTGGTGACCCGGTTCATGACCGAGGCGGGCGCCGGAGAGGTGATCGACTTCATGCCCGTGACGGGGATGACGGTCACGTCCCGCCACCGGCTGGTCCGCATGGTCCGCTGCGTGCGCGGAAGCATGACGTTCGACGTCGAGATCGCCCCCCGGTTCGACTACGGCCGCAAGGCCCACCGCATGCACATCACCGAGCACGGAGCGGTGTTCGCCGCGGAGGACGGCACGGAACTCACCGTGCACTCCATCCGCGAGCCGGAGGACGAGCGGATACTCGACGTCCTCATGGATCGACAGGACGACCTGCACTTCTCGTTGACCCTGCAAGCCGGGCAGGAGCGCGGGCTGATGCTGGAGTCGGACGCCGACGGGCCTCCCCACGCGTTCCGTCTCGCCGATTACCAGCGGCTCTTCGACGACACCGTGGCGTTCTGGCGTTCCTGGCTGGGGCAGTCGCGGTACTCGGGACGCTGGCGGGAGGCGATCGAGCGCTCCGCGATCACGCTGAAGCTGATGACCTACGCCCCCAGCGGCGCGCTGGTGGCCGCCCCGACGGCGGCACTGCCCGAGCAACTGGGCGGCGAGCGCAACTGGGACTACCGCTTCACCTGGATCCGTGACGCCTCCTTCTCCGTGTACGCCTTGCTGGGACTGGGTTTCACCGAGGAGGCCAAGGCCTTCATCGTATGGCTGGGCAACCGGGTCAAGGAGCGGGCCGGCAGTGACGGGGACTCCGGACCGCTCAACATCATGTACAAGGTCGACGGCTCCTCCGAGCTGGAGGAGCAGATTCTCGACCACTGGGAGGGCTACGCGCGTTCCGCGCCGGTTCGGATCGGCAACGGGGCCGCGGCCCAGCTCCAGTTGGACATCTACGGCGAGGCGCTGGACAGCATCCATTTCGCGGACCGGCACGGAATCCAGCTGGGGCACCACGGCTGGACGTCGCTGCTGACGAACCTCGACTGGCTGGTCGACCACTGGGACCTGGCGGGCGACGGCCTGTGGGAGAGCCGTGGCGGACGCAAGAACTACACGTACGGCCGCGTGATGTCGTGGGTGGCCTTCGACCGCGCTCTGCGGCTCGCCGAGTCGAACGGCCGGCCCGCCGCGGCAGCACGCTGGCACAGAGCGCGCGACGACCTCTACGAGCAGGTCATGACCGAGGGGTGGAGCGAAAAACGTCGGGCCTTCGTCCAGCACTACGGCGGTGAGGTGCTCGACTCCTCGCTGCTGCGCATGGCGACGGTGGGGTTCGTCACCCCCGACGACTCGCTGTGGCTCTCGACCCTCGACGCCATGGAACAGGAGCTGGTCAGCGACAGTCTGGTCTACCGCTACGATCCCGCGGCCTCGCCCGACGGGCTGCGTGGCACGGAGGGCACTTTCTCGCTGTGCACGTTCATGTACGTCGACGCGCTGGCACGCGCGGGGCGGACCAACAAGGCGCGGCTGGTGTTCGAGAAGATGCTGGGGTACGCCAACCATCTGGGCCTGTACGCCGAGGAGATCGACTTGACGGGCCGTCAACTCGGTAATTTCCCTCAGGCGTTCACGCATCTCGCACTCATCGACGCCGCCATCACGCTGAACGCGGCGCTCGACCGGCGGTGACCGGAGTCGGTCAGCCGTGCACCGGCGCGCCCGGCACCGGCGCGGGTCCGAGCAGGACGAGCGCGTCGCCGGCCACGGCGGTGACCGGCTGCTCCCCGGTGACCGGCTCCAGCCGCCCGTCGCCTCGTACGACGAAGAGGGTCTCGTGGCCCGGCGGAGGCGGGTCCGCGGCGGGCCATACGTGGAACCGGGCGCCCCGCGCGTAGCGGGACGCCACGGCGTGGCGGACGAGTTCCGGGCCGAAGAGCGTGTCACCGACGGTGTACAGGGCGACGACCCCCCGGCTGTCGGGAGGCGGGCCGATGCGGTGGACCGGACCCTCGACGCTGTCCGCCATGACGATCGAGGCCAGCGCGTTGAAATCGTCGTCGTCCGTGAGCAGGTAGAGCGATGTGACGCCCTCCAGCCGCGCCTGCGGATCGGTGGCCACGGACATGAGCTCGCCGGCTGCCAGCTCGATCCCGGCTTCCTCGATGCGGTTCCTGTCCTGGATCGATCCGGCCCACATCAGCACGTCGAGTCCCGCGCCGCGCAGGGTCCGGGCGAGATCGACCACCCACGGGGTGCCGCCCACCAGCAGCGGGCGGGCGCGCTCGGGGCGGGCGATGCCGAGCTTCGTGGCCACCGGTCTCACCGTCAGCGCGTAGACCACGACCGTCCCGACGATCACCAGGAAGGTGACGGGGAGGATCTTGTCCGCGCCCCGCAGGCCGGCGGCGGCGAGCGAGGCGGAGAACGTCGTGGCGGTGGACGCCGCGACGATGCCGCGCGGAGCCAGCCAGCCGATGAAGGCGCGCTCGGGCGCGACGACGTCCGTCCCGGCGGTGGACACCAGGGCGACCAGCGGTCTGACCACGAGGACGAGCACGGCGACGAGCACGAGTGTGGGCAGCAGGACCGGGAGGACCGCCTTTGGCGCCACCGTGGCCGAGATGGCGATGAACAGCAGGCCGATGATCAGCTGGACGAGCGTCTCGAAGAACGGCCGGCGGGCGGGCAGGTCGAAGCCGGGAAGGTTCGCGACCGTCAGCCCCGCGATGATCGCGGCGATGAGCCCGGTGTCGGCGAACACCATGTCGCAGCCCGCGGCCACCACGACGACGGTGCCCAGCTGGGCGAGCGTGCCGAGCGTCTCGCCGAGGCGGAGCACGCGCAGGGTGAACCACAGCAGTGCGGCGCCGACCGCGCCCCCGGCCAGTCCGACGGCGATGCCGGCGACGAACGAACCGAAGCGGAAATGACCGGCCTGGAGTCCGCCCGAGACGATGGAGTGCAGGGCGACGGCGCCGAGAATGCCCCCGACGGGATCGATCAGGGACCCTTCCCACACCAGGATCCGCCGCACCTTGTCCGAGGGCCTGACGTGGTCGAGCAGCGGGCCGACCACGGTCGGTCCTGACACCACGAGGACGACGCCGATCACGCTGGCCACGGCCAGGGGCACGCCGAGCAGGGCGGGCCCCAGAGCCAGGACGGTTCCCCAGGTCAGCAGCACGCCGGTCACCATGAGCCGTACGACGACCTTGCGCGTGGCGCCCTTGAGATGGCGCAGGTCCAGCCCGAGACCGGCGTCGTAGAGGATGATCGCCACCGACAGCGACACCAGTGGTGAGAAGGCCTCGCCCAGGAGCTGGTCGGGATGGATCACGTCGGTGAGGGCTCCGGCGGCGAACCCGACGGGCAGCAGCACGATCAGGGCCGGGATCCGCAGCCGGTTCGCCGAGATCTGGGCGCCCACGGCGAGCAGGACGGTCAGACCGATGCCGAGCAGGATGTCGTCCTCGGTCATCGCGGTCTCGCTTCTCCGTGTGCCCGGTGCGTGGCCGCCATGCGGTCAGCCCTGGTCACCGCTGCCGCCGCGGCGCAGGTCGGCGTCGGTGAGGCCCTCCAGTTCGCCCTGGGTGTCCAGCCAGTAGAGCAGGGCGACCGCGGGGATGATCAGCAGGACCGCGACGAGGGTGACGAACGTCAGCCAGCGCAGTGTGGTGTGCGCGCCCGCGCCCTCGGCGATCGTCATCGACGTCGGGATGAGGTAGGGGCGCTGTGCCATGCCCCAGGCGATGACGGACGACGCGACCACGGTGACGGCGCTCACCCGGGCCCAGCCCCCGGAAGGACGCATCAGCAGCCAGGCCGTCGTGAGCGTGCTCAGTGCTGCCACGACGACGAAGACCAGGCCGACGCCGTGCGTGAGCCCGTGCCACAGGTGCGGGGCGTCGCCGTGGGTGACGAAGAGCGTGACCAGGGCGAGGACGGCGACGCCGGCCAGGGCGCCCAGGGCCCGCCGCCGGAAGTACCCGTCGAGATCGGGTACGTCGAAGCGCCGGGCGTCCGCTGCCAGGAAGACACCGCCGAGCAGGGCCGTCGTGGCGACGGCGAGGAGACCGAACAGGAGCGAGGTCGGGTTGGCCCACGCCTCGGTCGCCGCCATGGTCCCCGCCGTCACCCGGCCCGAGGCCACTCCCCCGGCCGCGGCGCCGAGGAAGAACGGCGTCAGCAGCGACGAGACGGCGAACACGGCTCCGTACAGCCGGCGGCCGGCCGGCCGCCGGCTGGGTTTGCGCAGGGCGAAGCCGGCGCCGCGCAGGACGGTGCCGACCGCGGCCAGCGCCAGGGGCAGCCACATCGCCGTGAACACCTGCTGGAAGAAGACCGGGAACCCCGTCCACATGATGACCAGCACGAAGATGAGCCAGACGTTGTTGACCTCCCATACGGGGGCCATCGCGTGGTCGATGAGCCAGCGGGGGCGCTTGCCGCGTTCGGCTCCGCCCGCGGTCAGGTCCCAGAAACCGGCCCCGTAGTCGGTGCCGCCGGCGCAGGCGTAGGCGGTGATCACGAGCAGCAGGACGACGGCGACGACTCCGGCGATCACGGTCGGCCTCCCGAGGAGGGGGGTCCGTCGCCGCCGGTGCGGGAGGTGCCGGCCGCCGCGACCGGGGACCGCGGACCGTACGGGGTGTCCGTCTCCGGCGTCTGTGCGGGTGTGGCGGGGCCGGAGCGCTCGTCGGCGAGGCGCCAGCGGGTCCGCATCTTCAGCAGCACCACCAGGAACGACCCGAAGACGAAGGCGTACACCGCGACGACCGTGCCGAAGGTGATCCACAGGACGGTGGAACGCGTCGACGTGACCGCTTCGGCGACCCGCATGTTCTGGTACACGATCCAGGGCTGGCGGCCCACCTCGGTGGTGATCCAGCCGCACTCGACGGCGCCGACGGAGGCCACGCCCGCGCACGCCGCGCCGCGGAAGAACCACGGAGAGGTGGGCAGTCGGCGGCGCCACAGCCACAGGACGCCGTACCAGAGGGCGAGCAGGAGCAGCAGTGAGCCGAGGAAGACCATGGCGTCGAACGCGAAGTGCGTGAGGGTGGCCTGGGTGGCGGTGGGCCGGTCGCTCGCGGGAACGGAGGTCAGGCCGGTCACCTTCGTGTCGGGGCGGAAACCGGCGAGGATCGAGTCGAGTTGGGGGATCTTGATGCCGCCGGAGACCGTGCCGTCGGGGTGCAGCCGGCCGAACAGGTACTCCGGCACGTGGGTGTCGGTGTTCCAGACGATCTCCATGGCGGCGAACTTCACCGGTTGCTTGTGGAACACCTGGCGGGCGATGGAGTCGCCGAGCACGAACTGCACCGGCGTGAGGACCGCGGCCACCGTGAACGGGACGGTGAAGCCGAGCCGGTGATATCGGTCCCGGCGCCCGCGCAGCCAACCGACCGCGTAGACACCGGCCACGACGTAACCCGCCGTCACGAACATGGCCACGACGAAATGCCAGTACTGCGGCCCGAACATGGGCGTGAAGATCGCCTTCCAGATCTTCACGTCGACCGGGTTGCCGGCGGAGTCGCCGGTGAAGCCCCGCGGGGTGTTCATCCAGGAGTTGGCGGCCAGGATGCCGAAGGCACCCAGCAGGGCCGCGAAGGGCAGGGGCAGGCCGAGCAGGAAGTGGGTGCGCGGCGGAAGCCTTCGCCAGCCGTAGAGGTAGATGGCGATGAGTACGGCTTCGAGGAAGAAGGCCCAGGCCTCGACGCCGAACCCGATGCCGAAGACATCGCCCCACCGTCCCATCATGCCGGGCCACAGCAGCCCGAACTCGAAGGACAGCACGGTGCCGGTGACGACCCCGATGGCGAACTGGACCGCCATGACCGCGGACCACCGGCGCGCCAGCAGCAGTGCGCCCGGGTCGCCGCGGCGCAGCCCGTAGCCGTGCATGACGAGCGTGATCAGGGGCAGTGCCACGCCCAGCGGTACGAGGATGATGTGCGAGGCCAGGGTGAAGGCCATCATCGATCTGGCCGGGAGCATCTGCGCCGGCGCGTCCGTCAGCAGGGCGGAAGCGATGTGCATGTGAGTCTCTCCAGGGCCGACGCGACGAGGGGTGTCAGCCGCCGGTGGCGAAGCCGGGGAAGAGGGTCATCCCGCCGTCCACGTAGAGGGTGGTGCCCACGACGTAGTCCATGAGGTCCGAGGCGAGGGCGACGACCGCGTAGGCGATGTCCTCGGGGTCGCCGATGCGGTCGTACGGGATCAGCCGCAGGAGGTCCTCACGGGCCTGAGGTGTCTCCCAGGCGCTGCGGTTGATGGGGGTCTTGATGGCGCCGGGGGCGACCGCGTTCACCCGGATCTTGTTCGGGGCGAGTTCCTGGGCCAGGGTCTGCATCATCATCTGTACGCCGCCCTTGGAGGAGGCGTAGTTGACGTGCCCGGCCCACGGGATGATCTGGTGCACCGAGCTCATGCAGATGATCTTCCCTGCGGCGCGTGACACCTCGGGGACGACGCCGCGCCGCAGGAACTCCTTGGTCGCCTCCCGGGCACAGAGGAACTGCCCGGTGAGGTTGACGTCCAGCACCTTCTGCCACTGGGCGACGGTCATCTCGGTGAAGGCGGAGTCACGCTGCAGCCCGGCGTTGGCGACCAGGATGTCGATGGTGCCGAACTCCTCGACCATCCGGTCCGTCATGGCGACGACCTGGCCCTCGTCGGACACGTCCGCCTCATAGGCCGCAGCCCGCACCCCGAAGGCGGTGATCTCCTCGACCACCTTCTCGGCTTCCTCGCCACCGGCCACGTAGTTCACGACCACGTCCGCTCCCGCGCGGCCCAGGGCGATCGCCGTGGCCCGGCCGATCCCGGAATTGGCTCCCGTCACCAGCGCCTTCTGGCCCTTGAGCAGGTGGGCGGGGACCACGCCCTGAGGTGCGCCCTCGGAACTCACGATGACTCTCTCCTCGATCACGGGACCCGGTCGGCCGGGCCGCGGCCCGGAGGTTTCGGGCGTCACACGATCACCGTGAACGCGTGTGCGCATGTCGGGAGCCGCTGTGTTGCGCTGGGCGGCTGAGGAACTTCGCCCGGTCGGAGGCCGGGCGAAGGCCGTGGTTCAGGACAGCCGCTCGGCGATGTGGTCGCCGACCCGGAGGGCGTTGGCGATGGCCGTCAGGGACGGGTTGACCGCGCCGATGCTCGGGAAGAAACTCGTGTCCGCGACGTAGAGGTTGTCGAGGTCGTGGGCCTTGCAGTTGACGTCCAGGGCGGAGGACGCCGGGTCGTCGCCGAACCGCACGGTGCCCGCCTGGTGGGCGGTGGCACCGATGGGCATGCCCTTGTGCAGGTAGAGGCTGTGGGACAGCAGACGGTGCTCGCGCATGCCCAAGTGGCTCAGCATGTGCTGGAGCTTGTGCCGCAGGCGGTCGAGACCGGCGATGTTGTTGTTCTCGTCGAGTGTCAGACGGATGCGGCCGTCGGCGTCCAGGGAGACCCTGTTGCCGGGCTGCGGCAGGTCCTCTCCGCACAGCCAGAAGTCGACGGCGTGATGGGCGAGGACTTCGAACGGCATGTCCGGTGCGACCGCCCCGGCCCACCGTGGGGCCTCGCCGTGGATCTGCTCGGCGTCCGACTTGCCGAGCATCTGGATCCCCCCGAGGGGGTAGTCCCAGTCGTCCGCGCCCAGATACCAGTCGTGCAGGGCCAGGGTCTTCTGGAACCGGGTGTCGTTGGGTTCCTTCGAAATCGCCATCAGGGCCAGGTTGTTGTGGCGCATGTAGTGCCGGCCGACCACGTCCGAGCTGTTCGCCAGTCCGCCCGGGTGCCGGTCGTTGGCCGAGACGAGCAGCAGGACCGCGGAGTTGACCGCCCCGCAGGCCACGACCACGACGTCACCCGAGAAACGGGCCTGTTCCGCCCCGGGGAGCTGGGCGACGACCGCGGTGACACTGCGGCCCGTCGGGTCGGTCTCCAGCCGCGTCACACGGGCGTTGGTGACGAGCTCGACGTTCGGGTGCCGCAGGGCCGGTTCCACGCAGATCACCTGGGCGTCGGACTTACCGCGGACCAGGCACGGGAAGCCGTCGACCCGGTCGCAGCGGATGCAGACACTGGAGTGGGTGGCACGGCCGTTCGCGTCCTGGGTGAGGTCGACGCCGATCGGCAGGTGGAAGGGGTGCAGTCCCTGCTTCTCCAGGTCGTCGCTCAACTGCTGTATCCGCGGCTCGTGTTCGACCGGCGGGTAGGCGTACTGACCGCTGTACGGGCCTTCCCACGGGTCCTCACCGTGCCGGCCGTGCACCAGGTAGAGGTGCTCGGCCTCGGTGTAGTACGGCTCCAGGTCCTCGTAGCCGATCGGCCAGGCGGGAGAGACGCCGTCGTGGTGGCGCAGTTCCCCGAAGTCCTCCGGACGCAGCCGGAACAGCGCGGCGCCGTAGAACTTGGTGTTGCCGCCGACGTAGTAATTGACCTCGGGCGGGAATTCGTTGCCGTGTCGGTCGAGCCAGAACTCCGGCGCCCGGTACTTGCCCTTGACGAACACGGCCGTCGAGTCCCAGTTGTCCCGTTCGCGCGGCAGGTAGTCGCCGCGTTCGAGGATGAGGACGCGCTTGCCGGAGGGGGCGAGCCGGTGGGCGAGTGTGCCTCCGCCGGCGCCGCTGCCGATGATGATGACGTCGTAGTGGGGGAAGCCGCCCATGGCGACCACCGTCCTCGCTCGTGCGGTCTCGGAGCGGTGCCGGGATCTGCCTCGGCCCTCCCCTCTTCGAACATATACGGCCTGCGGCGCCGCGGCACCCGGAGCGCCGTCGGGCCCGGTCCGTCACAGGACGGCGATGGGGTTCACCGGTGAGCCCGTGGCCGACGGCAGCCGCAGGGGCGCGACCACGCACAGGAAGTGCCGGAGGCCCGACTGTTCGCACGCCGGTACGAGTTCCTCGAAGTCCAGGTAGTCCATGAGGTGCATTCCCATGGCCTGTACGGCCAGTACGTGGACGGGGAACGCGACGTCGGCCACGACGCCCGGGGCCGTGTCGTTGTTGCCGTCCGATCCGAGGGCGGCGACGCCCCGCTCGGCCAGGAAGTCCATCGCGTTCGGATGCAGGCCCGCACGCGCCCGTGCCGTGTCCCAGCGGCCGAGGCTGCGACGCCGCAGGCGGTGCCCCACGCGCACGAACAGCAGGTCGCCCGGGCCGACCGTGACGTCCTGGGCGACCTCGGCGGCCGCCAGTTCGTCGGCGGTCACCGCGTCGCCGGGCTCGAGCCACGGCACGCCCCGCAGACGCGGGATGTCCAGGAGAACCCCGCGGCCGACGATGCCGTCCCGCACGAGGTCCACCGTCAGCGCGCCCGCACCGTCGGGTGTCACGGTGCTCGCCGGGACACCGCCGTAGAGCTCACCGTCGAAGATCACATGACAGAGCGCGTCCAGGTGACTGTCGGCGTCGCCGTGCACGTTCATGGCAAATCTGTCGAGGGCGAACCGGAGTCCGTGCCCGTCGGCTTCCCCGTCCGCCGGGGCGATCATCGAGTGGGACGCCGGGTGCGGGTCGTCCGGGCCCGGGCTGGTCTCGACGGGAGCGGCGAGCGACACGGTGCGTCCGGACCGGACCCCGGCCGCAGCGGCCACCACGCGTTCGGGCGTGATGCGGCTCAGCGTTCCGCGCCGCCGGTCGGTGCCGCCGCCGAGGGCCTGTGCGCGCAGCCGGTCGTACAGGGACCGGAATGCCGCCTCGGACATGGACGGCGGCGCCGTCGCGTGCGACGGCGCCGGGTGGTGCCGGTCCGGGCTCATGACGACGACGGCGGGCGGGTGCCGGGGCTCACCGGGACCGGTGCCGGGGCGTGGGCACGGTTCCGTACGGACGGTGCGTCACGTGAGGTCCTCCTCGTGAGCGCGGGCTGTGCTTCCAATGTCTGCCTCCGCGGGGCCCGGCGCATCCCGGGCCCCGCTCCCCCTCCCGTCACACCTGCCAGTCCACCTTGAACACCCACACGTACCGTCCCGCCCTGCGGGCGGCCTCCGGCACGTCGATCACCAGCGCGCCGTTGCGCACGGTCCAGTTCAGCGGCCGGTCGTGGCCCAGCATGGTCACCCTGTCACCGGAGCGGACCGGCACCGGCGCCTCGACGGTCAGCCGGGCTCCGGGTGCGGCCAGCGAGTGGATGTAGAAGGCCTCGTTCTGCCGCACCGTGAACCGCAGGTCCTCTCCGAGCTGGGCCATCCGCGACCAGTACGTGGTGTCGTAGATCGCCTCGCCGTTGGTCCGCAGCCAGCGTCCGGTCTCGCGCAGCCGGGTCTGCATGATCTCCGGAATGGTGCCGTCGGCGCGCGGGCCGATGTCGAGCAGGAAGTTGCCGTTCTTCGAGACGATGTCGACGAGGCTGCGGACGACCTCCTCCGCGGTCATGTACTCGGCGTCCGGCGTGGCCCGGTTGTAGCCGTAGCTGAACGGGTCGAGTCCCCTGCTGGACTCCCACTTGGCGACGACGGTGTTCTCGTACGTCGTGTACTCGGGTGTCGTGAAGTCGTGGAAGCCGATGCCCGCACGGTCGTTGACGGCCACCTCGTACGGCTGCGGGCGGTTCTTGCCGTGGTTGAAGTACTCCGCGAGCACGTTCAGGCTGTCGTTGGAGCCGCCGATGTCGCACCACAGCACGGACGGGTCGTAGCCGTGGATCAGCTCCAGCATCTGCCGGGCCTGATAGTCCTTCACATAGTCCTTGCCCGCGGTGTATCCGGTGTACGGGACGGGCTCCTGGGTGTACGGATTGCGCGGGGCGTGGCCCATCCAGGGGTTGTCGGGGTTGAACCACTCCGGCATGGAGAAGTACAGGCCCCGGTGCAGTTCCGGCGTGAACCGCTCGGAGGCGTCGAAGAGTTCGCGGATCAGATCGCGCTTCGGGCCCATCCGCACGGCGTTGCGGTCGGCGACCTCGGTGTCCCACAGGGCGAATCCCTCGTGGTGCTTCGAGGTCAGGACGTGGTACTGGGCTCCCGCGTCGCGGAACAGCTCCACCCAGGCCCGGGGGTCGAACCGCTCGGCCGTGAACATCGGGATGAAGTCGTCGTAGGCGAAGTCCTCTCCGTACGTGTCCCGGTGGTACGCGTGGACGGCGTTGTCCGGGCTCTGCATGTGGTTCCAGTACCACTCTGCGTACTGCTTGCCGACGGGCGACCAGGCGGGCACGGAGTAGACGCCCCAGTGGATGAAGATGCCGAACTTGGCGCGGTGGAACCAGTAGGGGGCCTGGTGGCCGGAGAGCGACTCCTCGGTGGGCCGGTAGTCCGGAGTCCCGAGCGTGAGGTCGGCGGCGGAGGAGGCGGCCCGGCCGCCGCGTCCGCCGACGGAGACCGTGCCCCGCCGGACGGTTCCCGGTGTCGTGCCCGCGCGGTTGCGGATGCCGACCCTGACCCGTGCCTGCTCGCCGGGGTCGAGGCGGGTCACGTGCGCGGGCTCGACGGTGCGGGCGCCGGGTACGTCGACACCGACGGTCACCCGGTCCGTGGCGAGGAGGGTGACGGAGCCCGCGTTGACGACGGTGGCCTCGACGCTCTGGGCGCCGCTCGACTCCAGGAGCGAGAAGGTGGAGTGCGCGTCCCGCAGGGCCAGGGCCCGCCCCTGGGCGGCGGGTTGCAGGGACAGGGCGAAGACGTGCAGGGAGGTCTTGTTCGCCTCGGCGGGGTTGGTGGTGGGCAGGGTCAGCGCGACGGCCTCGCGCTGCGGGTCCGTCCAGACCTCCGCCGTGCCGATCCCGACGGGGTGCGCGTCCTTGGTGCCGTCCGGCTTGTAGCGGTACGGCGCCGACAGCGAACCGCCTCCCGCGTACCAGTCCGAGCCGCCGAGTCCGGCGGTCGTCGTGGAGCCGTCGGCGTAGTGCACGGTGGCCTGGCCCGAGGCGTCGCCGTAGCTGCCCGCGGTCAGGAACAGGGCGGACAGGTAGCGTCCCTTGGGCAGGTCGATGCGCTGGCCGAGGGCGACCACGTTGTTCAGGGCGCCCGCACCTGAGGAGGGGAACTGAAAAGCGATGCCGTTCACTTCGACGGGTCCGGCCGGGAGCTCCTCACCCGGGAAGGTGTAGCCCGAGCCGTCGAAGTTCCCGCCGCGTGCCGCGGCGGTGTCGAGACCGTCGTTGTCGAAGTGCGCGTCGAGCGGGACGGGGACCGGATCGGGGACCGTGACCCACTGGTCCGCGGCTGCCTCGCCGGTGTCCCTGACCGGCCCGGGGTGTTCCTGTTCCGCGGTGCGCGCGTGTGCCGGGCCGGCGAGGGGAAGGGCGGCCGCGGCGGCGGCTCCCGCCGCGGCTCCCAGTACCTGACGTCTTGGATGCATGCTCATGAGCGGCTCCATTCATCGGATGTCTGATGATTGATGCACCGCAAAAAGCTGTCAATGGGGCGTGCAGGACCGGAAGTTGGAGCAGTGATCGGATGACCTGCCGTCCGTCGGACACATGCGGGGGCTGCGCCACGGGTGTTCACGAGGCACGCGGCGCAGGTCGGGGAGGCGGTACCCCTCGACGCGGCGCCCCGGGCCGGGCAGAGTGCTCCTCGCACTACTCACGAGTACGGACTCGTCGACGTGCGCGGAACGCCCCGTGTGCGCGCGAGTCCGGGTACACGTTCGCGCACGAGCACCGGGAAGCGCGCACGCACACCACGACACGCACACGTACGAGCCCTGGGAGCGCCCGTGACCACCTGGGTCGGCCGGACCGCCGCCGAGATCGCCGCAGCCGTACGCGAGAAGCGGGTCACGCCCCGCGAGGTGGTGGCCGAGCATCTCGCGCGGATCGAACGCCTCGACGGCGGGATCGGCGCGTTCCGCACCGTCCGGGCCGGGTCCGCCCTCGCGGAGGCCGAGGCGCTGGCGGCGCGGGACCTCGACGGACTCCCCCTCGCGGGCGTGCCGGTGGCGGTCAAGGACAACCTCGCGGTGCGGGGTGAGTCGAACCGCAACGGCTCCGCCGCGACCTCGGACACGCCCGCGGCCCACGACCATGTGACGGTGGCCCGGCTGCGCGCGGCGGGCGCCGTGGTCGTGGGCCTGACCAACGTGCCCGAACTCTGCGTCTTCGGCACCACGGACGGCGTGCACGGCACCGCCCGCAACCCGTGGGACACCGCGCGCACGGCGGGCGGCTCGTCGGGCGGCAGCGCCGCCGCGGTCGCCGCCGGGATGGTGCCGATCGCCCTCGGCAACGACGGCATGGGCTCGCTGCGCATCCCGGCCGCCCACTGCGGTCTCATCGGCCTGAAGCCGGGCCACGGGGTGATCCCGGCGGACATCGGTCACGGCGACTGGTTCGGCATGTCGGAGAACGGCCCGCTGGCGACGACGGTGCAGGACGCACGGCTGATGTTCTCGGTCCTCGCCGACGGCGGGGCGGCCGGCCCCGGCGAGACCACCGGCCGGAAGGTCGCCCTCTCCGTGCGCAGTCCCCTGGCCGGAATGCGCGTCACCCGGCCGTATACGACCGCGGCCCGGCAGGCCGCGGAGGCGCTGGCCGGTGCGGGCCACCAGGTGCGGCCCGCCGAGCCGCCGTACCCCCTGTGGCTGGGCACGACCTCGCTCGCGCACTGGACGGCGGGCACCGCCGTGGACGCAGAGGACCTCGACCCGCGCCGGCTCACCCGGCGCACCCGTGTGCACGCCGCCGTGGGACGCCGCTTCGTGGCCGGGGTGCGCACCAGCGGGCGCCGCGAGGAACTGCGCCGGCGCCTGGAGCCGTTCTTCGCGGAGCACGACGTGCTGCTCACACCGGCGCTCGCCCGGCGCGGTCCGGCCGCCGCGGCCTGGCACGAGCGGGGCTGGCTGCGCAATCTGCTGGCCAACAGCGCCTGTTCGCCGATGACTCCGCCGTGGAACCTGACCGGCTGGCCGGCGATGTCGGTGCCCTTCGGCACGCTGCCGGGCGGCGCTCCGTGCGCGGTGCAGCTCGTGGGCCGCCCCGGCTCCGAGTCCCTGCTCCTCGACCTGGCGGGCCGGCTGGAACAGGCGCGCCCGTGGCGGCGGACCGCCCCCGTGGAGTGACGCGCGGACGCGGGCGCTTCCCGCCCCGCGGACGACCCCGGGGCCTGTCCGGCCGGACAGGCCCTAGAGGTCCCGGTACATGATGTGCAGCCCCACCAGTCCGTACCGGGCGTGCTCGTACGCGTCCGGCACCGTGCCGAGGATCCGGAAACCGAGCGAAGTCCACAGTCCGACGGCGGGGTTGGTCTCCACGACGGCGTTGAAGACCATGCCCCGGTAGCCGTCGGCCCTGGCCTCGGCCAGGATGTGTTCGGCGAGCGCGCGGCCGATGCCGCGTCCCGAGTGGTCCGGGTCGACCATGAAACCGGCGTTCGCGATCCGGGCGGCGGGGCCGCCGTAATTGGGGGCGACGTAGGCCGATCCGACCACGGTCCCGGAGTCGTCCTCGGCGACGAACACGTGCTTGCCCGGCCCCGCCCACAGGACGCGGGCCGCCTCCTCGGAGGTGTCCGGGTCCCAGGCGTAGGTCTCGCGGGCGGCGACGATACGGTGCCAGAAAGGCCAGATGCTCGCCCAGTCCTCGGCCCCGGCTTCTCTGATCAGCATGGGCGTGAGTCTGGCACGCCCATGCCGACGGTGATCGCGACGTGCCTCCCGCGGAGCGTCAGTCGACGCTGGGCAGGATGTGCGGCTCGGCGAGGTCGTCCTCGTACCCCGCGAGGCGGATCGGGGCGGACCTGGCCCACACGTCCAGGCTGCCGAGCTTCTTCTCGGTCCCACGGCCCGCGCGCTCCGTCTGTTCCTTGGGGCGCTGATCGCGATTCTTCTCCGGTGTCACCGCGCACTCCTTATGTGTCGGGTCACCCTCGGGACGTCACACCACCGGTGCTCCGGTCGTCTGACGCCCGCTCGGGTCTGAGTCGAAGGCAGTGAGAGGACGCGGTGGCGCCGGTAACTCGTGTGAGAGCAGGCCGTGGTGACCGGCTTGTCCCGGGACGGACCGTGGGTGTGGGTGGAACACCAGAAGGGCTGTCCGTCCGATACAGACTAACCAAATGAGCGGGTGGCCGCTCGATGGGGCCGAAAACAAAACGTCACTGTCACAAGTCGCGAGACGCCCATCAGGCCCAGATCTGCGGCGATTTGAAGCATGATGCCCTCTTCGCCACCACCCATTTGGCTCAATTCCGACCATCGATGGGCGACTCGGGAACCGACGGCCGACGGGACCGGCACCGGGGCCGCTTCCGAGGACGGGCGCGCAGTTCAGGTCCCGTTGGCCGAAACGCAAGGCGGCCATGATCTGCTGACGCACGGCAACGGCTTTTCTCGCGGGAGGACCGAGGCATGGAACTGCGCAGCGTCGAGGAGCTGATGGATCTGCTGCACGCCTGCCGGGGTGTCTGGGACAGCCCGGACCGCAGCGGCGACCCCGTCGATCTGCATGATCACGCACTTCAGACCGCCGCGCTGCTGCGGCGCGGCCGTCCCAGTGACAAGGAGCTCCAGGTGGCCGGGCTGGTGCACGACATCGGACACCTGCTCAGGCCCGGCGACGACGCAGGGCACGCCGGCCACGCCGCCGACGCGGTCCGCCCCCTGCTAGGCGAGCGGGTCTCCCGCCTGGTCCGCCTGCACATGACGGCCGAGCGTTACCTCGCCGCCACGTCACCGGGCCCGGCACTGTCCACGCAGAGCGTGCTGACGCCGACCCCCCAGGGCGGACCGATGACGCCGCGGGAGGCGGCCGCGTTCGCACACGATCCGCTGGCCGAGGACGCGGTGACGCTGCGGCAGGCCGACGACGCGGGCAAGGTGGCCGGTCTGGACGCCGGGGTCATGGAGGACTGGCGCACGGTGCTGGAGCTGGTCGCCGCACAGCGTGCGCGGCTCAGGACTGTCGACTGACGGTCCGTCATGAGAACGTACGCAGATGACTCCGACGTCTCCGTACGGGTTCGAAGGCCGGGTCGCCATCGTCACGGGCGCCTCGCGCGGAATCGGTCTCGCCGTCGCCGAGGCGTTCGCCGGGGCGGGAGCCCGGGTGTGCGTCACCGCGCGGGACGCGGACGCGGTGCACCGGGCCGCGAAGCGGGTGGGCGGCATCGGGCTGCCGGGCTCGGTGGCCGATCCCGGGCACCTGCGGGAGCTGACGGAGCGCGCGCTCGCGGAGTTCGGGCGCATCGACGTCGTGGTGAACAACGCGGCGACCAATCGGCCCTACGGCCCCCTGATGGACGCCGACCCGGACCGCTGGCGCGCGGCGTTCACCGTCAATGTGGAGGCGCCGCTGCGCCTGGTGCAGCACGCCTGGCGGGCGTGGATGGGCGAGCACGGCGGCGCGGTCGTCAACGTCTGCACGGAGGGCGCCGGCCATGTCGGCCCCCGGGTGGGCGCGTACGGCACCAGCAAGGCAGCCCTGCTGCACCTGACCCGCCAGCTCGCGGGCGAGCTGGCGCCGAAGGTCCGGGTCAACTCCGTCTCCCCCGGACTCGTCCGCACCGAGATGGCCCGCTTCGTGTGGGAGGGCTGCGAGGAGGAACTGGGGGCCGGGCTTCCGCTCGGCCGGCTGGGACTGCCCGAGGACATCGCCCGCGCGGTGCTCTGGCTGGCCTCGGACGCGGCCGAGTGGATCACCGGCGCGGACCTGGTGGTCGACGGCGGAACCCGCGTCCGGGCCGCGTACGCGCCGGGCGGGGCGGGCCGGGCCGTCCAGGACCGTCTGCGGATGCGCACCCCCGACTCCGGGCCCTGCGCGGACTAGCCGGGACCGCAGCCTTTACCGCCCGAACAGGTCGCGGAGCGCCATGCCCTCACCGCTGTCCGGACCCCGACGCGTCATCGCCGCCTCGGCACGTGGCCGGCGCCCTGTTCACGGTGACGGGACTCGTGGCGCACGTCGTCGTGCGCCGGGCGCTGCGGGCCCGGGCCCGCGAACCCGAGGGCGTACTCGCCCGGCTCCCGGGACGTACGGCGTGTCACACGGCGGAAGCCCGGAAGGCGGCGGCCCGCCGGCGCTCCCTGCCCGTGTTCACCACTTGCCCGGCTCGTAGTCCTTCATGAAGACGCCGAAGAGGTCCTCGCCCTGCTCGCCGCGGACGATGGGGTCGTAGACACGGGCCGCGCCGTCGACGAGGTCGAGCGGGGCGTGGAAACCGGCCTCGGCAAGGCGCAGCTTGTCGTAGTGCGGACGCTCGTCGGTGATCCAGCCGGTGTCGACGGAGGTCATGAGGATGCCGTCGGTCTGGAACATCTCCTGTGCGCTGGTCCGCGTGACCATGTTCATGGCCGCCTTCGCGGCGTTGGTGTTGGGGTGCCCGGCACCCTTGTAGCCGCGGCCGAAGACGCCTTCCATCGCCGAGACGTTGACGACGTAGGAACGGCCGCTGGCGGCCTTCTTCGCGGCGTCCGCCATCGCCGGGCGCAGGGCGCTGATCAGGATGAACGGCGACGTGTAGTTGCACAGCTGGGTCTCAAGGAGCTCGACCGGCGAGATCTGGTCGATGGTCTGCACCCAGGTGTTGGTGTCGACGACGTCGGGGACGAGGCCGCCGGCGTCGATGGCGGTGCCGTCGAGGTGCCGGGCGACGCTGGCGTTGCCCGCGACGAGCGCGAGGTCGGCGACCTTCTGCGCGTCCAGTCCGCCGCTGCCGAGGGGCAGTGCGGCGATGCCGTCGACGGCACCGGACCCGAAGGCGCCGATGACGTGGTGGGCGGGGAGCTCCCCGGCGGGCAGCGGGGCGCTCTCGCCGTCGACCAGGGCCGCGTACGCGGAGGGCAGGCGGCGCACGGTCTGCGTCGCGTTGTTGATCAGGATGTCGAGCGGACCCGCCTCGGTGACCTGCTCGGCGAGAGCGACGGCCTGTGCCGGGTCCCGCAGGTCTATGCCGACGACCTCCAGCCGGTGGATCCAGTCCGCCGAGTCGTCCATGGCCTTGAAGCGGCGGATGGCGTCCTTGGGGAAGCGGGTGGTGATCGTGGTGTGGGCTCCGTCGCGCAGCAGCCGCAGCGCGATGTACATCCCGATCTTGGCGCGGCCGCCGGTCAGCAGGGCGCGCTTGCCCGTGAGGTCGGCGCGGGCGTCGCGCTTGGCCCGGTTCGTCCGGGCGCAGTCGGGACAGAGCTGGTGGTAGAAGTAGTCGACCTCGACGTAGCGGGCCTTGCAGGTGTAGCAGGACCGGGGGCGCTGGAGTATCCCGGCGACCCGGCCCGCCTCGGTGACCGACGACGGCAGGATGCCCTCGGTCTCGTCGTCGATGCGCTGGGCGGAGCCGGTCGCGGTGGCCTCGGTGACCGCCTTGTCGTGGGCGGTCTTGGCGGCCCGGCGCTCCTGGCGGCGGCGCTGCTTCACCGTGCGGTAGATGCCGGCGGTGGCCCGGCGCACGGCGATGGCGTCGGGGTGGTCGACCTCCAGCTTGTCGAGTTCGTCGAGCACGCTGAGGCAGACGGCCAGCCGCTCCGGGTCGATACCGGGGCCGTACGAGAACCCCGCCGCCTCTGCCGTGTCCACGGCGGGGGTCGCCTGGCCGTCCTCTGTCACCGTCATCGCCTTGGCCGTTCCTCGGGTCCGTGCGCCGCGTTCGAACCGCGCTCGCTGTCGAAGGCGGAATTTTACGGAGCAATCGTACGCGGCACCAAACCCGTGGTGATCAGGAACGGCAGGCGGTGATCAGGGTCTCCACCTCCTCGGACAGCGCACGCGCCAGCAGCCCCAGGTCGGGCACGGCTTTCGCGTCGGCGACGAGTCCGTAGTGAACTCGGCCACGGTAGGTCGAGACGGCCACCGCCAGCGCCTGCCCGCGGGCGAGCGGGGCGAAGGGGTAGACCTCGGCGAGGGGGCACCCGCCGAGCCTCAGACCGAGGCTGGGCAGCGGCACGCTCGTGACGAGGATGTCGAAGAGCAGCCGGGCCGCCTGTCCGACGACGGGCCCGCCGAGCCGGTGCCCGAGCGGCGGCACGTGGTCGGCCAGCAGCGCGACCGCGCCCGCTCCCCGGTTGGGCCCCGCGTCCTTGTTGCGGTCCATGGCCGTGCGCACCGCGCGCAGCCGTCCGAGGGGGTCGGGGTCGTCGACGGGAAGCCGTATCAAGTAACCGGAGAGCCGGTTGCCCTGTGGGTGCGCGGTGCGCGGTCGGCGCCGGGAGACGGGGATCAGCGCGCGCGGGGCGACCCCCTCGCTGCCGTCGCCGCGCTCGTCCAGCCAGCAGCGCAGGGCACCGGCGACGACGGCGATCAGGACGTCGTTGACGGTGCCGCCGACGGTCTTGCGGACGCGGTGCACGTCGTCGAGGTCGAGGACCACGCCCGCGGTGCGGCGGGTCCCGGTGGGCTCGGAGGTGAGCGCGGGTGAGGACCGCACGTCCAGGGTGGCGCGGGCGACCGAGGTGCCGATGTCGAGGGCACGGCCCACGTCGGTGAGGGTGCCGCGGACCAGGCCGGGCAGCTTGCGGACGTCGGGGAGGAGTCCTCGGGGGGCCTGCGCGGGGCGCGGGCGGGGCTCCGGCATGTCCATCGGGTCCATGATCGCGGCGGCGAGCATCAGCGCCCTGAGGCCGTCGGCGAGCGCATGGTGGAACTTGAAGAGGACGGCGAAGGAGACGCCGTCCGCGCCGGGCAGGACGTGCGCCTCCCACGGTGGCCGGCCGCGCTCCAGCGGACGCTCCATGAGCCGGCCCGCGGCGGCCTGGAAGTCGTCCGTCGGCGCGTGCAGCCGGACGTGGTCGAGCGGTTCGAAGTCGGGGGCGGCTTCGCGGGTCGCGCTGCCGAAGGCGAGCGGAGCCAGCGGCTGCCACACGTCGCGGATGCGCATGCGCAGCCCGGGCACCGCGGCGGCACGGGCCGCGAGCAGGTCCGCGGCGTGCGCGCCCGCGGCGGGCGAGTGGGCGGTGAAGACGCCCAAGGCACCCAGATGCATGGGGTGCTCGGCGGACTCGATGTTCCAGAACGCCAGGTCGAGTGGTGCCAGCGGATCTGAAGTCAAAGGTTTGCTCTCGCGTCGGCGACGGGGTGGAGACAAGCAGTCAAACCCCGACAGGCGATTACGGTCAAGTACGATCAAGCTACGCACAGTTAACAGCAGATTAAGTCCCGCCCCAAGAGCGCAGATCAAGTCCCGCCCCAAGAGTGAGGGGCGGGACACTTGCGCGACTGCCGATCTGCGTGGGGCTCGTGGTGCGCGACCGGTGCTCTTGACGCCGCGGCGGTCAGTTCAGGGCGGGCGGCGCGGCTCCTTCGGACGTCCCCCACTCGGACGGCTCGGCCCCCACCGTGAAGGAGAGCGCGCGCGTGTCCCGCAGGGTGCCGGTGGTCAGGTAGGTCCGGTCGTACGGTGTCCCGTCGACCTGGGCCGACCGGATGTAGCGGTCCCCGTCCGAGGTGCCCGGCGCCGTGACGGTCAGGGCGCCGCGCGGGTAGTAGCGTCGGTCGAGGGTCAGGTCCACCCGCTCGAACACGGGGGTCGACAGACCCCAGGTGTCGTAGCCCGGCTGGACCGGGAAGATCCCGATGGACGAGAGCACGTTCCAGGCGGACATCGTGCCCAGGTCGTCGTTCCCGGTCATGCCCGTCGGCCCGTCCGTGAACAGGGTCAGGGCGGCGTGCACCACGTCGGTCGTCTTCCAGGGCTGCCCGGTCGACAGGTACGTGTACGGGGCGATGAGGTCGGGCTCGTTCTGCGGGTTGTACTTGTCCGCGTTGTAGTAGTCGTACGGGCCGTTGACCCACACCTCCCGTGCGGTCTTCGCCGGGTCCTTCAGCAACTGGTCGTACGCGAAGAACGAGTCGAGCCGGTCGTTCGCCGCCTGTTTGCCGCCGATCAGGCCGACCACGCCCGGCAGGTCCTGCGGCACGAGCCACTGGTACTGCCAGGACGTGCCCTCGTGGAAGCCCTCGCTCAGGGCGGGGTCCGCCGGTCCGGTGAAGGCGCCCGAGGCGTCCCGTGCGCGGAAGAAGCCGGTCGAACCGTCGTGGATCCTGCGGTAGTTCTGGGCCCGGGCGGCATAGCGGGCGGCGTCCGCCTCGTGGCCCAGGTCGCGTGCCATCGCCCCGAGCATCGCGTCCGACAGGGCGTATTCGAGCGTCGCGGAGGCGCCGTGGTCGTAGTCCGAGTCGCCGGGCTTCGCGTGGGGGCGGTCCTTGACGTAGGGCACGAAGCCGTTCGCGACGTACTCCTTGTTCGCCTCGCGTCCCACGGCGGGCGAGTCGGCGGGCGGCACCCCGTCGGCGTTCTTCTTCAGGGCCCGGTAGGCCCGCTCCTCGTATCCCTTGAGCAGGCCCTGCTGGTAGGCGTTGGTGAGGAACGGGGTGACGGGGTCGCCGGTCATGATGTTCGTCTCGACGGTGCCGTACCCCCACTTGGGCAGCCAGCCGCTCTCCTCGTCGATCTTGATGACGGAGATCGCCATGTCCCGTGCCTCGCGCGGCGCGAGCAGGGACAGCAGCTGCGACTGGGTGCGGTAGGTGTCCCAGAGCGACCAGTTCTGGTAGTAGGTGAAGCCCTGGGCGCGGTGGACCTTCTGGTCCCAGCCGGTGTAGCGGCCGTCGGCGTCGCTGCCGACGTTGGGGGCCAGGAAGGAACGGTAGAGCGACGAGTAGAAGGTCCGGCGCAGGGAGTAGGCGCCGCCCCGGACCCGTACGTCGTCGAGCCGGTCCTCCCACGCGCGGTGGGCGCCGTCGCGGACGGCGTCGAACGAACGGCCGCCCTCGGAGCGGAGGTTGACCGCGGCGCCGTGCGCGTCCACGTACGAGAGCGCGGTGGTCGCCTCGACCGTACGGTCCTTCGTGGTGTCGAAGCGGACGAAGGCCCCGGCGCGTCCGCTGCCCTCCGTGTTCTTGGAGCCCTCGGTGACGGTGTCGCCGTTCCAGGTGCCGGAGGTCGTGAAGGGCCGGTCGAAGCGGGTGATCGTGTACACGGTGTAGGGCCGGGTGTCCTGGCAGAAGCCGCTGCCGGTGATCGCCGTGCGCACCGTCCGGTCGTCGAGGATCTCGACCTCGGTGGAGAGCGTCCTGTGCAGCGACTGGCCCGTGTTCAGCAGGACGTTGGCCTTGTCCGTGGCCGGGAAGGTGTAGCGCTGCACGCCGGTGCGCGCGGTCGCGGTCAGCTCGGCTTCGATGCCCGTCTTCAGGCCGACGCGGTAGTAGCCGGGTTCGGCCTTCTCGCTCTCGTGGCCGAACTCCGCCTGGTACTGCGCGTAGTCCGTCCGCGTGACCTCGCCGGTGGTCGGCAGCACGGGCAGGTCTCCGCCCAGGCCGCATCCGACACCGGAGAGATGGACGAGGGAGAAGCCGCGGATGTGGTTCTGCGAGTAGTCGTAGCCGGTGTTGTGGCCGGTGTCCGGCGAGAACTGCACCATGCCGAACGGCACGGCGGCGCCGGGGTAGGTGTTGCCCTCGTTCTCGGTGCCGATGAACGAGTTGACCAGATCGGTGAGGCGGCCGTCGCTCGGTTCGGCGGCCTGTGCGGTGGGCAGGGCGAACAGCGCGGACGCTGCCACCAGCCCGGCCGTGCACAGGCGCAGGCGCCGGGTCCATCTCATGCGGGAGACCTCCGGTGGGTCGACATCGTTGTCCTGATGGTCGGGGGTTGGCCGGCCCTTTCCCGGCGGCACTCTGGGCCGTGCCGGGGCGCGTCGCGGGCGGGGGCCCGCGGGCGGCCCGCGGCTCCGGGAACGGGTGCCGGCGGGGCTTGCCGGGTGCCGGCCCGGCGGCCGGGGAACGGGTGCCGCGCGGACAGTCCGGCACAGGGGTGCGGCCGGGTCCCGGGCGGCCCGTGGGCCGCCCGGGAGGATGCGCCGGATCAGGTTCCGGGGCAGCCCGCGGGCGCGGCCCGGGACGCGTCGCGGATGAGCGCCTCGTGCGCGGCCCGCACCCGGGCCACGTCCGGCTTCACGACCCGGCGGTCATAGGTCATGAGGCCGTTGAGCTCGCCCTCCACGTCCGAGATCTGGGTGTAGACCGCGCCGTTGCCGCCGCGGCAGGCGAGCGCGCGCACCTCGTCGAGGCGGGCCAGATAGCCGTCGGTGTACGCCGCCGGGTCCACGTCCACGTACGACTGCTGGACGGACCAGGCGTGCCCGGGCACCGCCAGGCCGAGACCGCCGTACTCGCCGCTGACGAGGGCGCGTTCGCCGTCCGGGGAGGGCGGCAGCGCGGGACTCGGGTAGCCGTGCTCGTCCATGATGTCGCCGGTGCCGCCGTCCGCGCCGAGGTTGAGGCCCGACATGCCGTTCACCAGCCGCGTCGGGTCCCAGGCCTTGGCCTGGTCGGCGATCCGGGCCTCGTCGTACTGGCCCCAGCCCTCGTTGAACGTCACCCACATGACCACCGACGGGCTGCTGACGTGGTCCTCGATCATCCGTTTCATCTCGCGTTCGTACTCGGCGCGCGACGCGGCGCTCGGGTTCACCCCGGCGGTCATCGCGGGCATGTCCTGCCAGACCAGCAGGCCCAGCCGGTCAGCCCAGTAGAACCAGCGGTCGGGCTCCACCTTGATGTGCTTGCGCACCGCGTTGTAGCCGAGCTGCTTGTGCATCCGCAGGTCGTACGCGAGGGCCTCGTCCGTCGGCGCGGTGTGCAGACCGTCGGGCCAGAAGCCCTGGTCGAGCGTGGCCATCATGAACACGGGCTTGCCGTTGAGGACGGTGCGCGGGGTGCCGTCCACCTTCCGCACGGCGATCGACCGCATCCCGAAGTAGCTGCCGACGCGATCCGCTCCCACGGTGACCACCAGGTCGTACAGGAACGGGTCGTCCGGGGACCACAGGTGAGGCTCCGCGATGTCCAGGGCCAGCGGCTGCCCGGTGCGCCCGGTCGCGGTCGCGACCTTCCGCTTCCCGTCGTAGGCGGTCGCCGTGAACGGCAGTCCGTCGCGCACTCCCCCGGGCTCCACGGTGACCTTGCCCTCCGGCACGTCCGGCGTGAGCTTCAGCGAGTCGACGTGGTCGGCCGCGACCGGTTCCATCCACACCGTCTGCCAGATCCCGGACGACGGGGTGTACCAGATGCCGCTCGGGTCCAGCCGCTGCTTGCCGACGGGCGGGTTCTCCCCGTCGGACGCGTCGGTCGGGTCGTACACCCCGACGATCAGCTCCTGGGTGCGGCCCGGCCGGAGCGCGTCGGTGATGTCGGCGGAGAACTTGTCGTAGCCGCCCCGGTGTTCGGCCACCTCGACGCCGTTGACATACACCTTCGCCTGCCAGTCGACGGCGCCGAAGTTGAGCCGCAGCCGCTTGCCGGAGCCGATCCGCCAGTCCGCCGGAACGGTGAACGTGCGGCGGTACCACATGCGGTCCTCGTGGCGTTCGAGGCCGGAGAGCTGTGACTCCACGGGGTACGGGACGAGGATGTGCTCACCCAGGGTCCTGCCCACCGGCGGCCGTTCACCGGCCCCGGCCGCGGCGAACTGCCAGCGCCCGTTGAGGTTCTTCCAGGCGGTGCGTGTCAGTTGGGGCCTCGGATACTCGGGCAGGGCGTTGTCCGGTCCGACGTCGTCGGCCCACCGGGTGCGCAGCTCGTACGTGGAGCGGTTGGGGCCGCTGCTCCAGAAGGGGCCGATCACCTTCCCGCCGCCGGCGAGCCCGCCGTCGCCGTCGTAGCGGATGTCGGCGGTGCCGCGCGCGGTGCCGGTCTTGTTGCCGACGACGGGTTCCTTGAGCGCGACGAGCACGGACCTGGGGTCCGCCGGGTCGGGCCGGGCCTTCCCGAGCGGCCATTCGGTGCCGCCGATGACCGCCTTGACGTGCTCGGTCAGACCGCTGGGCAGGCGGTCCAGGGGGCGTGCGAAGTCGAGTTCGAGGGTGCGCCCGTCGGCGAGGACCGTCGCGGCGAGGGCGCCGTCGTAGTCGTAGCCGTCGGGCAGGCGGAACGCCGACTGCGGCACGGCCACCTTGCTGCCGCCCGGCTCGGTCCAGCGCAGATGGAGGTTGGAGCCGCCGTAGTGCTCGAAGTACTCCAGCTTGATGTCGTAGGCGTGACCGGCCGTCAGATCGACGGGCTGCGCAATCTGTTCGCGGTCCCAGTCGTCCACCCAGTGGTCGATGACGAGCCTGCCGTCGATCCAGAGGCGGAAGCCGTTGTCACCGATGACGGAGAAGGTGGTGGGGCCCGTCTTCTCGGGCACGATCCTGCCGGTCCAGCGGACGCTGACATCGTTGTCCTGGCCCGTGGTGAAGCGCAGCCGGGGTTCGAGGTCGGCGAAGTCGAGCTGGGCGTCGAAGCCCGTGGCCTTGAGCTCGTGGAAGTCGAAGGCACCTGGTGCGGACTGGGTGTAGTACTCGCCCTTCAGCCCGTGGATCTCCACGGGGGCGTCGGCCGCCGCCGGCGCGGCGGTCAGTCCGCCCAGGCCCAGGGCCACGGCGAGCAGCGCGGCGAGGCGGCCCCTGAGTCTTCCGAGTCTGGTGGTGCGCACGAATCCTCCTCGTCGAGGACGGGTGTGTGGGCACTTGCACGTGTGGAATAACGTTGTAAACGCGAGCAGTTGGAATGACAGCACGGGGTTCCGCTTCCTGTCCAGGGACCTGACAAGGGCGGGACGGCGCCGCACGGCGCGGTGGCGGCGGCCGGAGAAGACGGACGCCCGCGCGCCGCCGCGATCGCGGCGGCGCGCGGGCACGGCGACGGCCCCGGTGCCGGAGAGACGCACCGGGGGCCGTGGGACCGGCGGGTCTACGACACGCGCTGGCCCTTGCCCAGCGCGATCACCCCGCCCTTGGAGACCGTGTAGAGGTCCGCGTCCCGCTCCGGGTTGACGCCGATCGTCGCCCCCGGCGGCACCTCGACGTTCTTGTCGAGGATCGCGCCGCGCACCACGGCGCCCCGGCCGATGTGCACGTTGTCGTGGAGCACCGACCCCTGCACCACCGCTCCCGGGTCCACGACGACGCCGGGCGAGAGCACGGACCGGGTGACCTGCCCGCGGATCAGGCAGCCCGCGCTGATGATGGACTCCCCCGCGATGCCACCGGCGTTGAATCTCGCGGGCGACAGCTGCCCGGAGTGGGTGTAGACGGGCCAGCTGCGGTTGTACAGGTTGAACGCCGGCCGCTCGGCGATCAGGTCCATGTGGGCCTCGTAGTACGCGTCGAGGGTGCCGACGTCGCGCCAGTAGCCCTGGTCCCGGCTGGTCTCACCCGGGACGTGGTTGTCGCTGAAGTCGTACAGTTGCGCCTCGCCCCGTTCGGTGAGCATCGGCAGGATCGAGCCGCCCATGTCGTGCACCGAGTGCTCGTCCTCGGCGTCCCGCTGGAGCGCCTCGATGAGGGCCTTGGTGGTGAAGATGTAGTTGCCCATGGAGGCGAACACGCACCCCGGGTCGTCCGGCAGTCCTGGCGGGTCGGCGGGCTTCTCCAGGAAGCCCTGTACGGTCTGCCCGTCGGAGCCCGGACTGATCACCCCGAAGGACGAGGACTCGGCGCGCGGCACGCGTATCCCGGCCACCGTCACACCCGCGCCGCCCTCGATGTGCTGGGCGAGCATCTGGCGCGGATCCATGCGGTAGACGTGGTCGGCGCCGAACACGGCGATGTAGTCGGGCTGTTCGTCGTACACGAGGTTCAGGGACTGCAGGATCGCGTCGGCGCTGCCCAGGTACCAGCGCGGGCCCAGCCGTTGCTGTGCGGGGACGGGCGTGACGTAGTTGCCGAGCAGGCTGGACATCCGCCAGGTCGTCGTCACATGCCGGTCCAGCGAGTGCGACTTGTACTGCGTCAGCACGCAGACGCGCAGAATGTCGGCGTTGACGAGATTGGAGAGCACGAAGTCGACGAGGCGGTACGTGCCGCCGAAGGTGACCGCGGGTTTCGCGCGGTCCGCGGTGAGGGGCATGAGCCTCTTGCCCTCTCCACCCGCCAGTACGATTCCCAGCACCGAAGGCCCACCGCGCCGCATAACCGCCGCCCCTCTACGCCCGGTCGGGCCGTGCCCGGTCCCGGACCGGCCCTGTCGCTGAACTGTGCCTGTCCGATGGTTACCCCGCTTTGAGGACTTCCTCGTACAACTGGACGGTCCGGCGGGCCACCGCGTCCCAGCCGAACTCCCGCACCGCGCGCGCCCGTCCGGCCTCGCCCATGCGCCGGGCGGCGCCCGGGTCGGCGATCAGCGCGTCCAGGGCGCGGGCCAGCCCCGCCTCGAACTCGTCGTCGTCCGGCACGAGAACGCCGGTCGACCCGTCGTCGACGACCTCGGGGATGCCGCCTACCCGTGAGGCGACCACCGCGGTGCCGCAGGCCATCGCCTCCAGGTTGACGATGCCCAGCGGTTCGTAGACCGACGGGCAGACGAACACGGCCGCGTGCGTGAGGAGTTGGATGACGTCGGGGCGCGGCAGCATCTGCGGGATCCAGTGCACACCCTCCCGCACGGCGCTCAGCTCCCGGAAGAGTTCGCGGAACTCGCGGTCGATCTCCGGGGTGTCGGGGGCTCCCGCACACAGCACCACCTGCGCGGCAGGGTCGATGTCCCGTACGGCGCGCATCAGTTGGGGCACACCCTTCTGCCGGGTGATGCGGCCGACGAACAGGACGTAGGGGCGGCCGGCGTCGACGCCGACGCGGTCCAGCACGTCCGTACCGTGGTCGGGCCGGTAGAGCGCGGTGTCGATGCCGTTGTGCACGACGCGGACCCTGGCCGGGTCCAGGGCCGGATAGCAGGTCAGGATGTCCTCGCGCATCGCGCCGGAGACGGCGATCACGGCGTCCGCGGCCTCGATGGCGGTGCGCTCGGCCCAGCTGGACAGGGCGTATCCGCCGCCGAGCTGCTCGGCCTTCCAGGGTCGCAGGGGTTCCAGCGAGTGGGCGGTCACCACGTGCGGGATGCCGTGCTGGAGCTTGCCGAGGTGGCCCGCGAGATTGGCGTACCAGGTGTGCGAGTGGACGATTTCGCGGCCTTCGAGCGCGGCGGCGATGGAGAGGTCCACGGAGAAGGTGCGCAGGGCGTCGTTGGCGCCGTCGAGCGAGGACCAGGGCCGGTGGCGGACGACCCCGCCCGCGCCTCCCTCGCCCCAGCAGTGCACGTCGAGTTCCGTGAGGCTGCGCAACTCCCTTGCGAGGAACTCGACATGGACGCCCGCGCCGCCGTACACGTCCGGCGGGTACTCCCGGGTCAGCAGTCCCACGCGCACACAGAACCCCCCATCTGGCGACTGGTGTCCTCATGGTCACCCAGTCGGGGCGGTTGGGGAAGACCACCGGCCGGGGCTGCGGCGAACGACGGGCGCGCTCAGGGACCTGCGGGCTCCTTGCGAGGCGGGCGGTCGAAACAGCAGTCGCCGCACAGCCCGCCGCCGGGCAGCCGGTAGTAGAGGCAACAGCTGCGACGCCGGAGCGTTGCCGGGGCGAGGGTGGCGGCGAGGCGGGGATCCGTGAGGAGCCCGGCGGCGAGGAACCGGGCCCGCTCCCCGACGTCACTGCGCCCGTGCGCCAGGGCCCACCGGTCGAGCTGGCGTGCCGCGCCGGCCAGGGCCGAGCCCGCGTTGCCCCACAACAGTCCTGGTGAGACGCGGTAGCGGGAGTGCAGGACGGCTGCCAGCGGGGCGAGGTGGGCGTCCAGGACGAGACGGCCGACGGCGGTGTCGGGCAGGGGCCGCACCTCGGCCAGCCACAGGTCCTCCGGGGCGCTGCCGTCCGGGTCCCAGTGCAGCAGCTCCGGGTCGAGGTCGGGTACCTGTCCGTACAGGGCTGCCGCACCGAGCGCGACGGACCACAGCCGGGCGGCCAGGGCCTGCTGGGCCACGGAGACCGCGACGCGCACCTCGGGTGCACGGAGACTCTGCGTGACCTTGCGGACGCGGAAAGTTACCGGATCCTCGTAAACATCTTCCCGGGCATCTTCTGGAGTCGCCGCGTAGGCCTCCCGGAGGGTGGGCAGCGGGCCGCGCGGCGGTACGCCGGTGCGTAGTACGGAGAAGCCGCCGAGCGCGCCGAGCGCCGTGAGCCGGGGGTCGAGGTCCACGAAGAGCAGTAGTACCAAGCCCCCTAGGGGTGACCACCAGCGGGTCCGGGCCTCATGTCGCCCACCTTGGGGAGGAGCGAGGGCGATTCGTACTCCATCGGCAGTAGGACCCAATGACTGCTCAGGGACGACGACGAGAACTAAATCACGAGGCATCGTTGTTGCCATGCAAGCCGACCGTTCGTCGCGCCGGGCCCAGCGCCCACGCCGTACGCAGAGGAGGGACCCATGAGCGCCCTCGCTTTGTCCGTGCTGCTCTCGTTCGTTTCCGCCGTCGCGTACGCAGGCGGTGCGATCGTGCAGGAGCAGGTCGCCCTGACCTCTCCGGGTCAGACCTACGCACCACTGCGCAGGCCGAGCTGGTGGGCCGCGGTGGCACTCAACGGCCTCGGCGGGCTGCTGCACGTGGCGGCACTCGCCTACGGACCGCTGAGCCTCGTACAGCCGCTGGGCGCGCTGACCATCGTCTTCGCGCTGCCGATGGCGGCCCTCTTCGTGGGCCGCAGGGCCGGGGCGACCGCATGGCGCGGCGCAATCATGGCCACCGTGGGCCTCGCGGGCCTGCTGTCCCTCGTCGGCTCCTCCGACGCTCAGTCCCTGGGCGGTGCCGAGCGTGTGGCACTGGCCCTGGTCTGCGCAGGCGCGGTCGCCGCGTTGATGGTGGCGGGGCGGGCCGCGCACCGGCACCCCGCGGTGCGCAGTGTGCTGCTCGCCGTGGCGGCGGGCGTCGCGTTCAGCATGTCCTCGGTGTTCACCAAGACGGTCGCCGTGGACTGGTCGCAGCAGGTCTCGCTCTCCGACCTGTCCAGCCTCGCCGTGATCGGCGTCTTCGCGACGGCCGGCATGCTGCTGTCGCAGGCGTCCTACCGCGGCGGCGGTCTGGCGGCGCCGCTGTCGACCCTGACGGTGGTGAACCCCGTGGTGGCGGCGGCCGTCGGCATCACGATGTTCGGCGAAACCTTCCGCTACGGCACGACCGGCACCGCCCTCGCACTGGGCTGCGGCGTCGTCGCCGCGGGCGGGCTGATCCTCCTCACGACCGAGCGGATCGGCGGCAGCCGTCCCAAGAGCGCGCCCGTGCCGGCGCAGCTCACCCGGGAAGCGGCCCCTCGGGGTCTCGGCGGTGAACCCCTCGCGGTCGCCGTCGTCGCGGAAGCGGTACTCCCGGCCGACCTGGCCCTGCCGGACCAGGTGCCTCTAGGGCTGGACGCCGACCTGGCGGTCGCCGCGGCCGCGGAGGCGGACTCGGGTCTCGCCGCCCTCACGGCGGGCGAGGCGGACGTCGAGAAGCTCCTGGCGGGGCTTCCGGAGCCGTCCGTGGTCGAGGACGTCCTGCTGCCGGCCCCGCGGCGGACGCCGGCGACCGCGGCGGCGCAGGGCGCGTCGCAGGAGTCCCCGGTCGACGAACTGCCGCGCTACACGGCCATGTACGGCGGGCCCTACCTGCCGATCCCGTTCGTGAACCACCACCGCACGAGGGTCAAATCCTGACCCCGCCCGCCCTCAGGTAGGCAACCGGGTCGATGTCGGACCCGAAGCCGGGCCCCGTCCGCACTTCGAAGTGCAGATGCGGGCCCGTGCTGTTGCCCGTGGACCCGGAGCGGCCGATCCGCTGGCCGCCGACGACGTTCTGCCCCGCCTTCACGGAGATCGCCGACAGATGGCCGTACTGCGTGTAGCGGCCATCGGCGTGCCGTATCACCACCTGGTAGCCGTAGGAGCCGCCCCAGCCCGAGCTGACCACGTGGCCCGCCGCGACCGCCTTCACGGACGTGCCGGTGGGCACGGGGAAGTCCACTCCCGTGTGGTAGCCCTTCGACCACGACGACCCGGCGGCGCGATAGGGCGTGCCGGTCGCCGCGTTCACGGGGGCGACGACGGACGGGGCCTTCCTGGCCTTCTCCTGCTTGGCCTTCTCCTGCTTGGCCCTCTCCTGCGCGGCCCGCTCTTCCTCGGTCTTCTGTGCCTTGGTCCTGTCGGCCGTGGACCGGTGCGCGGGGGCGGGCGACCGCTCCTTGCGGACGGGTGTGCGGTGCGTGCCGTGCAGGTCGAGGCGCTGGCCGGGCAGGATCAGGTCGGGGTCGGCACCCACCGTCCCGCGGTTCGCGGCGTACAGGCCCTGCCAGCCGCCCCGGACATGCCGTGAGTCAGCGATGCCGGACAGTGTGTCGCCCTGGACGACGGTGTACATCTCGGCGGTGCCGGCCTGCGACTGCGGCGTCGTCTGCGGCTTCACGTCCCGCACGGTGCGCTGCGCCGTCCGCGGCGCCGTGCCGGCGGGGTGGACGTCGGGGGTGCCGCCGCCCCTGGTCAGCCCGGTGCGGACCGAGCACACCGGCCAGGCGCCGGGCCCCTGGCCTCTGAGCACCTTCTCGGCGACGGCGATCTGCTGGTCCTTGGTGGCCTGGTCGGCACGGTGCGCGTAGGCCGTGCCGCCGTACTCCGCCCAGGTCGACCGGGTGAACTGCAGACCACCGTAGAAGCCGTTGCCCGTGTTGATGCTCCAGTTGCCGCTGGACTCGCACGCGGCGACCTTGTTCCAGGTGCCGACGTCGGCCGCATGCGCGGAGCCGGCCCCGACGAGCGGGAGTGCGAGGCCCGCGCCACCCGCCGTGACGGTCAGCGACGCCCGGTTGATCCTGTTCGGCTGATACCGGCGGTGCCGACCGCGTTCGGCCATGAGCGAGCCCCCTCGACATGCGTCAGGAGCGGCAAAAGTAAGCGTGCGGAACAGGCCAGGACAAGACGGCAACCGGTCGCTCCGGAAAGGCGGTTGAGCGGTGAAGCGCAGGGGGCGGGCGGGTCGTTCCGGCAGCGGACGCGGGGGCGGGCGGAGCCCGTCTGGGCCGTACTTCGTGCAGTGGGCCACCGACCCGACGCAGTAGAGAGGCGAGTCGGCCCGTTCCACGCCACCCTCCGGGGGCGTCGCAGTGGGCGGGCCGGCCGGCGCGGAACGCCGGCGCGGGGCCCGTTCGACGGCACGGACGTCCGCTCGGCGGCGCGGCGCAAAACGTTCGACGGCCGTCGATCCGCCGATTCCCGAGGCAGCGGGCGGTGCGGAGCGCGTCGACGGACCGCGCCGTACCCGGCCACGGCCCACGGCCGTGTGGAGGGGCCCGTGCGCGCTCCGCGGGCGGCGCACGGCGCGGCCCGGCGTTCCCGTGCGTACCCACCCACCACGCGTCAGGATGGCAGGGGGCAATACTGGGCGAGCAGGACCGGCAGCACTGACGAGCACGACTGGCAACACCGATTCCAGGATCCTTAGGAGCCAACCGTATGAGCACTTCAGCCCAGATCGGCGTCACGGGTCTCGCGGTCATGGGGCGCAATCTCGCCCGCAACTTCGCGCGCAACGGCTACACGGTCGCCGTGCACAACCGCACCGTGGCGCGGACGAACGCGCTGGTCGAGGAGTTCGGCCACGAGGGCGAGTTCGTGGCCGCCGAGACCGCGAAGGACTTCGTGGCCGCGCTGGAACGGCCGCGCCGCCTGGTGATCATGGTGCAGGCGGGCGATCCGACCGACGCGGTGATCGAGGAGTTCGCCCCGCTCCTGGAGCCCGGCGACATGATCATCGACGGTGGCAACGCACACTTCGCCGACACCCGGCGCCGTGAGCGCGCCCTGCGCGAGCAGGGCATCCATTTCGTGGGCACGGGCGTCTCCGGCGGCGAGGAGGGCGCGCTGAACGGGCCGAGCATCATGCCGGGCGGCTCGAAGGAGTCGTACGCGTCGCTCGGACCGATGCTGGAGAAGATCTCCGCCAAGGCGAAGGACGGGGCGCCCTGTGTGACGCACGTCGGCCCCGACGGCGCCGGACACTTCGTGAAGATGGTCCACAACGGCATCGAGTACGCGGACATGCAGCTGATCGGCGAGGCGTACCAGCTGCTGCGCGACGTCGCCGGGTACTCCCCCGCGCAGATCGCCGACATCTTCCGCACCTGGAACACCGGCCGGCTGGACTCCTACCTGATCGAGATCACCGCCGAGGTGCTGTCGCACGTGGACGCGGCGACGGGCAAGCCGTTCGTCGACGTCGTCCAGGACCGGGCGGAGCAGAAGGGCACGGGCCGTTGGACCGTGCAGATCGCCCTGGACCTCGGCGTACCGGTGTCCGGCATCGCGGAGGCGGTCTTCGCGCGCTCCCTGTCCGGGCACGCCGACCTGCGCGCCGCGTCGCGCGGGCTCGCCGGTCCGAAGGCCGAGCAGCTCGACGAGGCGGAGGCCGCGGCCTTCGCGGACCGGGTGGAGCAGGCGCTGTACGCGTCGAAGATCGTCTCCTACACGCAGGGCTTCCACGAGATCCAGGCGGGCAGCGACGAGTACGACTGGAACATCGACCTGGGCGCCGTCTCGTCCATCTGGCGCGGCGGCTGCATCATCCGGGCGGCCTTCCTCGACCGGATCCGGGCCGCCTACGACGCCCGGCCCGACCTGCCCAGCCTGCTGTCGGACGAGACCTTCGCCCAGGAGATCGCCGCGGCCCAGGACGACTGGCGCGAGGTGCTCGTCGCGGCCACCCGCCAGGGCGTGCCCGCGCCGGGCTTCTCCGCCGCCCTCGCCTACTACGACGCGCTGCGCGCCGAGCGGCTGCCCGCCGCCCTCACGCAGGGGCAGCGGGACTTCTTCGGGGCGCACACCTACCGGCGGACGGACCGGGAGGGTTCGTTCCACACGCTGTGGGGCGGGGACCGGTCGGAGGTCGAGGCGTAGCACACGGGCATTTCCCCGCGGCGGCGCACGTGGGTGCGCCGCAGTCCGGCGCTGACGTCGGCGCCGGTAACGGCGCTCCAGAGCGCACCGCGGGGGCGCCAGCCCGTCACTGAAGCCGTCACGTGCCTCGTCCCGGGGCCGGGGCGGCTTCTCCGCGTCCGGGGCCGGGCACGACCGGGGGGCCGTCGGGGGCCACGGGGGCGGGAGCGTCCGGTCCGGTCGCGCCGGTCGGGCCGGATGCACTGGTCGGGCCGGATGCACCGGTCGGGCCGGATGCACCGGTCGGGCCGGATGCACCGAACGCATCGGCCAGGTCGGCCGACTCGGGCGAGCTGGTCGCCTCACCTGTCGTCGCCCTCGCCGGCTCGAGCAGTTCGATCGTCTCAGGCGCCCCTGGCGGCTCGGGCGTGCACGTCGGCTCGGACGTGCACGTCGACTCGGGCGTGCACGTCGACTCGGGCGAACCGGCCCGCTCGGGCGACCCCTTCGGCTCCCGTCCCGGGGGCGGCTCCGGTGGGTGGGAGGCGACCAGTTCGGCCAGGAGCCGGTTGCGCAGCGGCATCAGTCGGCTGTCGCCGGTGTAGCCGCGATGGCCCTCGATCGGCGGGAACACCGGCGCCTCCCGCGTCCGCCGGTACGCACCCGGGCCCCCGTCCGCGCCCTCCGCGTCGTCGGCCCAGCGGACGTCCACGTCCTCGATTCCGACGGGGCCGCCCAGCGGGTCGGTGTCGCGCCAGACGTTGATCCAGCCGGCCAGCCCGGGCCGCTCGCCGCGCGGACCGAGCGCGTCGATCGACTCGACGCAGACGAAGGCGGGGTAGTTGCGGGAGAAGAACATGCCGACCGGACAACCCGTGGTGATCAGCGCGATCCGCGCGCGCAACGCCGCGTCCAGCTGCCACACGGCCGCCATCACCAGGACGGTGCCCATGGAGTTGGCCCGGACGAGGACCCGTCCCCGCTCGTCCTTCAGCAGCACGTGCAGCCGGTGGACAAGTTCGGGGACGGCCCTGACTGTCCAGGACGGCGGCGCGAAGGGGTGCGCGGCGCGCGGCCAGAACGCCCCGAACGCCCAGGCGAGACCGGCGTTCTGACGCATGTCGGAGCGGATGGCCAACATCCGGAACGCCAGCAGCATCAGCGCGGCCAGGCCGGCGAGCAGAGGGATGCTCAGCGAGCCCAGCGCCCCGGCCGCGAGGTCGCGCGCGTCACGCAGCCCCGGCCGGATCCCCAGCGGGAAGTAGAACGCTCCGGTGACGACCACGACCAGGACCGCCGCGGTGCCCATCATCCAGTCCGCTTCGCGCAGCAGATAGGTGTGCTTGCGCCGGGCGGCCCTGAGTTCGTGCAGGTGCCGCCGGTCGTCGCGTTCCTCCCGGGAGTCCGCCCGGTACTCGCGGACGAACCGCTTCACCAGGCCCGGCCCCGGCCGGCCGTCGGGCCCCGGAGCGGCGGGTCCCGCGACGTGGACGAACCAGACGACGGCGAACACGACCGCGCCGCACACCGCGCCGAGCGCCAGCACGGGGGCGAGGACCATGCCCATGACGTCCACCGGCTGGGGCACGTCGGTACGCCTGCCGGTCCGTGCGAGCCAGGAGCCCGTCCATTGGGAGGACGCCGTCGTGTATAGCCAGGCCACGAAGCAGGCCAGGACCGCCATGGCCGGGCCCGCGAGGCCGAGCAGCGCCATGCCGCGCCGTGTCCCGGCCACGGGCAGCACGAGGGAGGCGAGGGTCAGCAGGCAGACGCCGAACGCCTGGACGAGCAGCAGCACCGTCGACTGCACCTGCATCCCGGGCAGCACCCGGTCCACGGTCCAACGCCGGTCGGGGACCAGGCAGTAGAGCACCGCGGCCACGTTGACGCAGGCGCACAGGATGCCCGCGACGATCGGATAGTGCGTGGGCCACAGCGGGAAGTACCGCCCACCGCCCCGGCGTTCACCGATCTTTCCCCGGACGAGCGGGATCCGCTCCAGGATTCGCGACCGGAGTGAGGACGGAGGCAGCGGCAGGCAGGTCTTGCGGTGCACCCAGGGGACGGAGATCAGCAGGACCAGGGTCATGAACAGGATGACCGCGAACAGGGCGCGGCCGAGGCCCTCGGGGCCGTTCCCGTGGAGGTCCTGGTGCAGCGGGGTCCAGGTGAGCAGCCCCGCGGTGGTGAGGAGTCCGGCCCATACGTGCTGGGCCGCCATGCCGGGGTCGCGGCGGTTGTGCTCCCAGAATCCGGGCAGCTCCAGCGGGTGGCCGTCCTCTCCCTTCCCGGCCCGTTGCAGCCGGGCCAGCTCGGCCTCCTCCTCCGACACGGTCTCCAGTACGGGCAGGTACTCCTGCTTGGTGTCGCGGGCCGCGAGCAGCAGGACGAACACGACGAGAGCGGGGGCCAGGGCGGCCGCCACGAACCCCCATTGAGGTCCGGCGGTGTCCCAGGACCGAAGGATGCGGACGGCCGGATTGTCGTCGGCGCACACGTGCCGGCCGGCTTGGGGCCTGCACTGCCAGGCGAACTGGTCCATCGCCAGCTGGCCGACCGTGCCCACCACCAGCACCGTGAGCGAGAGCGCCAGCAGCCGGGCGCCGAACTCGTAGACCCCGCCCGCCAGTTTGCGCCGACGCTTGTCCTTGCCGCAGGGCCAGCGCGGCTGCATCCAGGCCACGAGGTTGATGAGCAGGAAGGGCATCAGAAACAGCCACAGCGCGCGGGACGCGCCACCGATGGTGAGCCGCGTCCAGTCGTAGACCTCGCGCACGACCTTGTGGGGTGCCTTGTTCAGGTCGACCACGGTCCGGTACAGGCCGGCCTTCTCGTCCCCACTGACCCTCCCGACGGCCGCCGGGGGCCGGATCAGCCGCTCCCGGTCGACGGGTCCGAGGCCGGGCACCAGCAGCTCCACGACCTCCACGCGCGCCGGGCGCCCCGGGAGCCCGCCTTCGTACCCGGCCTCCGCTTCGTGGGCGCCTTCGTGCTCGGACACCACTCCGCCGACACCCTCGTGCTCGGACACCACTCCGCCGACGCCTTGGCACTCGGACGCCACTCCGCCGACGCCCACACGCTCGCCTTCCGCGTGGGTGCCGTCCTGCCCCGTGACTCCAATGCCGCCGACCTTCACGCGGGCCGTCCCGGCCGCCGTCGCACCGGTGCCGTCGGTTTCCGTGACCTCGGTGTCCTCGGCCTTCGGCCCGCCCGCGCCCGTGCTCGCCCCGTCCCCCATCGCGGACCCCCGTCCCCGTACCACACGCCCCTCGAGGACACGTCGTACGCGCCCCTGGAGACCACGTTGACAGGGACGGGACGGTCACGCAATGGAGTTACGGGATGAGAAATACTCACCCTCTGTTAGGCAAGCCTCGGCTTCCGACCCTGCGCGGGGCGTCGGCCCGTGCCCGGGGCCGGGCTCGGTTCAGGAGATCGGCCCGGGCTGGGGATCCGGTTCCGGTACCGGGTCGGGGCCCGGCGGTTTCGGGATCGGGGACGGGGTCGGCACGGGCTCGGGTCCGGGGTGCGGACCCGGGTCGGGTGCGGGGTCGGGGAAGGGCTGCGGGCGGTCGGGGCCCGGCCCCGGGGTGGGTCCCGGCTTCACCGGGTCGGGGAACGGATGCGTCATGGTGTCCTCCAGCCAGTCGGTACGTCGGCCCTGGACTTGTCCCACGCGTACCCGGCACCGGCGCACCCACTCACCCCGTCGCGTGAGGGATGGCAACCAGGTGGGCCTGAGCGGGCGCCCGCTCAGGCGACGCTCCGCGCGGCGCGCACGGCCACCGCCCCCGCGGCGAGACCCGGCCGCGGACTCGACAGCACGGGGACCGAGGTGCCGGTCAGCCGCTGAGCCGGGGCCATGGACGCCTGGGCGAGGACGATCGCGTCGGCGCCGGTGACCGCGTCGGCGGCACGGGCCACGGCGCGGGCGTAGCCGTCCATGTCACCCGCCTCGAAGAGGGCCCAGGCGTCCCCGGCGAGCACGGTGCGCAGGTCGACGGGACGCCCGGCACGGCGCGCCTCCTCCTCGACGAGGGCGACCGTCGGCGCGAAGGTGCTCTCGACGGTGGCGAGGACGACGATCCGGGCGCCCGCGGCGACCGCCGCGGCGGCCATCGGACGGTCGACGCGGAGCACGGGCAGCGCGACGCCCGCGTCCTCCGCGACTGCGCCGATCGTCGAGCAGGTGCAGAGCACGGCTCGCGCGCCGTCGGCGAGGGCCGCATCGAGTGCGGCCCGCACCGCGGCGGCCACCGAGTCGGGGCCTTCGGCCCGGGCGCGGGCCAGCAGTTCCTCGGACACCGTGTGCCGCAGCTCCAGACCGGGATGGTCCTGGTCGCGCAGCGCCTCGAACACGGGGATGTGCGCGGGCGAGGTGTGCAGCAGCGCGAGCGGCCCGGGCCACGCCGGCCCCTTCGCGGGCGGTCCGTCCCCCGCGCCGGGCGCTCCGGGCTCCGCCATCAGAAGCGTCCCGGATGCGCCTTGAGCCACTTGACCGCCGACCGAAGCAGCTCCGGGTCGGCCGCCGGCGCCTCCTCGGGATGCCGGGCCGCCCACTTCACGACGTACGGGCACAGCGGAGCGACGACCACGCCTTCACGCCCGGCGATCGCGTACAGCTCGCGGGCGAGCGAGCCCGCGATGCCCTGGCCCTCGTGCTCGGGCTCCACGATGGTGTGCACCGGGACGAGCGCCCGTGCGGGAGTGTCGAGGACGAAGTACTCGATGTGGCCGACCACTTCCTCCCCGGCGAACGCCTCCAGCCGGCCGGCCTCCCGGTCGTCGCGGATCTCGATGTCACTCATGGACGCTCCTCGGGTCGTCGCGGCCTCGGTCGCTCTGTCCTGCTGGCCTCGGCCGATGTCAGGCGGAGACAGCCTGCGGGCTGCGCTCCTGGTCCGAGCCCGGCACCGGCGCCGACGGATCGGTGCCGAGGTCCACGATGCGGTTGTCGCCGTCCACGTGCACGACCCGCGGCCGCAGCGCCCGCGCCTCGGCGTCGGAGACCTGAGCGTAACTGATGATGATCACCAGGTCCCCCGGGTGGACGAGGTGGGCGGCCGCTCCGTTGATGCCGACGACTCCGGAGCCGCGCTCCCCCTCGATCACGTACGTCTCCAGCCGGGCGCCGTTGGTGATGTCCACGATGTGGACGAGCTCGCCGGGGAGCAGATCGGCGGCGTCGAGAAGGTCGGCGTCTATCGTGACCGATCCGACGTAGTGCAGGTCGGCCTGGGTGACGGTGGCACGGTGGATCTTGGATTTGAACATGGTGCGCAGCACTTGAACTCCTCGAAGACGGCTCCCCGCCGGCTTTCTGCAGGTCGGAGGCGTCGCTCACTGTACATCGGCATGCATTCGACTCGAAGACTTTCCTGAACATCGCGCGCTGCGCGAGCAGGCTTCTCACCTGCGCGATTTGCGCGAGCCAAGGTGTCGCGAAGCCGTCGACCAAGAGCATGTACGGCGCACGGCTGGCCAGCCCGCGCTGAGGACCGACGGTGCGGCCGTCGGGCCGGCCGGACCTGCGCGCCGACGGCCACCAGATACGGGAAGAGGGGATGCCGCCGGTTGCCGCCGTTGGTGCGGCACCACAGCGACATACTGGGCCGCCGCTCCTCGCCCTGAGGTCCGGCCTACCCAGGACGTGAGCGGACAGGCCTGGCGCATTGTCAGGACGGGCTCCTGCTGCAGTCGAGCGACTGCAGCAGGAGCCCGTCCTGACGGGACGTCACCGCATCGACTGGTGCTGCACGCACCCCCCGCGGATCACTCCGTCCGCAGGCCGTCCGGGCGCATCATCCGCCACAGCGCCGGCATGGCCGGCAGGGTGACCGCGAGGATCACCGCGCCGCCCACCCCGGCCATCGCGCCGACGCTCGCCCAATCGACGTGGAACGTGGCGTGCACCATCTGCAGCAACGCGACGCCCAGGCCGAGCCCGCCGACCACGGCGATCGCGAGTCCCAGGACCACGGGGACCGCGGTCTGCTGGAGGGGCGATGCCCACAGGTCTCCCCAGGTACGGACCCCTGGAACCCTGTGTGGCCGCGGTCGGCCCGGCACATGCCACCGCCGCGGAGTACGACTCCGCGCGGCAGGTCGGGGCGCATCCGGCACCGTCGGCGTCGCCGGTGACGCCCACGGTGCCCGAGCCTGACCGCGCCAACGCGGCGGCGGTCAGGCTCCGATCAATGACGTCCAGGTTTCCGCGGTGCGGAAGCCGAAACTCTCGAAGAGGCCGACCGCCTCATCGGTCGCGTGCAGGTAGGCCGTGTGCGCGCCGACGGCCCGCCCGTCCGCCAAGATCTTTTCGACCATGCCCCGGGCGTGACCCTTTCTGCGGTGCTGCGGCGTCGTGGCGACGTTGATGACGCCGAGATGGTCCTCGACGACGACCCCCAGGCCCGCGGCTACGGCGACCCCATCCGCCTCGGCCACGTAGGCGTTGATCCCCTGCGTGTCCAGAACAGCCGGTGTGTACAGGCTCGAAATGATCACCGGAGGGGCACCGAACCCCGCGGCCAGCACCTCGGCGAAGTCGTTGTACTCGTGACCCCCGAGGGCGCGCACCCGTACCTGCTCGCCCTCCCGGGCGCGCACGGACGCGTCCTTCAGTGACATCACCATGAAGGGCTGCTCGGACTTGCCGGTCAGGCCGTACTCACCGGCCCTGCGCGTGATCGCGTCGTCCGGGCCGCCGCGAAGGCGGATGCTCCAGGGGAATCCGTCTCGGCCCGCCTCCTCGGCGGCCACGGCAGCAAGGTCCGCGATCTTCCCCGCATCGGGTTCCCTCGCCGTGCTCATCACCACGTTCAGAGCGGGTATCTGCGAACGGGTGAGGGCGAGGAGAGTGCCTTCGGGGCCGCTGCGGCCGGTGGCGCCGGGAACGACGCTCACCAGCCTCTCCATCGCCGATCCGAAAGCGTGCGCGGCCGCGTCCGCCCGGGAACCGAGAGACTTGGGATCCATGTGAACTCCACTTGCGAGGTGCTTAGACACCGGCAGGACGCCGGACGAGGAGAGAAGCGATCGTGAGGCGAAGCGCGCGCCTGATGGGCACAGCTCCAGGAGATGTCCGTGATCACGCGGATCGCCAGTTAGATGGTATCCAAAATCTATTGCGGGGCAAGCCGCATGTCCGCGAGGCAGCGGCAGAAGTGGCGGTGAACTACCCGGGGGCCCGGGCCTGCAGCCTGGTCGGCAGCACCGGCCGGACACCACCCCACCGCCAACGCCGAAAGAGTTCGCAGACGGCCTGCCACGGCCCGTACTCCCGTGGCACCTCACGCCACTGAGCTCCGGTCCGTACCCGCCACCGGGTCCCGTCGACCAATCGCCGCCGGCCGACCGCCGGCCTGCCCCGCATTGCACCGGCAGCAACGGTTCAGCACCGCCACTGCTCGCCAGAACGGTCCCCTCGCCCCAAGTCCGTACAGGGGCAGGTCGCACTAAACGGGGAAGGTGAAGAGGCGGTACTGCGAAACCTCGACGAAACCGAATCTCCGGTAAAGCGGCTCGCCGGCCGGGCTCGCGGCGAGTGCTGCCAGCCGCATTCCACGGTCCTGTCCCACGCGGAGCGCCGCCGCGGTCAACGCTGTGCCGATGCCGAGTCGGCGACGCGTCTCGGCCACATGGACGATGAAGATCCCGGCCACGTCGTGGGCCGTGATCACCACGGTCGTCCCGACGACACGACCCTCGAGAACCGCCGCCAGGCGGACGATGTCCGCGTTGTCCCGACGTTGTGCCTCGATGCGCACGATGTCGGACTCGAGGCCCACGGCGACGCCCATCGAGGCACTGTAGGTGCGGACCAGTTCCCGCAAGCGGTCGTCACCGCTCACCTCATCGATCCGCAGGCCGGGCGATGATTCCATCGGATCCACCGCCTGGTCGAGCGGTCTGACCATCACCGGGATCGTGGCGAATTCCTCGGCTCCGTGCTCGGCGAGGGCCGACGACGTGCCCGCGGGGCTGTCCGGGCCGACCCACCACCACCAGGGCACTCCGGCGAGCCGCTCTCGCGCGGTGGCAGTGATCTGCTCGACCTCCTCCAAGGAGCGCACCCTCACCACTCCGTTGAACTGCGGCTGCGCCAACCCGCTGCGGAACCAGTCGATGTCACTGTCACCGGCGTCCACCACGCCCCATCCGGTCAAGTACTGCCGGAAGTTCGCGGTCACGCCGGCCATCGTCCCGGGATGCCACAGGTCGTGCGGTACGCGCCTGCCCGGCAACGCGCCCGCCACAGAGGGTTCGCCGGCTCCGCTGGATACGTTCGTCATGGGTGTTACCTCTGTCTGAAAGCCTCGGACCTGGGGCGGTCCGAAGGTATGCGGCTTGTCCGGCCGGCTTCACACGGCCGTTCTTCCGACCGTGTGATGCAGCCGTTGGGTCCCTGTCTCCGCGCACGGCCGTTGCCTGCGGCCGTCGGCCGCGCCGGCTCTTGCGGTCTCAGGTCACCACGATGCGGAAGTCCGAGACGGGGCGGTATCCGATGCGCTGGTAGACGCTGTTGCTCGTCGGGTTGGCGAGGTCGGTGAAGAGGAGCACGTGCTCCGCACCGGCGTCACGCGCCGCTTGGGAAACGGCTGCGGTGACGGCGGAGCCGTAGCCCCGGCCGCGCTGTTCCGGCAGCGTGTAGACGGGGGTGAGGCGAGCCGTGCCGGCCACCACCGACGTCATGGCGGCCATGGCCACCGGCTCCTCCTCCACCGTCCACAACCGCCAGCCGCCCCGGCTCAGCCGCTCGTCGACGAATGCGTCGAGATCGGCCCCGAGCGAGCCGGCTTCGGTGACGAAACGGGTGCACCAGTCGTGGAGCAGAGCCCGGTCGTCGTCGGTGGCCGTCCGCGGTGCCCCCGGCGCTGCGAGGGCAGGGCGCACAAGCCCGTCGAGCCGATAGAGGCGCAGGTGCGGTCCGCTCTTCGGCTGGGAGCCGGTGGTCGTCTGCCACGCATCGGAGAAGGCACGGGCCGATGAGTCGTCGGCCACGAGCTGTGTGAACGGCGGGGTCCGGTCGGACAGGACGTTGGCCAGGTGTGCGGCCGCGTCCCGGGAAAGACGGCTCGCTGCCAGCAGGTGCGGAGGCATCCACACGAACGCGGCCGTCGTCGCCGTCTCATCCGGTTCCCGCCACCAGCCCAGCACCGTGGGCGGGGCTTTCCCTTCGGACCGCAGTCGCTCGATCGTGTCCAGCCCGGACAGCAGCATGGTGTGCCAGTCGGGCCGGGCGGCGAGAAATGTCCCCGCCTCGGATCGAAACACCTCGGGCTCGTCCGTGGTGAACCAGGTCACGGGATTTTGTCTCCTGCTCGCCCGGGGCGCGGTAGGAATGCACCACGCCGCAGCGGTGGTCGGTGCCCCCAGCCGCAGCACGTGCGGCTGACGGTCCTGTCCTTGTCTGCCTCAGCCGCGGAGGGCCGGGAAGGCGAGGGCGAATGCGAACCGCCGGCTCCAGGGCCCCGCTCCCACGTCCGAGGGGTTGCGGATGCCCGGGCTTGTTCGTACTCCGGGTGCCGGCGACGGCGACGGCAATGCATTCGAACCTCATGGGCCAGGTGCTGCGTTGAACATGGATGTGCGGCCCATCATGTAGGCCCCGTCGCACAGCGTCCACGTGATAGATGTCACGAATGATCTATACGTCGGGACCGGATCGCCCTACCGCGAGAGACGGGGCCACCCCGACCCGCCGGCGGCACACTCAGGGTGGAGCGTCCAGGTCCCGGCGACCCCGCCATCCGCGCCACCCGCTGGGGGCGCCGCGGACGCCGGCCGTCCGGGCGTACGCGCCCGCCCGGACATGCCCCCGCCCCCGCCCGCCGCCCGCACCTTCCGCCGCACCGACCACCCCGGCAGCCACCACACCCACTGGGGCACCGACCGCACCGAGGAACCACCCCCAGACAGCATCCGTCGGCTCCAGGCCGTTCCGCAGGCGCAAAGGCGCGCGGCTCTTAGATTACAGTTACACTCTAACGTCGCCATATACCGAGGAAAGAGGACGACCATGTCCACACAGAAGGCCGGGACGGCGCTCGTCACCGGCGCGACCGCGGGTCTGGGTGCCGCCTACGCCGAGGAACTCGCGGCGCGGGGGCACAACCTGCTGCTCGTGGCTCGTGACCAGGCGCGGCTGGAATCCGCCGCAGCCGACCTCGCGGAGCGTTCCGGCGTCGAGGTCTCGACGCTGAGCGCCGACCTGGCCACGCCGCAGGGCGTACGGTGCGTCGAGGACCGTCTGGCGGCCGACCCCTCCATCGACATGCTGGTGAACAACGCCGGCAGCGCCGTTTTCGGCCCCCTGTCCGAGGCGGACCCGGACCGGCTGGAGTGGCTGATCACGCTCAACCTGACCTCCGCCACCAGGCTTGCGACCGCCGCCACCAAGGCGTTCCGCGGCCGGGGCTCGGGCACGATCGTCAACATCTCGTCCGCCCTCGCCCTCAACGTCCTGCCCGTGGGCGCCGTGTACGGCGGCACCAAGGCGTACGTGATCGCGTTCACCCAGGCTCTGGCTCAGGAGTTCGCGGGTTCCGGCGTCCGCGTGCAGGTCGTGGTGCCGGGAGCGCTGGAGACGGCGATCTGGAACGGCTCGGGAGTCGAAAGGGACCAGCTGCCCAGCGAGGTCGTCATGGCACCCCTCGTCGCCGCGCGGGCCGGGCTCGCCGGTCTCGACGCCGGTGAGCTGGTCACGATTCCCTCGCTGCCGGAGTACGCCAAGTGGGAGGAGTACGAGAACGCGCGCCAGGAACTCGTCCCGGGCCTGTCCCTCACACACCCCGCCGAACGCTACGCCCGCTGACCGCGGGGCGAGCACGCTCATTGCCGAGGGCCGGGGGCCGCACGCCCTCCGTTCTGGCACCCTGCGCCGGTGAGGGAGACCCGGCAGGACAGCGGGCGGCCTGCCATGCGGCGCCTCGGCGACGGGCTTCTTCTGTTTCCGTCCTCGACAGGGTGGGACGCGGTCAGCACACCGGTCGGCACCGCGCCTCCCGGGTCCCGGCCCCGTAGTCGAAGACCGTCATTTCCGGAAGGCGACGGCGAAGCCCGGGTACCGCCCTCCCTCCGAGGGTGGCGCACCAGAGGGTCGGCCGTCCGCCGGGCCGCCGCACGCCCTGCCGACCGTCATACCGCCGGGCGGGGGGCAGAACCGCATCGCGCCCGGGAATTCCCGCGACCGGGGATGGCGGCGGCGGGTGCGGCCGCCGCGGCAGGAGGGGCGGGACAGGCCGCGAGCACGGGACCGCGCACGAACCGGCCGCAGGCGGGCGACACTTGACGCACCGCACTACGCGCATGTGCCGCGGCGGGACGTCGAGGGGTCAGGACGCGGAGGCGTACACGTCAGCCGGTCGCCGCCTGACCGCTGTCGGCGTCCCTCGCCACCGCCGCATGCACGGCCTGCAGGATCTGCTCGGACAAGGGTGTGCCCGCGGTCGCACGGGCAAGCAGGATGCCGCCGACGAGCGTGGCATAGGCCGCCAGGCCGGCCTCACCGGGCGCGATCCACCCCGCAAGCTCCTGGATGCCCCTGGCGTACGTCTCCCGGTGCTCGGGCTCACGTGCCACGTCGCCCGCGAAACCGGCGGCGGGACAACCGGTGCCGGGGTTGTCGCGGTGCTCGACGGAGAAATAGGACTCGAGCAGCGACTGCCACGCCGCCTGATGCTCCCCGGTCTCACGGTCCAGAGCCACGAGGTCCTGCAAGTTGTCGGAGACGGCCTTGGCGATCGCTTCGTCGACGAGAGCGGCTTTGGAGGCGAACTGCTTGTAAAAGCCGCCTTGAGTGAGTCCGATCGACTTCATCACATCCGCGATGCCGACCTTGGCCACGCCGTCCTCGCGGAACAGCCGAGAGGCCGCCAGCACCACTCGCTCCCGGTTGACCTTCGCTTCTGCTTGCGAGACGCGACTCACCTATCACCCTCCGTAATACCGGCCAGCCACTTTCACGTCGCGAGTCGTCACCACGACCAGCCGAACGACACCCTGCTTCTAAGATTACGCCTGCTGTCTATAGGGTGCCGCGGCTCCCTGCCGGCCGGCACTCGCCGCCGATCCGTCGCACCAGCGGATGCACGCGAAAACGTCCACGCCCCAGAGGGCACGGACGACGGCCCGCATGTAAGATGGCGAGCGGAATCTAATATCGCATCGCCGCCCGGATCGACTGGAGCCGGCATCCCTCTGCTCGAGAGCCGAAGCGGGCCCCTCGGCACATCGCCCGTGAGTCGTGCGCCGTTGGGCGGCGTGGTCGGGAAGTGGAGCCTCGAGAGCGCCATCGGACAGACACCGATCCTCGTGCTTCAGGGGCGAGTGGCGACTGTCACCGAGTAGTCGCGGGACGATCCGGCCGGCCAGCCGCCGATTCCCGTTCCCGCCCGAGCAGCAGTGCCCGTGAAGCCGTCCCCTCAGCAGGACCCCGGTCGAGACCCCCTCCTACGGGATACCGCCCTCCGGGGCCGGTCAGGCGAGACCCAGGACATCGCCGCCCCGACAAGAAGACCGCTCGCCGGAGACGAACCGCCGGCGAAACCGGCGGGGCGCAACTCCACCCTTCAACGCCGTGATGGCACGAGAGCCGCCATGTTGATACGACGCAGCCCTACCGGAAGAATCCGGTCGCACCCCGGACTCGTGATGCGCTTCTTCCCGCGCACCCCCGCCACCCGGCGCGCGACCGATGACGGAGCCGGCTCGCTCCCAGGCCCCGAAGTCCCCAAGCGGCCGAAGGCTCGTGGCCGCGGCACCGGACCCCTGGGCTTGCGCGGCCACGTAGTCCCTCCGCTGCTACTGATCGCGGCCATCACCTCCGGTGCGTCGCTCGCCCCACTCGCGGTTCACCTGTCCCCACTGCTCGTGGCAGCCCCCACGTGCACGGGCAAGTTCGCACGAACACGCTTCACGAGCGTCGTCGCGCTCCTGGCAGCCGCGGCAGTGCTCCTCGTGGACCGCCACGACGGCCTGCTCCACTCGCCGCTGCTGCCCATTCACATCGGAGCAGTCCTCATCGTCTCCGCGTTCGTCATCGCCTCCCGGGCCGTGCACGACCGCGACTTGCGTGAACTGGCCCAGGTACGGGCCGTCTCCGAAGCAGCCCAACGAGTGCTGCTCCGGCCGATCCCGGCGGAGCTGGGCCCCCTCCACGTCGCATCGATGTACCGCGCCGCGGCGGCGCACGCTCTGGTGGGGGGCGATCTGTTCGCAGCCGCCCGCACCGCGCACACCACACGCATCCTCATCGGAGACGTCCGCGGAAAGGGCCTCCCGGCCATCGACGACGCCTCCGCCGTCCTAGGCGCCTTCCGGGAGTCAGCTCAGCAGTACCGCACGCTCCCGGAATTCGCGGCCTCCCTGGAACGCAGCGTTCGCAGGCACCTGAGTGAGCTGACCCGTATCGCCCCTGACAGCAGCGAGCGGTTCATCACCGCCCTGCTGATCGAACTCCCCGACGACGAAGAAATCGCCAGAGTGGTCAGCTGCGGGCACCCGCCGCCTCTGCTGCACCAGGGCAGCCGGCTCACCCTGCTGCCCGTCACCCAACCCGCCCCGCCGCTGGGGCTCTCAGCAGACACTCCCAACGCCTTCTGCCTCGACACCGTCGCCTTCGGTCCCGGAGACACCCTGCTCCTGTATACCGATGGCCTGGCAGAGGCCCGCGACTCCGCAGGCCGCTTCTTCCCCGTCCTCGAACGTGCCGAGACGTGGACGTGGGACTGCCCCAGCCGCCTGGTACAGCACATCAGCGTCGACGTGGACCGGCATGCGGGCAAGAACCTCCAGGACGACCTGGCCCTTGTCGCTGTCCATCACCCAACGCACCCCGCCCACTGCGAACAGGCGCCACCGTGAACTTCCACAGCCCGAAGGCCCGCACGCCCGCGCAGACAACCCCGAACCCTGCGCCGCACATCATGCGCACCATCTCACAGGCTCTGCGCACGACATCAAAAGCGACGGTGACGAGGTTGGCCACGCCCAGACTCCTCCTGCTCCGGCATCCAAGTACACTGCTCGCGGTCTATCTCTCTGCGGCCTGCGCACTGCAACTGAACGCCTCTGCAGTGGGCTTGGTCCGCTGGTCGGACTACTCGGTCCTGGCACCCCTGATAGCGGCAGCGCTGCTGCCCATCAGGCACACCCTGATCATCGGAGCCTGCACGCTGGCGACCAGCGTGGCCATCTACGGTTTCGCGATCCGGGGTGTGTCGGAGGGCGGCCGGACGGTTGTCGTCACCGCGGCCTTGCTGTCTCTGGTCATGAGCCTGTTCATCTGCCGAGTCCGGATCCGCCGGCAGGCCAGGTGCGCCTTCGCCGCGCCTCCCCCGGGCGGTGAGGAGAAGGGCCGCATCGCTCCTGCACCACGCCAGGACACCGGAAATCTTTGCGCGTCCCCGCTTGCCGGGGGACCCCCGACCGGGCACCTCCCGCGACTGGCGGCGGTGGAACTCGCGTACGGCCGGGCCGATGACGGAAGTCCGCAGGCCCATTGGCTTGACGCCATCCCCCTGCCCGGAGCCCGGGTGGCGCTGGTCGCCGGCAGCGTGACCGAGCACGGAGAACCGGCCCCCACCCTGGTGCCCGAACTCCGCGCCGCGGTACGAACCCTGGCGGACATCGACATGCAACCGGACGAGAGACTGACCCACCTCCAGGACGTCCTCCACCGGCTCCGGCCGGACGAGGCCGGCCACGACGTCACGGCGAGCTGCCTGTACGCCATCTACGACCCCGTCACGGCAGACTGCACCTTCGCCTCCGCCGGTCACCCCGCCCCCATCGTCATCAGCTCCGAAGGTTCGCCCATCGCCGTCGACCTTTCCTCCGGGACACCGCTCGGACGCGCGCGGACGCATGTCGCGACCGCGGAGATCCGGCTCAGCAAAGGCAGCGTGCTCCTGCTGCACACGCACTCCGCGAAGCCGGCCGGTTCCGGGTTCAGGACCGATGGATCCACCGTGCCCGGAGGACGCATCGAACCACAGTCCTCGCTCGCAGCCACCTGCCATACCGCGCTGCAGGCCCTCGCGGCAGAGGGTGGCCCTCGTCAACTGCGTGTGCTCGCCGCACGAACCCGCACACTCGACACCACCACCATGGCCGCGTGGGACCTCACCGCCGATCCAGCGGCCGTCTCCGCCGCGCGCAAACATGTCACCGCACAGCTGACGGACTGGGGCCTGGACGACGCGACCCCCACCACCGTCCTGATCGTGAGCGAGCTGGTCACCAACGCCATCCGCCACGCCCAGCCACCGCTGCATCTCCGCCTGATCCGCTGCAACACCCGTCTCACCTGCGAGGTCACCGACGGCAGCACCACCACTCCTCACCTACGCCGCGCCCGCACCCTCGACGAAGGCGGCCGCGGGCTCTTCATCGTCGCGCAACTCACCTGCCGCTGGGGCACTCGCCACCACCCCGATGGCAAGACCATCTGGGCCGAACACACCCCGCAACACGAAACATAGGAGGAGACACACCGTGTGTCGTCTCAGAGGAAGTGCCCCGCCGGGTCGACGTGCGTCCTCGGCGCGGGCGCGCCTGACGGATCCTGAACGCCGGAGGGCAGCGGCGCGGAGTGAAGGGTCGGACACCGCGGCCGATCTTGGGTGCTCGGCGCGGTGATGGAGACATTCCCCTGCCAGGGGCCGGGGCACCGCCGACCACTTAGATTATTGGTGTAATACTCTCCGAGGGTCGGCCGGGCCGCACCGTATGCGGCCGCCGCCACCTATGCGGAAACATTCACAGGCGCTGGATGCAGCGGACTCACGTCCATTCGTTCCGGCACCATCCCATGAGGGACCTCACATGACTTTTGACGATGCGTTCGCACGAGTGTCGCCCACGGAGGCAGAGGAACTGAGGTCACGGGTGAGCGGCCCGGTTCTGCTGCCCGGCGACGAGGGCTACGAGGCCGAATGCCAGATCTACAACCTGAACGTTCCCGTGGAACCGGCTCTGGTAGTCGGTGCCGCCGAAGCGGCCGACATACAGGCGGCGGTCAGTTTCGCCGCACGCCAGGGCCGGCCCGTGGCGGTGAAGACCACAGGCCACCAGCAGGTCAGCCCCGCCCGGGGCGGGATTCTGATCAGCACCCGTCGCATGAAGGGCATCGTCATAGACGCCGCCGGACGGCGCGCACGCGTCGGGGCCGGCGTGATCTGGCAGGAGGTGATCGACGAGGCCGCCGCCGTCGGGCTCGCCCCGGTGAGCGGCTCGGCTCCGCTGGTGGGCGTGGCCGGCTACACCCTCGGGGGTGGACTCAGTCCGGTCTTCGGCCGGAGCCGGGGATACGCGGCGGATCATGTCCGCTCGCTGGACGTGGTGACCGCTGACGGCGAGTTGCGGCATGTCACGGCGGACAGCGATCCCGAACTCTTCTGGTCCCTGCTCGGAGGCAAGGGCAATTTCGGCGTCGTCACCGCGCTGGAGTTCGACCTGTTCCCCTTGACCCACTTCTACGGCGGCGGCATCTACTTCCCCGGCGAGCACCTCGCCGATGTGCTGCACGCCTGGCGCACCTGGCAGTCGGAGATGCCGGAGGCGATGTCCTCCTCGCTGGCCGTGCAACGGCTGCCCCCGCTGCCCGAGTTGCCGGAGCCGCTGCGAGGGGCGTTCGTGGTGCACGTGCGGATCGCCCACCTCGGTCCGGCCGCCGAGGGCGAGCGGTTGATCGCATCCCTGCGCGCGGCCGCCCCGGCGCTCATCGACACAGTGGGCGAGATGCCGTACACCGCCATGGGTGCCATCCACATGGACCCGCCGAAGCCGATGCCCTATTTCGACCGCACGACGATGCTGCGAGCGTTTCCCGTCGAGGCTGCGGACAAGCTGATCGGGCTACTGGGTCCCGACTCGGACTCCCCGCTGGTGAGCGTCGAGATCCGCGCGCTCGGCGGCGCACTCGACCGCGAGCCCGCGGTACCCAACGCCGTCTCCAGCCGAGGGCTTCCTTTCGTCCTCTTCGGTTTCGGCGTGGGCGGCCCGGACCAGGCCAGGTTCCTGAGCGGCGCACTCGACGAGCTCATGAACGCGATGGAGCCCTGGGCGGACAGGCGCAGGATGGTCAACTTCCTCTCCGTCGAGGAGGCCACCGACCCGGAGCGGCTGAGCGAGGTCTACGGCGCCGAGCGCTACCGGCGCCTGGCTGCCGCGAAGAAGGCCTACGACCCCACCAACGTGTTCCGGGTGAACCACAACATCCTGCCCGGCTGACGGGGCACGCCCGCCGGGATCGGGCTTGATACCGGATTGACCTGTCGGGCCCCTTGGACGCCCGGGGTCGGGAGCCACCAGGGGGATGACCTGCTCCGGCGATGAGCGGCTTGTCGGTCCACTGAGGAGTGCCCCCGGGCTCAGACCGAGCGCGGGAGACCGGAGCTCCTGCCGCAGCGGTGCGGCTGCGGCAGGAGCCCGCTCAAGTAGTGCCGGCCCGGATGGACGGAGGCGGACTGCTGGTTCCCGCGCCCCACTCCATCCGTCTCCAACTCGTCCAAGAAGCGCTCGACCACGATGGGCGTAACCGCCTTCGGTTTCCGCGGCCTGGGGCGAGGAATGATGTGCACGTTGATGGAGCTGTCCACGTGCCACCTGCCTTTCCGGGTCGCCCCACGCGTGGATCAGAGCGCTGTGCACGCGCTGGTGGAGTTCAACCACCCGGGCTGGCCACTTCATGGCTCGTCACATGGACGCAATTCCCTCGGATCGGGCCAGGCGGGCTCCGCCGCGACGCCGGTTGCGGCAGGGGCGCGGGTGGGTCGCGGTGGTCTTGGGATTCCTTCATGGGCAGGTGGGCGGCCCTCCAGACGGTCCGGCCAACTCTGCTGGGCCGTGTCCGGCCCCTCTGCGGCCGCTGGTCGGAGGACGCCCTGCCGCTCCGCAGGCGCCGGAACAGATCTTGAATGCTCCGGCCTCCACCAGCAGGATGGCGCCTCGTCCTCTTCGGACGCCGGCATGAAGCCGGCATGACCCCCGAGCAAGGAAACCCATCGTGTACGAGGCATTGGGCCTGACGGACCGCCAGGCTGACCTGTACGAGTACCTGGTGCAAGGTCAGGTCCGCCACCGCCCCCAGATCAGCCGGGAGCTGAACCTGGAGGACACCGTGGTGCAGGACCTGCTGAACGCATTGCAGGAGCTGGGACTGGTGGTGAAGGATCCCGACGACCCGGCGGCCTTCTCGGTGATCGCCCCAGACCTCTCGCTCGAGGCGCTCATCAGGCGCAAAGAGGGGGAGCTCCAACGCATGCGGCTGCATTCGGCGTTGCTGGCCGACCGCTATCGCCTGACCGCACATGGACGGCAGGCCCGGGACATCGTGGAGGTGGTCCGCGGCCCCAGTGAGGTCGACGCGCGCGTTCGCCTGATAGAGCGCCAAGTCACCGGCCAGATAGAAGTGTTGAGCGCTCCACCGTATTCAGGCGGTTTCACCCCCAGTGAGGACGAGCTGGGCCTGCTGGCCCGCGGGGTCCGCAGCCGGGTGATCTACTCCAGCGAAGCACTGAGCCAGGACCACGCCGTCCAGACGCTCGAACAGTTCCGCAAGGCGGGCGACGAAGCGCGGATCCTGCCCGAGGTGCCGATGAAAATGCTGATCGCCGACCGGCGGATCGCCTTGATACCGCTGTCCTCCGGACAGGACGCAGCAGCCATCGTCGTCCACCCCTGCGGCCTGCTGGACGCGCTGTGCAGCCTGTTCGCCTCGCTATGGGAGAAGGCCAAGCCCTACACCGGTGCAGATCAGCTGCCGCGGGCAGCCGGACTGACCGAGGACGATCGGCGACTGCTGCACCTGCTGACCTCCGGCCTCAAGGACGAGGCCGCCGCCCGGCACCTGGGACTCAGCCTGCGCACCGTGCGCCGCCGTGTCGCCGCCCTGATGGACCGGACCGAGGCGAACACCCGCTTCCAGGCCGGATACCTGCTGGGGTTGGGCTCCACCACTGCGCCCGGCCGCACGCCCAGCCGCCCGGCCGACTGACCGGAGGACCCGTGCACAGCACCAAGCTGTGCTCGAGATAGTGCCGCCTGACGGTGTAGGGGCCGGCGGGGCGGATCGACCAATGGCCTGCGTGAGCTCCCAAAAGTCGGGCAAGGACCGCCCGGGAGTCGAAGTGCGCAAAGCACAGCCAGTCGATGCGGCGTCAGACAGCCGGCCGCCGGTGCGGTCGGCGACCGGCCGGGGAGCGCCGGTGGGCCGGACCGGATGCCCGGCCCACCGGCGCTGGGGCTCTCCGCGTCAGCCTGTCACGAAGAACGCCTTGGGCAGGACCTGGTCGATGCTGCTGCCACCGGCGTCCCGCGCGCTCACGTGCAGGGAGACGGTGCCACCCTTGACCAGCGCCGCAGCGGGCAGGTGCATCCTGTAGCGGCCGTCACCGGTCCGGACCAGCTGGACGTTGTGCCACTGCGTTCCGCCGTCGGTGGACCAGGCGGCCTTCATCGCAGTGACCTTGCCGGGCGCCGCGCCCGCGATGCGCTGCGCGGAAAGCCCGATCTCCATCGCCTTCCGGGCCTTCGCCTTGTTGTTCCCGTCAAGCGCCGCACTGTAGCCGAGGTTGAGCAGCGGCGCGGTGTACGGCTTGCTGCCGGCAGAGGTCAGGTCGGTGCTGAAGTTCCAGGTGGTGTGGGCCTCGGTGCCCGATCCGGCGAACACGCCCGGCAGGTTGAGGTCGCCGTGCACCTCCCAGTCGGTCTTCTCGGCGGGGATGTTCGGCACGGTCCAGTCGAGCGGCGTGCTCCCCTCCTGGTTGAGCAGGAGCTCGCCGTTTTCCGAGATCTGGTAGACGAAACGCCTGCGGTCGTTCTCGCCGACACCCGGCGCGCTGTCGGCGAGTCCCTCTCCGCCGGAGGAGGCCATGTGCGTGAAGTCGAGGTCCATGTTGCGGCGGCCGCCCGGGTCCTCGACCCTGCCCTTCAGGGTGGCACCGAACGGTCCGCCGAGCCTGGTCTCGCTCTGCTCGCCCTGCGAGTACCGCTCGGTCTCGTCGAAGTCCACCGTGCCGGCGGCGTAGGAGCCCTGTACGCGGAAGGCGTGTTCCCAGTCCATTCCGGGGGTGACGTAGTCGGTGCGGTGGCTCGGGGCCGTCAGGATCTGCTCGAACGCCGCACCCGTCATCGCAGGGCCACGGGACTCCTTCAGGCGGTCACCCTGGGCACCCGCCTGGCGGAAGTCCGTTTCGATCCGGGCCAGTCGCGACAGGTCCCGCGAGGTGAGCCTGTGCGCGAGGTCGTCGCCGAAAGAGCTACCGCCCCAGGCCAGGTCGTACACAGTGGTGGCGGTCCACGGCCGGTTGGCAGCCTGGGCGTCGTTCAGCCGCATGTACGCCATGGTGTGGGAGGTACCCGGTGCCGCCGGGACGTCCGAACCCTCTCCGGCGTACAGGTCCACGCCGCCGTCCAGCGAACCGTAGACCGAACCCAGCGCCAGGTTCGCGTAGAACCCGGGGTTGCTCTCGGCATCGTGACGCACACTGACCTGATTGATGCTGGGAGCAGCCTTGCGCCCCGGGATGCTGACGGAGAACGGGTGCGTCCTGCGTCCGTCGAGGACGATGTGGTCGTTCGAAGAGGGTTTGACCTCGGGCAGGTCCAGCAGGACGCCCTCGGGTCTGCCGTCGGCAGAGAAGCCGGCCAGGGATGCGGCGATGCTGAAGTGCTGCCCCTCCTGCATGTACACCGTGGTACCGGCCGGGTCGATGGACTGGTAGCCGAAGTCGCCGTTGTCCTTGTTCATGATCTGGATCACGGCAGGAGTCGGGGCCCCGTTGCGGTCCAGCGCGGAGAAGTGGACGGGGCAGTACTGCGGCGACGACCACAGCGCGACGGCCAGATGGAGCGGGACGCCGTCACCCACCGGCGTGGCGACGACCTGTCCGGAGTAGGGACCGGTGCCCAGCTGGGACGGGTCGACGGTCACCTGGAGCGAGACCGACTTGCCAGCCGGAACGGTGATCCGGGAATCGGAGAGGCTCGCCGCAGCGGACGGGGCCGTACGGCCCCGGAAGTCACTGATCTTCAGGCCCAACTCGTAGGTGGCGTCGCTGCCACCGGTGTTGCTGAGCGTGACCTGGCGTGAGAGCGGCGCCTTGACGGTGCAGTCGAGCATGCCGAAATCGAAGGCGCCGCGGTCCGGGACCACCTGCTGCTGCAGGGCCTGGGCGACGTTCAGCCGACCCGAACCGGAGCGGTAGACGCTGGTGGGCAAGGCGTCCGAGCTGTCCTGGAGCACGGCCTTGAGCTGCGCCGGGGTCCAGTCCGGGTGCGCGAGGGCCAGCGTGGCCGCCGCGCCCGCGACATGCGGAGTGGCCATCGAGGTGCCGGACATCATCGTGTAGTACTGGTCGACCGGGTCGCCGATGATGCCGTCGGCCGCGCGGGCCTGGATGATGTCCTTGCCGGGAGCGGAGATCTCCGGCTTCAGCATCGAGTCGCCCAGGCGGGGGCCGGGCGAGGAGAAGGGCGCCATCTCGTCGTCGGAGGTCGTCGCGCCGACCGACAGGGCGTCGTCTGCAGCCGCGGGGGCGGACACCGTCACATTCGGCTGGTTGCCGGCCGCCACGACGAAGAGGGTGCCGTACTGCTCGGTCAGCTGGTTGAGGGCCAGGCTGATCGGGTCCTTGCCGTCGCTGGCAGCAAGACTGCCCAAGCTCATGTTGGCGACCTTGGCACCGTGCTTGGCGGCCCACTCCATGCCGGCCATGATCCCGGACATGGTGCCCGAGCCGTCGTCGCCGAGAACCTTGGCGTTGAGCAGTTCCGCCTCGTAGGCGATGCCCTTGCGGTGACCGCCCGAGGCCACCCCCGTGCCGGCGATGGTTCCGGCGACGTGGGTGCCGTGGCCGAAGTGGTCGCTCACGTCGGACGAGCCGGTGAAGTTGGCGGAGTTGACCACCTTGCCCACCAAGTCGGGGTGCGTGGTGTCGATACCGGTGTCGATGACGGCGACCTTGACACCTTTGCCCACGTTGCCGGTGGCCCAGGCCCCAGGGGCATCGGTCTTGGTGAGGTTCCAGTCGAGGGCGTCGTCGGCGGCCTTCTTGCCCGCGCTGTGCTTGGCGATGGGAGAGGCCTTGACCTGGCCGTCGAGCCAGATATGGGTCACGCCTGCCAGCGGGCCTGCGGTGCCCAGGTTCCGCACGGCACGGTGCCGGTTCATCGCCGAACGGCCGGCATCGAAGAGGGACTTGCCCAGGCCCTGCGCCGCGTCCTTGTGCAACTCCCGGACGGCAGTGGCATGGATGCTGCCCAGCTCCCGGACCGTGTGCAGGGACGCACCCGCAAGCGTTCCTGCTGCGCCGCGCACGCCGGCGGCGTGCTGCACGATCAGCGGGAGAGCCGCGCCGTGGGCATTGTCGTACCCCTCACCGATCAGTTCGGTGACATCGAACAGCTTCGGGTCCAGCACGGAGCCCATCAGCGGCATCATGTCGCTGGGCACGACGCTGATGTGCCCGCCGCTCCCGGTCGAGGTGGTGAAGAACACGGAGCGGCCCGGGATGGCCGCGGGAGTCACACTCACCATCGGGTGGGGCGACTTCGGATTTCGTACCAACACCTGGTCTCCGGTGACCAGGGTGACCATCACGGACTGGCCGGAGGCTATGGGCACCGGTTTGGCGACCGGATGGCCGGAAGCCGCCGACGCGGGCAGCCACCCGGCGGTGGAAAGCGCGCCGGTGGCCGCAAGCACCAACGCCGCCCTTCTCAAAGCTTGCACGATTCATGTCCTTTGACTGAGCGTCATAAGAACCCGCCGGGAACAGCGGGTTCCTGCAGCAAACAAGCGATCATCGTGCTGGCCGGGCCGACCCGGAGGAAGACCAATCCATGGCCGATTGCGGCACTGACAGCAAGCTGCCACCATTCGCAGCGACACACCGCGCAGGTAGTACTCCTGTCCACGGCCGCCGTCGCGGATCTGGCGGACAGCGACAATGCGCAGCTCCGAGTTGAGGGCTCGGTTTACTCCGGTGTTGAGGCGGTGGCGGGTGTCCATCCCGCTGGAGGTGTCAAGCGGGGGCCGTACCGGTATGGCTGGCGAAGTGCTGCTCAGTCGGAAAGCGCCTGACGTCGCCCACGTGTCCGAGGCTCTTGGCAGCGATCACGAAGAAGGTCTTCGACAAGCAGCTGCACAACAGCGACCGAAACCGCGGGCCGTCTTCGGCGAGCCGGCTGCGGAGCATGGAACCCTGCGCGAGGTCTTCACCGCTCGCGGCTACTGCACTATCTTGCGGCAACGTTCTGCAAAGGATTTCAGCCATCGGCGTGGTGGACGGCGCCGAGGCCGTATCCACACGCCTGCTCCGGGGAGCCGCCATGACCTCGATACGCCCTGCCCTGCCGCGAAGTCGACGCCGTCTCGCCACCGTGGCAGCGGTCGTGGTTCTGGCCACCGGCTTCGGCGGTCCGACCCTCCCCGGCCCCTTCGTGGCACGGGCGGTGGCGGCGACGGGAGGGACGCTCGGCGCGCACTACGACGCCACGGGGACGTCGATCGACTTCCGGGTCTTCTCGTCCCGGGCCACGCGCATCGACCTGTATCTCTACCGCACCGCGCTGGGCAGCCAGGAGGCCGCGGTCGTCCCGCTCACCAAGGACTCCACCACCAACGTCTGGTCCGCCAGTGTGCCGGTGTCCACCGTCCAGGACCGGTACGGAATCACCGGCGCCGTCTACTACGGCTACCGCGCCTGGGGCCCCAACTGGCCGTACGACCCGGCCTGGACGAAGGGATCGAGCGCCGGTTTCGTCAGCGACGTCGACACGGCCGGCAACCGCTTCGACCCCAACAAACTCCTCACCGACCCCTACGCCCGCGAACTCAGCCACGACCCCGGCACTCCGGGCGGCGCGGACAGCACGGCCTACGGGACCGGCCCGCAGTTCCGCGCGGTGGACGACGGCGCCCTCGCCCCCAAGGGCATCGTGCTGCACGACGACACCACGAGCACCGGCACCAAGCCCACCCGCGCTCTCAAGGACGACATCGTCTACGAGGTCCATCTCCGCGGCCTCACCGCGAACGACCCCTCCGTGCCCGCCGCCGAACGCGGCACCTATGCGGGAGCCGCCCGCAAAGCGGCCGATCTGGTCGCACTGGGCGTCACGGCCGTGGAGTTCCTGCCGGTCCAGGAGACCCAGAACGACGCCGACGACGTCGACCCGACCTCCACCGCCGGGGACAACTACTGGGGCTACTCCACCCTGGACTATTTCGCGCCCGACCGCAGATACGCTTCCGACAGGAGCCCGGGCGGCCCCACCCGCGAGTTCAAGGCGATGGTCAAGGCGTACCACGACGCCGGCATCAAGGTGTTCACGGACGTCGTCTACAACCACACCGGCGAGGGCGGTCCCTGGAACGCGAGCGACAAGAACACCTACAGCCTTCTGTCACTGCGCGGCCTGGACAACCCCGCCTACTACTCGCTGACGTCCGACATGCAGAGCCCCTGGGACAACACCGGTGTGGGCGGCAACGTCAACACCTACAACCCGGTCGCCCGCGGCCTGATCACCGACTCGCTGGCCTACTGGAAGGACTCCCTCGGCGTCGACGGCTTCCGCTTCGACCTCGCGCCGGTCCTCGGCAACACCTGCCAGCACGGCTGCTTCCAGTACAGCCGCACCGACCCCGGCACCGCCCTGAACCGCATCACGGCCCTCATGCCGGCCCGGCCCGTCGGCGGCGGCACCGGAACCGACTGGATCGCCGAGCCCTGGGCGCTGGGCAGCGGCACCTACCAGGTGGGCAACTTCCCGGTCGGCTGGTCCGAATGGAACGACAAGTTCCGCGACACGCTGCGCCGCAGCCAGAACGCCCTCGGCGTGGAGAATGTCACCCCCGGCGAGCTCGCCACCCGCTTCAGCGGATCCTCGGACCTCTACCAGGACGACGGCCGCGCCCCCTCCAACTCCATCGACTTCATGGTCGCCCACGACGGGTTCACCCTCGCCGACCTCTACCGGTGCAACACCAAGAACAACAACCAGGCCTGGCCGTACGGTCCCTCCGACGGCGGCTCGGACTACAACCTCTCCTGGGACCAGGGGGGTGTCGCCGCCGACCAGCGCAAGGCCGCCCGCAACGGCTTCGCGTTCCTGATGCTGTCCGCAGGATCCCCGATGATGACCGGCGGCGACGAGTACCTGCGCTCCCTCAAGTGCAACAACAATCCCTACAACCTGGACTCCTCCGCCAACTGGCTCACCACGGCGTGGACAGGCGACCAGAGCACCTTCCGCACCTACACCCAGCGGCTGAGCGCCTTCCGCAAGGCTCACCCGGCGCTGCGCCCGGCCGCCTTCTACACGGCCTCCGACAGCAACGGCAACGGCATGGGCCAACTGCAGTGGTTCACCCCCGCCGGCACCACCCCGGACAGCACGTACTGGTCCGACCCGAACAACCACGCTCTCGCCTGGCGCATCGACGGCACCGAGTTCTCCGACCCGAACGCCGCGCTGTACGTCGGCTACAACGGCTGGTCCGGAGACGTCGACTTCGCCCTGCCCTCGCCGGGAGCCGGCAAGAACTGGTACCGCGTCACCGACACCTCCACCTGGGCCGAGGGCCCCGACCAGGTCGCCCGGCCCGGCTCCGAGAGCCTTGTCGGCGGCGCCGGTACCGTCTACACCCTCCATGCCCGCGCGACGCTGCTGCTGATCGCCAAGTGACCGACATGCGGCGGTGGCTCCACCGGACGAGGGTGAAGCCACCGCCGCATGGCACGGCCTGTTTCGTCCGTCAGGACGGACAGCCCGAGTCGGCGATCACGTAGTAGCCGGACGAGGTCTCCTCGAGGGTGTGGGTGACGGCGACGTTGTAGAGACCCATGTTCTGGTCGGAGCCGTTGGCGTAGACGTAGCCGAGACTCTGGTGGGCTCGGCCCGCCGCGACCTGGTTGTAGTTGTTGTCCGTGAAGCACTGCGGCTGGTACCCCGTTGTCGTGGCCGCGACCGCCGACGACCGGGTGCCGACCGCGCCACCGGAGTCCACGGCGGCGACGGTGTAGGTGTACTTCGTGCCGGAGCCCAGCCCCGTGTCGGTGTACGAAGTGCCGGTCGCCGAGCCGACCTTGCTGCCGCCGCGGTACACGTTGTACGACGCCGCACCGGTCACCGCGGACCAGGCCAGCGCCACGGTGGTGTCGGTCGTGCCGGTGACGGTGAGCCCGGCGGGGGCGGGGAGGCTGCCGGTGCCTCCCCCGCCCGCGCCGTCCAGACCCCAGAACTTGGCGGTCCAGTACGAGGAGCAGATGTAGTTGAGGTAGTACGTGCCCGTGCTGCCGCACTGGTCGGTGCCGGATCCGGGGTTGACCGCGAGGCCGTGTGCCATGCCGGAGACGGAGAAGGTCTCCACGGCGGGCTTGCCGTTCGGGTCGTTGTACACGGCCTGTGTGGTGCCGCCGGTCAGCGTGGTGGTCGAGGACGGGGTCCGGCTGATGCCCCAGACGTCGGTCCACTGGTCTCGTTCCTCGGTGGCGTTGGCCGGGTTGACCGTGGTGTCGCCGGTGCCCTGCCAGATCGCGACGCGCGGCCAGGGCCCGCCCCAGCCGCCGGAGGCGCTGCGGACCGCGTCGCCCCACTGCGCCGGAGTCTTGCTGACCGCACTGTTCTGGCAGGTCAGGCCACTGGAGAGGTTGGTCGCGCAGCCCGCCGGGATGCCGGAGTCGATCGCGCCGCCCGCGAACACGTCAGGGTAGTCGGCGAGCATCACCGAGGTCATCGCGCCGCCGGCGGACAGCCCGGTGACATAGACGCGGCTGGAATCACTGCCGTAGTGGGACTTGGCGTAGTCCACCATCTGCTTGATCGACAGTGCCTCGCCCTGGCCCCGGGTGTAGTCGGAGGACTGGAACCAGTTGAAGCAGGAGTTGGCGTTGTTGGAGCTGGTGGTCTGCGGGAAGACCACGGCGAAGCCGTACGTGTCGGCGTACTTGGGCCAGCCCGAGTGGCTGTAGTAGTCGCCGGCGCTCTGGGTGCAGCCGTGCAGGGCGACGACCAGGGGCGCGCCGGACGGCAGGTTGTCGGGGGCGTACTGGAACATCTGCAGATTGCCCGGGTTGGAGCCGAAGCCCGTGACCTGCAGCAGGCTCGCGGCCTGCGCCGGGGCCGGGGAGAGCCCCAGGACCAGGGCTATCAGGGACAGGACCAGCGTCGCCGCGGAGGCGGGGCGCGGCCGCGTCCGGCGCCACGTGCGGCGCGGCAGCGGATGGGGGGATGTCGGGTTCATCGTGCCACCTGGGTGATCGCGACGGGTGGGGAGGTCGAGAGCAGCCGTGCTCCTGCTTCGAATGCGGTTGCATGGCTTGGGGGTTACGGGGACGTTACGTCCGGCCCGTCTGAGGCCGTAATGGAGTCGCACCCCACCTCGCCGCGGTCGGGCGTGTGGGTCCTCACCGTTGTGGCATGCGCAGACCCCGGCGGGGGAAGCCGATGCCGGGGTCTCGTGCGGCGGACGATCAGTCCAGAGAGCCGGTGTTGACGAGGTCGCCCGAGGTGGGCCTGGGAACGGTCCGGCCGGCGGCGGCTCCTCGTGGCGTTCCCCCCAGTCCGTCATGGCGGTGAAAGCGGCTTGGCAGCACGGCGGTTCGACACCGGGGACGGTGATCCGGTGCCGGCGGCCCGGTGCGTTGTCGGCAGCGACCGGACCGGCCTGATGGCCCGGGGCACCCGCAACCCCCTCCGGCGTGCCCGGAGTGCAGATGCGTGCGGGAAGGGGTGGCACTTGCAATACCGAACCACTCGGTTTAGTTTCTCTGCATGGGGCGGACCGGTCGTCGTGTCCGCCTTCCTCGAAGGGAAGCCCTCATGCGTTACGCCGTTCTCGGCACCGGCGTCGTCGGCCGGACCATAGCCGCCAAGCTCGCCACCCTCGGCCACGAGACCGTCGTCGGCACCCGCGACCCGCAGGCCACCCTGGCCCGCACCGAACCCGACGGCTACGGCAATCCACCGTTCGCGCAGTGGCAGGCCGACGACTCCGCCGTGCGGCTCGTCACCTTCACCGAGGCAGCCGCCTGGGCCGATGCCGTGGTCAACACGACCGCGGGCGCCGCCAGCCTGGAGGCCCTGACCGCTGCGGGCGCGGACAACCTCGCCGGCAAGGTGCTCATCGACATCGCCAACCCGCTGGACTTCTCCGCCGGGATGCCGCCGTCACTGAGTCCGGTCAACACCGACAGCCTCGGTGAGCAGATCCAGCGCGCCTTCCCCGACACGCGGGTCGTCAAAACCCTCAACACGATGAACTGCGAGGTCATGGTCAACCCGTCCCGGGTGGCCGGGGAGCACGATGTGTTCGTCTCCGGCGACGACACCGACGCGAAGAAGCAGGTCACAGAACTGCTGGTGTCCTTCGGCTGGCCCGCCGCGAGCGTCGTCGACCTCGGCGGCATCACCACCGCCCGCGGCACCGAGATGCTGCTGCCCATCTGGCTGCGCCTGTGGGGCACGCTCGGCCACGCCGACTTCAACTTCCACATCGCGGGCACCCGCACGAGTGCCTGACCCGCGGTCCCGGCGACCGGACACAAAGGCGCCGGACTGCGCCCGCCCCGCCTCCTCCTTCTCGTACGGCAGCTCGCTCCCGCAGGGACGCGCTGGTCATCGACGGTCCCGGGCGACCCGGCCGCTGCGTCCGGCCGAACTGTCGGTACCCATCCCGGGCCCGGTCGGACGTGCGTGCGTCCGGACCCGCCCTGCCCGCACGGCCTTGGTCTCGACGGCGCGGGCATCGCCGACGCGCTCGGCGCCGGGGTCGCCCACACCCACGTCGGGCGGCGCGTCGCTCACCACGGTGGCCCGCACCGCCGCGGTGGCTTCGCCGAGTACGCACTCGCGGCGGCCGCTGCACAGGCCCCGGCTTCCGACGAAGCGGGCGCACCGGCGAGGCGTACGCCCTGACCGGCGCCGTCCGTCAGCGGGTCGACGGCGACACGGGCAAGGCCTGACCGCCACCCGCATCCGCGCTTCGCGCATTCCGTACCGAACCGCTCGGTACGGAAGCTCAACTATTCTGACCGGGTGAGTGGAACGGAAACCAAAGCCGCGGGGCGGCCACGCTCCGCCGAGAAGGACGCCGCCATCCTGCGGGCCGCTCTGGAACTGCTGGCCTCCCAGGGCTACACGCGCATGAGCCTCAGCCAGGTCGCCACTGCCGCACAGGTCAGCAAGTCCACCATCCACCTGCGGTGGAAGACCAAGGCCGACCTCCTCACCGCGGCGCTCGCCGCCGCCCGCATGACAGACGCTCCGTCCCCCGGTGGAGACCTCCGCACCGACCTCGTGAACATCCTCAAGGACTTCGCCGCCACCATCGAGCGAGTCAACGGCATGGCGCTCATCGGCACCTGCCTCGCCGAAGAGACCCACACCCCGGAACTCCTCGCCCTGCTGCGCGAACGCACCGTACTCCCCCGCCGGGCCCTCCTGCGAGATGCCCTGGAACAGGCCCAGCAGGCCGGACACCTCCGCCAGGACGCTGATCTCGAAGCGGCCGTGTCGGCACTCCTCGGCCCGTTCTACGCCGACTACATGGCAGGACGGGGCGGTCACCCGCGGTGGGCCGAGGAGGCCGTCGACCTGGTCCTCGCCGGAATTCACGTCGACCATTGATCGCCTGACCGCGGTCGGCGCGGGAAGGGGTCCCCGCGTTCACCGGGCGAGCACAATGCGGTGGCGGACGGCATGAGCGGGCCGGTACGCACCGGGTCAAGGCGCCGCGGGGGACGGGAGCCACGGGCCGGCCACCGTGGCGGTCACGCCACGGCCTCGCCCGCCGCCTCGATGTCCTGTACGCCCGCGTCCCGCGTCGCCTCGGTCACCGCGTGGTTGTCGAACTGCGTCCGGTACAGCTCCGCGTACCGGCCGCCGGCCTCCAGCAGTTCGTCGTGCGTGCCGCGTTCCACGATCCGGCCCGCCTCGACGACGAGGATCACGTCGGCGGCCCGCACGGTCGAGAGCCGGTGGGCGATCACCACGGCGGTACGCCCCTCCAGCGCCTCGCCAAGCGCCTCCTGGACGGCCGCCTCCGAGGTGTTGTCGAGATGGGCGGTGGCCTCGTCGAGGATGACCACGCGCTGACGCGCCAGCAGCAGCCGGGCGATGGTCATGCGCTGGCGCTCGCCCCCGGAGAGCCGGTAGCCGCGTTCGCCGACCACCGTGTCCAGGCCGTCGGGCAAGGAGCGGACGAGTGCGTCGAGGCGGGCGCGGCGCAGCACGTCCCACAGCTCGTCCTCGCTCGCGGACGGGCGGGCCAGCAGCAGGTTCTCGCGGACAGAGTCGTGGAACAGGTGCCCGTCCTGGGTGACCATGCCGAGGGTCTCGCGTATCGTCACGGCGCTCAGGTCGCGGATGTCGACGCCGCCGACCCGGACGGCGCCCTCGTCGGTGTCGTAGAGGCGCGGGAGCAGTTGCGCGATGGTCGACTTGCCCGCGCCGGAGGAGCCGACGAGCGCGACGGTCTGCCCGGCTTCGGCGCGGAACGAGATGCCGTGCAGGACTTCCGCGCCGCCCCGGCTGTCCAGCGCCGCGACCTCTTCGAGGGAAGCGAGGGAGACCTTGTCGGCGGACGGGTAGGTGAAGCGGACGCCGTCGAACTCCACGGACGCGGGCCCCTCGGGCAGGGTGCGGGCGTCCGGTTTCTCCTCGATGAGCGGCTTCAGGTCGAGGACCTCGAAGACGCGCTCGAAGCTGACCAGGGCGCTCATGACCTCGACGCGTGCTCCGGCGAGCGAGGTGAGCGGCGCGTACAGGCGGGTGAGCAGCAGCGCCAGCGAGACGACGGCGCCCGGGTCCAGGGAGCCGCGCAGCGCGTACCAGCCACCGAGTCCGTAGACGAGCGCGAGGGCCAGCGCGGAGACGAGCGTCAGGGCGGTGATGAACGTGGACTGCGCCATCGCCGTGCGCACGCCGATGTCCCGTACCCGCCGGGCGCGCGCCGCGAACTCCGTGGACTCCTGCTCGGGCCGCCCGAAGAGCTTGACGAGCGTCGCGCCGGGTGCGGAGAAGCGCTCGGTCATCCGGGTGCCCATGGCGGCGTTGAGGTCGGCCGCCTCGCGCTGGAGCCTGGCCATGCGGCCGCCCATCCGCCGTGCGGGCACCACGAACACCGGCAGCAGCACGAGCGCGAGCAGGGTGATCTGCCACGACAGGGTGAGCATGACGACGAGGGTGAGCAGCAGCGTCACGAGGTTGCCGACCACGCCGGACAGGGTGTTGCTGAAGGCGCGCTGGGCGCCGATGACGTCGTTGTTGAGACGACTGACGAGCGCGCCCGTACGAGTGCGTGTGAAGAACGCGACCGGCATGCGCTGCACATGATCGAACACAGCCGTCCGCAGATCGAGGATGAGTCCCTCGCCGAGCGTCGACGAGAGCCAGCGGCCGAGCAGCCCGAGCGCCGCCTCGGCGACGGCGATGACCGCGATGAGCACGGCAAGGCGGATGACGGTGTCCTCGTCGCCGCCGGACACGATGGCGTTTACGACGTGCCCCGCGAGCACCGGCGTCGCGACGGCGAGCAGCGCGGTCACCACGCTGAGGCTCACGAACTGTCCGATACGGCGGCGGTGCGGGCGGGCGAAGGCGCCGATGCGGCGCAGCGTCGCGCGGGCGAAGGGCCGGCGCTCCTGCTGCGCGGTCATGACGCTGTGCAGCTGTGTCCAGGCTGTGGTCTCCATGCTCATGAGAGAGACGGTAGGACCTCAAGCAATGTTGAGGTCAACGACCGGGCGAAGAAGCCGCAACGTTGCGCGAAAAACATCCCGCCTTGTACGAAGAAGTCCGCGGACTTCTTCGTGAAGTCCGGCGCCGGGTCCGCGCGCTTCGCACGCGTGTCCGTCCACATGAAGGAGCCCATGCACCCTCAGCACCGGGAAGCGGCCTCTCCCGCACCTTGCCCGGCGTGTCAGCCGCCGTCTCCGCTCCCGCAACCCCACGTTGGTGCGGTGTGGAAAACCTCTCCCGATGTGACTGCGGTACGACTCCCCCAGGGACTCTCCCGACGCTTCCCCCTGCGGCCTGCCGTCCGGCCGGCCCTGTGTCTGCTCCCGCTCGCTCTGGTCCTGGTGGTCGGGGCGCGCCATCGGTCGGTGCTCGCCGAGGGCTTCGGCCATCTGGAGTCCGCCGAGTGGCCCTGGCTCGTCGCGGCGGCCGTGGCGACCTGCCTGACCTGGGTCGCGGCTGCCGTCACCCGCCAGGGAGCGGTCGTGGAGCGGCTGCCCGCACGGCGGCTGCTCGCGACCCAGTTCGCGGCGGGCGCGGCCAACCACCTGCTGCCGACGGGCCTGGGCGCAGGCGCGGTCAATCTGCGGTTCATGACGGTGTGCGGCGTGCCCCTCGCCCGCTCGTCGGCCGCGCTCGCGCTGTACATGCTGGCGGAGTCCATCGCCCGGATCGGTCTGCTCGTGGGACTGCTGATCGCGTTCCCGGGCGCGCTGCGGCTCGGCAGCCTGCTGCCCGAGGGGGCGCTCGGCCCGCTGCTGCTGTGCGTCGGCGTGGCGGCGTGCGCGGCGGTGGCGGTCCTCACCCTCGTACGGCGACTGCGCGCGGCCGTCCTCTCCTTCGTGCGCACCGCGCTCGCCGAGGCGCGTTCGGTGCACTCGCGTCCCGCACGGGCGCTCGCCCTGTGGGGCGGATCGCTGGCCTTCCCGCTGCTCCAGGCGGCAGGGCTGGCGGCCGTGGGGCAGGCCCTGGAGTTGCCGGTGCCGCCCGCGCACATGGCGGTCGCCTATCTGGCCGCGACGGCCGCGGTCGCGCTCGTACCGACGCCGGGCGGTATCGGTTCGGTGGAGGCCGCGCTGGTCGTCGCCCTCGTCGCGGCGGGCGGCCCGGCCGCCGTGGCGACGGCGGTGGTCCTGGCGTACCGGATCATCACGGTGTGGCTGCCGCTGGTGCCAGGGGCGCTGACTCTGGGCGCGCTGGTCCGCTGGAAGGTGATCTGAGCCGTCGGCGCGGGTAACCTCGGCCCGCACCGAGCGCACCGTTCGAAGGAATTCGAAGGAATTCCAAGGAAGGAGTCCACCGATGGCGGTCCGTATCGAACGCCAGGGCCACGTCAGCACGGTGGTCCTCTCACGGCCCGCGGCCCGCAACGCGGTGGACGGGCCGACAGCCGCCGAACTCGCTGCCGCCTTCCGTGAGTTCGAGGCGGACGAGACGGCGAGGGTCGCCGTGCTCTGGGGCGAGGGCGGCACGTTCTGCGCGGGCGCGGACCTCAAGGCCATCGGCACCGAGCGCGGCAACGAGGTCACCGAGGACGGCGACGGGCCCATGGGTCCCACCCGGCTGCGGCTGTCCAAACCGGTGATCGCGGCTGTCGCGGGCCACGCCGTGGCCGGAGGCCTGGAGCTGGCTCTGTGGTGCGACCTGCGGGTCGCCGAGGAGGATGCCGTCTTCGGCGTGTTCTGCCGTCGCTGGGGTGTGCCGCTCATTGACGGCGGGACGGTACGGCTCCCCCGTCTCATCGGCACCAGTCGCGCGATGGACATGATCCTCACCGGGCGCGCGGTGCCCGCACGCGAGGCGTTCGAGATGGGCCTCGCCAACCGCCTGGTCCCGACCGGCCGGGCCCGCGCGGAGGCGGAAATCCTCGCCGCCGCGATCGCCGACTTCCCGCAGGCGTGCCTGCGCAGCGACCGCGCCTCGGTCCTCGACCAGGAGGGACTGGTCGAGAAGGCCGCCATGCGCACGGAACTCCTGCACGGCATGGGCGTGCTGGCCGAGAGCCGGGAGGGAGCCGCGCGCTTCAGCGCGGGCGCGGGCCGCCACGGTTCCTTCGACCCGGCCTGACGGAAGCTCACCACCCCGGTCTCCGGGGCAGGTGGACACGGACCGGCCGGAAGCCTCGGGCCCTCGTCGGTGGCGGATCCGGACGCCGGAGCCGGTTTCCGTCCGGGCGCCGTCCGCACGTCGAGGCTGCTTCCGTCCCGCCCGCTCCGGACGTCAAGTCCGGTACCGTCCCGGATGCTCCAACCGCCAAGTGGATTCGCCGCGCCCGCTCCGGACGTCAAGGCCGGTTCCGTTCGGGGGTGGTGACGGGTGGACAGCCGGATACGGCAGGATGAGCGGTCGCCCCCGGACGGCGAACACCGGTCCGGGCGCGATCGTGCATTCCCGGATTCGAGCAGGTGGCAAGTGACGACACAGCGCATTCGGCCCGCGGGCCCTCTCCCCGGCCCCGGACACGAGGGAGGTCACCGGTGAAACGCGCCCTCACCCTGGACGACCTGATGGTCGCGGGCATAGCCGTCGCCGCCGGCCTGCTGGCGGCGTTCCTGCTGCGCATACTGCTGCGCTGGCTGGGCAAGCACGCGGAGCGCACCCGGTGGGGCGGCGACGACGTCATCGTCGACGCGCTGCGCACCCTGGTGCCCTGGGCGGCGTTCGCCGGCGGCGTCGCGTCGGCCGCCGCGGTGCTGCCGCTGACCTCGGCCGTCGGACGCAACGTCAACCGGTCCCTGACCGTCCTGCTCATCCTGGTCTCGACGATCACCGCGGCGCGGGTGATCACCGGACTGGTCCGGGCCGTGGCGCAGTCCCGCTCGGGCGTGGCCGCGTCGGCGACCATCTTCGTCAACATCACCAGGGTGCTGGTGCTGGCGATGGGCTTCCTCGTCGTCCTCCAGACGCTGGGCATCTCGATAGCCCCGCTGCTCACCGCGTTGGGCGTGGGCGGTCTTGCGGTGGCCCTCGCCCTCCAGGACACCCTCGCCAACCTCTTCGCCGGTGTGCACATCCTGGCGTCGAAGACGATCCAGCCCGGCGACTACATCCGCCTCAGCAGCGGTGAGGAGGGCTACGTGGTCGACATCAACTGGCGCAACACCACGGTCCGTCAGCTCTCCAACAACCTGGTCATCATCCCCAACGCCCAGCTCTCCGGCACCAACATGACCAACTTCACCCGGCCCGAACAGCAGATGACGCTGACGGTCCAGGTCGGCGTCGGCTACGACAGCGACCTGGAGCACGTGGAGCGGGTGACCAGCGAGGTCGTGACGGAAGTGATGACCGAGACCACCGGTGCCGTGCCGGACCACGAACCCGCCGTGCGCTTCCACACCTTCGGCGACTCCCGGATCGGCTTCACGGTGATCCTCGGGGTGGGCGAGTTCAGCGACCAGTACCGGATCAAGCACGAGTTCATCAAGCGCCTGCACAGGCGCTACCGGGAGGAGGGCATCCGCATTCCGGCGCCCGCGCGCACGGTGGCTCTGCAACCCGGTGGGCCGGGCGTCCCCGAGGCCGTCATCCCCGAGGCGGGCATCCCCCACCAGCGCGAGGCCACGACGCTGCCGTAGCCACGACGTACGGCCACGGAGCCGGGCGGAACGCGTCCGCCCGGCCCCTGTCCGCTCAGAGCGTGGCGGACGCGTCGCGGTAGTGGCCGCTCCCACGGTCGCGGGGAGCGACGAAGCCGGGGGTCACCGGGGTGACCGTCCAGTCGGGATGGTTCGGCATGCGCGGCGTCCTGGTGCCGTACAGCCAGTCCCCGAGGAAGCCTGTCTGGTCCTGGCCGGAGACCTCGGAGGCGACCGCCATGTAGTCCTGGGTGGTCGCCGCGGAGTTGCGGTGACGCTCCAGGAAGGTGCGTTCGATGCGGTTGAAGACGTCCTCGCCGACGGCCTCGCGCAGCGCGTACAGGACCAGCACGCCGCCCAGGTAGCGCTGACTGTCGAAGAGGTTCGCGGCGTTCGGCGCGGCGACCGGCCCGGAGCTCTGCCGCCACTGGTCGCCCCTGGCGTAGGTGTCCTTCATGCGGGCTTCCATGGTGGTCAGGCCGAGCGAGTCGGGCCAGCCGCGCTCGTAGCGGTAGAGCAGTCCGTAGAAGTCGGCGTGGCCCTCGTTGAGCCACAGGTCGGCCCAGGTGGCGGGGCTGACGCTGTTCCCGAACCAGGAGTGGACCAGCTCGTGCATCATGTGCGAGCCGATCTTCTTCTCCTCCTGGAGCAGGAAGTTCGGCTTGTAGAGCGTCAGCGTCTGCGTCTCCAGGCCGGTGAAGTCGAAGGCGTTCGGGTCGTCCGAGTTGCAAGGCAGCAGGCCGTACGTCTCGAAGGGGTACGCGCCGAGCCGCTGTTCCAGCCACTCCAGCAGGCCGGGAGTCAGGGCGAGCGCGGGTTCGAGCGCGGCGGCCCGCGCGGTCGGCACCACGTCGCGCAGCGCCAGGCCGTTCGGGCCCTGCCGTGAGGTGACGGTGTAGTCGCCGACCGTGATCTGGACGAGTTCGGTGGCGATCGGGGAGCGCGAGCGGTAGGTATACGCGGTCCGGTCGCCGTCGAGGCTCTCCGTGCGCACGAGGGTGCCGCTCGCGACCGCGTGCAGCGCGCCGGGCACGGTGACGCGGAAGGTGAAGGACGCCTTGTCCGTGGGGTGGTCGTTGCACGGGAAGACGGTGTGCGCGGAGTTCGGCTGCGGGCACACGGCGAACCCGTCGGGCGTCGGGACCCACGCGGTGTGCGCGAGCGGCTTGGCGGGGTCGGCGGTGTACTCGACGCAGACGGTGACCCGGGCCCGGTCCGGCAGGGTCCGGGCGGGCGTGACGCGCAGCTTCTCCTCCACCTGCTCGAAGACGGCGGGCGCGCCGCCGACGCTTACGGCGCGGATGTCCAGGCCGAGGGCGTCGAGCGAGAAGCGGGTCAGGGCCTGGGTGGTGTGCAGCGTGAGGGCCGCGGTGGCGTCCACGAGGCGGGTGGCCGCGTCGTACGCGAGGTCGAGGTGGTAGGCCGCCACGCGGTAACCGTCGTTGCCGAGTGCCGGGAAGACGGGGTCGCCGAGGGTCTCCGCGCCCGGGGCTCCCGCGCCGGCACCCTGTAAGTCCGAGGTCCGCGCGTGGGCCGCGGGCCCCGTGGCGAGCGCGGCGGCCGTGCCTATCAGGGCCGCGACCGGGGCCGTCACTCTGGTGCGATATCTCATGGTCCGCTTTCGTTCGGACGGCCAGGGTCTGGCGCCGGGCCGTCGGATGTGGTGATCGACTGTGCTGATCGATCCACTTGCAGTACGCGTGAGAGGAGAGTGCGGTTGCCTGCGGCACGCCTTTTCTCTGTTCACTTCTCCGTTCACATGCGGTTACTGCTGTCACCGGTGTCCTGGCCGTCACACTCGGTCGCTTCCCCGGGCCGGCGGCCTGCGACCGGGTCCGCCGAGCGGCGGACCGGAGCGGACCCCTGTCGATCCGGGGTCACTGACGAGATATCTTGATGTCGAGCAATGTTGCAGACGTGGAGCGGAGCACCCGGTGACTGACTCGACCATCATCTATACGCACACTGACGAGGCCCCGGCCCTGGCGACGTATTCGTTCCTGCCGGTGGTCCAGGCGTACGCCTCGCAGGCCGGCGTCGCTGTGGAGACCCGCGACATCTCGCTGGCCGGGCGCATCATCGCCCTCTTCCCCGAGTTCCTCTCGGAGGGCCAGCGCATCGCGGACGCCCTGTCGGAGCTCGGTGAGCTCGCCAAGACGCCCGACGCGAACATCATCAAGCTGCCGAACATCTCGGCGTCCATCCCGCAGCTGAAGGCCGCGATCGCCGAGCTCCAGGGGCAGGGCTACGCGCTTCCGGACTACCCGGACGACCCGAAGTCGGACGAGGAGCGCGACATCCGCGCCCGTTACGACAAGGTCAAGGGCAGCGCCGTGAACCCGGTCCTGCGCGAGGGCAACTCCGACCGCCGCGCCCCCGCGTCCGTCAAGAACTACGCCAAGACCCACCCGCACCGCATGGGCAAGTGGACCCCCGAGTCGAAGACGAACGTCGTCACCATGGGCGCCGACGACTTCCGCTCGACGGAGAAGTCCACGGTGATCTCCGAGGCGGGCGCGCTCCGCATCGAGCTGGTCGGCGACGACGGCTCCACCACCGTGCTGCGCGAGTCCGTGCCGGTCCGCGCCGGCGAGGTCGTCGACGCGTCCGTGATGCACGTCGCGCCGCTGCGCGAGTTCCTCACCGCTCAGATCGCCCGTGCCAAGGCCGAGGGCGTGCTCTTCTCCGTGCACCTCAAGGCCACGATGATGAAGGTCTCCGACCCGATCGTCTTCGGCCACGTGGTGCGCGCCTTCTTCCCGAAGACGTTCGCGAAGTACGGCCAGACGCTGGCCGCCGCCGGCCTGACCCCGAACGACGGTCTCGGCGGCATCTTCAAGGGCCTGGAGTCCCTGCCCGAGGGCGCCGAGATCAAGGCCTCCTTCGACGCCGAGCTCGCCGAGGGCCCGGAGCTGGCGATGGTCGACTCCGACAAGGGCATCACCAACCTGCACGTCCCGTCGGACGTCATCGTCGACGCCTCCATGCCGGCCATGATCCGCACCTCGGGCCACATGTGGGGCCCGGACGGCCAGGAGCAGGACACCCTCGCGGTTCTGCCGGACAGCAGCTACGCGGGTGTCTACCAGGTCGTCATCGACGACTGCCGCGCCAACGGCGCCTTCGACCCGTCGACCATGGGCACCGTCCCGAACGTCGGTCTGATGGCGCAGAAGGCCGAGGAGTACGGCAGCCACGACAAGACCTTCGAGATCCCCACCACCGGTACGGTCCGCCTCGTCGACGAGGCCGGCAACGCCGTGCTGGAGCAGACGGTCTCCGCGGGCGACATCTTCCGCGCCTGCCAGACCAAGGACGCCCCGATCAGGGACTGGGTGAAGCTGGCCGTCACCCGTGCCCGCGCGACCGGCGAACCGGCGGTCTTCTGGCTGGACGAGGCCCGCGCGCACGACGCCGTGCTCATCGAGAAGGTCAAGCAGTACCTGCCGGAGCACGACACCGAGGGCCTGGACATCCGCATCCTGTCCCCCGTCGAGGCGACGAAGCTGTCCGTGGAGCGCATCCGCCGCGGCGAGAACACCATCTCCGTCACCGGCAACGTGCTGCGCGACTACCTGACCGACCTGTTCCCGATCCTGGAGCTGGGCACCAGCGCCAAGATGCTGTCGATCGTCCCGCTGATGGCGGGCGGCGGTCTGTTCGAGACCGGTGCCGGCGGCTCCGCCCCGAAGCACGTGCAGCAGCTGGTCAAGGAGAACTACCTGCGCTGGGACAGCCTCGGCGAGTTCCTCGCGCTGGCGTCCAGCTTCGAGCACCTCGCGACGACCACGGGCAACGCTCGCGCCCAGGTCCTCGCCGACACCCTCGACCGCGCCACGGCGACCTTCCTCAACGAGGACAAGTCCCCGACCCGTCGCGTCGGCGGCATCGACAACCGGGGCAGCCACTTCTTCCTGTCCCTGTACTGGGCGCAGGAGCTGGCCGCGCAGACCGACGACGCGGACCTCGCGAAGGCGTTCGGACCGCTCGCCGAGACGCTCGCCGCGCAGCAGCAGACCATCGTCGACGAGCTGATCGCGGTCCAGGGCTCTCCGGCCGAGATCGGCGGCTACTACCAGCCCGACCCCGCCAAGGCCGCCGCGGTCATGCGTCCGTCGGCGACCTGGAACGAGGCGCTGGCGACCCTCGCCTGATCGACGCGCCCCGCCACGGACCCCGGTCCGTGACCGTGCGACGCGCGCGGGCCCTTTGCGGCCCGTGACCGTGACACCTCCGCGGACCTGGTCCGTGACGCGCCGCCCCGGCCGGATCCTCCGGCCGGGGCGGTTTCGTACTGTCGGGGGCGCACGCCTCGGCGCGACCGGGCGACTTCCTCCACGCAAGTGCGTCTGCCAAGTGTCTCGAACCAACTGAAAGGGATGACAGGGCAGTTGGCATGCGGGCACACTTGCGTTGAGCAAGACGCCGAGACGTCCGGTGTGGGGAGGGACGATGGCCACAGCCGGTGGACCGACCGTACGACGCCGTCAGCTCGGGTCCGAGCTGCGCAGACTGCGTGAGCACGCGGGCAAGAAGATCGAGGACGTCGCGGCGCACCTGGAGTGCTCCATGTCCAAGATCAGCCGCGTGGAGACGGGACAGGCGCCCATCAAGGCACGCGACGTCCGGGACCTGCTCCAGTGGTACGGCGTCACCGATCCCGCGCTGACCGAGACGGTCATGCAGATCCACAAGGACGCCCAGCAGCAGGGCTGGTGGGCGCACTACGGGGAGGTGCTGCCCTCGGGCATGGCCACCTACGCGGGCCTGGAGTCCGACGCGCGCGCCCTGCGCTCGTACGAACCCACCTTCGTCCACGGTCTGCTGCAGACCGAGGACTACGCCCGCGCGGTGATCGCCGCCGCCCGGCCCAACGAGCCGTACGAGGTGGACCAGCTGGTGCGCTTCCGCAAGGAACGCCAGGGGCTGCTCACCCGGGAGCCCGAACCGCTGGAGCTGTGGGTCGTGCTGGAGGAGAGCGCGCTGCGCCGCCCGATCGGCGGCCGGGACGTCATGGCGGCCCAGCTCGCCCATCTGGCCGAGACGACGGCCCTGCCGAACGTGACCATCCAGGTCATGCCGACGGCGAAGGGCGCCCACGCGGCGCTCGCCGGGATGTTCTCCCTGCTGGAGTTCGAACCCCGCACGCCCACCGTCGTCTACGTCAACTCCATCGCGGGAAACGTGTACCTGGAGAAGGAGCGCGACGTCCGCACCTTCATCCAGACCTTCGACCTGGTGCGGGCCGCGGCCCCCGATCCGCAGGAGACCCCCGCCACCCTGGAGAAGATCGCAAGGGAGATGTACAGCACATGAGCAGGCACGACGGACAAACAGGCCGGCAGGTCGACCTGAGCGGCGCCGCGTGGCGCAGGAGCCGTCGCAGTTCCGGGAACGGCGCGTGCGTCGAGGTCGCCCTCGTCGAGGGCCTCGTCGCCGTACGGGACTCCAAGGACACCGGCGGCCCCGCGCTCGTCTTCGCCCCCGCCGAGTGGACCGCGTTCCTGGACGCGGCGGGCCACGGCGACGGGGGCCGTACCTGATCCTTCGTCAGCACGGGACCGTCGGCGGGCCGGGGCGGTGAGCAAAGTACCGGAACGTTGCCGCACGTACGAATGGAGTACGACGCGCGGCCGGCCCCTCGGCGCGTCGGGCTGCCCGTGTACCACGTTCGAACCCTCGCGCCCGTCGCGTCCGGCGCCTTCTACACCGCGGAGACCTTCTGGACCGCGGCCGGAGTCGCCGTGGCCGTCCTCATGGGAGGCGGCGCGATCTGGGCCGCGCTGCGCGCCTCGCACCCCAGGCGGCGCCTGACGTACACGACGGGCCACGACCCACTGGTCAACCAGCTCCTCGGCGGCCGTCTGGAGATCCGCCGCAACGGCACCCTGCTGACCGACCCGCACCTGGTGCGGCTGGTGCTCACCAACCCCGGCCGGCGCGACATACCGAGCAGCGCGTTCGACCGGGGGCAGCCGTTCCGCGTGGACCTCGCCGTGCCGTACCTCGAAATGGTCGCCACGGAGTCGGAGCCGAGCGCGGCGCAGCCCCCGCCGGTCTCGGTGCTCGGCTCGGAGCTGAGCATCGGCCCCGGGCGGATCGGCAGCGGCACGACGATCACGTATCTGCTGCTCGTCGACACCGTCCCCTCGTACCACTGCCGGCACTCGCTGCTCGACGTCCGGGTCGAGCAGTTACCCGTGCCGCCCGCTCGGCGCGTGCCCCGCCAGCTCCCCCTCGTGAGGCCGTGACCGCGCCGCGGGGACGGCCGAAGCCACCCGGCGCGGCGGCCCCCTGACACGGGGAAAGGCGCGGGTGACGGGTGGCGGACACGCGTACGGCCGAACCGCCCGCGCGGAAGGGCGACAAGCGCTGCCCGCCTGGGGGATCAGCGGTGGCGGCCCGGAACACCCCCTCATAGCTTCGGCCTATGACCAAACGACAGATGGCCTACCTCGCCTGCACCGCGGTCGTCGTGGCATCGGGTCTGGGCGCCGCCGCCCCGTCCGCCGACCACCTGACGGTGCACCGGGTCAGCCCCGGCGAGTCGATCCAGAAGGCCGTGAACTCCGCCCGGCCGGGGGACACCGTCCTCCTCTCCCCCGGTACCTACCACGAGAGCGTCAGCGTCACGGTGTCGAACCTGACGCTGCGCGGTTCCGACGCCCGGTCCACCGTCATCGTGCCGGACAAGGCCGACAAGAGCAGCACGTGCGCCAGGGCCGGCAACGGCATCTGCGTGACGGGCACCGAGGGCGACCCCGTCACCGGGGTCACCGTCAGGTCACTGACCCTCAGCGGCTTCGCCAAGCAGGGCCTGTGGGCGTCCGGCACCGACCGGCTGACCGTCCGGGACGTGATCTCCGAGAAGAACGGCCAGTGGGGCATCGCCCAGGAGCGGTCCGTCCGCGGGGTGTTCCGCCACAACACCGTCAGGAACAACGGCGACGCCGGACTGTTCGTGTCCAACACCGTCGACACCGAAGAGGGCGCCCGGGACGCCAAGGGCACGGTGATCAGCCACAACCTGACATCCGGGAACCGGATCGGTGTCACGGTGCGACGGCTGCGCAACCTGAGCGTCGACCACAACGAGGCCACGGGCAACTGCACCGCGGTGTTCGTCGTCGGCGACGAGAACAAGCCGCGCGTCGGAGCCCTGAGCATCGACCACAACTACGTCCACGCCAACAACAAGTACTGCGCCAAGACCCCCCGCCTGCCCTTCCTCCAAGGCTCGGGCATCGTCCTGACCGGTGCCGAGGACGCGCGCGTGACGAAGAACAGGGTGGAGGACAACGTCGGCAACTCCCCGCTGTCCGGAGGCATCGTCCTCTTCAAGAGCTTCGTCGGCGCGCAGAACCGGAACAACGTGATCCGCGACAACGTCGTGCTGCGCAACGGCGCGGCCGACCTGGCCAACCGGGACACCGGCAAGGGCAACACCTTCCTCGGCAACCGGTGCGCGGTCTCCCAGCCCTCCGGCATGTGCTGACCGGCCCCTCCCTCACCCCCCACAGAGCACGACAGCAGAAGCGAGGCAATGGATGACCACGGTTGAGCAGGCTCCCCCACCGTCCATGCGGTTCAGGGAGCTCGTTTTCGGCGCGGCCCGCGCCGCCGCCGTCCGGGCCGCGGCCCGCCTGGGCGTGGCCGACGCCCTCGACGACAAGCCCATGAGCGCGGAGGACCTGGCGGCGGCGGTGAAGACGCAGCCGAAGACGCTGCGCCGGCTGCTGCGCGCCCTGACCTGCCAGGGTGTCTTCGCGGAGCGCCCCGACGGCACCTTCGTCCACACGGAGATGTCCCGGCTGCTGCGCGAGGACGACCCGCAGAGCCTGCGGTACATCGCCCTGTGGTGCACCGAGCCCTGGACGTGGAACGTGTGGCCGAAGCTCGACGAGGCGGTCCGCTCCGGCCACAACGTCTTCGAGGACGTGTACGGCAAGGAGTTCTTCGACTACCTCAACAACGACGCCCCCGAGTCGGCGCACGTGTTCAACCGGGCCATGACGACGTCCAGCGAGCAGTCGGCACGTGACGTCGCCGCCCTGCTCGACCTGAGCGGCGTGTCCTCGGTCGCGGACATCGGCGGCGGCCAGGGCCAGGTCGTGGCCAGCCTGCTGGAGAAGCACCCCTCGATGCACGGCACGCTGCTCGACCTGCCCGGGGTGGTGGAGAACGCCGACCCGCGCCTGCGCGACGGAGGCCCGCTCGCCGACCGGGTGCGCATCGTGGCCGGCGACTGCCGCAAGGACATCCCCGTCCAGGCGGACGTCTACATCATCAAGAACATCCTGGAGTGGGACGACAACAGCACCCGCAGAGCGCTGGCGAACGTCCGGAAGGCGGCCCGGCCCGGTGCCCGGGTCGTCGTCATCGAGAACCTCGTGGACGACACCCCGTCGATGGGGTTCACCACGGCCATGGACCTGCTGCTGCTGCTCAACGTGGGCGGCGCGAAGCACACCCGGCAGAGCATGGTCGACAGACTGACGGACGCCGGCCTGGTCATCGGTGAGGTCCGCCCGGTCAACCCGTATCTGCACGCCTTCGAGTGCACCACACCCGCCTGATCCTCCCCGGTCTTTCCCGGTAGACCCGAGGCCGCCGGTTCCGCTTCGTCGCGGAGCCGGCGGCCTCGGGTCTGTCGCTGCGTGGGTCAGGAGGCGGGCTCCCGCTCCCAGCGGTAGAAGCAGTGCGCCATGGCGTCCTTGGGGCTGCGCCATGTCTGCGGGTCGTACGCGCTGACGTACGCCGACAGCTGCTCGCTGATGCTGCGGAACTCGGGGTGCCCGGCCACCTTCGCGATGGCCGGCGCTGGGTCCTGCTCCGACTCGACGAGGTGCAGGTACACATCACCGAACTGGAAGAGGCTGCGCCGGTCGACGCCGATCAGGTGCGGGAGCTCACCGCGGTCGGAGGCGGCGAACACGTCGGCGATCGCGGGCGCCGAGCCGGGCGCCATGCGGGCGACGATCAGGGCGTGGTGCATCGGGGGTCGTCCTTCCTCGTCCTGCGGTCAGCGGGGCATGGCGGGCGCGCTCTGGCGTTCACGCGCCGCCTTCTCGATCTTGTCGCGGATGAGAGCCATCTGCGTGACGGAGTTGCGGTTGATGTTGTCCGTCATCCAGTCGTCGTCGACCGGAGCGTCGGGCTTCATCGCGAAGTCCTGCACCCAGTGCATGTGGACGCCGTCGGCGGTCTCCTCGTACTCCCACCGGATGTTCATGTGGGCGAAGGGGCCCGTCTCGACGCGGCGCGCCCGCACCGTCCGGTTGGCGCGGTCCACGGTGCGCTCCGACACCCAGCTCCAGACCGTGCCGTTCTCGTCCGGGTGCATGGTCAGGCGGAAGGTCGTCGAGTCGCCCTCGCGGGAGAGGACGTCGACGGACGCGTACTCGCTGAACAGGCGGGGCCAGTTCTCGATGTCGTTGGTCATGTCCCAGACCAGGTCGAGAGGGGCGTCGATGGTGATGCTGTTCTCGGTGTGTCCGGCCACTTCAGGCTCCAGTCTGGAGGGTGGTGTTCACGAGGTCGAGGAACTCCCGCGGCGTCCTGCAGCGCTCCGCGTCGACGGGCAGCGGCCGGCTGTACTGGTTCTCCAGTTCGCCGACGATGCCCAGCAGGCCGAGCGAGTCGAGTCCGAGGGTGCCGAACGGCGAGTCGGACGACTTCGCGAGCTCCATGGGGTCGACGGTTACACCGGCCGCCTTCTTCATCAGCGTGGCCAGTTCGCCGACAGTCACTTCGGTGATCATGTCTGTTCTCCCTTCCCGCCCGGTCCTACCGGGCAAAGTCGCCGCCGCGGCGCACGACCAGCGCCGCGTTGGAGCCCATGAGTCCCCGGGAGAGGACCAGGGCCGTGTGCAGCTCGGCGGGGCGAGCCTTGGAGGTCACCAGGTCGAGGTCGTGGCAGATGTCGAACACGTTCGGGGTGGGCGGTACCTGACCGTGTTCCATGGCGAGCACCGCCGCCGCCGTGTCCAGAACGGGTGCCGCGCAGTAGCTGCGCCCGATCCCGGTCTTGGGAGCCGTGACGGGCACGCGGGTACCGTGCGCGCCCAGCGCGTCGGCGATGGCCAGCGCCTCGGCACGGTCCGCCTCGGGTACGCCGAAGGCGTCGGCGAAGACGACGTCGATCTCCTCCGGCGCGCAGCCCGCTTCGTCGAGGGCGACCCGGATCGCCTGCGCGAGTCCCTCACGGGACTTGTCCCAGCGAGAGGCTCCGGTGAAGGTGGCGCCGTGTCCGGCCACGGTGGCCCGGACGGGCGTGCCGCGCTCGCGGGCGTGCTCCTCGTCCTCCACGACGAGGATGGCGCCGCCCTCCGCGGGTACGAAACCGCAGGCACCCGAGGTGAAGGGCCGGTAGGCCCGCTCGGGGTCCTCCACGGTGCTGAGCTCGGGGTAACCGAGCTGGCAGACCATCGAGTAGGGGGCGAGGGGCGCCTCCGCGGCTCCGACGACCACCGCGTCCGTGCCGCGCCTCACCACACGGGCCGCGAGCGCGATGGAGTCCAGGCCGCCGGCCTCGTCGCTGGCGACCACACCGCAGGGACCCTTGAAGCCGCTGCGGATGGAGATCTGGCCGGTGCTCGCGGCGTAGAACCAGGCGATGGACTGGTACGGGCCGACGAAGCGGGAGCCCTGTCCCCACAGCTTCTGGAGTTCCCGCTGACCGAACTCGCCGCCGCCGGACCCGGCCGCGGTGACCACGCCGATCGAATAGGGCTCCGCGGCGTCTCCGTTTCCGAGCCCGGCGTCCTCGAGGGCGAGGGCGGCCGCGGCCATCGCGAAGTGGCTGAACCGGTCGGTCTGGACGAGGAACCGCTCCTCGATGAGGGCCGCGGCGTCGAAGGTCCGGACCTCGCCCGCGACGCGGAGCGGAAGGTGCCCGCATCCCTCGCGGGTGATCCGGTCGAGTACACCGAGGCCTTCCCTGACGGACTTCCAGTAGGCTTCGGCGCTCAGGCCGTTGGGCGCGATCACACCGATGCCGGTGATGGCCGCACCCCGGGGGCGCTCAGTGCTCATCTTGTCCTCCCGCTCCTCCCGCCCGGCCCGGTCAGGAGCACCGCGGACTGGAAGCCGCCGAATCCGCTGCCCACGGAGAGCACGTTGTTCAGCTTCCGCGGACGTGCGTTGCGCGGCACGTAGTCCAGATCGCACTCGGGGTCGGGGGTCTCGTAGTTCGCCGTCGGCGGCACCACCTGGTTCTTCAGTGCCAGGACGCAGGCGACCACCTCGATCGCGCCGATCGCGCCGAGCGAGTGCCCCACCATGGATTTGATGGAGCTCATGGGCGTGTCGTAGGCGTGGGCACCCAGGGACCGCTTGACCGCCGCGGTCTCGTGCCGGTCGTTCTGCCGGGTTCCGGAGCCGTGCGCGTTGACGTAGTCGATCAGGGTGGGGTCGAGACGGGCCTGGTCGAGCGTGGTGTCGATCGCCCGGGCCATCTCCAGTCCCTCGCTGGTCAAACCGGTCATGTGGTAGGCGTTGCCGTAGGTGGCGTAGCCGCTGATCTCGCAGTAGATGTGCGCACCACGGGCACGGGCGTGCTCGTACTCCTCCAGGACGAGGACGGCGCCGCCCTCACCCATGACGAAGCCGTTGCGGTGCGCGTCGAAGGGCCGGGAGGCGTGCTCCGGGTCGTCGTTGTTGGGCGACGTCGCCTTGATGGCGTCGAAGCAGGCCATGGTGATCGGGGATATCGGGGAGTCGGACGCGCCGGCTATGCAGACGTCCGCCCGGCCCTCCTCGACGGTGTGGAAGGCGTAGCCGACCGCGTCGAGTCCGGACGTGCATCCGGTGGAGACGGTCTGGACGGGCCCCTGGGCACCGAACTGTTCGGCCACGACGGAGGCGAGCGTGCTGGGCGAGAACGCCTTGTGCAGCTGTGGCTCGGCCGTGCGGTGGTCCACGTCCCACCGTCGGCCCCGCTCGCTGACCAGGACGTAGTCGTGTTCCAGGCGGGTGGTGCCGCCGACGGCGCTGCCCAGTGAGACGCCTACGCGCCAGGGGTTCTCCTGGCCGGTGTCGAGTCCGGAGTCGCGTACGGCTTCCCGGGCGGCGACCACGGCGAACTGTATGTACCGGTCGGCGTGGTCTCGCAGGTCGGGGTCGAAGCCCTGCTCGAGCGGGTCGAAGTCGCATTCGGCGGCTATGCGCGAGCGCAGACCCGTCGGATCGAACAGCGTGATGCCGCGGGTCGCGGTGCGGCCGTTGGCGAGGAGGTCCCAGAACGCCGTCGCTCCGGTGCCGCCCGGAGCGACCACACCGATACCGGTGACGGCCACCCGCCGGGTCACTTTATGGCCCCACTTCGCTCGGACGGCCGTCCGTTGTCTGGCGCGGACAGGTCCGCTCCGGCGGTGGCCATCGCGCGGCCGGGCACGGCGTCGTCGGTCTCCTCCGTGTCGACGTGGCCGAGGCTCGGACGGGGAGCGAGCGGGCCCAGGTGGAAGACCATGCGGGCTTCGGTGTCGCCGACGTTGCGGAAGCGGTGGCGCATGTTGATCGGGATCAGGAGGCCCTGCTCGGGCTGCAGCGCGTACGCCTCGTCGTCCAGGTCCACCTCCAGCTTGCCGTTGACGACGTACACGAACTCCTCGGAGTACGGGTGGTAGTGCTCGCCGATGCGCTCACCGGGCTGGATGATGGCCAGCCCCATGAAGCCGCTGGTGGAGCCGGCGGTGGCGGGCGTGAGCATGGCCCGGATGTCGCCGCCGCGCCTGGTGTTGGGCTCTGTCTCGCTCAGGTCCACGATGCGTGGATGCTTCTTGATCATGGTTCTTCCCTCCGGTGTTGCAGTGACGGACGGGTGGGGCGGCCCCGGTGCGGGGCCGCCTTGTCCGTCAGGAGTCGGCCGAGCTGCGGTCGGTGATGGGCAGCATGTCGGCGTGCGACAGGAGGCGGTTGATGTTGCGTTCCGTCTCCAGGGAGCCCTCGACACCGATGGCCGCACCGTCGAGGAGTCGCTCCAGCTCCGCCGCCTTCTTCTGCCCCTTGAGGCCGAGGGAGGCGACGGGGTCGGCGTCGAAGTCGCCCACGACGTCGATCAGACGGACGACGATGTCGTCCCGCTGGAACACGGTGCTGCCGTACACGGGGCTCTTCGGGTCGTCCGCCGCCGCCTCGTCCTGGTGGGCGAGGAGCCGGGCCAGGTCCATCCCGCAGCCCCGCTTGGCCGGGTAGAACAGCGCGTGGCGCCGCAGATCGGCCGGGGCCGGCCCGCCGCACACCACGTGGTGCACCGCCGGGAGCGCCGCCCGGGTGAAGAAGACCCGCGCCGAGTCGTCGTCGGTCAGGTCCCGCTCCTGCTCCAGGTACGGGTTGATGGCCTCCTCGACCGCCCGTACCTCCGGCTGCCGCGCCACGTGACGCAGGGCCACGAGCAGGTCGCCCTCGACCTCCACGGCACGCACGACACGGTTGCCGTGCATGAACAGAGAGGTACGGCGCAACCGGGTGGTGTCGTCCACCCGTGCCTCGGGGGACTGGTATCCGGCGAGGATCTCGGCGACCTTCGACTCCGAACCGGGCTTCACGGTGAAAGTGAGGGCGTGGCGTGCCACACCGTCACCCACGCGGGCCTCCACCTGCATGTCCGGCCTGCCCTGCGTCGCCTCGTGCGGCTGGCTCGGGCTGGTCTCCCGCAGAATGCTGTAGCGCATCGAACGGGTGTCCCGAACGCAGTTGTGCATCGGCCGTACGGTCTCGACGTGCTCCTCGCTGTTCACCCAGGCGAGGAAGGGCGGGGCGCTCTCCCACTCACTGGTGATGAGCCACTGCGAGGGGTTCTCGATCGACTGGCAGAGCTGGTCGCTGATGTGGCCGGGAACCGAAGCGACCTGGTTGCGCATGTGCTCGTACGCGTCCAGGAATTGCTGCTGGGCACCTTCGTACAGGTCCAGCAGCAGGATCACCCGAAGCCTGGAGCCGTCGAACGCCGACTGCGATATGCGTCCCGAAGTGGTCATCCGGCACACCTCTTCTCTTCTTTCACGATTGGTCAGGAACGACCGCCGTGCCCGAAAGGCCGGGGTCGCCATGAGCCGATCGTTAGTGGGAGTCCCGAAGTGCGCGAGCCCCACGGTGCGGACGAGTGAACCGCGTGTCATCCGGGTGCCCCGACCGCGCGAACGGGCCCGCACAGGGCATGGAACCTGCATCCCCATCCCTGACTCGTGTCGCAGGTGGCACTGGAGGCGATCAATGAACCGATTGGAAGAGGCCGGCGAGGTCGGTCACCACACGCCCGTCCTCATCGTCGGCGGATCCCTGGTGGGGTTGTCCACCTCGTTGTTCCTGGGGCGTCTGGGTGTGCCGCACACACTCGTCGAGCGTCATTCGGGGACGTCGATCCACCCCCGCGGGCGCGGCAACAACGTGCGCACGATGGAGCTGTTCCGGGTGGCCGGGGTGCAGCGGCGCATCGAGGAGGCCGCGTCGATCCTGGCGGAGAACCACGGCATCATGCAGACGCCGAGCCTGGTGGGCGACGCCGGTGAGTGGCTGTTCAAGCAGATCGACCCGGGTGGCGGGCTCGCCCGCTTCAGCCCCGCGGCGTGGTGCCTGTGCAGCCAGAACGACCTTGAGCCGGTGTTGCTGCGCAGCGCCCGGGAGCTGGGCGGAGATCTGCGCTACTCCACGGAGTTGATGTCGTTCGAGCAGGACTCGGACGGGGTCACCGCCCGGGTGAAGAGCCGCGAGACGGGCGAGCACACGACCATCCGCGCGGACTATCTCGTCGCCGCGGACGGTCCGCGCAGCCCCATCCGGGAGAGTCTGGGCATCGGGCACACCGGCCCGGGTGACCTGTTCCACAACGTGAGCGTCACCTTCACCTCGCGCCGCCTCGCGGACTTCGTAGGCGACCGGCGCTTCATCGTGTGCTACCTGACCAGCGAGAACGCCGACGGTGCCCTGCTTCCGGTCGACAACAAGGAGCACTGGGTCTTCCACGCCCCATGGCACCCCGAACACGGCGAGACGCTGGAGGAGTTCACCGACGAGCGGTGCGCGGAGCACATCAGGCGGGCCGTGGGCGTACCGGACCTCGATGTGGAGATCACCGGCAGGGCCGCCTGGCACGCCGCGGAGCGGGTCGCCGAACGGTACGGGGAGGGGCGGGTGTTCCTCGCGGGCGACTCGGCCCACGAGATGTCCCCGACCGGCGCCTTCGGCTCGAACACCGGTATCCAGGACGCCCACAACCTGGCCTGGAAGCTGGCCGCGGTACTCGGCGGCTGGGCCGGTCCCGAGCTGCTCACGTCCTACGACGCCGAACGCCGTCCGGTCGCGCAGGCGACGAGCGCGCGTGCCTCGTCCCGTTCGGTCGAGCACAGCCACCCCGGCTACACGCCCGAGCCCGGAGTCGGCGGCCCCGCGGGCCCGGGTGGTCCCGGTGCGCCTTCCGGCCAGGGCGGTCCCGGAGGGCCCGGCGGACCTGGCGCGGCTGCCGGCCGGGGTCCGGGACGACCGGGCGGACCCGGTGGACCCGGTGGACCCGGCGGACCCGGTGCGGCTGCCGGCCGTGGTCCGGGCGGGCCGGGCGGTCCCGGTGGACCCGGGGGACCCGGTGGCGGGATCCTCAACGTGGCGCTGGCTTACCGGTACCCCCGGGGCGCGGTCCTCGGCGCCGACCCGGCGCTGCCGATCGTGCCCGAGGGCATGCGTCTGAACGGCGAGCCCGGCAGCCGCGCGCCGCACATGTGGCTCGACAGCTCCGGTGCGAGGGTCTCCACCCTCGACCTGTACGAGCGGACGCCGGTGCTGCTGAGCGCGGCGGGCGGCGCCTGCGACTGGCACGCCGCGGCGAAGGAGGTCGCGCGGCGGATGTCCGTGCCGCTCGAGTCGTACCGGGTCGGAGCGGGCCCCGACGCGGAGTTGATCCCGGAGGGCGATGCCGACTGGGCCGCGGTCCACGGCGTCACCGCGGACGGCGCGGTGCTGGTCCGTCCGGACGGATTCGTCGCCTGGCGCTCGGAAGGGGCGGTGGCGGATCCCGCGACCGCGCTGCGTGAGGTACTCGCGGCGGTCCTGGACCGCCGCTGACCCCCGGTCACGCCCTTCGGCGTGACCAGGAACGGGAGGCCGTGCCGGAACAGTCCGGCACGGCCTCCCGTGTGCGGCCTTCCGCGTGCGGCCTTGCTCGTGCGGCCTTGCCTGTGCGGCCTTGTTTGTGCGGCCTCCGCCCCACCGGTCAGCGCAGGTCGGCGCGGGCCGGGCTGTCGTCGAGGAAGCCGCCCGACTGGTGCTGCCACAGTTTCGCGTACGCGCCCTCCGAGGCGAGCAGCTCCTGGTGGGTGCCCTGCTCCACGATCCGTCCCCGGTCCAGGACGACGAGCCGGTCCATCGCGGCGACCGTGCTCAGCCGGTGCGCCACCACGAGCGTGGTCCGCCCCTCCATGAGCCGCCACAGCGCCTCCTGCACGAGAATCTCGCTCTCCGAGTCCAGCGCGCTGGTCGCCTCGTCGAGCAGCAGGATCGGGGCGTCGCGCAGGATCGCCCTGGCGAGGGCGACGCGCTGGCGCTGACCGCCGGACAGCTTGACGCCGCGCTCGCCCACCATCGTCTCGAAGCCCTCCGGCAGCGCGTCGGCGAACTCCGTCACGTGGGCCGCCTCGGCCGCGCGGCGCATCTCGGCGTCGGTGGCGTCGGGGCGGGCGAACATGATGTTGTCCCGCAGCGTGCGGTGGAACATCGCCGGGTCCTGCGGCACATAGGCGATCAGGCTCCGCAGGTCGGCCTGGCGCAGCCTGCTGATGTCCTGACCACCGATCAGGATCCGTCCGGCGTCGATGTCGGTCATCCGCAGCAGCAGCCGGGTGAGCGTGGTCTTCCCGCCGCCTGAGCGGCCGACGAGGCCGATCTTCGCCCCGCTGTGCACGGCCAGGTCGAGGTCCGCGAAGAGCGGCTCGGCCCCCGCGTGGGCGAACGTCACCTTCTCGAAGCGGACGTCCGAGGCCCGGGAGGTCAGCGGTTCCGGCGTCGCCGGGTCGAGCACGGTGGGCGGTGTCAGCAGCAGTGCGGTGAACTGCGCGGCCTCCGTCATCGAGCTCTCCAGGCGGCGGTAGATCTGGTTGAACTCGAACATGATCCGCGTCGCGTTCGTGTAGTACGTGAAGGCGACGACGACGGTCTCCACGCCCTGTCCGCTGCCGCTGAGCGTGACCGCGAGCAGCAGGCCCAGCGCGTTGGTCAGCACGGACATCGGCGCGACGAGCGTGTCGATGCGCAGGTTGCCGTAGTCCCACGACCGCAGGGTGAGCCGCCGTGACGTCGCGACGCGGGAGCGGTGCTCGGCGGCCTCGCGCTCCTCGGCGGCGAAGGCGCGGACCGTGTCCATGTTCATCAGGCTGTCGGCGACATGGCCGGACACCCGGGCGATCGCCTCCTCGCGCTGGTCGACGAGAGCCTGCCGTCGGCGGATGAGGGGCGCCGCGCACAGAGCGGTCAGCGCGATCATCAGCAGGAGCCCGACGACGAGCAGCGGCTCGTAGCGCCAGAGCACGACCGACCCGAACAGCAGCGGCACGAACCTGCCCACCAGCTGGAAGGTCATCGTGTCGACGAACTCCTCGAAGCGGGAGGCGAAGCTCAGGACCCGCTTGGTCAGCGCACCGGCGAAGTTGTCGTGGAAGAACGCGGCGTCCTTGGCGAACAGCTCGTCCATGCCGATCACGTAGAGCCGCTCGACGCCGTGGGCGGCGAGACGGTTCAGGCAGTGCAGTCCGATGCGCCAGAACGTCTCGGCGAGCAGCAGCACTGCGGCGAAGCCGAGGACGTAGGGCAGTGTGGAGCCGAAGCCGGTGTCGGCGTCGTCGGCTATCCGGCCGACGAGCTTCGCGACGACCAGCGGCGCCACGTAGTTGATGCCGATGTTGCCGAGCGCCGGCAGCAGCATGGCGGGGAGCGTCAGCCGCCGGAGCCGGGCCAACTCCCGTCCGTAGTAGCGAAGGGCGAGGAGCACCGAGCCCCTGCCCGGGGATACCTCGCGCGATTCAGGCGATCCCATCCCAACCCTGTGTCGTCGTGTGGCAGCCCGCCACGGGAGCTCCCGCGGAGCTGCGGTCGTCTCGATGGCCGTGCGGAACTGCGGTCCGGGTGAGCGCCCCGGTCCGGGGCGCCCTCCGACCGGCGGGGCATGTCGACGGATCCCCCGCGCGGCTCTCGGGGGCGGCGATGCAGGCAGGTCGGACATCGCATTTTCCCGCGAGGGCACCTGGCCGGGCCAAGCGTTTTTCTCGGCCATCGGCACCTCGCGCTCCGGGGCGCCCACGGGTGGACGGGGCGGGTTCGCGGGTGTCCCGTGTGTCCGGCCGTCAGCCGTGCGCCGGACGGGGCGATCGCGGCCGGCTCGGGCGATGCGGCGGCATGCCCGGCACCAGGCCGGATGACGACGTACGAAGGGCCCCCGCGGATTTCCGCCCGCGAAGGCCCTTCATGCTGTCGGGACGACAGGATTTGAACCTGCGACCCCTTGACCCCCAGTCAAGTGCGCTACCAAGCTGCGCCACGTCCCGATGCGTCCCACCCGGGCTGCCCCGGGTGATCGTGCAGGTAAACCCTACCGCACGTGCGTGGATGGCCGTGCACACGTCGTGACGGCCGCTTCCGCCGGTCCGGGGTGCGGAACCGTGCGGGCGGTCGGTCCCCGCCGTCCAGGTCGGCGGCCGCGGCCCGCAATGCGTCGGCCAGGCGTGCCGCCGGTTGCGGCAGGAGGCGCGGGAGGCGGGCCAGGACGAGCCGGTGCGCGCGGACCAGGAAGGGGGGCGCCCCGGTCGCGGGGGTGGACGTCGTGGTGTCGAACGCGAGCGCTCCGCTCACCCCCGACCGGTCGCAGGCCGAGCAGGCCGGCGCCGCGTGCGGGAGGCCCTCCGCGGCGGCAGGAGGAGCTCCTGCGCCGGTGACCGGGGTACGCCCCTGTGACCTGGGGCCGGTGGTGAGGGCACCCGAGGCGCCGACCGCCACCGGCCCCGCCGGTCATGCGTTGGGGTCGAAGGGGATGCCGGCCGGCTTGGCCTTCTCCAGGTGGGAGTTGAAGTTGCCGTCCTTGAGGCCGAAGTGGGCGCTGCCGAAGTCGTAGGCGCTCAGTTTGTCGCGCAGTCCGGCGGGGTAGCCGTTCCAGCCGACCAGGGTGGGGAACTGCCAGGTGTGCTGGTGGTTCTCCGGCGGTTCGTCGTTGGAGTTGGCGGGCCGGAAGCAGTGGGTGCCGATGCCGTCCTTGTGGTAGACGACCTTGGGATGCGTGCCGTCCCAGCGGATCTGGTCACGGCCGTAGATGTTGAAGTCGCCGTGGGCTGAGGTGGACACGTACTTGGCCTCGTTGTCCTGGACCCACACCACGACGTGCTCCCAGTCGTTGCGGTGTCCGCCGAGGCCGCTGCCGGGGAGGGCCTGGTCCTTCTCGAAGTAGAGGCCGTACATGATGGCGCACCAGCCGTTGTTGCACTTCTCGCGGGAGTAGCCGTTGGTGTTGTCGAGGTCCCAGGAGTCGTGGCACTGGCCGTTGAGGGCGCCGGACGGCTTGAGCCCGCCGTTGATGGCGCCGTCGGGACCGATGGCGGGGGTCGGGTAGCAGCCGTCGGTGTCGTAGTCGTAGGCCGGCTGGAACGTCTGCTCCAGTCCGTCCGCGTTCGCGGGCAAGGACTTCGGGGGGTCGGCGAGCGCGCTGCCGGGGACGGCGACGACCAGCGCGACGGCGCTGCCGAGGATGAACGAGGCCTTGCGGATCCGCGAGCTTCTCTTCACTGCGTCCTCCTGATGGACCGCGGCGTGGGGGCAGGCAGGCCAGGCGGTCATTTTGGCATGCCCAGATCAGCTTTCCAGGGCGCATACGGAAAACGCCAGCGTCAGGAGGTGTCACAGCGATGAAGGAAGGACCAATTGACGGGTGGGGCAGCCCGGTTGACCACGCGGCGGTGCCCGAGGAGCGCCCGGCACGGGGGCACTGGCGATGACGTCGCCGACGGCGGCGCGGTGCGGACGCTCCGGACTCCCGCCGGCAGGGGACGGCGCGGAGGTGAACTTCCCGCCCGAACCTCCCTTGTCCGGAGCCGATATGACGGCTCGTCGGGTGTGACTGTCGTAGGACCTCACCTTCATCGAGGTCTTGCGGGCCTTGCCGCCGGCCACACCCGCCCGCGCGACGGCTGTCGAGGTGGCCGCGGGTTCGGGAGCGGCGACCACGGCCGCCGCCGTGCGGGCGGCCGCGGGGCCGGAGATCTCGGCACCCCGGGAGTGCCCGGGCGCCGGGGACGCCACGGGCTCCGAGGAGCAGCCGACGGCAAGAAGGAGGGCGGATGCGGCAAGTACGGGCATGACGTCACGCGAGGGCCACTTGCGGATGCGCAAGAGGGGGTGGGGGGTGAAGGTGGATTACCAGCGGGTAACCAGTGGTGAGCCCTCCATGAACCCGTGAAGCACTGCTTCACCTTCGGTCCGTTCAGGGGGTGATGTGCGCCACGCCCCCGACGACCGAACGGCACCCTTCGCACCAACCACACTTGCTTTTAAAACAGTTGACGACCCTTCAGGCCGAGTGGCCGACGACTTCCCAGGCCGACTTCGCCGCACCCTCAGTGCGACGTCTCGCTGCGCGGGTCCCAGCCCTCGTAGGCCGCCGTCAACAGCCCCAGCACGCCGCTCGCGGTGACCTCACGGGGGTTCGGGTACGTCTGGGCGGCGGTCTGCGCGGCCGCCACCGTCAAGTCCGCTTCCTTCAGGCCGAGTTCCGCGAGGGATTGCGGTGCGCCCAGCATGCCGGCCAGTTCGCGCAGCGCGCGGGGCACGTCGTCGGTCCCCAAGGCGCGGCACAGCGCCGTGAGCGCGCCGGGCGCCGCGGACGCGTTGTAGGCGAGCACGTACGGGAGGACCACCGTGTGGGTCGCGGCGTGCGGCAGGTCGAAGGTGCCGCCGAGCACGTGGCACAGCTTGTGGTGCAGTCCCATCGTGGTGGCACCCAGGCACGCGCCGCACAGCCAGGCGCCGTACAGCGCGCGGCTGCGCGCGTCGAGGTCGCCGGGCGCGGCGGCCACCCGGGGCAGCGCTCCGGCCATCGCCCGTACGCCTTCCTCGGCCATGAGGGAGACGAGGGGCGAGGCGTCGGGTGCGTAGAGCGCCTCCGCGGCGTGGGCCAGCGCGTTGATGCCGCTGGTGACGGAGAGCGGGACGGGCAGCCCGAGGGTGAGTTCGGGGTCGTAGACGACGCTGCGGGGCAGCACGGCGAGGTCGCGGCCGGTGCGTTTGGCGCCGTGCTCGGTGAGCCCCCAGACGGAGGTCATCTCGGATCCGGCATAGGTGGACGGCACGGCGACGAGCGGGAGACCGGTGCGCAGGGCGATCGCCTTGCCCAGGCCGATCGCCGAGCCGCCGCCCACCGCGACGCATCCGTCGGCGCCCAGCTCGCGTGCCACCTCTACGGCTCGGTCGACGACCTCCACCGGCACGTGCATGCGCGCCTCGGCATGCACCCCCACGCAGTCGCCGCCCAGTGCGTCCGCGACCGCCCGTGCCGTCGTCTCGCCCCTGCCGCCGCAGACCACCAGCACCCGGTGCAGGCCGAGCCGCGCGACCTCGCCCGGCGTCGCGGTCACCGAGGCGCCGGGCCGGAAGACGACGCGCGCGGGCCTGGTCTCGTACGAGAATTCGAGGGGGGTGCTCATCGCGGCTCCAGTACCAGGTCGAAGCAGGCGTGCCGGAAGGGGCCGGCCACTCCGGGCCCCCGCGCCAGGGCGGCGGCACGTTCCCGCTCCTGCATCGACGGGTCCGTCCGGCGGGCGAAGTCGTGGAGGTGCCGGGTGAGCGCGCTCAGGAGCTCACTCGGCCGCGGATCGGCCGTACCGTCGAGGCACGTGCCGACTGCCCGGGTGATGTCGGTGGTGAATGGCGTCATTACCGCTCCCCTGGTCCGGCAGGTCATCCTGCCAGGCATGTGCCGCGGGCACGAGACCGTGCGCGCCCCCGGTCCGAGGCCCGGGGGGCCGTCCTCGCGTGCGACGCGGGGCGCCCGGCAGGGTCGTGGACACGATGCGGCCGGAGCACTTCCCGAAGCCGGTGACGTCCGGCGGATCACGATGACATGCTGTTCCGAGCGGCACACGTGACGCGGAACACATGAAGCAGGGCACCCTGAAAGTATGATCAACCAATGTCTGACATGACCGAAACCACGCCCGGCTGGCTGGCTCCCGACGAGCTGGAACTGGCCCGCGCCCGCATGCCGATCCTGTACGTCGAAGCGGTACCGGTGCGCGTCGACGACAGCGGCGAAGTCACCCACATCGGGCTCCTGCTCCGCATCGGTCCGGACGGGACGGTCAGCCGCACCCTCGTCTCCGGTCGGGTGCTGCACCACGAGCGCGTCCGCGACGCCCTGCTGCGCCACCTGGAGAAGGACCTCGGACCGGTGGCACTCCCCCGGGTGCCGGCCTCCCTCCAGCCCTTCACGGTCGCCGAGTACTTCCCGACACTGGGGGTCACTCCGTTCCACGACCCGCGCCAGCACGCCGTGTCGCTCGCCTACATCGTCCCGGTGACCGGCGACTGCCGCCCCCGGCAGGACGCCCTCGACCTGGTCTGGTTCAGTCCCGAGGAGGCGTCGTCGCCGCTGGTCATCGACGAGATGCCGGGCGGGCACGGGGTCCTGCTCAGGCAGGCGCTCGCCCACGTCGGCCGGCTGTCCTGAAGGAGGCAACGGAAAAGGCCGTCTTCCCATCGCTGAGAAAACGGCCTCCGACCCGCTTCAATGCTGGTCGGGACGACAGGATTTGAACCTGCGACCCCTTGACCCCCAGTCAAGTGCGCTACCAAGCTGCGCCACGTCCCGGTGCCTTCACCCACGGTGACCCGCGTGATCGTGCGAACAGAACTTTACCCCACACCGGGGGCTGCTCCGAAGGAGGCGCGGAACGCGCGACAATCGGGATATGAGCGCAGCATCCGAGGCCCGGCAGGACGACGGGCGCGACCGGGACACAGAGGGCCGCGCGCGCAACGCCCGGCCGCGCGACGGCCTCGGACGGCCGCTGCCGTACGGCGCGGACGGGGTGGAACGACAACCGGAGGGCGTCGTGCGCACCCCCGAGGAGACCGTCGCCGAGGCGCAGGCGCTGCTGGACGCGGGCAAGCCCTTCCACGCACACGAGGTCTTCGAGGACGCCTGGAAGTCCGGCCCCCAGGACGAGCGCGCGCTGTGGCGCGGGCTGGCCCAGCTCGCGGTGGGGCTCACACACGCGGCCCGCGGGAACGTCACGGGTGGAGCCCGGCTGCTGCGGCGCGGCGCCGGGGGCACCGCACAGTGGTCGGCCCTGACCGGCCGGGAGCGGCCTTACGGAATGGACCTCGGGGAACTGGGCGCCTGGGCGCGTGACGTGGCCGCCGCGGTGGAGCGCGAGGGCACGGCGGTCGACGCGCGGGAATCGGCTCCGCGGCTGGCCGGGCGGGGCTCCTGACACCTGCGCCGGACCGGCGTCCGGACCGATCCCGGGTGCGGTGCGTCCACGGTCGGTGGCGTGCGGCAGACTCTGGGTGTGCGAAAGATTCATGTCATCGGGATCGGGGCGGGCGACCCCGATCAGCTCACGCTGCAGGCGGTCAAGTCGCTGAGGAGCACGGACGTGTTCTTCATCCTGGACAAGGGCGAGGTGAAGTCGGACCTCGTCCAGCTGCGCCGTGACATCCTCGACACGCACATACCGGACGGGGCGTACCGACTGGTCGAGGCCCGCGACCCGGACCGCGACCGGACCGCCGAGGGCACGGCGTACTCGCCCGCAGTCGGTGACTGGCGCAGTGCCCGCGCCGCCGTCTACGAGCGGCTGATCGCCGAGGAGCTCGGCGAGGACGAGAGCGGCGCCTTCCTGGTGTGGGGCGATCCGGCGCTGTACGACAGCACCATCGGCATCCTGGAGGGGATCCTGGAGCGCGGCTCGGTGTCGTTCACGTACGACGTCGTGCCCGGTGTCAGCAGCGTCTCCGCCCTGGTGGCACGGCACCGCACGGGGCTGAACCGCGTCGCCCGGCCCGTCCAGATCACCACGGGCCGCCGCCTCGCCGAGGGTTTCCCCGACGGTGTGGACGACGTGGTCGTCATGCTCGACGCCCACCAGACCTTCCGGCAGTACACCGACGAGGACATCGACATCTACTGGGGCGCCTACATCGGCACGCCCGACGAGATCCTCGCGTCCGGTCCCCTCGCCGAGACGGCGCCGCGCATCGAGCGGTTGCGGGCCGAGGCCCGGGAGCGCAAGGGGTGGATCATGGACACCTACCTGCTGCGCCGGAACCCGCGGGACTAACGGGCGCGACGGCGGCACGTGCGGGAGGGCAGCCGGGTCGCCGAGCGGCCGACGGACCGGCCCGTCGGTATCGTCCAGACATGGAGTCGGTACGCGCGGTTCTCATCGACATCGACGGTGTGCTCACGGTGTCGTGGCAGCCGCTGCCCGGCGCGGTCGGGGCCCTGCGCCGGATCCGCGACGCCGGTCTCCCCGTGGCACTGGTGACGAACACGACCTCGCGCACGCGGGCGTCGATCGCCCGGACGCTGTCGGACGCGGGTTTCGCGGTGACCGCCGAGGACATCCTGACCGCGCCCGCGGTGACGGCCGCACACCTCGCGGAGCACTTCCCGGGCGCGCGCTGCACCCTGCTCAACAGCGGCGACATCCGCGAGGACCTGGCGGGCGTCACCCTGGTCGACGATCCCGGCGTGGTTCCCGACGTCGTCGTCCTCGGCGGGGCCGGTCCCGAGTTCGACTACGCCTCCTTGAACCGTGCCTTCGGGCAACTCCAGCGTGGCGCCCGGCTGGTCGCCATGCACCGCAACCTGTACTGGCGGACCGACGAGGGTCTCCAGCTCGACTCGGGGGCCTTCGTGACGGGGCTGGAGGCCGCCGCCCGCACCGAGGCCGTGATCACGGGAAAGCCGTCGGCCGCGTTCTTCGGGGCGGCGCTCGCACATCTCGGAGTGAGCGCGCGGGAGGCGTCGATGGTCGGGGACGACATCGAGACGGACGTCCTCGCGGCGCAACGGGCCGGGGTGACAGGGGTGCTGGTGAGGACCGGCAAGTACCTGCCGCAGACGCACCGGGCCGCGAGCGGCGAACCCGACCACGTCATCGACTCGTTCGCCGGCCTTCCGGAGCTGCTCGGGCTAACGCAGTAGGAGTTGCACGCCGCCGACGACGGTCGCCGCGATGACGAGTTGCTCGAACAAGCGCTGGTTGATCCTGTTCACGGCCCACTTGCCGAGGAGCGCACCCGGGACGACGAAGACCACGAGAGCCGCGTCCAGCAGCAGCGAGCGGCGGTCGATCAGACCGAGTCCGGCGCTGAAGGGCACCTTCGAGACGTTCACGATCAGGAAGAAGAAGGCGGACGTGCCGAGGAAGCCGAGCTTGCGGAAGCCCGCCGACAGGAGGTACAGCGACATGACCGGGCCGCCCGCGTTGGCGACCATCGTGGTGAAACCGCCGAGGACTCCGTAGGAGCGAGCCTTGATGCGACCCGCGCGGCTCGTGACGGCGTCCGGTTCGTCCTCGGCGGCGGCCCCGCGCCGCCGCCACATCGTGACCCCGGCCATCAGCAGCAGGATCGCGCCGATCGAGGTCCGTACGACCGCGTCGTCCGCCCACACCAGGAACAGCGTGCCGACGACCACTCCTGCCGCGACCGCCGGGAACAGCCGCCACAGCGTGGGCCAGTGGGCATGTCGCCGGTAGGTGAGGACCGCGAGGACGTCCCCGGCGATCAGGATCGGGAGCAGCACGCCGGTGGAGGCGCGGGCGGGCAGGACGGCCGCGAAGACGGCGAGGCTGACCGTGTTGGCCCCGCTCACCGCGGTTTTCGAGAAGCCGACGAGCAGGGCCGCGAAGGCGAGCGCGGCGAACTCCCAGCCGGATATGTGCCAGAGCGTCATCGTGTTCATGCGGGAACCGATGCTATGCGCACCTATCCGGCTGCCGTAAGGAGCGTCTCGACAGGTGGCACCTGCGCCGGTGGCTCAGCCGGTGAACGGGGCCCGCAACTCCCGCAACGGGCTCAGCCGCGCTCGACCAGGACCGCGCTGCCCTGCCCGACCCCCACGCACATGGTGGCCAGACCGCGCGCGGCGCCGGTGCGGCGCATGCGGTGCAGCAGGGTGGTGAGGATGCGGGCGCCGGAGCAGCCGAGCGGGTGGCCGAGGGCGATGGCCCCGCCGGTCGGATTGACGAGCTCCGGGTCGATCCCGAGCCGGTCCACGGAGGCGAGGGCCTGGGCGGCGAAGGCCTCGTTGAACTCGGCCTCCTGGATGTCGCCGATGCCCCAGCCGACGCGTCCCAGCGCCTTCTGCGTGGCGGGGACGGGACCGATGCCCATGACGTCGGGGTGGACACCGGCCGACGCACCGGCGACGTAGCGTCCGAAGGACTCCAGCCCCAGGTCGTTCAGGGCGTCCTCGCTGACCAGCAGCAGGCCGGCCGCGCCGTCGTTCATCGGGGAGGCGTTGCCCGCGGTGACCGTGCCGCCTTCGCGGAACACCGGCCTGAGGCGGGCGAGCTTGTCGAGCGAGGTGTCCTCGCGTACGCATTCGTCGGTGTCGACGACGACGCCGTCGGGGCGTTCGACGGGGAGCAGTTCGGCGTCGAAGTAACCGTTCTTGCGGGCGTCCGCGGCGCGCTGGTGGCTGCGCAGCGCGAACGCGTCCTGGCGCTCGCGCGAGACGCCGTACCGCTCGGCGACCTCCTCGGCCGTCTCCCCCATGGACAGGAGGCCGTGCAGGTCCTTCATCGCGGGGTTGACCAGGCGCCAGCCGAGCCGGGTGTCGACCGTCTCGACGCGATGGGGAAGGGCCTCGTCCGGGCGAGGCAGGACGAAGGGCGCCCGGCTCATCGACTCGGAGCCGCCCGCGAGCACGATGTCCGCCTCACCGGAGGCGATGGCGCGGGCCGCGGTCGTGACGGCCTCCAGGCCGGAGGCGCACAGCCGGTTGATGGTGGCGCCGGGTACGGACTCGGGCAGGCCCGCGAGGAGCGCGGCCATGCGGGCGACGTTGCGGTTGTCCTCGCCGGCCTGGTTGGCGGCGCCCCAGTAGACGTCGTCGATACGGGCCGGATCGAGCGTGGGCAGTCCGGCGACCAGCCCGCGCACGACGGTCGCGGCGAGGTCGTCGGGCCGCACGGAGGACAGGGCTCCGCGCAGCTTTCCGATGGGGGTGCGGCGGGCGGCCGCGAAGTGGACGGGACGCACGACAGGACTCCTGAGGGACGGCGGATCACGCGATCACGGTGTGACGCGGGCGCGGATCACGCGATCGCCGGTCCCGCGAACGCGTGATCTCCGGATCGCGGGGACCGGCGAAGGGACGGAAACATTAATTAGCACTGCTAGTTTTCGACTATAGACCCGCGCCCGGCCGTCTGGGAAGATCCCGCTCCCCCGACACCGGAACGTCACCCGGGCCCCTGGCGCCTCGCCGGGATGGCAGACTGCTCGCACGTACTGCCGAACACCCCCAGGCAGGGCGAACAGGCAGGTCTAGCAAAGGAGTTGCCGCATGACGGGGCCCGAGTCCACCGCGGACCGGATCGACACCAGCAGGCCGCATCCGGCACGGGTGTACGACTGGTACCTCGGAGGCAAGGACAACTACCCGGTCGACGAGGAGCTCGGCCGGCACATCATGTCGCTCGATCCGGGCGCCAAACGGGCCGCCCGCAGCAACCGCTGGTTCATGCAGCGGGCCACGCGCCATGTCGTCGGCGCGGCGGGCATCCGGCAGTTCCTCGACATCGGCACCGGCATCCCCACTGAGCCCAACCTCCACCAGATCGCACAGCGCACCGCCCCGGACGCGCGGGTGGTGTACGTCGACAACGACCCGATCGTCCTCGCCCACGCCGGGGCGCTGCTGCGCGGGACCCCGCAGGGCGTGACGGAGTACATCCAGGCCGACGTGCGCGAGCCGGAGAAGATACTCGCCGAGGCGGGGCGCGTCCTCGACCTCGACCGGCCCGTAGCCCTGTCCCTGATCGCCCTGATGCACTTCATCGCGGACGAGAGCGGCGCGTACGAGCTGGTGGAGACCCTGGTCGAAGCCCTGGCGCCGGGCAGCTGCCTGGCGCTGTCGGCGATGACCGCCGACTTCGAGCCGGAGAACGTACGGCGCGGCATCGAGACGTACGCGAAGGGCGGGGTGACCCTCGTCGGCCGCTCCCACGCCGAGGTCGGCCGCTTCTTCAAGGGGCTCGACCTGGTCGAACCGGGCGTCGTCTCCGTGAAGGACTGGCATCCCGAGCTCGCGGAGGACGAGACCTCCATCGGCGAGGCGCCGGTCTCCCTGTACGGCGGGGTCGGTTTCAAGGCCTGACGGGCACCGGTCCGGTCGGCCGCCCGCCGTCGACGGCGGGCGGCCGGCGACAGTGCGGCGGGGAGCGGAGGGCGATCACGCGGCGGGGAGCGGAGGACGAGTGCCGGGCGACCGCGCGACGGGCGGAGGGCGGTGAGCAGCCGCGCCGGGTGAGCAGCCGCTGGGACGGTGAGCAGCCGCGCCGGGTGAGCGACCGCGCGGCGGGCGCGGGCGACGGGCGGGCGTACGGGGCGAGCGACTTCCCGGCGGGCACCCGCACCGGGCTGGTACGAGCCGCCGCCGACGAGCCGCGACCGGGCGGGTACCTCGCGCCTCAGGGCCGGCCCCAGCAGGCCGGAGGGCGCGCCGCGCACGGCCTTGCGGCCCGGGCACAGGCGTCAGCAGGACTCCGTCGGCTCCTCGCAGGGCGCGTCCACGATGCCCAGCGTGACGAAGGCGCGGGTGAAGGAGGCGAAGCCCTCCTCCCCGAGGGGTTCCACGACACGACGCCGCACCGCGTCGGCGAACACCTTCGCCGCGGTCGTGGCCGTCTCCCGGCCGAGCGGCGTCAGCACGGCATACGTCACCCGGCGGTCCGTACGGGACGGGCGGCGCTCGACGAGACCGGCGTCGGCCAGCCGGTCGACCACTCCGGTCGTCCCCGCGGTGGAGAAGCCGAGCGTCTGGGACAGCAGCCGCATCGGAGCGGCCCGGTCCGGCGAGGCGACCAGGAAGCAGAGCACTTCGAGGGACGAGGGCGGCAGCCCCACCTCGCGCTGGGCCTCGGCGAGCAGTTCGTCCGTGAGGTCACGGAACCCCGTCGCCAGGCCGTTCCACCGCTGCAGCAGGTCGGTCTCCTCGGCGCTCGGACACCGGTCCGCCGCGCCGGGACACCCGGCCCGCTCCACTGGCTGCTGGGACGCCCCCATGCGCCGGCTCCCGTAGTCCGATCCCGAGTCCTGACCTACTGCCGAGAATACCCCGCCCACCTATTAACTCGCTAACTACCTAATACCTTGCGTAGTAGTAGCTCGCAATGTATTCAGCATTCAACCGATCTACACCGCACCCGCCCCGCGCGCTTCACCCGCCGCGCCGACTGACCGGAGACGCCCGCCCGCGCCACGAGTTCGGCCCGGACGCCGGCCGGCACACGCCCTCAACCGTCGCCCGTCAGCCGGCACACGTCACCGTCGCCCGTCAGGCCGGCACACGTCACCCGCCGTCGCCGTCGCCGTCGCCGTCGCCGTCGCCGTCGCCGTCGCGGGGAAACGCAAAAAGGGCCCCGCGGGCTCTTGCCCGCGAAGACCCTTCGCACCGTCGGGACGACAGGATTTGAACCTGCGACCCCTTGACCCCCAGTCAAGTGCGCTACCAAGCTGCGCCACGTCCCGGTGCCCGTCTGACCTGGGGTTTCCCCGGGCCGAACGTGCACGGAAACAATACCGCACTCGTGCCTGTGGTCGCGCACCCGTTTATGCGGGTCCGCGCCCGGGACAAGCGTGGGTTGACCTGAAGTTTGGTTGAGGTTGCACGATCGTCGGCATGACGATCACAGCGACGCAGCGGTACGCGTACACGGACCTGCCCCGTCTCATGGGGCTGATGACCGGCGACGAGAAGCACGGACCCGCGGCGACGTCGACCATGGACGTCCTGTGGGTGCTGTACGACCGGGTGCTGCGGGTCGCGCCCGACCGCGTGGACGATCCGGAGCGCGACCGGTTCCTGCTCTCCACGGGACACGGACCCATGGCGTACTACGCCGTGCTCGCGGCCAAGGGGTTCGTGCCCGAGTCGTGGCTGCCCGGATTCGGCTCCTACGCGTCGCCGCTGGGCCACCACCCCGACCGTGTCCTGGTACCGGGCGCCGAGATCGGCAGCGGATCCCTCGGGCACGGACTGCCGATCGGCGTCGGAACGGCTCTCGGGCTGCGCGCGCAGGGACTGGACGAGCCTCGCGTATGGGTGCTGATCGGCGACGCGGAACTGGACGAAGGAAGCAATCACGAGGCGATCGCCTTCGCCGGTCCGGCCGGTCTGGAACGGCTCCACACCGTGGTCGTCGACAACTCGTCCGCCAGTCACGCCCGCCCCGGCGGCATCGCGGCCCGGTTCGAGGCGGCCGGCTGGTCCGCGGCGACGGTCGACGGCCGCGACCACGAAGCCCTGTACGCCGCCTTCACGGCGCCCCATCCGGGACGTCCGCGCGTGGTCGTCGCCCAGGTCGAACCGAAGTCGGCCTGAGCCGACGGAAGGACACACATCCCATGGACACCATGCGTGACCGTTTCGCCCCTGTCGTCTCCCGACTCCTCGACGAGGACCCCCGTGTCGCGGTCGTCCTGGCCGAGATCGGCAAGGACGGCTTCTCGGAGGCCAGGAGCAGGCATCCCGACCGGGTCGTCAACGTGGGCATTCGCGAGCAGCTGCTGATCGGCACGGGCGCGGGCCTCGCGCTGACCGGGCTGCGTCCCGTGCTGCACACCTTCGCCGGCTTCCTCGTGGAACGGCCCTTCGAGCAGGTCAAACTGGACCTCGGGCACCAGGACGCGGGCGCGGTGCTCGTCAGTGCCGCCGCGTCCTTCGACTGGCCGGCGGGCGGCTTCACCCACATGTCGCCCGGCGACGTGGCCCTTCTCGACACCCTGGACGGCTGGACCGTGCACGTCCCGGGCCATCCCGACGAGGCCGAGACGCTGCTGCGCCACGCGGTGGCGGCCGGGGACGACAAGGTGTACGTCCGCCTGTCCGTGCAGTCGAACGCGCAGGGGCTGCCGGTCGACGGAGCGCGCTTTCGCACCGTGCGCGAGGGACACGCGGGCGTGGTCGTCGCGGTCGGTCCGATCCTCGACGCCGCGCTGGCCGCCACCGAGGGGCTCGACGTGACCTTGTTGTACGCGACCACCGTCCGACCCTTCGACGCGGCGGCGCTGCGCCGGGCCACCGAGACGGCGGGCACCGACGTGGTCCTCGTCGAGCCGTATCTGGCGGGCACGTCCACGAAGGAGGCGGCCGACGCGCTCGCCGACGTGCCGCACCGGGTCCTGGGCCTCGGCGTGGGCCGCCGCGAGCTGCGCCGGTACGGGACGGTCGAGGAGCACGTCGCCGCTCACGGTCTGGACCCGGCGTCCCTGCGGGAGCGGATCGGCGCCTTCCTGGGGGCCCGGGTCCACGGATGACCGAACGCCGGCGCCCGGGTCGACGGGTGAGCGGCGCGCTGCCCGCCGATGGGTTCATACGGCCGGGCGGTCCTCCCGCCGGGCGGCCGCGGCGGACACGGGTTCCGTCGCGGCGGGCGGGCGGGGCAGCGGCGGGGGGCCGTCGACACGCACGAGGTTGCGTATCGCGGGCACCGCCAGCAGGGCGGTCGAGACGACGAGGGTCATGGCGCCGGCGATGAGCAGCACATGGTCGGCGCCGAGCGCCGCGGCAGCCGGTCCGGCCAGTGCCTGGCCGACGGGCATCATGGCCAGGGAGCCCGCGACGTCGTACGCGTGGATGCGGTTGAGGACGTCGGGTGCCACCTGTGTCTGCACGCTCGTCGCCCACATGACGCCCCACAGCGACATGCCCGCGCCGGCCACGACCGCGCCGGCAGACATGGCCGCCACGCCGAGCTCCCATCCGACGGTCGCCGGGAAGCAGGCGAAGGCGAAGAGGGCGAACGCGCCGGCCCGCAGCATGCGGCGGGGGCGCAGCCGCAGCGCGATCAGTCCGCCGATGACGGTGCCGGCGCCGAGAGCCGAGTTGACCAGGCCGTAGGCGCGCGGGCCGTGCTCCTGCACCACCTCGGTGGCGACCAGGGGGACGGTCGGCCCCCAGATGGAGATCATGTAGACGCACCAGATGACGATGACGCCCCAGAGCCAGGTGCGGGATCTGAACTCCCGCCAGCCCTCGGCGAGATCGGCCCTGAAGCTGCCGCTGTGGGACCGGCTTCCAGGGGCGACCGGGGGCAGCCGGAGCAGGAGCAGGCACAGGGCGCTCAGCGCGTAGGTCGCCGCGTGGGCGGCGAAGACCCCGCCGGCGGAGGAGAACGCGACCAGCAGGCCCGCCAGCGCGGGGCCGGCGAGCTGGGCGGCGGACTCGGCGATCCGGATGGCGCCGTTGGCCCCCTGGACGTCGGTGGCGAGGCGCGGCACCGTACTGGCGACGCCGGGCTGGAACACCGCGCCGGCCACGCCGTTGACCGCGCCGATCACGCAGATCTGCCAGAGCACCACGTGGCCGGCGAAGAACAGCGCGGCGGCGAGGGACTGGGTGACCAGCCGCACCAGATCGGCACCGATCATGAGCTTGCGTGTGCTGAACCGGTCGGCGATGACCCCGCCGAAGATCACCAGGCCCGCGAACGAGGCCGCCGACGCGGCCATGGCCAGGCCGATCGCGCCGACCCCGTATCCGTACCGCAGCAGTCCGGCGGCCAGCGCCACCGGGAGCATGGTGTCGCCGAGCCTGGCGAGGGCGCGTGCGACGAAGAAGAGGGCGAAGGCCCGCGACCAGACGGGCGAGGGCGTCCCGGCGGCGTCGATGTCGCGACACCGCCGCTCTCCGGGTCGCGCTTTCCCCGCGCGGTCCGACGGTTGGTCCCGTCGCTCGCCGCCCGGCTCGCCGCCCTGTGATGTCCCGCCCGATGACGTCCCGGCCATCCCGCTGGTTCCCCTCCCCTGACAACCCATGCCCCGTCCGTCCCCCGCGGAACCGGGCGCCGTGCGCTCGGCTCACGCTTCCGGATCATGCCACGGGGCACGGACGCCGCCGGAGCCGTTTCAGTCGGCGGACGGAAGGCCCAGGTCCGGGTAGGCGTCGATCAGCCGGGGCGGTGCCGCCTGGCGCCAGGAGTCGGCGAGGATGTCACGCAGTTCAACGTCGTCCTCCATGGCGGCGAGGCGGACCCGCACCCAGGCGAAGCCCGCCTCGTGGTCGGCGATCCAGAACTTGCCGGGCTCGGCCAGGACGAGTTCGTCGCGCTCCTCCTTCGGGCAGCGCACCGCGATGGAGGTCTCGTCCTCCGGGAGCGTGGCGAACATCTTGCCCGCGACCCTGAAGGTGGGCATGCTCCACGCGATCTTCTCCGTCGTGTCGGGCAGGGAGAGGGCGACACGGCGTACGTCTTCGGCTTCCGGCATGGGACGCACCGTAGCCAAAGGCACTGACAATCACGCCTGGATACGAGCTCGAGGGGCCGGTGCGGGCGCCGCCGCTCCCACCTGCTTGTAGTAGATCGCCGTCGCGCGCAGCTCTCCGGACGGGTCCGCAGCGTAGTCGGGGATCGCGCCGATCCGGGTCCAGCCCGCGGATCGGTAGAGGGACTCGGCGGGGCTGTCGGTCTCCGTGTCCAGGTGCAGGAGGGTGACCCCGGAACGGGCGGCGGCCGCCTCGGCGGCGGTCAGGAGCGTACGGCCGACGCCCTGTCCCCGGCCGTCGCGGTGGACCATCAGCTTCACGAGTTCGGCGCGGTGACGGCTGTTGGGCTTGTCCGCGAAGGCGAGCCCGACCGTGCCGAGCAGCCGGTCCGCGTCGCGGGCCACCCATACGGCGAGCCGGCCCGCCGACACCGCGGCGGCGCGCTCCTCCCACCAGGCCACGGCTGTCGCCCGGTCCAGCGGCGCGAGGAAGCCGACGGAGGCTCCCCCGAGCACGGTGTCGGTGAGGAGGTCGGCCAACTCTTCCGCGCAGGCGAGGACTTCGGAGGCGTCCAGGCGGGCGACGACGGTCACGGCAGCACCACCACCAGGGCGTATCGCACGGCCTCGGGGCCGGGGCAGCAGAAGCGGGTCGGCCCCCACACCCGCAGCCGGAGGCAGTCCCCGGTGCCGAGCCGTTGCACGACGTCCTGAGCGGTCACCTCGAGGGTTCCGTCGAGGACCCAGATGTGCTGTTCCAGGCCGGGTACGGGGGGCCGGTCGTAGTCGATGGCCGCGCCCGCCGCGAGCCGCCCCTCGACGAGTTCGCCGCGCAGCCCGGCGTGCGGCGGCGACACCGACCGTCGTACGAAGCCCGAGGACGTGTCCTCCCAGATCGCCTGGTCGGCCGCCCGTACCAGCAGGGCGGGTTCCGGCTCGATCTCGCTGAGCAGCTGCGACATGGTCCGTCCGTAGACCGCGCACAGCCGGTTGAGCTGCGACGCGGTGGGGCTGATCTCGGCGCGCTCGGTGCGGGACAGGGTGGACCGGCTCACTCCGCTGCGCTCCGCCAGCTCGCCCAGGGACCAGCCGCGCTCGGCCCTCAGCTCGGCCAGCCGGGCACCGAGCCGGACATCGACCTCGTCGCCCATGGCGCCTTCCTCTCACGTCCCTCATTCGGGATGCTATCCCGCATCCGGGACGGCAGCTTCCTCAATCCGCGGTCGCGGCCTCGGTGAGCGCGTCCAGGACCGGCCGGATCAGCGGATGCCCCTCCGCCCCGCGGCGTACGGCGGCGAAGACACGGCGCGTGGGCGCGACGCCGTCGACAGGGCGCACGACCACGCCCGTGAGGTCCATGCCGCGCAGCGCCGAGCGGGGCACGAGTGCGACACCCGCGTCGGCCGAGGCCAGCGCGACGACGGCGCGGAAGTCGTCGGAGGAGTGTTCGAGACGGGGCTGAAAGCCCGCGTTCTCGCAGGCCAGGACGACCACGTCATGACAGGGGTTGCCCGGGTAGGGGCCGATCCACGGATCCTTGGCCAGCTCGGCGAGCGGCACCTCGTCGGCGTCGGCGAAGCGGTGGGCGACCGGGACGACCGCGTCGAAGGGCTCCGCGTACAGCGGGACGTGGGTCAGGCGGGGGTCGTCGGCGTCGGGAGCGCCCCGGTACTCGACGGCGACCGCGATGTCGATCTGCCGGTCGAGAACCATCGGCAGGCTTGCGTCGCCCTCGGCGTCCTGCACCCGGACGTGGATCCCGGGGTCCGTACCGGACAGGCGCGCCAGTGCGGGCGCGACCACCAGGCCTATGCCGGTCGCGAAGGACGCGATGGTCACCGTGCCCGCCGAACCCGCGCCGTACGCGGCCAACTCGGCCTCCGCGCGCTCCAGTTGGGCCAGCACCGCGTGGGTGTGGCCGAGCAGTATCTCACCGGCGGGCGTCAGCCTCACGCCCTTCGCGCCGCGCTCGACGAGGCGGTGGCCCGTCTCCTGCTCCAGTGCGGTCAGCTGCTGGGAGACCGCCGAGGGCGTGAGGTAGAGCGCGGCGGCAGCCGCCGTGACCGTGCGGTGGTCGGCCACCGCACGGAGGATGTGGAGCCGCCGCGCTTCGATCATGCGACCGATTCTCTCAGGTCGCGGGGGTTCCTCAGCCGTCGAGTTCCGCGCGGGCCGCCACGAAGGCGTCCACCGCGCGGTTCACGTCCTCGGTCGAGTGCGCGGCCGACAGCTGCACCCGGATGCGGGCCTGGCCCTGCGGAACGACCGGGTACGAGAAGCCGATCACGTAGACACCCCGCTCCAGCAGGAGCTCCGCCATGCGTCCGGCGACGGCCGCGTCCCCGATCATGACAGGGGCGATCGCGTGGTCGCCGGGAAGGACGTCGAAGCCCTCCTCGGTCATCCGGGAACGGAACAGCGCGGTGTTCTCGGCGAGCCTGATCCGCAGGTCGTCGGCCGACTCCAGCAGGTCGAGCACCTTGAGCGAGGCCGCCGCGATCACCGGGGCGAGCGTGTTCGAGAAGAGGTACGGGCGCGAACGCTGGCGCAGGAGCGCGACGATCTCGGCGCGGGCGGCCACATAGCCGCCGGAGGCGCCGCCGAGCGCCTTGCCGAGGGTGCCCGTGATGATGTCGACGCGGTCCATGACACCGTGCAGCTCGGGCGTGCCGCGTCCGCCGGGGCCGACGAAGCCGACGGCGTGCGAGTCGTCGACCATGACCATGGCGTCGTAGCGGTCGGCGAGGTCGCAGATCTCCCGCAGCGGCGCGACGTAGCCGTCCATCGAGAAGACGCCGTCGGTGACGATCAGCCGGCGACGGGCGTCCGAGGCCGCCTTGAGCTGGGCCTCCAGGTCGGCCATGTCACGGTTCGCGTACCGGAAGCGGCGCGCCTTGGACAGCCGGATGCCGTCGATGATCGAGGCGTGGTTGAGGGCGTCGGAGATGACCGCGTCCTCGGCGCCGAGCAGGGTCTCGAAGACCCCGCCGTTGGCGTCGAAGCAGGAGGAGTAGAGGATCGTGTCCTCCTGGCCGAGGAACGCGGACAGCCGCGCCTCCAGCTCCTTGTGCACCTCCTGCGTGCCGCAGATGAACCGCACGGAGGCCATGCCGTAGCCCCAGCGGTCGAGCGCCTCGTGGGCGGCCGCGACGACGTCGGGGTGGTCGGCGAGGCCGAGGTAGTTGTTGGCGCAGAAGTTGAGGACCTCGCCGGGGCGGCCGCCGGCGGTGACGTTCACCGTCGCGGACTGCGGGCTGCCGATGACCCGCTCGGGCTTGTGCAGGCCCGCGGCGCGGATCTCGTCGAGGGTGGCGCGGAGATCGTCGCGTACGGAGTCGAACATAAGGGGCTCCATCAAGTGCAGGGGGCGCAGGTGCAAGGGGCGAGTGAGCCGCAGGGGCGCACCTGTGCCGAGAGGGCGAGCGCGCTGAGGCCCGAAGGCCGAGCACGGTCGGGCTCTCGACACAGCCTTGTGCGCCCCGGAGGCGAACCGAGCCGGAGGTCAAGCAGTCCAGTCGAGGATGACCTTGCCGCCACGGCCACTCGCCGCGTCGGCGAAGGCCGCCTCGTAGTCGCGGAAGCCGTAGCGGCCGGTGATCACCGGGGCGAGGTCGAGTCCGCCTTCGAGGAGGACCGACATGGCGTACCAGGTCTCGAACATCTCGCGGCCGTAGATGCCCTTGATCGTGATCATGGAGGTGACGATCCGGGACCAGTCGACCGGGAACTCCTGGGACGGCAGGCCGAGCATGGCGATCCGGCCGCCGTGCGTCATGTTGGCGATCATGTCGCGCATCGCCTCGGGGCGGCCGGACATCTCCAGGCCGATGTCGAAGCCCTCGCGCAGACCCAGCTCGCGCTGGCCGTCGCCGATCGTCGCTTCCGAGACGTCGAGGGCCAGGCTCACACCGATCTTGCGGGCGAGTTCCAGGCGCTCCTCGCTGACGTCGGTGATCACGACGTTGCGGGCTCCCGCGTGGCGGGCCACGGCGGCGGCCATCAGACCGATCGGGCCCGCGCCGGTGATCAGGACGTCCTCGCCGACCAGCGGGAAGGACAGCGCCGTGTGCACGGCGTTGCCGAAGGGGTCGAAGATCGCGGCGACGTCGAGGTCGACGGGGACGCGGTGCACCCAGACGTTGGACGCGGGCAGGACGACGTACTCGGCGAACGCTCCGTCGCGACCGACGCCGAGGCCGACCGTGGCCCGGCAGAGGTGACGGCGTCCGGCCAGACAGTTGCGGCACTTGCCGCAGACCAGGTGGCCCTCGCCGCTGACCCGGTCGCCGACCTCGATGTCGGCGACGTCACGGCCGGTCTCGACGACCTCGCCGACGAACTCGTGGCCGAGCACCAGGGGCGTGCTGATGGCCTGCTGCGCCCAGCCGTCCCAGTTGCGGATGTGCAGGTCGGTGCCGCAGATACCGGTCCTGAGGACCTTGATCAGTACGTCGCCGGGGCCGGCCTGCGGCTCCGGGACGTCCGTGAGCCAGAGTCCGGGCTCCGCCTTCTCCTTGACCAGCGCCTTCACGCGACGGCTCCTGTGGGTGAGGTTCCCGGGAAAGGGCACGCCGAAGGAGCCCGGTCCGGGGAGAGGGGTGAATTCCCCGAGAAATCTGCCGTACGCGTGTGCTCCTGGTCCATCGAGGTTTTCTTAAGCGCGGCCCCAGCTTTCCTTCACGCCCCCTCGCGGAGCTGCCCCCGCTCGAAGTCGGCGACCAGTCCCCGGTCGAGCCGAGGCACGTCGAGCGGAGCGCCGCGTCCCGCAGCGACTGTGCGGCACGGAACGCCGCCGCCACCGCCATGCGCGCGGCGACCGGGAAGGTGTCGGTGCGCCCTCCGTCGCGCTTTGTGGGCCGTCTCCCTGACCGACGCCGGGCCGCGACGCCGGAGCGCCCTCACAGTGTCCGCCCGTCCTCCCGTCGTCCGATCTGCTCGACGAGTTCCGCGGCCATCGCCTTGATGGTCTCCAGGCCCGCTTTCCCCCATGGGCGTGGCTCGACGTCGACGGCGCAGATCGTGCCCAGGGCGATGCCGGTGCGGTCGATGAGCGGGGCTCCGAGGTAGGAGCGGACGCCGATCTCGTCGACGACGGCGTTTCCGGCGAAGCGCGGGTAGTCGCAGACGTCCTCCAGGACGAGCGCCCTGCGGCGGACCACCACATGGGGGCAGTAGCCGAAGTCGCGGCCCCGGTAGCGCCCCGCGGCGGGGTCCGTGCCCGGCTCGGTTGCGGCCGTGGCGCCCGCGGTCGTCGCGACGCCGTCCCCGGTGTCCGGCACGGTCTGCGCGACGCCCGTCACGTTGCCGTCCGGGGTGTGCAGGCCGGCGAAGAACTGCCGTTGTTCGTCGATGAAGTTGACCATGGCGTACGGCACCGCGGCGACCTCCGCGAGGCGGTCGGCGAAGGCGTCGAAGGCGGGTTCCGCGTGCGTGCCCAGCCCCAGCAGACGTAGCCGCCGCACCCGGGCCGGCGCGTCTTTGTCCTCCGGCGTCAGCAGCAGACGCCCGGCCGGACGCGGCGGGTCGTAGCTCATCTGCGTGCTCCGTGGCTCGGGAATGGCGTCATGCGTGGGCTCCGTGACGTGGCGGGTACGTCATGTGTGGGCCCCGTGGCTCGGGGCGCGGGAAGGCGCGTGGGCGAGCAGATGCCGGACCAGGGTGAGCAGGGTCTGCACGCCCGAACTGGAGATCCGGGCGTCGCAGCGCACCACGGGGATCTCGGGGTCGAGGTCGATGGCCGCGCGCACCTCCTCGGGGTCGTAGCGGTAGGAACCGTCGAACTCGTTGACCGCGACGATGAATCCGAGACCGCGCTGCTCGAAGAAGTCGACGGCCGCGAAGGAGTCCTCCAGACGGCGCGTGTCGGCGAGGATCACCGCGCCGAGCGCGCCTTCGGAGAGCTCGTCCCACATGAACCAGAACCGCTCCTGCCCGGGGGTGCCGAAGAGGTAGAGCGTGTGTTCCGGGTCGAGGGTGATGCGCCCGAAGTCCATCGCGACGGTCGTCTCGACCTTGTTCTCGATGCCGTCGAGATTGTCGGTCGCGGCACTGACCGTGGTGAGCAGCTCCTCCGTGCTGAGCGGTGCGATCTCGCTCACCGCTCCGACGAAGGTCGTCTTGCCGACCCCGAACCCTCCCGCCACCAAGATCTTCAGCGCGGTGGGGAACGGGTCAGAGCTGTCGTCGTAGTCCATCGAGCACTGCCTCCAGAAGAGACCGGTCAGTGGGGTTGTGGTGGAACTCCGGGGGCTTGGTGGTGAGCGCCCCGCAGTCGACGAGGTCGGACAGCAGCACCTTGGTGACCACCGCCGGAAGCCGCAGGTGGGCGGCGATCTCCGCGACCGAGACGGGTGCCCGGCACCGTTCCAGTGCCTGGGTGTGCTCGGGGCCGAGGTAGCCGAGGGGGGTCGCCCCGGTGGCCATCACCTGTGACAGGAGGTCGAGCGCGGTCGTCGGCCGGGTCCGGCCGTTGCTGACCGTGTAGGGACGCACCAGGCGTCCGGCCGCGTCGTCGAGCCAAGGCCCGTCCCCGGCCGCGGCCACGCTCAAGGCCTCATCGCCGGGGGTTCGACGGAGTGCCGGGGCGCGGTCATCAGGTAGGGGCGGACGCTCTTGACCAGCATCGCCATCTCGTAGCCGAGCACCGCCGCGTCGGCCTCGCGTCCGGCGAGCACGGCGAGACAGGTGCCGGAGCCCGCGGTGGAGACGAACAGCAGGGTCGAGTCGAGTTCGACGACGACCTGTCGTACGTCGCCGCCGTCCCCGAAGCGGACGCCCGCGCTGCGTCCGAGGGAGTAGAGGCCGGAGGCGAGCGCCGCCATGTGGTCGGCGCTGTCCGGGTCGAGACCGTGGACCGACTTCACGAGCCCGTCGCAGGACAGCAGTACGGCGCTCGTCGTGTGGGGCACGCGCTGTACGAGTCCGCTCATCAGCCAGTCGAGGTCGGACACGAGGCCGGTCGGCGCATCGCTCGCCATGGTGGATCGACTCCTTGGGGTACGAAGGCCTGCGGGAGCGCAGGAGGTGGGGGTGGTGAGGGGGCTGGTCATCCGGCCGGAGCGCTCCCGTCGTGCCGGGGAGCGAGGTCGTGTCCGGGCGCGGGCAGGGTGTGCCGTGTCCCCTGTGTCTCGTGCGGTGCCGGCGCGTACGCCGTGTGTCGTGTCCCGAGCGGTGTCGGCCCGTGCGGCGTGGGCGCTTCGGCCATGTGAGCCGTGGCCGGCTCCTCCGCGAGCCCGCTGCGGGTGCTCGCGGACTCCGCATGACCGGTGCCCGCGTTTCCGTGAAGCGGGTGACCGGCACCGGTGCTCCCGAACCCTGCGTCGGTGTTCCGGAGGTCCGCCTGGCCTGCGCCCGGGTTCACCAGGCGCGGGTGACCGGCGCCGGTGCTCCCGAGCCCCGCCTCGGTATGACCGGTGCCCGCGTTTCCGTGAAGCAGGTCGCCGGCACCGATGCTGCCGAACCCCGCGTCGGTGTTCCGGAGGTCCGCCTGACATGCGCCCAGGTCCCCCAGGCGCGGGTGACCGGCACCGGTGCTCCCGAGATCCGCGGGACCGGCGCCCCGGACCCAGCGGCCCACGTTCCCGACATTCGCGTGGCTCACGCCCGCGTTTCCGAGAACCGCGAGGTGGTCGTCGCCGTGCCCGGGACCCACGATGCCCAGGCCCGTGTGCTGGGCGTCCGCGCTGCCGGGGCCCTCATGACCGGGACCGGGACCCGAGGTCCCCGGACCCGTGTGGTGGGCGTCGGCGCTGCCGGGGTCTGCACGACCGGGACCCGCGCTGCCGAGACCGGCGTAATGGGCGCCGCCGTTCACGGGGCCCGCGCTGCCGAGACCCGCGTAATGGGAACCGCCGCTCCCGGGACCCTCGCTGCCCAAGCCCGTGCCTCCGAGGCTTGCGTGGTGGTCGCCGCCGTGCCCGGCATCCGCGGCACCCGCTGCCCGGGGCGTCGGCAGGTCCGTGCGGACCAGGTCCAGGTGCGGCCGGTCCGCGGGCGGTTCCTCCCCGCGCGCCGCCTCGGCGTGCGCGGCCTCCGCGAGCCCGATGCCCCGCTGGAAGGCGGCCATCAGCCCCGGGTCGTGACCGGCGACGAACTCGGGGTCCTGGCGTGGGGCCGGCCCGTCACGCAGCTGGGGCGCGATGTGCTCCTGGGCCCGCCGCCTGGGCAGTTGGGGTTTGCCCATGGTGCCGCGCACGGTCCCGACGCGTGGCGTGGGCGGGGCGGTCCCGTTCTCCGCGACGGTGTGCCGGTCCTCCGGGCGGATGCCGGGCACGGCGTCCGCCGGGTTGGGCCGCGCCGCCCGGGTCCCGCGTACGGGGAGCGGTGCGGGGGCACCGCCGGGCCGGGCCTGCGGGACACGCCGGGGCTGCTGCTCCCGCTGGGCCTGCCGGGGCACGGGCGCCGCCACCCGGGCATCCGCGGGTGCGGGCACGGGCCGAGCGGCGGGTCCCGCCGGCGCGGGATGCGGGTTCGGATCCGCCGACGCGGGGCGCGGTCCCCTTCCCGTCGCGTCGGGCCGTCCCTGCGGCAGCGCCCCTGTCTCGCCCGGGGCCCTGCCGAGCAGTTCCTGCGGGACGACGAGCACGGCCTGGACCCCGCCGTAGATGTTGCTCTGGAGGCGGACGTGGATGCCGTGCCGCCGGGCCAGTTGCGAGACGACGTACAGGCCGATCCGTCCGTCCTGGAGCAGGCTGGCGACGTTGACCTGGTCGGGATCGGTGAGGAGCGCGTTCATCTTGTTCTGCTCGTCCACGGGCATGCCGAGGCCGCGGTCCTCGACCTCGACGGCGAGGCCGGAGGTGACCAGGTCCGCGCGCAGCAGCACTTGGGTGTGCGGGGCAGAGAACACCGTGGCGTTCTCGACGAGTTCGGCCAGCAGATGGATGACGTCGGCGACCGCGTGCCCGCGCAGGGTGCCGTCGATCGGGGGCACCAGTTTGACCCGGGAGTACTGCTCGACCTCGGCGATCGCGGACCGCAGCACCTCGGTCATGGAGACCGGGTTGCTCCACTGGCGGCGTGAGACGGCGCCGCCCAGCACGGCGAGGTTCTCGGCGTGGCGGCGGATGCGGGTGGCGAGGTGGTCGACGTGGAAGAGGCCTTTGAGCAGATCAGGGTCCTCGATCTCGTTCTCCAGCTCGTCGAGGATCGAGATCTCCCGGTGCACGAGCGACTGGAGGCGCCGGGCCAGGTTGACGAAGACCTCGACCTTCTGTTCGCTGCCCGTCCGACTGGAGAGCTGGGCGGCCTGCACGACGGCGGCGACGGCACCGTCGTGGGCGCGCGAGAGGTCGGCGGCGAGCAGATCGAAGTCGTCGGCGTGCGCGGGGGGTTGACGGCGCGTCCTGCGCGCGGGCGGGCTCTCGCCACGGCGCAGTCCTTCGACGAGGGCGCGCAGTTCGTCCTCGGTGCGGGCGCTGCTGCGCCGCAGTGCGCCGACGCGGTCCCGTACGGACCTGGCGGCGCGGCCGGCCGCCACGGCGGCGATCAGGATGCCGGCCAGGGCGACGCCGCCGGCTCCGGCGAGGACGGCCCACAGGACGAGGCCGGGCCGGGCTCCGGTGGAGCGCACGATGAACAGGACGGCCGCGCACGCGCTGAGGGCCACGGCGGTCGGCGGGAGCACCGCGAGGCGCAGCAGCTGGGGCCGCAGATGCGTCTCGGGCTGCGACGGGGCGGTGTGGGCGACCGGCCGTCCGTGCCGCCCGCCGCCCTCACGACGGTCTGCGCGTGCGGCCGGTGCGCGAAGGTGAGACATCGGCGTCCTCGTACTGGTACGTCGGGGCATGGGGCTCCCGCGGGTCCGCGACTCGGGCGTGCGCCATCGCGGTGTCAGTCGGGAGAGCCGAAAAAATCGGCCCCGCGTCGCCCGACGGCAACTGACAGTAGTCGCCAAGCCATCATGTGCGGTGGGCAGTTGACAAAGTCCCCCGGCCGACGTCCCGCTCTGGTATGAGGCGTCGCACGACCGACCGATAACCCTCTCGGACATGCGTTCCCCTGGCGCCTCGATTCGATCGGAGCTGGTCAGAAGCGGTCGCAAACAAACGGCGAGGGCCGGGGAGCGATGCGCTCCCCGGCCCTCGCCGTCGATACGAATTTCAGCCCGCGGGCACCGTCTCCGGCTCTCCGGTGCCCTCCGCCGCGCCCTCGGCGACGTCACCCGGCGTATCGGTGCGCTCGCCCCCGGCCGGGGGCCAGCCACCGGCCGGTGCGGTGGCCACGCCTCGCCACCAGGGCTCGGCCGGAACCGTCTCGGCGGTCGGCTCGAAGGGCTCGCCGGGGCGGGGCAGCGCGGCGCGCGCGCCCCTCGCGCGCGCGGCGGCGATCGTCCCCTCCCCGGGCTCCGCCCACGGATGGGGCGCCAGATTGAACGTGGCCCAGTGGATCGGCAGCATCACGCCGGTGGGCTGCCCGCCTTGGAGGTCCAGGTGGGCCCGCATACCCTCCTCGGGCGTCATGTGGATGTCGGGCCAGAACTCGCTGTACGCGCCGATCTGGATCATGGTGGCGTCGAACGGGCCGCGCTCGGCGCCGATGTCCTTGAATCCGTCGAAGTACCCCGTGTCGCCGCTGTGGTAGATCCGGTGCGCGTCGCCCTCGACGACCCAGGAGGCCCACAGGGTGTGCTGGGTGTTGCGCAGGCCACGCCCGCAGAAGTGGCGCGCCGGAGTGGCGGTCAGGGTGATGCCGCCGACCTTCGTCGACTCCTGCCAGTCCAGCTCGCGCAGCCGGTCGGGCGACACTCCCCAATGTTCGAGGTGCGCTCCGACGCCGAGCGGCACGGCGAACAGGGTGTCCGTGCCGGCCAGGGCCTTGATGGTGGGCAGGTCCAGGTGGTCGTAGTGGTCGTGGGAGATGACGACCACGTCGACCGGGCCGAGCGCGGCCAGCGGCAGGGGCACCGGGTGCAGTCGCTTGGGGCCGGCGAAGGCGAAGGGGGAACAGCGCTCGCCCCAGACGGGGTCGAAGAGCACGCGGTGCCCGTCGATCTCGGCTAGCACACTGGAATGCCCCATCCAGGTGAGCCGCAGCCCGCTCGGCGCGGGCCGCGCGAGGTCGGCGAGCGTCGTCGCGTGCACCGGTACCGTCCCGGTCGGGGTGCGGTGGACGCGCTCCTCCGAGCGGAAGTAGACCTTCGCGAACTCCAGCATCGACCCGTCGGGGCGGGTCCGGGCACGCTCCGGATTCTGGAAGACACCGTCCGCGAAGTTCGGGGACCGGCGGATGCGCTCCAGGCGCTCACCACCCGGATCCGCGCCGAAGGCGGCGGGCCGCAAGGTGCGGAGCCCGGAGCTCAACGTACGGAAACCGGTCACGGATACCTCCAGATGGAGTCGGTCAGGCTTTTCATTATGGTCGTCGCCTCTGACAGCACCGGGTCGCCCCGGTCACAGCGCGATGTCCACCGGCCTCGTTCTGCATCCCTCAACCCCACCGCGCACGCACTTCTTCCGCGCGAGGGAACCGTACTCGACCACGAGCCGGCGAAGTCGCCCCCGGGGCATCGCACCGCGTACATCGTGAAGTCACCGGTTCCTCTCCCGCCGCCGAGGGACGTGAGAACGCCTTTTACTGATTCATCGTTCAGTACGTTGACACGGCACGAGGTCGCTTCCGATACTGACTGATGATTCAGTAATCGTCTGCCGGGCCCCGGGATACCCGGTCCTCCGGTTCCCGGATCACCCGCGGCCCCGGCCCCATCGCCCCGTCCGCACCCGGAGGCACGATGTCCGACCTCCCCACCGAGCTGCTCAGCGCGCAGCGGCGCGACATCGTGGAGCTGACGCGGTCCTTCGCGCGGGACGAGATCCGTCCGCGACCACGGCGCGAACCACGGCGAGGACGCGGTCCACGACGACGATGCGGTCCGAGCCGAGGTGCCGACGGCCGCGGACGCCCGGACCGCCCTCGCATCGCGGTCCCCGAAGACGCCGTCCCCGACGACACCGGGCCCGCCCACGCGGCGCGGCTCCTGCGAGCGGCCCGCGTCGCCGAGACCTCTGCACGCGACGCCCGGTGGCTGCCGTACCTGCGGGCGGTCCGTGCCGTCCTCGCCGACGACGCGGTCGTCGCCTCGGACAGTGCCCAGTGCCGCTGCTACGGAGGCCTTCCCCACCTCCCGCTGGGCCCCGAGGGCCGCTATCTTCACCCGACCGGCTTCGGCACGCTCGGCCACGCGCTGCCCGCGGCGATCGGCGCCAGGGTGGCGTGCCCGGATCGCCAGGTGGTGGCGCTCAGCGGCGACGGTGGCCTCCAGTTCACGGTGCAGGAACCGGCGACCGCGGCGCGGCTCGGGCTTCCCCTGCTGGTGCCGGTGTCCGACAACGGCGGCTACGGAGAGATCCGCGACGAGACGGCCGCACGGGGCGACACCCCCACCGCGGTGGATCTCGCACCGGTCGACCTGCCCGCCCTGACCCGCTCCTACGGAGGGCAGGGCACGCGCGCGCGTGACCCGCAGGAGCTGACGACCGCGCTCTCCCAGGCACTGCGCACCCCCGGCCTCACCCTGATCACCATCCCCGAGGAGACCCCATGACCGCCCCTCTTATGTCACTCACCTGGACGGACCACGTCACCGGCCGCCAGGGTTTCCTCGTGGTCGACCGGCTGGTGCGAGGCGTCTCCAGCGGCGGCCTCCGCATGCGCCCGGGATGCACGCTGGAGGAGGTCGCCGGGCTCGCCCGCGGCATGACCATGAAGGAAGCGCTGCACTACAACCCCGAGGGGCGTTACGTCCCGCTGGGCGGCGCGAAGGGCGGCATCGACTGCGACCCCCAGGACCCGGCGGCGTACGGCATCCTCGTGCGCTACCTGCGCGCCATGCGCCCGTACATCGAGCGCTGCTGGACCACCGGTGAGGACCTCGGCCTCACCCAGGACCTGGTCGACCGTGCCGTCGAGGAGGCGGGGCTCGTCTCCTCCATCCAGGCTGTGTATCCGCTGCTCGACGACGAGGCCACGGCCCGGCGACGGCTCGCGAACGCCTTCGCGGTCGACGTCGACGGCATCGGGCTCGACGAACTGGTGGGCGGCTGTGGTGTCGCGGAGTCGTTGCTCGCGGCGCTGGACCGCGCGGGCGTGCCGTACGCGGGCACGCGGGTGGCCGTGCAGGGGCTCGGCACCATGGGCGGCGCCACGGCGCGCTTCCTGTCCCAGGCGGGACTGCGCGTGGTGGCCGTCGCCGACGTCAAGGGCACGATCGCCAACCCCGACGGCCTCGACGTGGAGGCGCTCCTCGCGGCCAGGGACGTGTACGGGACGGTCGACCGCTCCGCGCTGCGGCCCGTCGACCGTGAACTGCCGGGCGACGCCTGGCTGTCCGCCGACGCGGAGGTCCTGGTGCCCGCGGCCGTCTCGTACGCGATCGACGGCGCGAACCAGCGGCGGATCACCGCGCGCTGGATCGTCGAGGCGGCCAACATGCCCGTGCTGCCGGAGGCGGAGGAGTCGCTCACCGCGCGCGGGGTCACCGTCCTCCCGGACGTCGTCGTCAACTCCGGCACGAACGCCTGGTGGTGGTGGACGCTGTTCGGTGACATCGGCGCCGACGCGGACGAGGCGTTCACGTACACACGGCGGTCCATGCGCGCCCTGATCGACCAGATGCTGGCCCGCGCCGAGGCCGACGGGACGACGCCGCGGGCCGCCGCGCACTCCCTCGTCACCGAGCGGCTGCCGGTGATCGCCGAACGCTTCGGGTGGTACGAATGACGGCAATGGCGCAGTTGGCCGCCCTCTTCGACCCGGCCTCCGTCGCCGTGGTCGGCGCGTCCGGCAACCCCGGGAAGTGGGGTTACCGGCCGGCGTAGGACGCCCCGGCGCGCCGTGGCCGCCGGTCGCTCCACCTGGTGGACCGGCTCGGCGGCGGACTGGACGAAGCGCCGTTCCGGCCCGGTCGGACCGGCGCTGCCTTCGGTCCCCTGACGATGGTGGGCGTCAAAGGCGTCACGGCGGAGCAGCCGGCCGGCACGGCGCCGCTGACGGCCGCGCGCGCGTGCCCTGCTCGCCGAGCTGCGGCACACACCCCTGCTGACCGGCCTGCGCGGCGCGCCGGCCGTGTCCCTCCGGGCCGTCGCGGGGGCCGTGTGCGCGACGGCCCGAGCCGCCGCCGAGCATCCCGAGCTCGCCGAGCATGAGGTCGACCCCCTGATGACGCACCCGGGCGGGGCGATCGCCCTGGGCGTCCACGGAGTCCTGGCCGAACGGCCATTCCCTGGCGGGAATTGAGGCACGGGCGGGCCGCGAGCAGAGTCGGTGACATCACGAGAACCCGCCGGCCGCCGCGGACACCGCGGCCGGCGCACCGACCCGCACGAGGAGCATCATGCCCGCCTTCGACGCGCAGGACCTGATCGAGCGCTACATCGGCGTCTGGAACGAGCCCGACCCCGAGATCCGCCGCAAGACCGTCCACGGCCTCTGGGCGGAGGACGGCCTGCACGTCCTCCGCCCTCCGCAGGAGATGCACGACCGGGCGGTGGCCCTGGGCTTCGGCACCGTCGTCCTGGAGGCCCGCGGCCACGAGGAACTGCACGCGCGCGTGACCCGCGCGTACGAGGAGTTCGTGGCGCCGGGGACGTACCTCTTCAGGATCCAGGAGCCCGCCCGCGTGCTCCGGGACGTCATCACGTTCCGCTGGGAATCCTTCGACCGGGTCGAGGACCGGGTGACGGGCGGCGGCCTGGAGTTCCTCGTCCTCGGCGAGGACGGCCGCATCGAGGCCGACTACCAGTTCGTCGACTGATCACCCGGAGCGCCGGAACCGGCCCGGCCCGGGCCGTCCGGGTTCGGGCCGACGGGTGCGGCCGGTTCAGGCGGCTCGCCCGACGCGCACCAGCCGGTCCGGCCGGCCGGTTCCGGCGGCTTCCCCGGCCGGCCCTTATCCCGCCGGGTCCGCGCGCCCGCCGCGTAGCAGGCGAGCCCGATCCCCACGAACGGCACGAGCGGCGGGACGTACGGGGCGCACCTCGAGGAGGCCTTCACCGGCCTCAATGCCTTGACACACACCTGACGCCTACTGACTGAATGAACAGTCAGTAGGCGCGGTGCTGTGGTCGCCGCCGTGCGACGGTGTCAAGGGGTCCGGCATCAGCCGGGCGGGCGGGTCCACGGGTCGAGGTGCGGGCGCCGGGGCGGGCGGACGCCCGGCCGAGGATGCCGCGTTCGCGTGCCTGGAGGGGCCCCGCGATGGCGCCCTGCGCCCGTATCACCGGGGGCGAGGGACTAGGGTTGCGGCGTGGCGAGAGTGCGGTTGAGCGTGGCGGAGCGGCGCGAGGAGTTGCTGCGGGCCGCCGTCGAGCAGATCCAGGCGCGGGGTGTGGCGGCGGTGCGGATCGCCGATGTGGCCTCGGCGCTCGGGGTGAGTAACGCCCTGGTCCTGTACCACTTCTCGACGAAGGAGAAGCTGGTCGCCGCGGCCTTCGCCCACGCGGCCGAGGACGACCTCGCCCATCTGCGCAAACTTCTCGGCCGACGCACCACCGCGCTGCGCCGGCTGCGGACCGCGGTGCGCTGGTACGCGCCGACCGGGCAGGCCAAGGGCTGGCGGCTGTGGATCGAGGGTTGGGCCGCCGCGCTGCGCGAGCCCGCGCTGCGGGAGGTCACGCGTGACCTCGACAAGCAGTGGAAGGCCGCGCTCACCGAGGTGATCGCGGAAGGCGTGGCCGCGGGCGAGTTCCACTGCCCGGACCCGACCGGCGCGGCGCTGCGGCTCACCGCGCTGCTGGACGGTCTGGCCGTGCAGATGACGGCGTACGCGGGCGCGGTGTCACGGGCGCGCACCCACGAGTGGGTGGACGAGGCCCTTGCGCGCGAACTGGGCCTGGAGCGGGCCGCATTGGTGGCGGCGGTGCGCTGAGCCCCGCCCCCTGCGGGAGCGACTGCCGGTCCACGCCTCACCTCGGCGCACGACTGAGCCCTGAGCGCCGGCCACGGTGTCCCTGCCGGAGCCGTCCTGGCCGAGCGGTCCTCGGCGACGGCTCAGCGGAGTTCGTACACCGCCATGACCGTGATCGTGTCCCGGATCTCTCCGGGTGCGACCGGCACCGTCCCGCCCTGGTCGAAGGCCGCCGCGGCGATCGGGACCGGACGGGACTCGCCGCCGCCGTCCTCGGTGAGGGACACCAGGCGGCCGAGCCGGTGGCCGCCCAGGCGCGCGTACTGGAGTGCCTTCTCGTGCGCGTCCTCGTACGCGGCCTCGCGGGCGGCGGTGTGCAGCGGGGCGGGGTCGGCCACGTCGAAGACGACGGACTGGATGCGTCCCGCGTCCCCGGTCGCGTCCGTGACCGCCTGGAGGACCCTGCCCGTGGCGGCGATGTCGCGGACCTTCACCGAGAACGACTGCGCCGCCTCGTAGCCGGTCGACTCGGAGGTCCCGTCGTGGATCTCGTGGACCGGCGACAGCGAGAGGCTCGCGCTGCGGATGTCCCGTTCCTCCACACCTTGGGCGCGCGCGGCGGCGAGCAGGGCGTTCGACGCGGTGGTCTGTGCGGCGAGAGCCTCCTTCGCCGTCTTCGCGGTGGCCGCGACGCCCATGCCGAGGACGGCGACGTCCGGTGTGGCGGTGGCGCTGCCCTGTCCGGTGACGGTGACCGTGGACGGGGTGGACTCGGCGGCGTCGCCGGGGCGGGCCCCCAGCGCGAGGGCGGGGGCCGCGGCGGCCTGCGGGAGGGCGAGGGCGAGGAGGGTCGCGGCGAGTGCGGTGGACACGCGGCGGGCGGGCATGGAGGTCTCCTTCGGGCCCCCTCGGGACGCGGGGGCGGTTCGCGGTCATCCCAGCACCGCGTGCCGCGCTCCGCCCCACGCCACTCCCGGGCCGTCACCTCACTGGTCGAGCCGCCCGCGGGGGAATCCGCCGGCGCCGGCGCGGCTCAGGCGACCGCCTCTATGCGCATCTTGATGTCGTCCGGGGAGAGGGCGCCCTTGGCGGCCACATGGTCTCCCGACGACTCGCCGCGCAGCCGGCGCCCGATCCACGGGACCAGGTACTCGCGCGCCCAGTGGATGTCGTCGCGCCGCACTTCGAGCGTGCCGCGGGGCGGCAGCGGCGGCCAGGGCTGGTCCGGATCAGCCGGCACGTCGAGACCGAGGACCTGACCGGCGCGGAGCGCCACCCGGGTGTGCCCTTCGGGCGAGAGGTGCAGCCGGTCGCCGTCCCAGGCACGGCGGTCCTGAACCGTCTTGAGGGACCAGAGGTCGAGCACGGGGCAGCCGTAGCGGTCCGCGATGGCACGCACATGTCCGTTGTACGTGGCGATCTTGCCGCGCAGGTGCTTGAGCACGGGCACACCACGGGTGTCGAAGCCGGTGGTCACCATGACGGTGCCGACGGCGGAGGTGAGGTCGGCGATCGCGCGCTCGAAGCGCTCCGCGACCTCGTCGGGGTCGGTGCCGGGCCGGATGATGTCGTTGCCGCCCGCACAGAAGGAGACCAGGTCCGGGGCGAGTTCCTTGGCGCGCCCGAGCTGGTCCGCGACGATCTGGTCGAGCAGTTTCCCGCGCACGGCGAGATTGGTGTAGTTGAAGTCGCCCTCGGCGCGCCGGTCCGCGAGGAGCACCGCGAAGCGGTCGGCCCAGCCCACGAAGGCCCCGTCCGGACCGGGGTCGCCGACGCCCTCGGTGAAGCTGTCCCCCACCGCCACGTACGACCCGATCACTGATCTGTTGTCACTCTTCGAATCGTCTGCCACGTCGGACCATGATTCACCTTTCGATGTGAGCTACGCGACCGTAAGGAAGGGTTGACGGATGGTGATATAAGACACTCGTCAAGTATTGGTCAATCCGGAATAGGGCCCTGATCAGGAGCGTTGACCGAGTCCGCACGCGGAGGGCCGCAATCCGGCACCGGTGGCGCCGGATTGACGAGTCGACGCACCGAAGGCCGGACCCCGGGGATCGGGGGTCCGGCCTTCGGAGGGGGTCCTGCCTCGCGGACGGCGGGTCCCGCCGTCAGGAGCGGGACCCGCCGTCCGCGGCAGGAAGCGGCGGGCGCCGGGGACTGCGTGAGGTGTCAGCCGACGGCGACACCGTGCGAGCGCAGGTAGGCGACCGGGTCCACGTCCGAGCCGTAGTTCGGCGTGGTGCGGATCTCGAAATGCAGATGCGGTCCGGTGACGTTGCCCGTCGCACCGGAGAGGCCGATCTGCTGGCCGGCGGCCACGGTCTGACCCGCCGACACGGACAGGGCCGACATGTGGGCGTACTGGGAGTACTTGCCGTCGGCGTGCTGGATGACGACCTGGTTGCCGTAGGCGCCGCCCCAGCCGGCGGAGACGACGGTCCCGGCGGCGATGGACTTGATGGTGGTGCCGGTCGGGACCACGAAGTCCACGCCGGTGTGGTAGCCGCTGGACCACATGCTGCCCGCCACCTTGTAGGAGGTGCCGACGCTGCCGCCCGCGACCGGCAGCGTGTAGCCCGAGTAGCTCTTCGCGGCGGCCTGGGGGGCGGGGGCGCCGGCGGTCTTCGCGGCCGGAGCGCCGGCGGTCTTCGCGGCCGGAGCGGACGACTGGGTGGCGCCGGCGGACACGGCCTTCGCGCCGATCGTCAGCTCCAGGCCCGGGTGGATCAGTGCCGGGTCGCCGCCGATGGCTGGGCGGTTGTCGGAGTACAGCTTCTTCCAGCCACCGCGGACGCTCTGCTCGTCGGCGATCTTCGAGAGATAGTCGCCGGCCTTGACGCGGTAGGTCTTGTTCCCGGCGACCTTCTTCGCCGCGACGGGAGCGGCGGCCACGGCCTTCCCGGCCTTCTGCGCGACGGTGGCGGCGGGGGCCGCGGCATGGGCGCCCGTGGCGCCCAGCAGGGGCAGCACGAGTGCGGCGCCACCGGTTGAGGCGACGGCGATCGAGCGGGCGAGGCGGGGGGACTTGGGGCGGCGGTGCTTACCCTTCGCGGGCATGACGAGTTCCTCTCCGGCGCCTGCGAGGTGAGCTGTCGGGTGCGGGCTGGAGATGCCCGGCCACGCGTCGGCGCGGCTGTACCCCGAGCCGTTCCGGAGACCGGAACAGGCATGGAACCTTGGGTCCCCCGCTCCTGCCGTGTGCGGGTCTGTGTGCGGATTCCGGCCGGCGGCAGGATTAGGCGTCCGTCCGGAGTGAGGGCGAACGTAAGCGAGACGAGAGCGCATCCACAACCAGGAGATTTCTTCGCGCGCCCACCTTTCTTGATCCATGTCGGAAATGCCCGTCACACTCCGTGAAGAGATGATCTTTTCTCCCCCTCAACCGGCCCGTGGGTACGGGCGCGTTGCGAAAAGCGGGCCGCGACGCATCGTCACGAATATGACGCTGCTCACGCGGCCCACCGCATGGCGCCCCAATCCAGGGCCAGTTGGAACGAAGGTCCCGATTCCGGCAGAACGGTCATATGCGGTGCAGTCGGACTACCGCGGCATCGAGGTCTCCTCGCAGGCCTGTCCGCAGTCCGTGGTGCAGCAACACTGCACCACGATGGATTTCACCCGTTTCGCGGCATTCGTACGCCTGCGCCGGGTCGAGTCCGCGCAGTCGGAGCGGAGCTGTCGGCTCGCCGTACCGCTGGGCCTGGAGCCAGGCGAGCACCACCGTCTCGTCGCCGTGGACGTATTGCACGGCACTCAGGCCGCCCTCCGGAGGGCGCAGACGGTAGAGGTCCCCGCGCTGCACGACAGGGCGGATCTCCTTGTAGAGGCCGACCCATTCCCGCGCCTCGGCGAGCTCCTCCTCGCTCCACGCGGACCTCGATCAGATACCGGCATGTTCCCGGCGGCCGTGCCCCGCGGGCAACGCCTGTGGACAACTCATTGCCTCAGGAACCCATGTCGTATGGTCGAGAGCGCAACCCGCCGACACACGCCACCGGGCAGGACCTGGGCGGCACCGGCGGCCGAATGTGAGGAGTCCACGTGACGCAGCAGGTCCCGTCGACCGAGCCCGAGCTGGCCGGAGTACGCAACTTCCGGGACGTGGGCGGCCTGCCCACCGTGGACGGCCGACGGGTGAAACAGGGGCGGCTGTACCGCAGCGGCCACCTCGCGCACGCGACCGAGAAGGACGCCACGTTCCTCTCCTCACTGGGCCTGCACACGATCTTCGACTTCCGCAACGCCTCGGACCAGAAGCTGGAGGGCCCCGACGTCGACCTCCCCGGCGTACGGAACGTGAACCTTCCGCTCACCGACCCGGCCGACGGCGCGGAGTTCTGGAAGATGGTCCGTGACGGCGACCTCGACCAGCTGCGCTCGATCCTCTCGGACGGCAAGGCCGCGAACCGGATGGTCGTCTCCTACCGCACGATCATCAAGGAGCGCACGACGGAGCACTCCCAGGTGCTGCACTCGCTGGCCGAGGACAGCGTGCCCGCGCTGATGCACTGCGCGGCGGGCAAGGACCGCGCGGGCCTGTCCATAGCCGTGACGCTCCTCGCCCTCGGTGTCGAGCGCGACGCGATCGTCGCCGACTACCTGGAGTCGAACGCCAAGCACCGCCGCTACAAGGTGCACCGCAGCAGTTCCGCCCCCTCCGCGTACTCCCCGGAGGTCATGGAGCTGCTCAGCCCCCTGTTCGACGCGCGCGCCGAGTACCTCACGGCGGCCTTCGAGACCATCGAGGAGACCTGGGGCGGCGTCGACACCTACCTGGAGCAGGCGCTGCGGGTCACCCCGCAGGTGCGGGACCGCCTGCGCGAGCGCCTGCTCGACTGACGCGGCCCTGGACCGGCCCTGCGGCCCGGCACGTCTACTGGCCCTGCGCGCCCAGCGTGAAGAGCAGGTAGATGAAGGCCGCGAAGAGGTGGCCGACGGCGACGTAGATGATCAGCCTCACCCACAGCGCCCGGGGGAACTTCTCCTCCATGGACTTGCGGGGACCGGTCGGAGTGGGTTCGGTCATGACGGCTCTCCCGGGGTGAGGTGTCCCGCCGCCGGGCCGAGGCACAGCGCGGCGGTCGGACTTTGCAACAGGGTGTGTACGAAGAGGAGCTCGGCCCCGCCGGGGTCGGCGGCGGCGATGCGGTGCGGGGTCAGTGAGTCGAAGTGCGCACTGTCCCCCGGCGTGAGGATGTGCGCGGTGTCCCCGAGGCGCAGACTCAGTCGCCCGGTGAGGACGTACAGCCACTCCTCGCCGGGGTGGACGCGCACGATGTCGCCCTGCGAGCCGTGCGGGACGTGCACCCGCAGGGCCTGCATACCGCGGCCCGGGGCTCCGGCCTGCCAGTACGTCCAGCCGCCGGCCTGTGTCGGCTCCATGTCGGCGGCGCGCACGATCGCGTGCCGCTCGACGACCGTCTCGCCCAGAAGCTCGGAAACCGTCGTACCGTAGACGCGGGCGAGCGCGAGCAGCATCGGGAGCGAGGGCTGGCGCTGCCCGGTCTCCAGACGGGAGAGATGGGCGGGTGAGAGCCCGGCCGCGCGGGACGCGGCCTCCAGCGTCAGGGCGGCACGGCGGCGCAGTTCGCGCAGCTGGGGCGCGACGGCGGGGAGCTCGGCGGCAGGCCCCTCTGCCGCTTGCGGAGTGGAAGGGTCGCTACCCTCGACAGGGTTCATGCCCTCCATTGAGCCGCACTATTACCTTTGGGGCAAATTTCTTGCCTTTGAGGCAAACCCGCCCGCCCGACCTGGCTCAGCGCACCGGCGGCGGGCTCGTCGGGGGAGCCCGCCCCGGTACGGGCGCCCGGCGCGGTACGGCGACGGCACCCCTAGCGGTTGGCCACGGCCTGCTTCACCAGCGTCTTGCCGAAGTCCCACATCAGGCCGCCGCCGCTGTGCGCGTCGTCCATCACCGCGGTGAAGGCCTCCACGAAGCGGTCCACGTCCCGTTCGCCGATGATCAGCGGCGGGATCAGTTTGATCACCTCCAGATGATCGCCCGAGACCTGTGTGAGGATGCGGTGGCGCTGCAGCAGTGGCACGACCACCATCTGGGCGAACAGCCCCTTGCGGGCGGCCTGCAGCATGGTCCAGCGGCTGCGCAGCTTCAGCGACCTGGGACGGCCGAACTCGATGCCGATCATCAGCCCCCGGCCGCGTACGTCACCGAGCAGTTCATACCGGTCCACGAGCGCGCCGAGCCGGGACTTCAGCCGCTCCCCCGTGACGCGCGCGTTGGCCACGATCTGCTCGTTCTCCATCACGGACAGGACCGCCAGCCCCGCCGCCATGGCCTGCGCGTTCGCCCCGAAGCTCGCCGAGTGGACGAGGACCCGGTCCATGGACGAGTAGACCTTCTTGAAGATCCAGTCCTTGCCGAGGGTGGCGCCCACCGGCACGTATCCGCCGGACAGGGCCTTGGCCACGCACACCAGGTCGGGCTCGACCCCGTCCTCGTGCTGGTAGGCGTAGAAGTCCCCGGTGCGCCCGAGCCCGGTCTGCACCTCGTCGGCGATGAGCAGCGCCTTGTGCTTGTGCAGCAGTTCCTGGGCGGCGCGCAGGTAGCCGGGCGGTGCCTCGTGGACGCCCTTGCCCTGGATGGGCTCGACGATCAGCGCGGCGACGTCGCCCTTCTTCAGCTCCCGGGCCAGCGCGTCGAGATCTCCGAGCGGGACGGCAGTGTCGGGCAGCAGCGGTGCGAAGCCGTCGCGGAAGCCGTCCTCGCCGTTCACCGACAGCGAGCCGGTGGTCAGCCCGTGGAAGGCGTGCGAGCAGTAGAGGACCCGCGGCTTCCCGGTGGCGTAGCGGGCGAACTTCAGCGCGGTCTCGACCGCCTCCGTACCGCTGTTGCCGAAGAACACCCGGTCCAGGTGCGGGCTGTGGACGAGCATCCGCTCCGCGAGCAGGCCCGGCAGCGGCTGGCAGTCGAAGCGGGTCAGGTCGGCGAGCGAGGCGTCCAGGACGTCGTGCAGCGCCTTGCGGACCACGGGGTGATGGCGGCCCAGGCCCATCACCCCGAACCCGGCGAGCATGTCCAGGTAGTCGTTGCCGTCCGCGTCCCAGAAGTGCGCCCCCTCGGCGCGCTCGTAGACCTTGTCGAAGCCGATGGTGTGCAGCATCCGGGGTAGCTGGTGGTTCAGGTACTTGCCGTGCAGCTCATAGCGCTCGGCGCCACGTTCGGCGAGGAGCGCGCCGAGGTCGAACTCCCCCTTCGGCGCTGGTTCGGTCATTCCTGTTTCTCCTTGGAGAGCTCTTCCCTGACGGCCAGGCCGGCACTGATCCGCCCGGCGATCTCGACGGGCGTCAGGCCTATGTCGGCCAGCACCTCACCGCGCTTGGCGTGCGCGAGGAACTGCTCGGGGATGCCGAACCGCCGCACCGGGATGTCGACCTCCGCGTCCCCGAGCGCCAGCGCGACGGCCGCGCCGACCCCGGATGCCCGGCTGTTGTCCTCGACGACGGCGACGAGCCGGTGCTCGGCGGCCAGCCCGGGCAGCGAGGGGTCGACCGGCTTCACCCAGCGCGGGTCGACGACCGTGCAGCCGATGCCGCGGGCCTCCAGGAGTTCGGCGGCCTGGAGGCAGACCGGCGCCATCACCCCGACGGCGACGAGGAGGACCTGCGGGGTCCCCTCGGCCCGGTGCAGGACGTCCAGCCCGCCCACGTGGCCGACCGCGGGAATCGCGGGGCCGACCGATTCCTTGGGGAAGCGGACCAGCGTCGGCGCGTCGTCGATGGCGACCGCCTCACGCAGCTGGGCCCGCAGCTGGTCGGCGTCGCGCGGCGCGGCGATCCTGAGGCCGGGCACGACCTGGAGGATCGACATGTCCCACATGCCGTTGTGCGAGGCGCCGTCGACCCCGGTGACACCGGCCCGGTCGAGGACGAAGGTGACACCGCAGTGGTGCAGCGCGACGTCCATGAGGAGCTGGTCGAAGGCGCGGTTGAGGAAGGTGGCGTAGACGGCGACGACGGGATGGAGACCGCCGGTGGCGAGTCCGGCCGCGGACACCGCGGCATGCTGCTCGGCGATCCCGACGTCCCACACCCGGTCGGGGAACCGCTCGGCGAACTTGCCGAGTCCGACGGGGTGCAGCATGGCCGCCGTGATCGCCACGACGTCGGCGCGCTCCTCCCCGATCCGCGCGATCTCGTCGCCGAACACGGAGGTCCAGGACGGGCCGTTGGAGGGGGCGAGCGGCTCGCAGGTGAGCGGGTCCATCACGCCTACCGTGTGGAAGTGGTCCTCCTCGTGCGCCAGTGCCGGCTCGTAGCCGCGGCCCTTCTCGGTGAGGCAGTGGATGAGCACGGGTCCGTGGAAACGTTTCGCGCGGCGCAGTGCGGACTCCACGGCGCCCACGTCGTGCCCGTCGATCGGCCCGACGTACTTCAGGCCGAGGTCCTCGAACATGCCCTGGGGGGCGAACGCGTCCTTGAATCCCTTCTTCGCGCCGTGCAGCGACTCGTAGAGGGTGTTGCCGACGACGGGCGTGCGCTGCAGCACGTCCTTGCCCCAGGCGAGCACCTTCTCGTAGCCGTCCGTCGTACGCAGTGTCGCGAGGTGGTTCGCGAGCCCGCCGATGGTCGGCGAGTACGAGCGCTCGTTGTCGTTGACGACGATGATCAGCGGGCGGTCCCTGGCGGCGGCGATGTTGTTGAGGGCCTCCCACGCCATACCGCCGGTGAGCGCGCCGTCTCCGATGACGGCGACGACATGGCCCTTCTCCCCCTGCACCTGACGGGCCTTGGCGAGCCCGTCCGCCCAGCCGAGCGCCGTGGAGGCGTGGCTGTTCTCGATGACGTCGTGCTCGGACTCCTCGCGCGACGGGTAGCCGGACAGGCCGCCCTTGCCGCGCAGCTTGGAGAAGTCCTGACGTCCGGTCAGCAGTTTGTGCACATAGCTCTGGTGGCCGGTGTCCCACAGGATGCGGTCACCGGGTGACTCGAAGGCCCGGTGCAGCGCGATGGAGAGCTCCACCACCCCCAGATTGGGCCCCAGGTGACCGCCGGTCCTGGCGACCGCGTGCACCAGGAACTCCCTTATCTCTTCGGCCAGTTCACCGATTTCCGCCTCGGACAGCGCCTTCAGGTCGCGTGGTCCCCGGATGTTCTCCAGAATCGTCACGCTCGGGCCCCCTCTCGGTCCGTGCTGATCAACTCACGGTGACGGCCGGATCCCCGGACCCGACGCCGTCGTTCTCCATCTGTTCGGCGATCTTCATCGCCTCCTCGATGAGGGTCTCCACGATCTTCGACTCGGGCACGGTCTTGATGACCTCGCCCTTGACGAAGATCTGCCCCTTGCCGTTGCCGGAGGCGACCCCCAGGTCCGCCTCACGCGCCTCGCCGGGGCCGTTCACGACGCAGCCCATGACGGCGACGCGCAACGGGACCTCCATCCCCTCCAGACCGGCCGTGACCTCGTCGGCCAGCTTGTACACGTCGACCTGGGCCCTGCCGCAGGACGGGCACGAGACGATCTCCAGGCGGCGCTGCCGCAGCCCGAGCGACTCCAGGATCTGGATGCCGACCTTGACCTCCTCGGCCGGCGGCGCGCTCAGGGACACCCGGATGGTGTCCCCGATGCCCTCGCTCAGCAATGCCCCGAAGGCGACAGCCGACTTGATGGTCCCCTGGAAGGCGGGCCCGGCCTCGGTCACGCCGAGGTGCAGGGGGTAGTCGCACTGCGCAGCCAACTGCCGGTAGGCGTTGACCATCACCACGGGGTCGTTGTGCTTCACGGAGATCTTGATGTCGCGGAACCCGTGCTCCTCGAAGAGCGACGCCTCCCACAGCGCCGACTCGACCAGCGCCTCGGGGGTCGCCTTGCCGTACTTCTGGAGCAGTCGCCTGTCGAGCGAACCGGCGTTGACGCCGATGCGGATCGGGGTCCCCGCGTCCTTCGCGGCCCGCGCGATCTCCTTCACCTTGTCGTCGAACTGCTTGATGTTGCCGGGGTTCACCCGCACCGCCGCACAGCCGGCGTCGATCGCGGCGAACACGTACTTGGGCTGGAAGTGGATGTCCGCGATCACCGGGATCTGCGACTTGCGTGCGATGGTCGCGAGGGCGTCGGCGTCGTCCTGCGTGGGACAGGCGACGCGGACGATCTGGCAGCCGGACGCGGTGAGTTCCGCGATCTGCTGCAAGGTGGCGCCGACGTCCGACGTACGCGTCGTCGTCATCGACTGCACCGACACCGGTGCTCCGCCCCCGACCGCCACCGGTCCGACCTGGATGCGCCGTGAGACACGGCGCTCCGCGATCGGCCGGACCGGCACCTCGGGAAGGCCCAGGGACACGGCCGTCACGGCGTCACCCGCGGCTTTCCGTGAAGGTCTCACGGGCGGCACGCAGGGACTCCTTGAGGGAGCCCATGGTGGCGAGCACCGCGGTCGGCTCGTAGCCGCAGTGGGCCATGCAGTTGGCGCACCGCTCGTCCCTGCCGCGGCCGTAGGCGTCCCAGTCGGTCTCCTCCAGAAGCTGCTTGTACGTCTGCACGTACCCGTCGCTCATCAGGTAGCAGGGCTTCTGCCAGCCGAAGAGCGAGTAGCTGGGGATCGCCCAGGCGGTGCAGGGGAAATCGACCTTGCCTTCCAGGAAGTCCAGGAAGAGCGGGCTCTGGTTGAGCCTCCAGCGGCGCCGGTTGCCGCCGGCGAAGGCCTTCTTGAACAGTTCCCGGGTCTGCTGGACGCCGAGGAAGTGCTCCTGGTCGGGCGCCTTCTCGTAGGCGTAGGCGGGCGAGAGCATCATCTCGTCCACCTTCAGGTCGTCGTTGAGGAAGTTGAGGACCTCGATGACGGTCTGCGGGGTGTCCGTGTTGAAGAAGGTGGAGTTGGTGGTGACCCGGAAGCCGCGTCGCTTGGCCTCCTTGATGGCCTCGACCGCCTCGTCGAAGGTGCCCTCCTTGGCCACTGACTCGTCGTGCCGCTCCCGCAGCCCGTCGATGTGCACGGCCCAGGCGAAATAGGGCGAGGGCTTGAACTTGTCCATCTTCTTGCGCATCAACAGCGCGTTGGTGCAGAGGAAGACGAATTTCTTCTTCGCCACCAGCTGCCGTACGATCTCGTCGATCTGAGGGTGCATCAGCGGCTCTCCGCCGGCGATGGACACCATCGGCGCGCCGGACTCCAGAACCGCTCCCACCGCCTGGGCCACGGGCATGCGCTGCTTGAGCACACCCGCGGGATGCTGGATCTTTCCGCAGCCCTCGCACTTCAGGTTGCACGCGAAAAGCGGTTCCAACTCGACGAGCAGGGCGAACTTGTCCCGCTTCCTGAGCTTCTGTTCGAACAAGTACGCAGCGACCTTCATGGACTGCCGAAGCGGCATGGCCATCTGGCTCACCTCCGAGGGAGCAGCAAAGAACGGTGCCATTCAAAAAAAGCGGGAAGAAGGGCACGAAGAACACGGAAAGCTGATATTCCACCGCGCACCGTGCCGATACGGACGAGTTCATGTTCCGGAGCGTCCACGACCACCCGGACGGCCGCAACCGGGCGCACACCCACCCGGACGGCGCTGAGCAGCGTCGACGCAGACTCCATGTCGACCGCGATGGAGCCGGTCGCGAGCAGATCCGACCGCTCGTGACCACGGACGACGTGATCGGAGCCGGTGAGCGGCCCCGTGTGGACGGTGCGCCCCGGCACGGCGCGCACGAGTTCCCTGACGAGCAGGTCGGTGCCGACGCACGGGGTCGTGCCGTGCGGGTCCCGGGTCTCCTCGGCGACGACCAGGTCACCGGGGTGCATACCGGGGGCGAGCCCCGCGCAGAAGCCGGTGGCCAGGACGGCGGCCCCGTGCAGCGCCGGGTCGGCGAGGACGCGGGTGACCGACCGTTCGGCGGCCTTGGGCCCCATGCCCGTGCGCAGCACGGTGACGGGCGCGCCGGCCCCGGTCCGGTCGCCGCTGCGCAGGGCGAGATGCTCGATGCCGAGCGCGCAGGCGATCAGCAGTGGTGCCGGGCCGGACGTCGTCGCGCTCATCGCCGCCCCTGGACCCCGGCGAACGGTTCACCGTGGACATAGCGGCCGAGCGCGGTGAGGGGGAAGACCTGTCGGTAGAGGTGGTAGTTGATCGAGAAGTCCCACGGGAAGCCGGTGCCGGTGAAGTACGGCTCGTCCCAGGAACCGTCGGACAGCTGGGTCTGCGCGAGCCAGGCGATCCCTCGCTCCACCGCCTTGGAGTCGCGCTCTCCCGCGGCCAGCAGGGCGAGCAGGGCCCATCCCGTCTGGGATGCGGTGGACGCGCCGCGACCGCTCCACTCGGCGGCCTCGTGGTAGGAGCGCAGATCCTCGCCCCAGCCGCCGTCGTCGTTCTGGACGGTTTCGAGCCAGGCCACGGCGCGGCGGATCGCCGGGTGGGACCCGGGCAGTCCCGCCGCCACGAGCGCCGGGACCACCGAACCCGTGCCGTAGACGTAGTTGACACCCCAGCGCCCGAACCAGGAGCCGTCCGCCTCCTGTTCCGCGAGCAGCCATTCGATGCCCCGGCGGGTGCGCGGATCGTGCGCGAGCCCCTCGACGGCGAGCATCTCCACGACGTGCGCGGTGACGTCCGCGGACGGCGGGTCGATGACCTCCCCGAAGTCGCAGAAGGGCAGCCTGTTGGGGAAGGAGCTGGTGTTGTCGACGTCGAAGGCGCCCCAGGCGCCGTTCTTCGACTGCATGCCGAGGGTCCAGCGGACCCCCCGCCCGATGGCCTTCTCCACGCGCTCCGGGTCGTGGTGCCTGACGCGGCGCAGCGCGAGCACGACCTCCGCGGTGTCGTCGATGTCGGGGTAGTTGTCGTTGTGGAACTCGAACGCCCATCCGCCGGGCGGCAGTTGGGGACGCTTGACCGCCCAGTCGCCGGGCCGGACGATCTCCTCGCCGAGCATCCAGTCGGCGGCCTTGACGAGCTGCGGGTGATCGGCGGGCAGCCCCGCGTCGGCGAGCGCGATGGCCGCCAGGCAGGTGTCCCACACGGGTGACTGGCAGGCCTCGATCATCCGGGCACCGTCGTCGCGCCACACGGCGAAACGGTCCAGCGACGCGAGCCCCTCGCGCATCACCGGGTGTTCGAGGTCGTAGCCCAGCAGGTGCAGGGCGATGACCGAGTACACGGCGGGTGGCTGGATTCCTCCCCAGCAGCCGTCGTTCTCCTGCCGCTCGATGATCCAGCGGGCGGCGCTGTTCATCGCCGCGCGGCGGAGCGTGCGCGGTGCGATCTTGCGGTACTGGTGCAGAGCCTTGTCGAGGCGCTGGAAGGCGCCGTCCCAACTCGCCACGGGAGCAAGCGGTTTGACGGGGTTGGGGTCGCCGGCGTCGGTGTGCAGCTCGTCGAGCGGGAACGGCGCGGGCCGTACCGGCCGCTTGGCCGACACGATGGTGAGCGGCACGATCGTCTGCCGTGCCCAGCAGCCGAAGTCGTAGATGTTGAGGGGCATCCACTTCGGGAAGTAGATGAGCTCGGGCGGCAGTTCGGGCAGGTCCTCCCACTTCCACCAGCCGAACAGGGCCAGCCAGATCCGGGTGAAGACGCGGGCCGAGGCGATCCCTCCGCGCTCACGGATCCAGGCGGAGGCCTTCGCCATGTGCGGGGCGTCCGGTGCGTCGCCGGCCAGCCGCAGGGCGACGTACGCCTCGATGGTGGTGGAGAGTTCGCCGGGACCGCCGTAGAAGGTGGCCCAGGTGCCGTCCTCGCGCTGTTCGCCGCGGATGAAGAGCCCAGCCGCGTGGGCGGTGGACCTGTCCAGGACGCCGAGGAACTGACGCAGCAGCAGGTCCTCGGCGTCCATGGTGACGTTCGTCTCCAGGTCGCCCTTCCACCAGCCCTCGGCGTCCTGGCGTGCGAGCAGGAAGTCGGTGGCGCGCCGCATCGCGCGCGTGGCGGCGTCTCGGGTCCCGACTGTCCCGGCCGCCTCGGGAGTCGTCTCGTGCTGGATTTCGCTGGCCGAGGCAGCGCGGGGCGGCAAGGCCCCGGTGCTTCCGTCGGTCGTCGCTGTCATGGCTTCCCCTTCGTGCAGTGGTACGTCTCTGCTGTGGGTCCGCCGTCGGCCGGTGCGTCGCTCCAAGGCGATGTCCCTGCCCGGAAGATCACTGGGCTCGGGGTCGCACCGGCCGGCGACTACGCGAGGTGTATTCGACCGATAATGATCATCTCTTCCGTACGACGACGAAGTCGGCGAGCGCCACGAGCTGGGCCCGGACCTCGTCGGGCATCTGAACGGCGTCCAGCGCCTGGATGGCGATCGTGTGCTGGCGGCGCGCCTCCTGGGCCGTCCACTCGCGGCCGCCCGCCTCCTCGATGAGCGCCGCGCGTGCGGCGAACTCCTCCTCGGAGAAGTTCTCGAAGTCGCTGGCCTTGGCGTCCTCGGCGAGGAGCCGGCCCAGCCGCTCGGAGGCGGGCCCGCCCGCGGCGAGCGCGGCCACCACCGGCAGGGACTTCTTCCGCTGGCGCAGGTCGCTCCAGGTCTGCTTCCCGGTGGCCTCCGGGTCGCCCCAGATGCCGAGGAGGTCGTCGACGGCCTGGAAGGCCAGGCCGAGGTGGTAGCCGTACTTCTCCAGCGTGTCGGCGGTGAAGTCGTCGGCGCCGCCGAGGACCGCGCCGATGGAGCAGGCACAGGCGAGCAGGGCACCCGTCTTGTTGCCCTCCATCTCCAGGCACTCCTCGACGCTGACCCGGTCGCGGTGCTCGTACGAGATGTCCTGGGCCTGACCGTCGATCAGGGCCCGGGTCGCCGTGGTCAGACGGCGGGTGGCACGGCCCGCCTCGACGGTGCCGAGCTCCAGCAGGATCTCGTTGGCCAGGGCGAACAGGGCGTCGCCGACGAGGATGGCCTGGGCGGGGCCGTGCACCTTCCAGACGGTGTCCCGGTGGCGGCGCTGCTCGTCGCCGTCCATCAGGTCGTCGTGCAGCAGCGAGAAGTTGTGCACCAGTTCGACCGCGACCGCGCCGGGCACGCCCACCTCGGGGGCGGCACCGGCCGCCTCGGCGGAGAGCACGGCGAGCGCGGGGCGCACGGCCTTGCCGCCGTCGCCGTCCGCGGGATTGCCCTCGGCGTCGATCCAGCCGAAGTGGTAGGCGGCGACGGTGTCCATGGGCGCCGCCAGGCGGTCGACGGCCGCCCGCAGGACCGGTGTGGCCAGGGTCCGGCCGCGCTCCAGGAGCGCGGTCACGTCCACCGCGTCGGCAGCCGTCTCGGCCGGGGGCACAGTGGGCACAGTCTCTCCTCTTGTTGCGGTACCGGAGGTGCGGGGACCTGCCGTGCTCTGGTCGAGCGTCATGCCGCCTCCTCGAAGACTGCGAGGAGGTGATCGCGGGGCCGGCCCAGGGCGCCGAGCGCGGCGTCCGCCGCACTGACACCGCTGCGGACCGCACCCTCCATGGTCGCGGGCCACCCGGTGGCGGTCCACGCTCCGGCCAGGTACAGGCCGGGTGCCTTGGTGCGGGCGCCGGGCCGCAGGCGGCCGACTCCCGGGGTGGGGGCGAACGTCGCGGTCCGCTCCCTGGTCACGAAGAAGTCCTTCACGCCGGCGCCCCGTGCGGCGGGCAGCAGCCGCTCCAGCTCGGGCAGGTAGCGCTCGCGCAGGTCGGCGACGGGCGTGTCGATCTCCTCCTGCGCGGCCGACTGCGACAGCGCCAGGTACTGGCCCTCGCGCAGTCCCGACGCCTCGGTCCGGTCGAAGACCCACTGCACCGGGGAGCCGAGCGCGGCGAAGAACGGCTTGCCGAGCACCTTCCGGTCGTAGACGACATGGACGTTGAGGATCGGGGCGGTGCCGATCTCCAGGAGCCGCTCCGGGGCGTCGAGCGCTCCCTCGGGCAGCAGATCGTGGCTCTCGCGCTGCGGCACGGCGAGGACGACCGTGTCGGCCTCGATGCGCTCGCCGGGAACCTGAACGTCCCAACGCCCGTTTTCGTTGGGGGAGATGGAGGTGACGCGTGTACGGACTTCGGTACGGACGCCCGCGGAGTCGAGCGCCTTGCGGGCCAGGGTGTCGTGCAGTTCGCCCAGCGGGACGCGTGCCCAGCCGATGTCGGCCGCACCCGGGGCGGACAGCAGACCCGTCTTGAACACCATCGCGGCGAGCCCGAGCGAGGCGTCCTGGGCCACCGCGTTGAGGGTGGCGACCCCCACGAGGTCCCACAGTGCCTCGACGGCACGCCGCGACTGACCGTGCTCGGCGAGCCAGCTGCCGAAGTTCTGCGCGTCGAGTGCCGGATCGGCGAGGTCCAGGCTCTTCAGCGCCAGCGCGGCACGCCCGACCTTGGCGCGCTCGGCGAGTGAGAGATGCGGGTAGGTCGCGAGGCTGCGCGCGAGATGCAGGGGCACGGGCAGCGCGGTGCGGCCGAGTCTGCCGAGCCGTCGTCCAGGCTTGCCCTCGGCGTCGAGAACGGGCACGTCGAGACGATCCTGCAGGGGTGCGAGCGAGGCGGCGTCGACGCGGTCGAGGAACCAGCGGTAGGCGGTGCAGCAGCGCAGGTACACATGCTGCCCGTTGTCCACGGTCAGATCGCCACGCTGGAAGGAGAAGGCGAGCCCGCCGAGGCGCGGACGCCCTTCGAGCAGGGTCACCCGGACCCCGGCGTCGGCGAGCGCGAGCGCGGCGGTGATCCCGGCGAGCCCTCCGCCGACCACTACGGCGGCCGCCCCCTCGGGGCGGCCCGAAGTGCCCGCGGACTGCGTGACGTCGCTCATCGTGCCCCCTCCCCTGCGGCCGCGCCGCGATGGTTGAGCGGTGCACGGTCGGCCGTCTCAGTCAGGGACGCCGCCCGGCGCCGGAGGGTTGCGCGCCGCTTTTCGCCGCCGGTGTCACCTTGGCCCAGATTGTCCATCAGGCGCGCCTCCTGACGGCGCGCCGGGACACATGGCGGGCGTCGAGCCCGGACAGACCGCGTACGGCGACGTACGCCTTTTCGCGTCCGGGGAGCGAGACCCGGCCGCGCAGCACCGCCTCGGGCTCGCGCTCGATCCGGTCGAGGAGCCGGCGGTAGATGCCGGCCATGGCGGCGACGCACGCGCCGCTGCGCCGGTCGAGCATGGGCAGCAGCCGGTATCCCTCGGCGAAAAGAGTGCGGGCCCGACGCACTTCGAAGTGCACGAGGCCCGCGAAGTCGGAACCCTCCGGTGGGTTCGGTCCGTCGAACCCGGCCGAGCAGCCGAACTTGGCGAGATCGTCGGCGGGCAGATAGGTGCGCCCTCCCGCGGCGTCCTCCCGGACGTCCCGCAGGATGTTGGTGAGCTGGAGCGCGAGCCCGAGCGTGTCGGCATACTCCGGCGCGCGCTCTGCTCCACGCGCCCCCGGTTCCGTACCGAACACGCCGAGCGAGAGCCGGCCGATCGCCCCGGCCACGCACCGGCAGTAGACCTTGAGGTCGTCCCAGGTCTCGTACGTCTCGCCGCGCACGTCCATCAGCACGCCGTCGATGAGTTCGTCGAGGCCGCCGAGCGGCACCGGGAAGATCTCGGCGGTGTGGGCGAGCGCCACCGCGACCGGGTCGGTGTCGTCCTCGTCCACGGACCCCGTGCGGACCCGCGCGAGCAGCGCCCGGGTCTCCTCCAGGCGCGCGCTCTTGACGTCGGGCGCGAGCGCGCCGTCGCCGATGTCGTCGACGCGCCGCGAGAACGCGTAGAGCGCCGACATCGCGCGACGCTTGGGCGTCGGCAGAAGCCTGATGCCGTACGCGAAATTACGGGCCTGCTGACCGGTCACTGCCTCGCAGTAGCTGTACGCGGCGAGTACCGGTGCGGACACGTGTTGTTCCGACTCCACGGTCCGGATCACCCCTCTCCTCGCAGAGTCACTCCCACCTCGCGCAGCAGCTGCAGCTTGCCGGGCTTGGGCGGGCCGGGAAGTACGTCGTATTCGGCGGCGGCGATCGCACGGATCGCCGCCCTTCCCCCCGCAACGAACCCCGCGAGCAGCAGCTTCAGCCTGCCGTGGACGCTACCCACGAGGGGGGTGCCTTCATTCAGGAGGTTCATGGCGCGTTCTGCTTCGTATGCAACCAGTGCGCGCACCGATGCGCCTGCTGTGGGTGCGGCGAGGTCCGCCTCCCGCACGTGGAACCGCTTCATGTCCTCGGCGGGCAGGTAGACACGGTCGCGTCCGAGGTCCTCGGCGACGTCCTGGAGGTGCTCGACGATCTGCAGCGCGGTGCACACCGCGTCGGAGAGGCGCACCCGCTCCGGCGTCGACGTGCCGGTGACGGAGAGGACAAGGCGGCCGACGGGGTTGGCGGACAGTTCGCAGTAGGCGACGAGGTCGTCGTAGGTCTCGTACCGCGCGACGAGCTGGTCCTGGCGGTTGGCCGCGATCAGGCCGAGGAAGGGCTCGGGGGTGAGGGCCGCGCGGCGCACGGTCGGCTGGAGCCTGCGCAGCAGGGGATGACGCGGGGTCGAGTCGAACACACGGTGAAGATCGGCCTCGAAGGCGTCCAGCATGCGGAGCCGGTCCCCGGCGTCCTCGGGCGACACGCCGAGCAGGCGGGCGTCCGCGCCGCCCGGGGCGAGGTCGCCGTCACCGATGTCGTCGACGAGCCGGGCGAAGCCGTACACGGCCATCAGGTCGACACGCCAGGCCTTGGGCAGGAAGAAGGGCGCCACGGGGAAGTTCTCGTCCGCGGCCTTGTCGAGGGTGCCGCGCTCCGGATCTCCGGTGCGCGCCGTCCCGGCTTCGGTCACCGCTCGCCACCCGGCGCGGAGACGGCACACGCGTCACGGAGCTGGAGAGTTCCCGTAGCCATTGCCGTCACATCTCCCGTTCTACACTGCCGACCCAACACTGCCCATTTCGGACACGCCGCCCGGGGGTCCGCGCGGCGCGCCGGTGCCGGGTGTCGCGCATTATCGCCCCACTTGCCGCGAATCAGCACCCGTACAGCTTACGTTGTACAACGCTGCATGGTCCGTCGGGGTGTCCTGCACATCACAACAACACACCGATTGGCGTCAAGATTCCTAAGCCCAGGCGGAGTTGACGTTTCCTTTGCAGACGCAGGGCCCCGCCGAAGAGTTCCGGCGGGGCCCTGGACGAAATGGGCTACTTGCCCGTGAACTTCTCGTACTCCTTGAGGACCTCTTCGGTCGGGCCGTCCATGCGCAGCTCACCGCGCTCCAGCCACAGCACGCGGTCGCACGTGTCACGGATCGACTTGTTGTTGTGACTGACGAGGAAGACCGTGCCGGCCTCCTTGCGCAGCTCGCGGATGCGGGCCTCGGAGCGCTTCTGGAACTTGCGGTCACCGGTGGCGAGGGCCTCGTCGATCATGAGGACGTCGTGATCCTTGGCCGCCGCGATGGAGAAGCGCAGCCGGGCCGCCATGCCGGACGAGTAGGTGCGCATCGGCAGGGTGATGAAGTCGCCCTTCTCATTGATGCCCGAGAAGTCCACGATGTCCTCGTAGCGCGACCTGATCTGCTCGCGCGACATGCCCATCGCGAGCCCGCCCAATATGACGTTCCGCTCGCCCGTGAGGTCGTTCATCAGAGCCGCGTTCACACCGAGCAGCGAGGGCTGGCCGTCGGTGTAGACCTTGCCCTTCTCGGCGGGCAGCAGTCCGGCGATGGCACGCAGCAGGGTGGACTTGCCGGAGCCGTTCGAACCGATCAGACCGATCGCCTCGCCGCGGTAGGCGACGAAGGAGACGCCGCGGACGGCGTGCACCTTGCGGACGCCGCGCTCCTCGCCCCGCTTGAGGATGCGGCTGAGGGCGGCGGTGGCGCTGCCCTTGCCGGTCCTGGCTCCGTTGACCCGGTAGACGATGTGCAGCTCGTCCGCGATGACGGTCGGGATGTGGGAGGTCTGCTCAGCCACGGCCGTACCTCTCTTCAGCCTTCCAGAAGTACACGAATCCGCCGACGGCGACGACCACGGCCCAGAAGACGGCGATGGCCCACACGTGCGGGGGCAGGTTCGAGGAGCCGTACCCGTCGATCAGCGCGAAGCGCATCAGGTCCATGTAGACCGCGGCCGGGTTGGCCTGGAGGGCCCGGGCGATCCACTCCGGACGCCCCTCCAGCATGGTGCTGATCGAGAACATGACACCGGACGCGTACATCCACGTGCGCAGGATGAACGGCATCAGCTGGGCGAGGTCCGGAGTCTTCGCGCCCATCCTCGCGACGATCAGGGCGAGCCCGGTGTTGAAGAGGAACTGGAGGCACAGCACCGGGACGATCAGCAGCCAGGACAGACCGGGGTAGCTGCCGAAGCCGATCGCCACGACGAACAGCACGATCATCGAGAAGAGCAGCTGCTGGAGCTGCTGGAGCGCGAAGGAGATGGGCAGCGATGCCCGCGGGAAGTGCAGCGCGCGCACCAGCCCGAGATTGCCGGAGATCGCGCGGACGCCGGCCATGATCGAGCTCTGCGTGAAGGTGAAGACGAACACACCGGTCACCAGGAACGGGATGTACACGTCGTGCGACAGTCCGCGGTTGGCCTTCAGGATCAGACCGAAGATCAGGTAGTAGACGGCCGCGTTGAGCAACGGGGTCACCACCTGCCACAGCTGGCCGAGCTTGGCCTGGCTGTACTGCGCGGTGAGCTTCGCCTGCGAGAAGGCGAGGATGAAATGACGCCGTCCCCAGAGCTGGCGGACGTACTCGACGAGCCCGGGCCGGGCACCGCTGACCGCGAGCCCGTACCGGGCGGCCAGCTCGGCCGCGGGGAGCCCGTCACCGGGCGACGGACGGTCGCTCACCGCGACTCCGCCGTCATGCGTTGTCTCACTCACAAGTGGAAACTTTCGTCTTCAAGATGCGCACGCTGGTCGGGCGTAGGCATGAGCCAGGGACCGGGGTACGGCCCGAATGCTCTCAGGAACGAGCTTGTCAGATGACAGGAGGTCGGCCCAGTCGAGTCAGCCGCCACACCGTACGCCACTTCATGGGTCGCCGGGACCCGCACGGACTGGTCCAGCCTTCCCTGAATCCACCGAACCAGGCCCTGAGCGCCGGCCCCGAGGGGCGGCGGGCCAGCGTCAGCAGCATCCAGACGCCGAGATAGACCGGGACCAGGGGTGCGGGAAGGTTTCGCCGTGCGAGCCAGACACGGTTGCGGGCCACCATGCGGTGGTAGACCGCGTGCCGCGAGGGCGCGGTCGTCGGGTGGTGCAGCACCATGTCCGACCGGTAGTCGATCATCCAGCCCGCGTCGAGCGCCCGCCAGGCCAGGTCGGTCTCCTCGTGGGCGTAGAAGAACTCGTCCGGCAGCCCGCCGACCTCGGCGAAGACCTTGGTGCGCACCGCGTTGGCGCCGCCCAGGAAGGTGGTGACGCGGGAGGAGCGCATCGGGTCGAAGGCGCGCAGCCGCGGCACGTGGCGGCGCTGTGTCTCCCCGGTCTCCGGGTCGGCGATGCGGAAGCTGATGATGCCGAGCTCGGGGTCGGCCGCGAAGGCCTGCCGGCACAGCTCGGCGGTGTCGTGGTGCGCCAGCAGGCCGTCGTCGTCGAGGAAGAGGAGAACGTCCACGTCGGTGCCGCCGGGGCCGAAGGCCTCGATGCCGACGTTGCGGCCGCCGGGTATGCCGAGGTTCTCGGGCAGCTCGACCGTCCGTACGCCCGCGGGGACGTCGGGGACGGGTGAGCCGTTGCCGACGACGACGACCTCGACGCGGTCGCCGTCCTGCTTGGCGACGGAGTCCAGCAGGGCCCGGAGCTCGTCGGGGCGGTTGCCCATGGTGATGATGACCGCGCCGACCTTCATAGCCGTACTCACTTCAGCCTGCTGGAGGCGAGGATGGACACGAGGTGCAGCACGGTCTGCAGGAGCGCGATCCCCGCGAGCACGGCGGTGCCGAGGCGGGTGAAGAAGAGGTCGCCCCTGACCTGGTCCGCGATCGCGAGGACCAGGATCAGCAGGGACGCCTCGATGCCGAGGATCAGCCGGTGGAACTTGAGCGCGCCGGCGGCCCTGCGGGCCAGCGCCATGCCGGAGGACCGGGGCTCGGACGCGGACTCCTTGACCGGCGGCAGCCCGCCCTGGTGTCGGGCGACCCCGACGAGGTCGGTCTCCGCCTTGACCAGGATCGCGCCCAGAGCGGCCAGGGTGCCGAGGAAGGCCCACAGCCAGTCGATCCGTCCGTCGCCCCACAGGTCGGCGGCGCGCAGGCCGAGGCCGACCAGGACCGCCGCGTCCGTCAGATAGGCGCCGACCCGGTCCAGGTAGACCCCGCCGAGCGAGTACTGCTTCTTCCAGCGGGCGATCTCGCCGTCGACACAGTCCAGCAGCAGGTACAGCTGGACCATCACCACGCCGAGCACCGCGCCGGCGATCCCCGGCACCAGCAGGGCGGGGGCCGCGAGCACGCCGCATACGGTCATCAGGTACGTGAGCTGGTTGGGCGTGGTCCTGGTGTTCACCAGGTAGCGGTCGACCCGCAGGGACACCTCACGCATGTAGAGGCGTCCCATCCAGTGCTCACCGCTGCGCCGGTCCTTCACCCCTGGGGGGTGCACGACGGGGCGGAGTTCAGCTACCGATGGCCTTGGCATAGTCGGAGTAGATGTCCTTGATCTGGTCGGTCTTCAGGTCGAGGTGTTCGAGGATCGTGTAGCGGCCGGGCCTGGTCCTGGGAGCGAACTCCACGACCTGGACGAACTCGTCCACGGTGAAGCCGATCTCCCCGGGCAGCACCGGCAGCCCGTGGCGGCGCAGCACCTCGGCCATGTACACGGCTTCCTCCGTCGCCCCCCGCAGGTGCATCGCGAAGGCCGCACCCAGGCCGCACTGCTCGCCGTGGCTCGCCGCGCGCTTGGGGAAGAGGAGGTCGAAGGCGTGGTTGATCTCGTGGCAGGAACCCGAGGCGGGCCGGGAGTCGCCGGAGATCGACATCGCGATACCGGTGAGGACCAGCGCCTCCGAGAGGACCTGGAGGAAGCCGTTCTCCCCGATGCCGCCGGGGTGCCGCAGCACGGCCTCGCCCGCCTGGCGTGCCATGGCCGCGGCCAGACCGTCGATCTTCTCGCCGGTGACCCGGTTGGACAGCTCCCAGTCGGCGATCGCGTTGATGTTGGAGACGGCGTCACCGATGCCGGCCCGGACGAACCGGACCGGGGCCTCGCGGATCACGTCCAGGTCGATGACCACGGCGATCGGGTTCGGCACACCGTACGAGCCGCGGCCCGCGTCGTTGTCGAGGGTGGCGACGGGCGAGCACAGGCCGTCGTGCGCGAGGTTCGTCGGCACCGCGACCAGCGGCAGGCCGACGCGCGCCGCGGCGAACTTGGCGCAGTCGATGATCTTGCCGCCGCCCAGCCCCACGACCGCGTCGTAGTGCCCGGCCCGCATGTCACCGGCCAGCCGGACCGCGTCGTCCAGGGTGCCGCCGCCGACCTCGTACCAGGTGGCTCCCGGCAGCGCCGGGGCGATCCGCTCGCGCAGGCGCGCCCCTGAGCCGTTGCTGACCGCGACGGCCAGCTTGCCGGAGTGCGAGATGCGCTCGTCGCTGAGCACCCCGGCGAGGTCGTCCAGGGCACCCGGGCGGATGTCCACGACGACCGGAGAGGGGATGAGCCTCGTCAGTACTGGCACGCGATCTCACGCCCCTTGTCGAGGTCGTCGTGGTTGTCGATCTCGACCCACCTGACCTCACCGATCGGTGCCACGTCGATCTTGAAACCGCGGTTCACGAGCTCCTGGTAGCCGTGCTCGTAGAACTGCTGCGGGTCCTTCTCCCACACCGTCTTCAGCGCGTCGGCCAGCTCGGCGGCGGCCTCGCCCTCGATGAGGGTGACGCCGATGTACTCACCGGTGGCCTCGGACGGCTCCATGAGCTTGGTGATCTTCTGCACGCCCTTGTCGGGGTCCACGACGACCTTCATCTCCTCGTCGGCGAGCTTCTTCACCGTGTCGAGGGCGAGGATGATCTTCTTGCCGTCGCCGCGGGCGGCGAGCAGCGTCTTCTCGACCGAGACCGGGTGCACGGTGTCGCCGTTGGCGAGGATCACACCGTCCTTGAGTGCGTCACGGCCGCACCACAGGGAGTAGGCGTTGTTCCACTCCTCGGCCTTGTCGTTGTCGATCAGCGTGATCCGGAGGCCGTACTTCTCCTCCAGGGCCGCCTTGCGGTCGTACACGGCTTCCTTGCGGTAGCCGACGATGATGCCGACCTCGGTCAGACCGATCTCGGCGAAGTTGCCGAGGGTCAGGTCGAGGACGGTGATGCTGTCCTCTATGCCCGCAGGGCCAACCGGCACGAGAGCCTTCGGGAGGCTGTCGGTGTAGGGACGCAGACGCCGTCCGGCGCCGGCGGCCAGCACGAGGCCGATCATGCAGGTTCTCCTTCATCGTGTACGGCGGGGGCCCCTGAGGACACCCAGAAGCGGATGCTCTCGACGAGCACAAGCAGGGCGACGGCCACGGCGAGCGCCGTGAGCGCGATCTTGAACTGTGTCGCGGCGAGGAGCGCGGCCAGTACGGTGACCAGCAACGTCCTGCCTTCGTGCCCGCCGATCGCCCGCACCAGCCAGTGCGGGGGCGCGCCGGCGTTTCCGCGAATGCGGTACACCGTGTCGTAGTGATGGTAGGCGACGGCGGCCACCAGGCCGAAAGCCGCCGGAAGTGCTCCGTTCACGTCGGCTTTGACGGCCAGTACCAGGACGGTGAGGTATTCGGCGGCGCGGTAGAAGGGCGGGACCAGCCAGTCGAGGGCGCCCTTGAGGGGACGGGCGAGCGCCACGGGCGACAGGAGCACGTAGATCACGGCGCCCAGGACCGGCCACCAGCTGCCGTACGGCGCGAGCGCGGCGCCGAGGACCACGAGGGTGCCGGCGGCGAAGGCGACGGCGGCGGGACCGCGGCGCACCGCCCCGCGGGAGAGGCGGTTCAGCGCCTCGGCGAGCGGGCCGGAGTCGGTGAGGTCGGCGAGCGCCCGTGCCGCGCGGTCCGTGCGCCGCGCCTTGCGGGTGAGCGAACGCAGCACGCGGCCCGCCGTGGTGTAGCCGGCGGCGAAGGCGCAGCCGACGAGCAGGGCGTAGAAGGTGATCCGCGGGGTGGTCAGGGCGGTGAGGACGGCGATCATCGCCCAGCGTTCGCCGATGGGCAGCACTATCATCCGGCGCACCCAGACCGTCCAGCCGACGCTGTCGAGGCGGTCCGACAGGGCCGCCGTGGGGCTGGTGTTGGCGGTGGCGTCGTGGTTCGCCTCGTTGAAGGAGAAGTCGACGACGTGGCGGCAGGTCTGCAGGATCATCGCGCCGAGAGCGAGGGCCCAGACGTCGTCGCCGCCGCGGGCCGCTCCGAGGGCGAGGCCCGCGTAGTAGGCGTACTCCTTGGCGCGGTCGAAGGTCGCGTCGAGCCAGGCGCCGAGCGTGGAGTACTGCAGGGAGTAGCGGGCGAGCTGTCCGTCCGTGCAGTCCAGGACGAAGGAGAACAGGAGCAGCAGGCCGGCGGCCACGAAGCCGGCGCGGGTGCCGGTGGCGGCGCAGCCCGCGGCGATCAGAGCGGTGATCAGTGAGGCGGTCGTCACCTGGTTCGGGGTGAGGCCGCGGCGGGCGCACCAGCGTGCGATGTAGCGCGAGTACGGGCTGATGCAGTAAGTGGTGAAGAAGCCGTCGCGGGCCTTCACGGCGCTGCGCAGCCGTACGGCCTCGTCGTCCACGGCGGAGACGGCCCGGCGGGCTTCGTTGCGTTCCTGCGGGTCCGCGGGGACGGCGGCGACGAGCGTGCCCAGTTCGGGGCGGTGCACCGTGACGCCGTCGGCGTCCAGCGCGGCGGTCAGGCGCTCGGCGAGATCGTCGGTGGCGACGGCGAGGCCGCCGACGGCGGAACTCTCGCGGGCCACGGCCCGGGTCAGCGCGCGGCGGGCCTCGGGCTGCACGGATATGGCCCCGCGCAGCGCGGCGGCCGCGAAGCGCGGGTCGGTGAGGCCGAGCCGCAGGGCGTGCAGGTGCCCGACGAAGCGGGCGTCGACGACGGCCACCCGTTGGTCAGCCGGTACGACTGCAAGCAGTGTCTCGGCTTCGCCCGCGTCGGAGGCGAGCCGCACGTCGAAGCCGAGCGACCGCAGATCGCCCTCGAGCGACGATCCGGGGACCGGCTGGCCGGTGAGGATGGCGGTCGACAGCGAACTCACTCCCTGGGTGCCGGCGCGGGGGCGCCGGGCAAGTGCGTGATGGGATGGCCCTGCCTGCGGCGGCCGGGCGGCATGTCGGCAGAGGCTATCGGATGAATGGAAGCAGGCGTTCATCACCCGTTCACGGCCCGATCAACCCGTTCTGCCTGGCCGCCTCCGCCGCGATCATCATGGGTGATGCGGGGGCCGCGCCACAAACCGTGCCGGCGGACCGGTGCATTCCGGGTAGCGTGCGAGGCATGGGGCGCACCGCTCCGGAGCGGGACGAGCCGGGCGCCGCGACCCGAAGGGGCGGTGCAGGACCGGCACCGGAGGGGTCCGCATAGGGTGGGCGTCCATGACATGGCTGATCACCGGCGGAGCCGGATACATCGGGGCACACGTGGCGCGGGCGATGGCCGAGGCCGGGGAGCGCGTCGTCGCCCTCGACGATCTCTCGGCCGGGGTGCCGAGCCGACTTCCGGAGGGCATACCGCTGGTGCAGGGCTCGTCGCTGGACGGGGATCTGCTGAAGCGGGTGCTCGCGGAGCACGAGGTGACGGGTGTGGTGCACCTCGCGGCGCGCAAGCAGGTCGGCGAGTCCGTGGCCCAGCCGACGCGTTACTACCAGGAGAACGTGGGCGGGCTGGCCACGCTGCTCGACGCCGTCGCCGGGGCGGGCGTTCGGAAGTTCGTGTTCTCCTCGTCGGCGGCCGTCTACGGCAACCCCGATGTGGACCTCGTCACGGAGGACACGCCCTGCGCCCCGATGAGCCCGTACGGCGAGACGAAGCTCGCCGGGGAGTGGCTGGTCCGGGCCGCGGGGCAGGCGCACGGGATCGCCACGGTGTGTCTGCGCTACTTCAACGTGGCGGGCGCCGCCGCACCGGAACTGTCCGACACGGGCGTCTTCAACGTGATCCCGATGGTCTTCGACCGTCTCACCCGCGACGAGGCCCCGCGGATCTTCGGCGACGACTACCCGACCCCGGACGGCACCTGCGTCCGTGACTACATTCACGTAGCCGATCTCGCCGAGGCGCACCTGGCGGCGGCCCGGCGGCTGACGGGCGACGTGTCCGGCGACCTGACCGTGAACATCGGGCGCGGTGAGGGCGTCTCGGTCCGCGAGCTGGTCACCCTCATCGGTGAGATCAGCGGGGACGACAGGGCGCCGGTCGTCGAGCCTCGCCGCCCGGGTGACGCCCCGCGCGCGGTCGCCTCGGCCGGGCTGGCCGCGCGGGAGCTCGGCTGGACCGCCCGGCGCGGGGTGCGCGAGATGGTCGGGTCGGCGTGGGAGGGCTGGGTGCTCCGCCACCCGAGGACGCCTTCCGAATGATCGCGTCAGTGCTCTGACCTGCGTATGGTTTCCGCAGGTCAGGGCACATGACAACGGTGTTCAGTGCCGCGTTGCCCGATGCTCCTCGCCCGTAGTTCACTGTGATCCCGGGCAGAGCACAGGAGGCAGACCCATGGGGGCCGGACACGATCACGGGCACGCGCACGGCGCTCCCCCGACGGGGACGGCGGCAGCGGCGTACCGCGGGCGGCTGCGCGTCGCGCTGTCGATCACACTCACCGTCATGGTGGTCGAGATCGTCGGCGGCGTCGTCGCCGACTCGCTCGCGCTGATCGCGGACGCCGCGCACATGGCGACGGACGCACTGGGTCTGGGCATGGCACTGCTGGCGATCCACTTCGCCGCCCGGCCGCCGAGCGAGACCCGTACTTTCGGCTACGCGCGCGCCGAGATCCTCGCCGCGCTCGCCAACTGTCTGCTGCTGCTCGGCGTCGGTGGCTACGTGCTGTACGAGGCGATCCAGCGGTTCCTGACACCCGCCGACACCGCGGGCGGCCTGACCATCGTGTTCGGCACGATCGGCCTGGTCGCGAACATGATCTCCCTGTCGCTGCTGGTACGCGGCCAGAAGGAGAGCCTGAACGTGCGCGGGGCCTTCCTGGAGGTGGCCGCGGACGCGCTGGGCTCGCTGGCCGTCATCCTCTCCGCCGTGGTGATCATGACCACGGGCTGGCAGGCCGCCGACCCGATCGCCTCGATCCTCATCGGCCTGATGATCGTCCCGCGCACCTGGAAACTGCTCCACGAGACGCTCGACGTGCTGCTGGAGGCGGCTCCGAAAAATGTCGACATGGCGCAGGTGCGTGCCCATATCCTGGCGCTGCCCGGGGTCGAGGGCATCCACGACCTGCACGCCTGGACCATCACCTCCGGCATGCCGGTCCTGTCCGTCCACGTGGTCGTCAGCTCCGACGCCCTGAACGCGATCGGCCACGAAAAGATGCTCCACGAACTCCAGGGCTGCCTCGGTGACCACTTCGACGTCGAGCACTGCACCTTCCAGCTGGAGCCCAGCGGACACGCTGAGCACGAGGCGAGGCTTTGCCATTGACCGGCACTGAACCCACCTCCGTCTGGCGCACGCGCCGGGAGACCGCCGCCGACCGCGCCGGGGTGCACGCCGTGAACGCGACAGCGTTCGATCGGGCGGACGAGGCGGATCTGGTGGACGCCTTGCGCGCCGACCCAAAGGCGTGGCTGCCGGACCTGTCGTACGTGGCCGAGGCGCCGGACGGCACGATCGCGGCGTACGCCCTGATCACCCGCTGTCATGTCGACGCCGGCGAGGCGGCGGCGCTGGCACCGGTGGCCGTACGGCCGGAGCACCAGCGCAGCGGCGCCGGATCGGCCGTCGTACGCGCGGTGCTGGAGGCGGCACGCGCGCGGGGAGAGCGACTGGTCCTCGTACTGGGGCATCCCGGGTACTACCCGAGGTTCGGCTTCGTGCCCGCTTCGGAGTACGGCATCCGGCCCGGATTCGACGTGCCGTCCGAACATCTGATGGCCCTCGTCCTGGACGGTTCCTCGGCGGTGGCACCGGGCACGATCAGGTATCCGGCCGCTTTCGGCGTCTGACCCGTGGGGGCCGCGGGTCCGGCTCCGCCGCCGCGGAGCGGGACATGCGGGAGTCGCGAAGTGCCGGGAGTGCCGGTTTCGTACGGCAGACTTGGGGCTCGAAGACCGATGCGAAGGATGGGTATGCCGATCACACCTGCCACCGCGACGCACAGTTCGTCGAACGGCACCGTTGAAGCGATCTTGCTGGAGCTGGTCGACGAGGACGGCAACACGATCGGTACGGCGGAGAAGCTCGCCGCCCACCAAGCGCCCGGACAGCTGCACAGGGCGTTCTCGGTCTTCCTCTTCGACGAGCGCGGCCGGCTGCTGCTCCAGCAGCGCGCCCTCGGCAAGTACCACTCCCCCGGTGTCTGGTCGAACACCTGCTGCGGCCACCCCTACCCCGGGGAGGCGCCGTTCGCGGCGGCGGCCCGGCGGACGTTCGAGGAGCTCGGGGTGTCCCCGTCGCTGCTCGCCGAGGCGGGCACGGTCCGGTACAACCACCCGGACCCGGCGTCGGGGCTGGTGGAGCAGGAGTACAACCACCTCTTCGTCGGCATGGTGCAGTCGGCGCTGCGGCCCGACCCGGAGGAGGTCGGCTCGACGGCCTTCGTGACGGCGGCCGAGCTGGCGGAGCGGCACGCGAAGGACACGTTCTCCGCCTGGTTCATGACCGTGCTGGACGCCGCCCGTCCCGCGATCAGGGAGCTGACGGGCCCGTCCGCGGGCTGGTGACCGGGAGGGTGCCGTTCGGATCGGACCGGGCCCGCCCTGATCCGGACGACATCCCTAGACGACGCTGGGAATGAACGGCAGTGCGGCCCAGATCACCTTGCCGCCGCTCGCCGTGTGCTCGACGTCGCACACCCCGCCCGATTCCCGGGTCACCTCCCGCACCAGCAGGAGGCCTCGGCCCCCGGTCTGCCCGTGGTCGGCCTCCAGGGCGGTCGGGCGGTACGGGTGGTTGTCCTCGACGGAGACGCGCACCCACTCGGCACCGACGGCGACCTCCACGGCGAGCGTCGGCGACAGCAGCGCCGCGTGCCGGACCGCGTTGGTGACCAGCTCGGAGACGATCAGCAGGAGTCCCTGGACGAGGTCGTCCGAGACGGGTACTCCCTGACGGAACAGCAGATCACGGACGGCGTGCCGTGCCTGCGGCACCGAGGCGTCGACGGCGGGAGCGGTGAACCGCCACACCCCCTCGTACGGCAGCGGGACGGTCGCTCTCCGGTCCGGAGACACGTTTCCGCCGACTGCGGGGCTCGGGTCGGACCCCCGCCCGAGGTTGTCCATCGTCCGGTCGCCACCCTTGCGCTCGATTGTCACCACGCATCGAGTGTTGATAGCGCATCGGTCCATACCTGATGACTGAACAGAAGTCAGCAAGTATCGACGGTTTCTGATCGTCGGCGTATGACACGGTCAATTGTGAGACTGCTCCTGTCCCCGTTGTGCCGACTTCGCGAACTATTCGGGTTGTACGGGTTTGCCACCGCTCGCGGGGCCCGTTCCGGGTGTTCGCGCCGTTTCACGGGTGCCCCGGAGCCGCCCCCCTTCTTGATCGCGCGCCCGGGGAGTGCGGTTAGCATGCGGCGTATGGAGCCGCAGCTGTTGCACCGCGTCGGCGACGGCGTCGCCACCGTCGTCGTCCACCATCCGGCGAAGCGGAACGCCATGACGACCGGCATGTGGCGGGCGCTGCCGCCCCTGCTCGACGCTCTGAGCGCAGACGACGGCGTACGCGTCCTGGTGCTCACCGGTGAAGGCGGGACGTTCTGCGCCGGGGCCGACATCTCGACGCTGCGCGGCTCCCCGGACGAGGCGCAGGGGCTGGCCGTGCGCGCCGAGGAGGCGCTCGCCGCCTTCCCGAAACCGACGCTGGCCGCGATCCGCGGCTACTGCGTGGGCGGCGGGTCCCAGCTCGCGGCGGCCTGTGATCTGCGGTTCGCGGAGGAGGGCGCGCTCTTCGGGGTGACCCCGGCGAAGCTGGGGATCGTCTACCCCGCCTCCTCGACCCGGCGGCTGGCCTCGCTGGTCGGCCCGGCGGCCGCCAAGTACCTCCTGTTCTCGGGCGAGTTGATCGACACGGAGCGGGCACTGCGCACCGGCCTGGTGGACGAGGTGCTGCCCGAGGGGGAACTCGACAAGCGGGTCGGCGAGTTCACGCGCGTCCTGGCCGGACGCTCGCTGCTGACCCAGGCGGCGGCCAAGGAGTTCGTGAACGGACGCACGGACCGGGACTCCCACTGGGCCGAACAGGCGCGCCGCGGCGGCGACACCGCGGAGGGGGTCGCCGCCTTCCTGGAGCGCCGGCAGCCGCAGTTCACCTGGACCACGCCGGGATGACGCGGTTCTGCACGCATCGGTTCGGTCTTTGACTACATCAGGCTGAAACGGCTGTTCGTGCGGAACTCCTCGACCAGGTGAGCGGGCGCCTTGTGCGGGGCGCCGGCGTCGTAGGGCGGCTGTGGGTCGTACTCGGTCAGCAGCTGCACGGCCTGGGCATGTTCGTCGCCCGCGATCCGGCCGAGCAGGGTGAGCCCCATGTCGATGCCGGAGGAGACCCCGGCCGCGGTCACGTACTTGCCGTCGAACACGACCCGCTCCCCGGTGGGCTCGGCGCCGTACTCCTTGAGGAAGTCCAGGGCCAGCCAGTGGGAGGTGGCCCGGCGGCCGTCGAGGAGCCCGGCCGCGGCGAGCAGCAGGGATCCGGTGCACACCGAGGTCGTCCAGGTGCTGGTGGCGTCCGCCGCGCGCAGCCAGTCCAGCAGGACCTCGTTCTCCATCTGCGAGAACTGGCCCGGTCCGCCCGGCACCACGACGATGTCCGGTCCCGGCACCTCGGCCAGGGTCCGGTCCGCGGTCAGAGCCAGCGCACCGGTGTCACTGCGGACGGGTCCGGTGCGCTCGGCGACGAACACGACCTCGGCGCCGGGCAGCCGGCCGAGGGTCTCGTAGGGGCCCACGGCGTCGAGAGCCGTGAAACGGTCGTAGAGGACGATGGCGATCTGCATCGGGATTCCTTTCGATGGGCGGCCGGATCAGGGTGTGGATGCCGGGCGGAAGCGGCGCCGGTACTCCGCGGGCGCCGAGCCGAGCGCCTTCACGAAGGCGCGGCGCATCGCCTCCGGCGTGCCGTAGCCGCAGGCACGCGAGATCTCCTCGACACCGTCGCCGGTGTCCTCCAGGAGGCGCCGGGCCTGTTCCAGGCGGACGCGCTCGACGTAGCGGCCGGGTGTCGTGCCGGTCTCGGACTGGAAGGCGCGGGCGAAGTGCCGGGGCGAGAGCCTGGCGCGCGCGGCGAGCGACTCGACGCTCAGGTCGTGGTCGGGATGCTCGGTGATCCACTGCTGGACCTCGCGCAGGGGTTCGCGGCGCGCGGTCTGGGCGGCGAGTTGGGCACTGAACTGGGCCTGGTTGCCCGGGCGCCGCAGGAAGACGACCAGATGCCGGGCGATCGCGAGAGCGGTCTCGCGGCCGAGGTCCTCCTCCACCAGGGCGAGGGCCAGGTCGATGCCGGAGGTGACGCCCGCCGAGGTGGAGACCCGGCCGTCGCGCACGAAGATGGGATCCGGGTCGACCTCCACGGCGGGATGGTCGCGGGCCAGCTTGTCGCAGTAGGCCCAGTGGGTCGTGGCCCGGTGCCCGTCCAGGAGGCCCGCCTCGGCGAGCAGGATGGCACCGGTGCAGACGGAGACGAGACGCTCGGCCCGCGGACCGTGGCCGCGCAGCCAGTCCGTCAGCCGGCGGTCCTGGTGCCGGGTGCCCCGGCCACCGGGCACGAGGAGCGTGTGCGGGGCGGGCGCGTCGTCGAGCGCGTGGTCCGGTACGAGGGTGAGTCCGCTGGAGCTGCGTACCGGCGCGCCGTCCGGGGACGCGGTGAGGACGCGGTACGAGCCGCCGTGCCAGGCCTCGGCGCCCGCGAAGACCTCCAGGGGGCCCGTGACGTCGAGGCTCTGCACGTCGTCGAAGAGGACGATCAGAACGGTTCGCATGTCTTCGATTCTTGGCCCGCAGGGACATGGCCGCAATGACGGGCACCCCACCATTCCTGCCATCGTGTCCTCAGCGGTTCCCCACGTACCGACCAGTCGGTAACCTGCGGGCATGACCACTTCACTGCCGGAGCGCGCCGGGCGGCGCTGCCACAACGTCCTCAACCCTCTGCACTCGACCCACTACTTCTCGCCCGACCTGGGCCGGGAGATGTCCGCCGTCGGCGTCGAGGACAGCAGGGCGGCGTATTTCGCGGTGCGCGCCGCCGCGCTGGGAGCGGTGGGTCCGGGGACGGTGACGGCGACGTTCTACAACTTCAGCCACGAACTGGTCGCACGGCACCTGCCCCAGGTGTGGCGCACGGTCTCCCCTCAGAAGGTGCTCGAGGCACGCGCGCGTGCCGTCGACGCCACACTGCGGCGACTGCTCGGCGAGGAGCTCGTCGCCTCCAAGGAGATGGCCGAGGCCGCCGAGCTCGCCCTGCGCGCCACCGAGGCCTGCGTCAGGACCGCCCGCCCGCTGTACGCCGGCCACGCCGATCTCCCCGTGCCCGACGCCCCGCACCTCGCGCTCTGGCACGCGGCCACACTGCTGCGCGAGCACCGCGGCGACGGACATCTCGCGATCCTCCTCGACGCGGAACTCGACCCTGTCGAAGCCCTGGTGAGCCACACCGCGACCGGCAAGGGCATGGCGCCGAAATGGGCCCTGTCCACGCGCGGCTGGTCCCGCGACGACTGGGAGGCGGCCTCCGCACGCCTGCGCGACCGGGGACTTCTCGACACGGAGGGCGAGTTGACGGAGTCCGGCGTGGCACTGCGCCAGGACATCGAGGACCGGACCGACCGGCTCGACCGGGCGCCGTACGAGCATCTGGGCGCCGCGGGCGTGGAGCGGCTCACCGAGCTGGCCAAGGGTGTCCTCATGACGGCCCTGGCCGCCGGCGCCTTCCCGGGGGACATGATCGGGAAGGCCTGAGCGCCGGTCGGCATCGGCCCCGCACGGCTCCGGCCGCCCGGACTCACCGCGTACGACCGCTGCGATTCGCGACGCGGTGCGCGGCACGACGGTGCCCTGATCCCCCGTTGTCGGCGCCACCTGCCACAATTGCCGCGCAACCTCAGTGGATAAGGCGGTACGGGATCGTGACGACACCCCTCGTAGGGTCCATCGAAGGCAGGATCGCCGAGGAACTCGGCGTACGGGAGCGGCAGGTCAAGGCCGCCGTCGACTTGCTCGACGGCGGATCGACGGTGCCCTTCATCGCCCGCTACCGCAAGGAAGCGACCGAGATGCTCGACGATGCGCAGCTGCGCGCCCTCGAGGAGCGGCTGCGCTATCTGCGGGAGCTGGAGGATCGGCGCGCCGCCATCCTCGACTCGGTACGCGAGCAGGGCAAGCTCACCGACGAGGTCGAGGCGCAGATCAGGGGCGCCGAGACCAAGGCGCGCCTGGAGGACATCTACCTGCCGTTCAAGCCGAAGCGGCGCACGAAGGCGCAGATCGCGCGCGAGGCCGGCCTGGAGCCGCTGGCCGATGGCCTGCTCGGCGACCCGGCGGTCCAGCCGGTCGCCGCCGCCGCGGCCTTCGTCGACGCCGACAAGGGCGTCGCCGACCCACAGGCCGCCCTGGACGGCGCGCGGGCCATCCTCACCGAGCGGTTCTCGGAGGACGCCGACCTCATCGGCGAGCTCCGCGAGCGCATGTGGGTGCGGGGACGGCTCGCCGCGAAGGTGCGCGAGGGCAAGGAGGAGGCCGGCGCCAAGTTCGCCGACTACTTCGACTTCGCCGAACCGTTCAGGGAACTTCCCTCGCACCGCATCCTGGCCATGCTGCGTGGCGAGAAGGAAGAGGTCCTCGACCTCGTCCTGGAGCCGGAAGAGCCCACCGACGGACCGTCGTCGTACGAGGGGATCGTCGCCGGGCGGTTCGGCATCGCCGACCGGGGTCGTCCCGCCGACAAGTGGCTCACGGACACCGTCCGCTGGGCCTGGCGCACCCGCATCCTCGTCCACCTCGGCATCGACCTGCGGCTGCGGCTGCGTACGGCCGCCGAGGACGAGGCGGTGAACGTCTTCGCGGCGAACCTGCGCGACCTGCTGCTCGCCGCCCCCGCCGGCACTCGCGCGACGCTGGGCCTCGACCCCGGATTCCGTACGGGCGTCAAGGTGGCGGTCGTCGACGCCACAGGCAAGGTCGTGGCGACGGACGTCGTCCACCCGCACGTCCCGGCGAACCGGTGGGACGAGGCCGTCACCAAGCTCGCGCGGCTCGCCGCGGAGCACTCGGTCGAACTCATCGCCATCGGCAACGGCACGGCGTCCCGCGAGACCGACAAGCTCGCCGGTGACCTCATCACCAGGCACCCGGAACTGAAGCTCACCAAGGTGATGGTGTCCGAGGCGGGCGCGTCCGTGTACTCGGCGTCCGCGTTCGCCTCGCAGGAGCTTCCCGACATGGACGTCTCACTGCGCGGCGCGGTCTCGATCGCCCGCCGTCTCCAGGACCCGCTCGCCGAACTGGTGAAGATCGACCCGAAGTCCATCGGCGTCGGGCAGTACCAGCACGACCTGTCCGAGGTGAAGCTCTCCCGTTCGCTGGACGCGGTGGTCGAGGACTGTGTGAACGGCGTCGGGGTCGACGTGAACACCGCCTCCGCGCCGCTGCTCGCCCGGGTCTCCGGCATCACCTCCGGGCTCGCGGAGAACATCGTGGCGCACCGCGACGCCCACGGCCCCTTCCGCGCGCGCACGGCGCTCAAGGACGTGGCGCGGCTCGGCCCCAAGGCGTACGAGCAGTGCGCGGGCTTCCTGCGGATCCGGGGCGGGGACGACCCGCTCGACGCGTCCAGCGTGCACCCCGAGGCCTATCCGGTGGTGCGGCGCATGGTGAGGACGGCGGGCAGCGAGGTCGCGGCGCTGATCGGCAACGCCGGGGTGCTGCGCTCGCTGAAGCCCGGGGACTTCGTGGACGAGACGTTCGGTCTGCCGACCGTCACGGACATCCTGAAGGAGCTGGAGAAGCCCGGGCGCGACCCGCGGCCCGCCTTCAAGACGGCCACCTTCAAGGAGGGCGTCGAGAAGATCTCCGACCTGGCGTCGGGAATGGTCCTGGAGGGCGTCGTGACGAACGTGGCAGCGTTCGGTGCGTTCGTGGACGTCGGTGTGCACCAGGACGGGCTCGTGCATGTGTCCGCCATGTCCAAGACCTTCGTCAAGGACCCGCGGGACGTCGTGAAGCCCGGCGACATCGTCAAGGTCAAGGTGATGGACGTCGACATCCCGCGCAAGCGGATCTCGCTGACCCTGCGGCTCGACGACGAGGCCGCGCCTCAGGGCGAGCAGCAGGCCGGTGGCCGACCCCAGCGGGGCGGGCGGCCGCCGCAGCAGCGGGGGCAGCAGCGTCAGGGCCGGGGCGGCGGTGGCGGCGGCTCCCGCCAGGCGCCGGCACCGTCCAACAGCGCGATGGCGGACGCGTTGCGCCGCGCCGGACTCGTGGACCCCAAGCGGGGGAGGGGCTGACGGTTGCCGGTACCCGGGGCGGGGGGCGCTGACGGTTGCCGGTACCCGGGCGTCTGAGGCGGGGCCCGGCGGTGGTCGAGCCCCGCGACAGCGACCCTGCGGCTGCGGGCGCCGGGGCTGGCGGGCGAGCAGAGCCCCGCGACAGCGGACCTGCGGCCGGCAGCGCCGATGGGCGGGCGAGCAGACCCCCGCGGCAGCCGGCCCGCGACAGCCAGCGGCGGCGCTGGCGGGCGAGCAGGGCCCCGCGGCAGCGGACCCCGGCCACGAGCGCCGCGGAGCGGGCTACGCGGGGAGTTCCGTGACCTTGCCGGCGGCGACCTCCAGCCGCCGGTTCGTACGCACCGCGTCCAGCATCCGCCGGTCATGAGTGACAAGAAGCAACGTGCCCTCGTACGCGTCGAGCGCGGATTCGAGCTGCTCGATCGCCGGGAGGTCGAGGTGGTTGGTCGGCTCGTCCAGCACGAGGAGGTTGACGCCCCGCCCCTGGAGGAGGGCCAGCGCCGAGCGGGTGCGCTCGCCCGGGGACAGCGTCGCGGCGGACCGCAGGACGTGATCCGCCTTGAGGCCGAACTTGGCGAGCAGGGTACGGACTTCGACCGGCTCCGTGTCGGGCACGGCGGCACAGAACGCGTCGAGCAGCGACTCCGAGCCGTGGAAGAGCTTGCGGGCCTGGTCGACCTCGCCGACTACCACGCCCGATCCGAGCGCGGCGTGCCCGGCGTCCAGCGGGACACGGCCGAGCAGCGCCCCGAGCAGTGTCGATTTGCCCGCGCCGTTCGCTCCGGTGACGGCGACCCGGTCGGCCCAGTCGATCTGCAGCGTCGCGGGGCCGAAGAGGTAGTCGCCGCGCCGCACCTCCGCGTCGCGCAGGGTGGCGACGACCGCGCCGGACCGCGGTGCCGCCGCGATCTCCATGCGCAGCTCCCACTCCTTGCGCGGCTCGTCGACGACGTCGAGCCGTTCGATCATGCGCTGGGTCTGCCGGGCCTTGGCGGCCTGCTTCTCGCTGGCCTCGCTGCGGAACTTGCGGCCGATCTTGTCGTTGTCGTTGCCGGCCTTGCGCCGTGCGTTCTTGACGCCCTTGTCCATCCAGGAACGCTGCGTCTGGGCGCGGCCCTCCAGCGCGGCCCGCTTGTCGGCGTACTCGTCGAAGTCCTCGCGGGCGTGCCGGCGCGCGGTCTCGCGCTCCTCCAGGTAGGCCTCGTACCCGCCGCCGTAGACGGTGATCTGCTGCTGTGCGAGGTCGAGTTCGAGGACCTTGGTGACGGTGCGGGTCAGGAACTCGCGGTCGTGGCTGACGACGACGGTCCCGGCGCGCAGCCCGCCGACGAAGCGTTCGAGCCGCTCCAGGCCGTCCAGGTCGAGATCGTTCGTGGGCTCGTCGAGCAGGAACACGTCGTAGCGGGAGAGCAGCAGCGAAGCGAGTCCGGCCCGGGCGGCCTGGCCGCCGGACAGGGAGGTCATCGGCTGGTCCAGGTCGACGGCGAGCCCGAGGGAGTCCGCCGCCTCCTCGGCCCGCTCGTCGAGGTCCGCGCCGCCGAGTGCGAGCCAGCGCTCCAGGCTCGCCGCGTAGGCGTCGTCCGCGCCGGGCGTTCCGTCGACGAGGGCCTGCGTCGCCTCGTCCATCACCCGCTGGGCCTCGGTGACCCCGGTGCGGCGGCCGAGGAACGCGCGGACGGTCTCCCCCGCGCGCCGCTCGGGCTCCTGCGGCAGGTGCCCGACGGTCGCGGAGGGCGGCGACAGGCGCAGCTCGCCCTGCTCCGGGGCGAGGAGTCCGGCGAGCAGCCGCAGCAGGGTGGACTTGCCGGCGCCGTTGGCGCCCACGAGCCCGATCACGTCGCCGGGCGCGACGACGAGGTCGAGCCCGGCGAAGAGGGAGCGGTCGCCGTGGCCGGCGGCGAGGTTCTTGGCGACGAGGGTGGCAGTCATCAGGACGCCGATCCTAACCGGCCGTCCTGCCCTGCCGCGCCGGAGATCTCAGTGGGCCATCGCCTCCACCAGCACGCTTCCCGAGGTCCTGGCCACGATGAACGACTCCCCCTTCACGGCCTTGGCGTCCAGTGCGACCCGATGGCGGCCCGCCTCCAGGACGCCGTCGAAGACGTCGTGCGCGTGGGTGCGGGAGAGCCGGTCGAGCCGGTACGCGGTGAGCTGGACACGGCAGGTGGAGGTGACCTCGATTCCTGCCTCGCCGTCGGCCGCGACGAGCCGGGTGAGCCGGCGCTGTTCCCGCGGGCTGCGGTCGAGCGCGTGCTCGATCTGGGCGACGAGGAGGGGGACGATGGGGGCGAGTCCGTCGACGTAGGCGACGTCGACCGACGCGTCGCGGAACGACGCGCGTACGGCGGCCCGTTCGGGTTCGCCGACGGTCCGGCCGAAGACCACGGCGCCGTAGGCGCGCAGTTCGTCGGCGGGGACGTCGGCGGCGTCGCGGGTGATGTCGGCGCCGATGCCGATGGTGCGCAGGGCGGCGGCGAGCCGGGCGAGCAGGGCGACCCGGGCGCCGATGAGCAGGACGCGGCGGCGGGGTCCCGAGTCGCCGTCGAGGAGGGAATGGAGTGCGCTGCGGTATTCGGCGCCGCGGAAGCGGAACGGCCCTATGCCGTGATAGCCGTTGAGTTCGAGATCGGCGGGTTCACCGGTCTGCCAGGCGAAGTCGCGCCACATGTAGTCGTCGCCGTCCCGCTCGATCACGGCGGTGACGGCGCCGCATTCGAGGCTCGCGCACTCGGGGCAGCCGTAGATGATGTAGCGGTCCCCGTCGAGCGGGGCCTCGGCCTCCAGGAGGAGGCTGCGCACCTGGGCGGTGAAGATCGCGGGTGGCACGTCGGAGGCGAGCGGGGACACCGCGTCGAGGTCGGAGAGGCGGAACAGCAGCGGGCGGCCGTCGACGATGAAGTCCACGAAGTCCCGGTGCACTTGGTAGTCACCGTTGGCGAGGACTCCACCGGCACGCATCGCCGGTGCCAGGCCGAAGGTCGCGTACTCGGCAGACATGCTGTGAGTATTCCCGCACCGAGGGTGATGTGAGCACGGCATGACGTATTCCGCTAACGTCCCCGCGTGGAGAACGCCAGCAGTGATGAAGTGATCGTGGTCGGCAGCGGGGTCGTCGGTCTGACGACGGCGATCGTGCTGGCCGAGGGCGGCGCACGGGTACGGGTGTGGGCGCGCGAGTCCGCGCAACGGACCACCTCGGCCGTTGCGGGCGCCCTGTGGTGGCCCTACCGCATCGAGCCGAAGGAGCTCGCCCGCGCGTGGGCCCTGCGATCGCTGTCCGTGTACGAGGAGTTGGCCGTGCGTCCAATGGAGACGGGCGTACGGGTGGTCGAGGGTGTACTCGGCGAGACACGGCTGGACGAGCAGGCGCCGTGGATTGCCGGGCGGCTCGCGGGGCTGCGGGCGGCGACGTCCGCGGAGTACACGGGGCAGGGGCTGTGGGCCCGGCTTCCGCTGATCGACATGCCGGTGCACCTGGGGTGGCTGCGCGAGCGGTTCCTGCGGGCGGGCGGGGTGATCGAGGAACGCACGGTGACGGACCTGGCGGAGGCGGCGGCTCCGGTCGTCGTGAACTGCACGGGGCTCGGCGCTCGGGAGCTCGTGCCCGACCCTGCGGTGCGCCCGGTTCGGGGGCAGCTGGTGATCGTGGAGAATCCGGGAATCCGCGAGTGGGTCGTGTCGACGGACGCGTCCGCCGGGACGACGACGTATGTCTTCCCGCAGCCGGACCGGGTGGTCCTGGGCGGCACCACCGATGAGGACGACTGGTCCCTGACGCCGGACCCGGAGGTGGCGGCGTCGATCGTCGCGCGCTGTGCGGCGCTGCGTCCCGAGGTCGCCGGGGCGCGTGTGCTCGACCAGCGGGTGGGGCTGCGGCCGGGGCGCGACGAGGTACGGCTGGAGCGCGAGGTGCTGCCGGACGGCAGGGTCCTGGTGCACAACTACGGGCACGGTGGCGCGGGAGTGACGGTGGCGTGGGGGTGTGCGCGGCAGGCGGCCGGGCTCGCACGCCCGGCCGCCTCCGCGTGAACGGCCACGTCGCTGGAAGCGGCCGCCTCTGTGGGAACAGCCGCCTTTGTGGAGGAACAGCCGCCCCCCATAGGGGGACGGCTGCCCCGTAGAAGCGGCCACCTCTGTGCGAGTGGCCGCCCCATGGAAGCGGCCGCCCCCCGGGGAAGCGTCCGCTCTCAGCAGTCCGGCGCGGGTTCCGCGGCGGTGAGGTGGTACGGCGCGCGCTCGTCGAGGAGCAGGGGGACGAGGGCGCGCAGGGACTGGCGCAGCGGGACGAGTACGCCGTCGGCCCCGTGCCGTACGCGTACGCCGTGCAGGGCGAGTTCGTCGCCGACGTCCGCGTACTGGTCCGCGGTGAGCCGGTACCCGCAGGGCGGGTCCTGGATCACCTCGGCCGGTTCGGCCGCGTCGTTGTCGGCGCCGCCGAGGTAGACCGGGCCGGTGTCGCGGTGACCCGCGGCGCGGGCGGCGGCGGTGGCCTCCGCGACCTGCCCGCCCCGCTCCCGGGTGAATCCGAACAGTCCGCCCAGTGCGGCGAGCTGGGACTTGACCCGGCGACGGTTGTTCGCGGGTTCCGCGCTGTCGTCGAGCGGTTCCACCCGGCTCTCGATGAGCAGGCCCACGGAGTGTTTGACGCCGGACATGTTCCGCAGGATGCGCTCCTGTCCGTCGCCCGCGGTCTGCTTGACGGGATCACCGGTCACGGGGTCGGTCCAGATGCCGTACGTGCCGGTCGAGTACCCCCCGGTCCGGGCGGCGGGCCGTACATACTCCCCTGACAGGATCCGCGCCTCGTCGTGCACGGCCGTGTCCGTGTTGAGGTTGCGCGGCCAGAGGTCGAAGAGGTCCTTGTCGTAGTACTTCGGGGTGGCGCCGTACTCGTGGAGGTCGTAGACGACGTCGGGTCCGCGGTCGCGTAGGACCGCGGCCGTCGCGCGGGCCTCGGCGGTCGTGAGGGCGAGGTGGTCCCGGTTGATGTCGACGCCGTCGGCGTTCCCCCGGGTGTCGGCGGCGCGGCCGTCGGGGTTGGCGGTGGGCAGGACCAGCACCGTGGTGCGATCGAGCAGGCGCCGGGTCGGCCCGTCCTCGGCGAACGCCAGGTCGCGGACCGTGCTGAGGCACGCCTCGCGGCCCGCGGGTTCGTCGCCGTGCTGGCTGCACACCAGCAGCACGGTCGTGGACGTGCGGTGCGTGCCTACGCGGACGAGCCGGAGGGGGCGGCCCTGTCCGGTCGTCCCGATCCGGGTGACGGAGACCCTGTCGCTCGCCCGGTCCACGGCGGCGAGGAAGTCCCGCTCCTCACGCTCGCCGGTCCAGCGTGCTCCCCCACTGCGTTCGAATCCGGTGCGCGGCGGGGTGTCGGCCGCGTGTGCCGGCACGGTCAGCAGGGGCGCCGCCAGGACCGTGGCGGTGACCGCCACGGCCAGGGCTCGTGCGCGTAAGGCGATCAACGGGCCTCCCCGGGCACCGGGAGCGCGGTGCGGGGCGCGCCCACGCCGTCGAGGACGGACGGGCCGGGTGCCGCTGCCGTCGCGCCCGCCGTCGCCCGTGCGAAGGCGTCGGAGCCGCCGACCAGCGGAACCCTGGCCGAGGTGCGGGACAGGTCGAGGGTCAGGGTCGGTGTGCTCGACGGGGGGTCGATGAGGTCCTTGTCGGTGCCCGCGACGATCAGTGCGAGCCGGTGGCCCTCGGGCACGACGTGGTCGGTGGCCGCCAGGTCGAGCGTGATGGTGTAGTCGCGGCCGGGGGTGAGGGGGACGCCCTTGGTGTCGGAGGCGTGGTTGCCGAGGTCGGCCCAGCCGCGGCTGAACACCGTGTAGTCGACGTCGGTCTTCTTCGCCTCGGTGCCCTTGAAGCAGGCGCTGTCGCCGGCCGTGCTCGCGCCCCAGCAGGTGCGGTCGGTGAGCGTGGTGATGCCCTCGCCGCCGGCCGCGTAGTCGCGGATGGTGTCCGGTCCGAGGTCGACGAGGACGGCGGAGAGGTGGGCCGTGGACGTGGTGGGGGTGGCGGTGACGGTCACCTTGGAGGAGCCGGACAGCCGCAGGTCGCGGGTGAGCGGCTCGGTGACGAAGCCGGCCTTCTCGGCGCTCGGCCCGTCGATGTGCGCGGCCCAGTCGGTCTCGCCCAGCGCCGGGTCGTCGGTGAAGGTCTCGGTTCCGGAACCCGTCCGCAGGCCGAGGGTGCCGACGCCGGCCTGGGTGCCGGTGTCCGGCCGCAGGGTCGTGGCGCTCGTGGCGCGCGGCGGCCAGACGCTCGACGTGACCCACTGGTCGGGGTGCCGTTCGATGTCGGCCATGGGTTCCTCGTCGATGCCGTTGTCGTAGCCGAGGAGTTCGTGGTCGAACCAGCGATGCAGGGTGTCGGTCCAGGTCGCGCGGCGGAAGTCGAAGGGGTCGACGTGGCCGGTCTGGGAGAGCCAGATCTTGCGCTCGACGCCGTTCCTGGCGAGGGCGTCCCACCACTGGCCGAAGTGCTTGGTGCGGACGTTGAGGTCCTGCATGCCGTGGATCAGGAAGACGCTGGCCCTGATCTTGCCGGCGTCCTTCACGTAGTCGCGTTCGGTCCACAGCGGCGTCCAGTCGCCGGTGCGCGGTGCCTGGTCGACGAGCTTCTGCTGCACGGCGGCGCACTTGGCGCGGGCGTCGGGGCTGTCGACGTAGTCGGAGAGCCAGTCCGGGCCGGAGTCGTAGAGCGGGGCGCCCTTGGCGAAGTAGTAGTCGTACCAGGAGGAGATGGCGCTGATCGGCACGATGGTCTTCAGGCCCTTGACGCCGGTGGCGGCGACGCCGTTGGCGATGGTGCCGTCCCAGCTCTTGCCGATCATGCCGGTTCTGCCGTTGGTCCAGGTGGCCTTGGCCGAGGTGGTGCCGGTGCGCGTGGTGTACGCCCTGGCCCGGCCGTTGAGCCAGTCGACGACCGCTTTGGCGGACTGGATGTCGGAGCGTCCGCCGACATCCACGCAACCGTCGGAGCGGTTGGTGCCGGCGAGGTCGACGCCGACGAAGGCGTAACCGCGCGGGACGAAGTAGTTGTCGTAGAAGAGCGGCATCTGGACAACGTTGCCGTTCGCGTCGTACGTCTTCTTCTGGCTCTCGTTGCCGCGTCCGCAGCAGGAGTAGTAAGGGCTGGCGTCCATGATCACGGGTACCTTGCGGCCCTGCCGGGCGAGTTCGCGCGGCCGGACGACGTCGACGGCGACCCGGTCGGTCTTCCCGTCGCCGTCGCCGTCGAGTCCGGTGTCGACCCAGACCGATTCGCGGATCGCGTTCTCGTACGAATACACGGGGGTGCTCTCGCGCGGGGCGCTGTGTGCGGCGGCGGGGGCGAGGAACGAAGCCATCAGGGCGGCCGTGACGGCCGTCGCGAGCGATCTCCAGGTCGTGAAGCGCATGCGGCGCACTGGTGTCGGCATGCGCGGAAGGTACCCCGGTCGACTCCCGGGCAAAAGAGGGTCGGTGAAAGGGCCGTGAGGCCCCGTCAGTCATGTCGGCCGAATGGCGATCGTGTGACAGGGGTGGTTGTGGACACGCCTTGGGCACAGGGACTCAATAGGCTCCGGACAGACTTCATGCCCCTACCACTTGGAGCTTGACGTGCACCGCAGACTCATCGCCCCGGGCGCGCTCGCGGCCTCCCTGCTGCTGGCGATCCCGGCATCGGCGGCAAGCAGTTCCCCAGGGGCGCCGGGCATCGGCGACCCCTACTACCCGGCGTACGGCAACGGCGGATACGACGTCTCCCACTACGACCTGCGACTCACGTACCAGCCGCGGACGGACGAACTGGAGGGAACGGCGACCCTCCTGGCCACCACCACGCAGGATCTGTCGCGGTTCGACCTGGACTTCCTGCTCGACGTGAGCGAGGTGCGGGTCAACGGTGCGAAGGCGTCGTTCGCGACGTCCGGACAGCACGAGCTGGAGATCACTCCCGCGAAGCCGCTGCCCAAGGGGACGCCGGTCACGGTCGTCGTCCGGTACAGCGGGGTGCCGTCCACGAAGAGCGCGTACGGCTTCTCCACCTGGCACCGCACCCCCGACGGCGCGGTCGCGGCGGACGAGCCCGAGGCGGCCTGGTGGTGGTACCCGAGCAACGACCACCCGCTGGACAAGGCGACGTACGACGTGTCGGTGGCGGTGCCCGACGGGACTCAGGCGATCTCCAACGGCACGCTCCAGTCGACGAGTTCGCGCCTGGGCTGGACCCGCTACAACTGGCGCTCGAACAAACCGCAGGCGACCTATCTCACCACGCTGGCTGTCGGGAAGTTCGACATCACCACCAGCACCTCCGAGGGCGGCGTGCCGGTCGTCAACGCGTACAGCAAGGACCTCGGCGACAACGACGGCGCGGCACGGGCCAGTGTGGAGCGGACCGGGGAGCTCGTCGACTGGCTGAGCGGCTACTTCGGGCCGTATCCCTTCAGTTCGGCGGGCGGGTACGTGCCCGACACGACGACCGGGTACGCGCTGGAGACGCAGACCCGCGTGTACTACAGCCCCAAGCAGTTCGCGAACGGCTCGAACACGTCCGTCGTCGTGCACGAGCTGGCGCACCAGTGGTACGGCGACGACGTGTCGCTGAAGGGCTGGAAGGACATCTGGATCAACGAGGGCTTCGCCCGCTACGCGCAGTGGCTGTGGTCGGAGCACGAGGGCGAGGGCACGGCCCAGGAGCTCGCGGACTACGTGTACGCCTCGCACCCGTCGGACGACGCGTTCTGGACGGTCGAGCCCGGCGACCCGGGCCCGGACAACCAGTTCGACATCGCGGTCTACGACCGGGGCGCTCTCGCCGTGCAGGCGCTGCGCAATGAGATCGGGGACGACGCCTTCTTCGCCGTCCTCAAGGGCTGGCCGAAGAAGCACGCGTACGGCAACGCGTCGGTCGACGACTTCCGGAAGTACGCCGAGCAGGTGTCCGGCAAGCCGCTCGCCGCGTTGTTCGACACCTGGCTTTTCCAGCCCTCGAAGCCGGCCGTGTCCGCGGCGCGGGGCGTGTCCGTCGCCCGGAGCGAGGGGGTTCCGGCGCGGCCGAAGTCGTGGAAGCGGATCGCTGCGACGGACTCCGTCCACGCCCGCTGAGTGACGCCGGGCCGGCCGGTCCGGCGTCAGGGAGCGCTGCGCCGCCCGTCCGCCCCTCTGCGGGCGGACGGGTGTACGCGCCGCTCCACGGCGGCCGGTGCTCTGCGTACCCGACCGGGGCCACCGCCCGCACACGTGCCCGCGGCTCCGTGGGGGCCGGGCGCGCCGTTCCCCGCGCCCCCCACGGGGCGCACCCCCGAACCGCCGGCCCCACGGACGCCCCCAGGAGCGGGACAGACGGCGCGCGGACGTGGTCCCCGGGGAGTCACGCGCCGGGGACGGTCGCCGCGATCGTGGTGAGGCCTTGGTCCTCCAATTCCGCGACGCGGGCCAGGAGTTCGTCGCGGCCGATGGCGTCGGCCCGTGTCGCGGGCACCGTGCAGGCGTACGCTCCGGCCACCACGCCGTACAGCCCGCACCGCAGCGGTGGTTCCCCGGCGAGCCGGCCGAAGAGGAAGCCGGAGGCGAAGGCGTCGCCCGCGCCGTTGGAGTCCACGACGGGAGCGGGAGGGGTGACCGCCGGGATGTGGGTCACCTCCCCGTCCACGAGCAGGTACGCGCCGTCCGCCCCGGCGGTGGCCGCCACTACCTGGGCCCGGCCCCGTTCGGCGATCCGGCGCATCGTCCGCTCGGGATCGGCCAGCGCGGTCGTGGACAGGAAGACGACGTCCGCGGCATGGGCGAACGGCTCGTGGTACGGGTTGTCGCCGTCCCAGTTGTGCAGGTCGGTCGAGAGCGTCAGGCCCGCTTCACGCAGTACCGGCAGGGTGGCGGAGCACGGGTGGGTGATGACGACGTGGGCGTGGCGACTCGCTGCGGCCAGCGCGCGCACCGTCTCCTCGGGCAGCCGGTCCGCTTCCCGGGAGCGGCTGTCGTCGTACAGCGACAGCCTCCGCCCCTGTGGGTCGACGAGGTTGACCGCCCGCTTGGTGCCGCCGGGCTGGAGGACGTCGGTGAGCGGGATCCCGCGGTCGCGGTGGAGGGCCCGGACGAGCTCGCCCTCGTGGTCGTCGCCGATCATGTCGAGGTGGTGCGTGCGCAGGCCCAGGGCGTGCACGCCGAGCGCGACGAAGTCCCCGCTCTGTCCGGCCCGGGTCTCGATGCCGGGCCGGATCATGTAACTGTCGGCGAACGGGAGCGGCAGTTCGGGGACGTGGACGATCGTGTCCACGCCCGCGCCTCCCAGGACGAGGACGTCGATCTCGGGGCTGCTCATGGGTGTTCCTCTCGGCTCCGCGCTCGGTCGGCTGCGCCTGTCGGCACGTGAGTCAAGCAGCGCCGCGACAGCGCTGGCAACTCCTTGCAGCATCTTTCTGCAAGAGGTTGCGATGGGAACGTATCTGCCTGGAGATTGAGTTGGGCGGGCGGACGAACATCAGGGGGCGGATCATGTTCTATCTTCGCGGTGAACCCGGGGGCCGAGCCCGCCGAGGCCATCGAACGCGGGATGCGGCCGGTGGAGTACAGACCGGCGTCTCACATGGTGATCAGGGGCTGGTGCAAGCAGCGATCAAGGCGATGTCGGGCCTCACGAACACTTTCACAAGGTTGGTGAGACAGTAATACTGTTGCACCGTGTCCTCGCCCGTCCCGGAGGGCGGGCGCCGCACCACCCGGAAGGTGAGGACCTGCCATGACCACGGACACCGAGGAGTCGACGCTCACCGTCGACGAGCTGGCCGCGCGGGCAGGCGTCACGGTCCGGACCATCCGCTTCTACAGCGCGAAAGGCCTGCTCCCGCCGCCCGTGATCGGCCCGCGGCGCGTGGGGCACTACAGCCGGCAGCACCTGGCCCGGCTGGCTCTCATCGAGGAACTGCAGCACCAAGGCATGTCGCTGGCGGCGATCGAGCGCCATCTGGCACAGCTGCCGCCCGGCCTGAGCGCCCACGACCTGGCCATTCACCGCGCCGTGGTGGCCTCCTGGGCACCCGACGCGGTGGAGGTGGTGACGCGCGAGGAGCTGGAGCGGCGGGCCGGACGGCCTCTGGAGGACGAGGACCTGGACCGGCTGACCGCCATGCAGGTCGTCGAGCGCACCTCGGACTCCTTCCGCGTGGATCCGGCGCTGCTGCGGCTCGGCGTGGAGCTGCTGGACGTGCCCATCGCCCATGAGGCGGTCCTCGCGGCAAGGACGGTCCTGCTGGAGCACTCGCGTGCGGCGGCGCGCGAGCTGTCCGCGCTGCTGCGCGACGCGGTGGGCGAGCAGGAATCCGTCGCGGCGGTGAAGTCGCTGTCCGCGCACATGGAGCCGCTGGTCGTACAGGCCCTGCTCACCACGTTCCAGCGCTCGCTGAAGGAGGAGCTGCGGGAGTGGCTCAAGCAGTCCTGACCTGCCCCTGCTCCTCCTCTCGGCGGCGCAACCGCCGAGCGGCAGGTCACGGGCGTGCTGGACGTCGAGGGCCGCCTTGACGGCGGGCCGGGCGAATCCGACGAGCTCGCCCGCCATGAGGGCGGCGAGGAAGGGCAGTTCGGAGGTGCCGGGGTTGCGCGACGACGCGGTCCACGTCCTCGCCGCGCAGGATGTCCAGGAGGGCGTGGGAGGGGCGGCCCATGGGAGCCCCTCGGTGGGGGCGGGGACCCGTTCGCGGTAAGCGCCGGGTCCCCGCCCCCGGGGAGCAAGCCCCGCATACCACTCAGCGGTACGTCGGGTACGGCCGGGGCGGCGGGTGTGTGCGGCTACTTGTCGCTGAACCGCTCGCCCTTCTCCGCCTTCTCGACGAGCAGCGCGGGCGGCGTGAACCGCGTTCCGTAGCGGTCGGCGAGCTCACGCGCGCGGGCCACGAAGCCGGGCAGGCCGCCTTCGTAGCCGTTGATGTACTGGAGGACGCCACCGGTCCAGCCGGGGAAGCCGATACCGAAGATGGATCCGATGTTGGCGTCGGCGACGGACGTGAGGACGCCTTCCTCCAGGAGCCGGACGGTGTCCAGCGCCTCGGAGAAGAGCATGCGTTCCTGCATGTCCCGGAAGGGGATCTCGTGTCCCGCCTTGGTGAAGTGTTCGCGCAGGCCGGGCCACAGCCTGCCGCGCCTGCCGTCCTCGCCGTACTCGTAGAAGCCCGCTCCGCCGCTGCGCCCGGTGCGGCCGAACTCGTCGACCATGCGGTCGATGACGGCCTCGGCCGGGTGCGTCTGCCAGGTGCCGCCGGCCTCCTCGACGGCCTGCTTCGACTCCTTGCGGATCTTGCGCGGCAGGGTGAGCGTGAGCTCGTCCATCAGGGAGAGGACCTTGGCGGGGTAGCCGGCCTGTGCGGCGGCCTGCTCGACCGACGCGGGCTCGATGCCCTCGCCGACCATCGCGACGCCTTCGTTGATGAAGTGGCCGATGACGCGGGAGGTGAAGAATCCGCGGGAGTCGTTGACGACGATCGGGGTCTTCTTGATCTGGCGCACCAGGTCGAAGGCGCGTGCCAGTGCCTCGTCGCCGGTCCGCTCGCCCTTGATGATCTCGACGAGCGGCATCTTGTCGACGGGCGAGAAGAAGTGCAGGCCGATGAAGTCGTCCTGCCGCTCGACGCCTTCGGCGAGGACGGTGATCGGGAGAGTCGAGGTGTTGGAGCACAGCAGTGCGTCCGGCTCGACGATGTTCTCGATCTCCTGGAAGACCTTGTGCTTGAGCGAGGTGTCCTCGAAGACGGCCTCGATCACGGCGTCGCAGCCCGCCAGGTCGTTCGGGTCGGCGGTGGGCGTGATGCGGGCGAGCAGCTCGTCGGCCTTCTGCTGGGTCGTACGTCCTCGGGAGACGGCCTTGGCGCAGAGCTTCTCGGAGTAGGCCTTGCCCTTGGCCGCCGCCTCCGCCGAGACGTCCTTGAGGACGACGTCGATGCCGGCGCGGGCGCAGGAGTAGGCGATGCCCGCGCCCATCATCCCGGCGCCGAGGACGGCGACCTTGCGGACCTGGCGCGGCTCGATGCCCTGGGGCCGGTTGGCGCCGGAGTTGACCGCCTGGAGGTCGAAGAAGAACGCCTGGATCATGTTCTTCGAGGTCTGCCCCGTCACCAGCTCGGTGAAGTAGCGGGCCTCGATGACGAGCGCGGTCTCGAAGTCGACCTGGGAGCCCTCGACCGCGGCGGCGAGGATGTTGCGCGGGGCCGGATAGGGGGCGCCGGCCAGTTGCTTGCGCAGGTTGGCGGGGAAGGCGGGCAGGTTCGCGGCGAACTTCGGGTTCGACGGCGTGCCGCCCGGGATCTTGTAGCCGGGCCTGTCCCAGGGCTGCTGCGACTCGGGGTTGGCGTCGATGAACGCGCGCGCCTTGGCGAGCATCTCCTCGGGGGTGGCCGCGATCTCGTGGACCAGGCCGTTCTCCAGGGCGCGCTGCGGGGAGTACTGGGTGCCCTGGAGCAGCACCTTGAGGAGGGCGTCGGTGATGCCCATGAGGCGGACGGTGCGGGTGACGCCGCCGCCCGCGGGCAGCAGGCCGAGGGTGACCTCGGGCAGGCCGATCTTGGAGCCGGGCGCGTCGAGGGCCACGCGGTGGTGGGAGGCGAGGGCGATCTCGTAACCGCCGCCGAGCGCCGCGCCGTTGATGGCGGCGACGACCGGCTTGCCGAGGGTCTCGATGCGGCGCAGGCAGCCCTTGATGTCCGTGCCCAGGTCGAATGCCTGCTGGGCGTCCTCCGGACCGGCCTTGATCATGTCCTTGAGGTCGCCGCCCGCGAAGAAGGTCTTCTTCGCGGAGGTGTAGATGATGCCGCGGATGGAGTCCTTCTCGGCCTCGACGCGGTCGGCGATGGCCGCGATCGATTCCTTGAAGGCCTGGTTCATCGTGTTGGCGGACTGGTTGGGGTCGTCGAGGACGAGGGTGACGACGCCGGTCTCGTCCTGTTCCCAGCGGATGGTGGTGCTCTCGGTCATGGGGAGGGTCTCCGGTCTCCGTTGAAGTCTGTTGGTCCGCTGGGGAGTTACAGGCGCTCGATGACGGTGGCGATGCCCATGCCGCCGCCGACGCACAGCGTGGCGAGGCCGTAGCGCTTGTCCTGGCGCTCCAGTTCGTCGACGAGGGTGCCGAGGATCATCGCGCCGGTCGCGCCGAGCGGGTGGCCGAGGGCGATCGCGCCGCCGTTGACGTTGACCTTGTCCAGGGACAGGCCCATGTCCTTCACGAAGCGCAGCACGACGGCCGCGAAGGCTTCGTTGATCTCGACGAGGTCGATGTCGTCGATGGTGAGTCCGGCCTTGGCGAGCGCCTTGCGGGTGGCGGGCGCGGGGCCGGTCAGCATGATGGTCGGCTCGGAGCCGGAGACCGCCGCGGAGACGATCCGCGCGCGCGGGGTGAGTCCGTAGCGCTCGCCGACCTCCTTCGAGCCGATGGCCACCAGGGAGGCTCCGTCGACGATGCCGGACGAGTTGCCCGCGTGGTGGACGTGGTCGATCTCCTCGACCCAGTGGTACTTCTGCAGGGCGACCGCGTCGAAGCCGCCCAGTTCGCCGATGTCCGCGAACGACGGCTTCAGCTTGGCCAGCGAGTCGGCGGTGGTGCCGGGGCGCAGGTGCTCGTCGTGGTCGAGGACGACGAGCCCGCTGCGGTCCTTCACGGGGACGACGGACTTCTCGAAGCGGCCGTCCTTCCAGGCAGCGGCGGCGCGCTCCTGGGAGAGGGCGGCGTACTCGTCCACGTCGCGGCGGGAGAAGCCCTCGATGGTGGCGATCAGGTCGGCGCCGATGCCCTGCGGCACGAAGTTGGTGGCCATGTTGGTCATCGGGTCGGCGAACCAGGCGCCGCCGTCCGATGCCATCGGCACACGCGACATCGACTCGACGCCGCCCGCGAGCACCAGGTCCTCCCAGCCGGAACGGACCTTCATCGCGGCCATGTTCACGGCTTCCAGGCCGGAGGCGCAGAAGCGGTTCTCCTGGACGCCCGCCACCGTGTCGGGCAGTCCGGCGGCGATCGCGGCGATGCGGGCGATGTCGGAGCCCTGGTCGCCGACGGGTCCGACGACGCCGAGCACGACGTCGTCGATGGCGGCCGGGTCCAGGCCCGGGAAGCGCCGCTGGACCTCGTGCATGAGCCCGACGACCAGGTCGATGGGCTTGGTGCCGTGCAGGGCGCCGTTCGCCTTGCCGCGGCCGCGCGGGGTGCGGATCGCGTCGTACACGTACGCTTCGGTGCTCACTGGTAAGCCTTTCGAGGAGGGTTAGCCGAGCAGGGAACGACCGATGATCTCCTTCATGATCTCGGTGGTCCCGCCGTAGATGGTCTGGATACGTCCGTCGGTGAAGGCCTTCGCGACGCGGTACTCCGTCATGTAGCCGTAACCGCCGTGCAGTTGGAGACAACGGTCAGCTACCCGCTTCTGCAGCTCGGTGGCCCACCATTTGGCCATCGAGGCGTGCACTGCGTCGAGTTCGCCGTTGGAGTGGTCGACGATGCAGCGGTCGAGGAAGGTGCGGGTGACGGCGCACTCGGTGGCCATCTCGGCTATCTCGAAGCGGATGTGCTGGAGCTTGGACAGCGGCCTGCCGAAGGCCTCGCGTTCCTTGACGTACTCCGTGGTGATCTCCAGAAGGTGCTCGGCGGCGGCGATCCCGGCGACGGCTATGGCCATGCGCTCCTGTGCCAGGTTCGTCATCAGGTGGACGAATGCGCCGTTCAGCTCGCCGAGGAGGTTGTCCTTGGGCAGGCGTACGTCGTTGAAGAACAGTTCGGCCGTGTCCTGCGCCTTCTGGCCGATCTTGTCGAGGTTCCGGCCCCGCTCGAAGCCCTCCGTGCCGCGCTCCACGACGAGCAGGGAGAGTCCGTGGGCACCGCCCTCGGGGGTCGTCCTCGCGACGACGACCACGAGGTCGGCGAGGATGCCGTTGGAGATGAACGTCTTGGAGCCGTTGAGCAGCCAGTGGTCGCCGCGGTCCTCGGCGTGGGTCTTGATGCCCTGGAGGTCGGAGCCGGCACCCGGTTCGGTCATGGCGATCGCGGTGATCAGTGAACCGTCGCAGAAGCCGGGCAGCCAGCGCCGCTTCTGCTCCTCGGTGGCCAGGCCCGTCAGATACGGTCCGATGATGTCGTTGTGCAGTCCGAGCGCGAGTCCGGAGGCGCCCGCGCGCGCGAACTCCTCGGCGAGCACGGCGCTGTAGCGGAAGTCGGTGTTGCCCCCGCCTCCGTACTCCTCGGGGACCGCGAGTCCGAGCAGGCCCTGCCTCCCTGCCGCGCGCCAGGCGTCGCGCGCGACGATGCCGTCCTTCTCCCACTGTTCGTAGTGGGGCAGCACCTCCTTGGCGAGGAAGGTGCGCACGGTGTCGCGGAACGCGTCGTGTTCGGCGGTGAAGATCTGCCGCTTCATGCGGGAAACGCCCTCCTAGAGCCAGCTCTTGACGGTTTCGATGAGGCGGGCCGGTTCCGGGCCGACCGGGATGACGTTGAGCATGGTCACCCCGGCCTCCCGAAAGGCCTCGACGCGCTCGCGGACGTAGCTCTCGGGCCCGCACAGCGACATGAGTTCGCAGAACTCGTCGGGGACCGCGGCCTCGGCCTCCTTCTTCCGCCCGGACAGGTACAGCTCCTGGATGAGGCGGGCTTCCTTCTCGTAGCCGTAGGCCACCGCGAGGTCGTTGTAGAAGTTCTTCCCGGGTGCGCCCATGCCCCCGACGTAGAGGGCGATCCTGGGGCGTGCGAGGTCGCGGGCGGCCGCCGCGTCCTCGCCGATGGCGAGCGGTCCGCCCGCGACGGTCCGCAGCGGGCCGAGAGCGGGGTCGCGGCGCGCGGCGCCCTCGGCCAGCGCGGTGCCCCACACCTGGTGGGCCTTCTCGGGGATGAAGAGCGTGGGCAGCCAGCCGTCGGCGATCTCCGCGGTCATCCGTACGTTGGCGGGGCCGAGCGAGGCGACGTACAGGGGAACGTCGGGCCGCACGGGCTTGGTGAGGATCTTCAGCGGCTTGCCGAGGCCGCCGAGGCGCGGCATGTCGGTGATGCCGTGGTGGTCGATCACCTCGCGGCGCAGGATGCGGCGGGTGAGTTCGACGGCCTCGCGGGTCCGGCCGATCGGCCTGTCGTACGCCTTTCCGTGCCAGCCCTCGACGACCTGCGGGCCGGAGGCGCCCAGTCCGATGGCGGCGCGCCCGCCGGAGATCGCGTCGAGCCCGGCGGCGGTCTGCGCGATCAGCGCGGGGGTGCGCGAGTAGACGTTGAGGATCGCGGCGCCGATGGTCATGCGCTCGGTGCGGGCGGCCAGGTAGCCCATGATCGTGGGCGAGTCGAAGCCGTAGGCCTCGGCGACCCAGACGGCGTCCAGGCCCGCGGACTCCAGCGCGGCCACCTCGTCCACGGCCTGCCGGGGGTCGCCCGCGTAGTCGAGCGGGAGGGAGAGCTCCATCAGTCGCCGTCCTTCATGAGGTGGGGCAGGCCCCAGTCGCGGGCCACGTCGGCGGTGTCGGCGCCCGGCTGGGCGGGACCTCCGCGGACGGCGGTGGGGGTGAGGGAGAAGCGCGGCGCGGGCGCCGGCTGGGTGATGCCGCCGTGGTCGACGAAGGTGCCCCGCGCGGCGAGATGGGGGTGCGCGGGTGCCTCGCGCAGTGAGAGGACCGGTGCCACGCAGGCGTCGGAGCCCTCGAAGACGGCGGTCCACTCGTCGCGCGTGCGGGTCCGGAAGCGGGCCGCGACCTCTTCCCGCAGTTCCTCCCAGCGGGCCAGGTCCTTGCGGGCGCCGGCGAGTTCCCGGATGCCGAGCAGGGTGACGAACTCGTCGTAGAACTGCTGCTCCAGGGCGCCCACCGCCATGTACCGGCCGTCAGCCGTCTCGTAGGTCCCGTAGTAGGGGCAGCCGCCGTCGAGGAGGTTGGCACCGCGGCGGTCCTGCCAGCCGCCGGCGGCGAGCATGCCGTGGATCATCGCGGAGAGGTGCGCGGCGCCGTCGACGATGGCCGCGTCCACGACCTGTCCGGTGCCGGTCGCGCGCGCGTGGTGGAGCGCGGCGAGGACGCCCACGACGAGGTAGAGCGAGCCGCCCGCGTAGTCCCCGACGAGGTTGGCCGGGACCGCTGGCGGCTCGCCCGGTGCTCCGATCATGCCGAGGGTGCCGGTCAGGGCGATGTACGCGATGTCGTGGCCGGCGCGCTGGGCGAGCGGGCCCTCCTGTCCCCAGCCGGTCATACGGCCGTAGACCAGTGCGGGGTTGCGGGCGTGGCAGGCCTCGGGGCCGACGCCGAGGCGTTCGGCGACGCCGGGGCGGTATCCCTCGACGAGGACGTCGGCCCGCTCGACGAGATCGAGGACGTGGGACGGGCCGTCCTCGGTCTTCAGGTCCACGATCACGGACCGCTTGCTGCGGTTGGTGATGTCGTACTCCGGATTGATCGCCAGTCCGGGGCCGCCCGGCCGGTCGACGCGGACGACGTCCGCGCCGAGGTCGGCGAGGAGCATGGCGGCGAACGGTCCGGGACCGATACCCGCCAGCTCGACCACGCGCACCCCGGCGAGCGGGCCGTGTCCCGGCCTTCCTGCCTCTGCCATCGAGCCCCCAGCACTGTGACACCACTGATGTGACATCAGCGATGTTAAGAACGTGTTCCACGTCGGGCAAGCCCTTGACGAGCAAGCGCTTAGTCTAGTTTCCCGGCACCCGATCATGACGTAACGGGACGGAAACACCCACGCTGGGCGGCGTCGTGGCGGCGGGGGACCGCCCGCAGAGCCGTACGGACTGGTCCGCGAGTGGAGTGCCGGCCGATGCGCGGCACCGTCAGCGCCGGTCCGGCTCCGCGACCGGCTTCTTCGGTGCGAGGACCCGGTAGCTCTCCCCGGCCCGGTCGCACAGCAGCCCCGCCGCGGGGGCACCGGATTCCTCCAGGGGTATGCGCACCCACCCCGATCCGCCGAGGCCGTAGGCCGCCGGCTCGGCGCCCGGGGAGGCGAGGGCATACGCGTGCGCGGTGCCGCCCGTGCGCTTGGACGTGAGGCCCAGTGGGTGACTGCCGTCGTCCGTGCCGAGGTGGACGAACACCTTCTTGCCGGCCTTCGCCCCGGCCCCGCCCCAGGGGAGCTCCTCCACGACACCCGGCAGTCCGAGGGCGAACTCGCGCGCCTTCTCCCGCATTTTCGGGGCGCTTTTCGGAACGGCCACGGTCACCTCCGGCCTCTTCGCCCGACCTCGTCGTCCGGCTGCTCGTTCCTCACGCTAGCCTCAGCCACCGACAACGGCGCTTCGCGTACGGCAGCGGGGGCACCGCCCGCTCCGGCGCGGCCGAGAGTGGGGAATGTCATGAACAGGCTGAACGGAACGGAGCGGACCTACGACGTCGTGCTCTACGGAGCTACCGGGTTCGTCGGGACGCTGACTGCGGAGTACCTGGCCGCCCACGCGCCGGAAGGGCTGCGCTGGGCGATCGCCGGGCGCAGCACCGAGAAGCTGGAACGGCTCAGGGAGCGGCTCGGCGGCGGTCCCGACGTGGTGCGGGCCGACGCGGACGATCCGCGGGCGCTCAGGGAACTCGCCCGCCGCGCGCGCGTGGTCGCCACGACGGTGGGGCCGTATCTCCACCACGGCCAGGAGCTGGTGGCGGCCTGCGCGGACACCGGGACCGACTACGTGGACCTGACCGGTGAACCCGAGTTCGTGGACCTGATGTACGTCCGGCACGACGCACGCGCGCGGGAGACCGGCGCGCGGCTCGTGCACGCCTGCGGCTTCGACTCGATCCCGCACGACCTGGGCGCCTACTTCACCGTGCGGCAGCTGCCCGAGGGCGTACCGCTGCGGGTCGACGGATTCGTGCGCTCCGAGGCGATGTTCTCGGGCGGCACCTTCGCCTCCGCCCTCAACCAGTTCGCCCGCGGGCGGCACATGGCCGCGGCGGCGCGCGACCGCCGGCGCCACGAGCCGAGGCTGATGGGCCGACGGGCACAGGCGCCCCTCGGCACACCACGGTTCGCCAAGGAGGTCGGAGCCTGGGCGCTGCCGCTTCCGACGATCGACGCGCAGGTGGTGCAGCGGTCCGCCCGCGCCCTGGAGCGCTACGGGCCCGACTTCCGCTACCGCCACTACGCGGCGGTCGAGCGGCTGCCGTTCGTCGTGGGCGGCGTCGCCGCCGTGGGCGCGGTCTTCGCGGCGGCCCAGGTGCCGCCGGCCCGCCGCTGGCTGTCCGACCGCATCAAACCCGGCGAGGGGCCGAGTGCCGAGCGTCGCGCGAGGAGCTGGTTCACGGTGCGGTTCGTGGGCGAGGGCGGCGGCCGTCGCGTCTTCACCGAGGTCTCCGGCGGCGATCCTGGCTACGACGAGACCGCGAAGATGCTCGCCGAGTCCGCGCTGTCCCTCGCCTTCGACGAACTGCCGAAGACGTCCGGGCAGGTCACCACGGCGGTGGCGATGGGCGACGCGCTGACGGAACGGCTCCGCCGCGCCGGGATCACCTTCCGCGTCGCGGCCACCCGCTGACCGACGGCTCGGACCTGCACCGCTCGCCCGCCGTCCGGACCCGGTCCGGCCCGAAGGGTTGCCGGGCCGGGACCGTCGGGCCGACGACCGGACGCGGACCTGTCCGCCGCCGTCCGGTACCGGACCTGTCCGCCGCCGTCCGGTACCGGACCTGTCCGCCGCCGTCCGGGACCGGATCGGTCCGGCCGTCGTCCGGACCCGGACCGGCCCGCGCCGTCCGGACCCGGATCGGCCCGAACGGTTGCCGGGCCGGGATCGTGGGGCCGACGGCCGGAGCCGGTTCGCTCCGCGCCGTCGGTCGCCGGCCGGCGGGCCGGGGAGCGGTCAGAAGGTCCACCCGGTGACCGTGTAGATCATCCCGCAGATCCAGGCGAGTCCGGCGACCGCGGCGAGGACCAGTGCGGCCGTCACCGCCCGCTCGACGGGCTGGGCGGGAGCGGCGGTGGGCTTCGGTGCACGATGCGTCGTCATGCGCCCGAGCCTGCCGGTCACCGCGGTGCCGAGACATCCGTACAGATACTCAGACGGTCCCCGGGCGGGTACTGGGTACGGTCTCCGGGAAGGCCCGGGAAGGCCGTCGCGCCGGCGCGGCCGGCCGGAGAGCCGCGCCCCGTCAGGGAGTTGCCTCCTTCAGGGCCCGCCGGCAGAGGGAGTCCGCAAGCCGCGTGGACTCCGGCAGGCGGTACTTGGGCGTCAGCACGAGCGTGTGCGCGCACGCGTTGTCGAGGCCGACCCGATGGCCCACGGACACGAACACCGGCTTGACGCCGTCGCGCGTGCGCAGGGCGCGGCCGACCTCCTCCTCGCCCGTTGGTCCGTGCGCGAGCAGTGGGGACGAACTGCCGCGGTGGGCACCCGGTTCGTCGTAGGAGAAGGTGAAGGGGTTCTTGGCGACGCCGATCGTGGGCAGCCCGGTGAGGACGCCGAGATGGCTGGCCAGGCCGAAGCGGCGCGGGTGGGCGCGGCCGTATCCGTCGCAGACGACGAGGCCGGGCGCGCAGGGCAGGGCGTCGAGCGCGGCGAGCACCGTCGGGATCTCGCGGAAGGCCAGCAGCCCGGGCACGTACGGGAAGGAGACCTGCCCGACGGCGGTGGCCTCGGCGACGACGTCGAGGCTCGCCGCGTCGAGCACGACGGCCGCCGCGACGACGAGGTCGCGCTCGTCGTCGTACGCGACGTCGACGCCCGTCACCCTGCCGGTGCCCGGCGGTGGCCCCGCCTCGTCGAGCACCACCCGCTCCCGCAACTCGTCCTGCACCGCACGGGCCTGCTCCTCGGTGGCGGGCCAGCCCGCGGGAATCCTCACACTCGTCATGGTGGTCACGAGCCTAGGCGGCCACCGGGCGGCCCGGGCCTTCAGGGGTGCGCCCGGCGGCCGGACCCTCCGTCGGTCGTGCCGGCCGCGCCCCGAGCCGATCCCGTCGGTGAACGGACTGACCGGTGCGCGGCCGGCCTCGTGGCACGGCTCAGTGCTCCAGCCGGGCCACCCGTCCCTTCTCGCCGGAGGCCCAGCAGCCCAGGTCGGGGGTGCAGTCCACGGTGTCGTACGAGCCCGTGTCCAGGGTGCGCCAGGTGCGGCCGCCGTCCGTCGTCAGGTCGGTGCCGGTGGGACCGACCGCGAGCGCGGCGGTGCGGCTGTGCGGGAGCCAGGTGACGCCCGAGCGGTAGGCGGGCGGAGGGTGCGCGGCGGGCGTCCAGGTCCGGCCGCCGTCCGCAGTGGTGGCCGCTGCCTGCGGTGAGGCCTGGTCTGCGCGGTAGTCGCCGCCGACGGCAAGGCCGTGGGTGCGGTCGCGGAACGCGACGGCGAACACCCCACGCGCCGGGTCTCCGGCCGGGATCGGCGTGTCGGCCGCGGTCCAGGTCAGTCCGCGGTCCCGGGAGTGCAGCACGCGCGCGCGTGCGCCTCCGCCGGTGGCCAGCCACACGTCCCGCGGCCCCGAACCGACCAGGCACTGCCCGCTCGCCGCGAAACCGGCCTCGCCGTCCTGCGCGGCGGGCATGCCGTCGGCGGGCAGCACCTTCCAGGAACGGCCGCCGTCACTCGTCGACAGCATGCGGAAGCGGCCGTCCACCGGGTCACTCATCGCCAGGCCGTGGCGCCGGTCGAGGAATGTGAGGCAGTCGTAGAAGGCCTTCGCGTCGGTGTTGCGAAAGGACTCCGTCCAGGTCGCGCCGCCGTCGTCGGTACGCAGCACCCGGGATGCCTCGCCCTCGCCGATGGCGAGCACCACCGCACGGCGCGAGTCGAACGCCTCGATGTCCCGGAACTCCAGGTCCGCCGCATCGGGCGGCGACACGTTCCGCCAGTGGGTGCCGCCGTCGGTGGTGCGCAGCACGGTGCCCTTGGAACCGGCCACCCAGGCCGTGTCCCGGCTGACGGCCGAGAGCCCGCGCAGCCGCACGTCGGTGCCGCTGTCCTTGAGTTCCCAGTGCGGCGTCTTCGCGTCGCCGTGTGCCTGAGCGGGCACCGCCCCCGCGAGCGCCGCGGCGAGTGCCGCCGCGCACAGTCCCACGGTGACCGTCCGACTCGTACGCCTCGACTTCCCCAAGCCCCTCATGGCGGGCGAAGCTAGCCCACTCCCCCGGTGCCGTCCAGATGGCCTTCCGCGGGAACCTCGGGGCCCGGACCGAGTGTCCTCCTGGTTGTCCGGTGAGCGCCTGCCGGAGCCCGGGGGCCGGGCGACGGGGGGACACGGGGTGCGCCGCCACAGCACATGGATTCGGTGACAGAGGTCACTCGGGTCCCAGGTGCACGCAGTGGCTCATTTATTCGTCTCTTTCAATGACCGGCCTCATTCGCCCGCAGTCCGTCCAGTCGTCAAGGGAGCAAGGCGTTGTCCACCCTCATCGAGCAGCCCGTAGAGGCCCGCCTCGTCGCCGCCGCGCCGCGGATGCCGAGCATTCCCGCCACGCTCCACTACGACCGGAGCGATCCCTTCGCCGTGCGCATGTCCTTCCCCGCCCCCGCCACGCTGGAGGGCGTGGACGTGTGCTGGATGTTCGCGCGCGAGCTGCTCGTCTCCGGGCTCGAGGAGTCGGTGGGTCACGGCGACGTGCGGGTGCGGCCCTACGGCTACGACCGCACCGTCCTGGAGTTCCACGCCCCCGAGGGCACCGCCGTGGTGCACGTGCGCTCCGGAGAGGTGCGGCGCTTCCTCCAGAGCACCATGGAGCTGGTGCCGCTCGGTCTCGAACACCTCCAGGTGGACCTGGACCACGATCTGGCGGAGCTGATGCGGGGCACCTGCTGAGACCGGCACCCCGCATCGGGGTGCCGCCCGCCGGGTGGTGCGCCGCCCTCAGCGGCCCTCGCTCATCAGGGCATTGAGCTCCGCGTAGTCGAAACCGCCGGTCAGCGAGTCGTAGGTCCCCGCGCTCAGCAGCTCCCGCGCGGCCCGGAGGACCACGGCATGTGCCGCCTGCGCGATGCTCGAACCCGCGCTTACCCGCGCCACGCCGAGAGCGGCCAGCTCGGAGACCGTGGGTGCCCCGGGCCCCACCAGGATGTTCAGCGGGCCGTCGACGCCGTCGACGAGCGCCTTGACGGTCACCGGGTCGGCGACTCCCGGTACGAAGACACCGTCGGCCCCGGCCGCGAGGTAGGCCGCCGCCCGCTCCAGGGTCTCGTCGATGCCGCCCGCGCCCCTCAGACAGGTGTCGATGCGGGCGTTGACGTACAGGGGCACGTCCGCCGCGTCGGCGGCCGCGCGGGCCGCCGCGATGCGTTCCGCCTGGTCGCCGACCGGGCGCAGCGGGGCGCCGCCCTCGTACAGCGCGTCCTCGATGTTCACGCCCACGGCACCCGCCGCGAGCACGGCGCGGACCGTGTCCGTGACGCCCTGCGCGTCCTGTGCGTATCCGCTCTCGATGTCCGCGCTGACCGGTACCCGGACCGCGGCGCAGACCCGTGCGACGGCGCCGAGCGCGGCGGCCCTGTCCAGCCGGTCCCCGTCCGGCCTGCCCAGCCCCCAGGCGAGCCCCGCGCTGGTCGTCGCGACCGCCGGTGCGCCCGCCTCCTCGACGATCCGGGCACTCGCCGCGTCCCAGGCGTTCGGCAGGACGAGCGGGCGGCCGGGCACATGCAGGGCGCGGAAGGCCGCGGCGGTCTCGCGCAGGGAACCGAGCTGTGCACCGGTGAGGTTCGTGTTCGTCATGACGGCAACTCAAACACGGGGCGCGGTGAGGGAGCTGGCAGGAATTCGACAGGTACGTGAGGGCTGGAGGCCGGGGGCCGGGAGCGTACGGCGGCCTCAGCGTCCCGGCGCCGGCGACGCGACGGCCAGCGCGTCGCGGACCTTCCGGACGGCTTTCATCAGGGCCGGTGTCTCGGCGCCGGCGCGTCCGGCCAGTTCGTCCACGCGGCCCGAGGTGACCTGCCGGCCGTCCGGCGGTGCCGGTGTGCGCAGCCCGGCCGCTGCGGCGAGGACGACGAGCGCCGCGTCCCGGCCGGGGACCTCGGCCGCGGGCAGCGGGCCCGTCAGCACCTGCCGGGCCCTGGCGTGCAGCGCCTCCACGGCGGGCACCCGCTCCAGCCCGTAGTCCACCGAGGAGAAGAGGCCGAGGACCCGTCGTCGCTCGGCCCGCAGATATCCCTCGGCCGCGAGCTGCTCGCGTACGGCGTCCAGGGTGAGGCGTGCCCGCGACGACACCCACTCGGCCCATGTCCGCGGGCGGGACTCCGCGACGAGTTCGAGGAGCTCGTCGAGGACGATGTCCCCGGTGCGGGAGTCGGCGTCGGCGGGGGTGACGATGCCGGCGTCGTCGACGAGCAGTCCCCGCCCCGCGAGGTCGGCGAGGGCGCCCGCGCGCACCAGGCGGTCGAGGCCGGGCGCGTCGCCGAGGCCCGGTTCCCCGGGGTCCTGGGCGAGCAGGTAGAGCCGGGCGGGCAGCGAGAGCGGGCCGTTTCGCACGGAATCTCCCTGGGGTCGTCGGGGCGGCTTAATCCTTTGACAGCGTCCGCGGCCGCCCCTACCGTGTGCAGCGGTTCTGTTGCCGTCGATTGGAGAAGGACGTTGCTCGTCTGAGGTCTGAGACACCGCGTCACACACAGCCGCTTTCCGCCGGCATCCGTGTGCGCAGCGTGCGACCTCGGCGTACGAGCCGTCCTCCGGTACGGGACCTTCCCTGATCTCTTCTGAGCGGGGCCCCCTCCGAACCGGATCGTCGTCACCTCGCGGTGTCCCCACGCGTACCCACGACCGCATCCGGCAACCGCGAGGCCCTCATGTCTACCTTCCCCGCTTCCATCACCTGTACCTCCCTCTCCTTCGCCTGGCCCGACGGCACCACCGTCTTCGACGGCCTCCAGGTCGCCTTCGGCCCGGGCAGGACGGGACTCGTCGGCGTCAACGGGTCAGGGAAGTCGACCCTGTTGAAGCTGATCGCCCAGCAGCTCTCCCCCACGGGCGGCACCGTCCGGATCACGGGCGAGGTGGGCCATCTGCCGCAGAACGTCACCCTCGACACCGGCCTGCGGGTGGACGAGGCACTCGGCATCGCCGAGATCCGCGCCGCGCTGCACGCCATCGAGGCGGGCGACGTGGCCGAGGAGCACTTCGACACGGTGGGCGACGACTGGGACGTCGAGGAACGCGCCCGCGCGACCCTCGGCGAACTCGGTCTCGGCCACATCGGGTTGGACCGCACGATCGGCGAGGTCTCGGGCGGCGAGTCGGTGCTGCTGCGACTGGCCGCGCTGCTGCTGCGCCGCCCCGACGTCCTGCTGCTCGACGAGCCCACCAACAATCTCGACCTGTACGCGCGACGTCGGCTCTACGCGGCCGTCGAGGCCTGGTCGGGGGTGATGGTGGTGGTCAGCCACGACCGCGAACTCCTCGAACTGGTCGACCAGATCGCCGATCTGCGGTCCGGAGAGGTCACCTGGTACGGCGGGAACTTCTCCGCCTACCAGGCGGTGCTCGCCGGCGAACAGGAGGCGGCGGAGCGCATGGTGCGCGTCGCCGAGGCCGATGTGAAGAAGCAGAAGCGTGAACTTGTCGACGCACAGGTCAAGTTGGCCCGCCGCAAGCGGTACGGCCAGAAGATGTTCGAGCAGAAGCGCGAGCCGAAGATCGTGATGGGTGCGCGCAGGCGGGCGGCGCAGGAGTCCGCGGGCAAGCACCGCATCATGCACGAGGAGCGGCTCACCGAGGCGAAGGAGCGTCTCGACGAGGCGGTGGAGGCCGTACGGGACGACGACGAGATCCGCGTCGACCTGCCGTACACGGCCGTGCCGCCGGGCCGCGACGTACTGACCCTGCAGGACCTGCAGATGCGGTACGGCGCGCGGGTCAACGGCGGGCTCGACCTGCGCGGGCCGGAGCGGATCGCGCTGATCGGACGCAACGGCTCGGGCAAGACGACGCTGCTGCGCACGGTCGCCGGGGAGCTGGACGCGGTGTCCGGAGAGGCGCGCGCCCATGTGCCGCTGCGGTTCCTGCCCCAGCGCCTGGACGTGCTCGACGACGAGCGGACGGTCGCCGAGAACGTGGCCCGCTACGCACCGGCCGCGACCAACAACCGGATCCGGGCGCGCCTGGCCCGGTTCCTTTTCCGGGGGGCGAAGGCCGACCAGCTCGCGTCGGCGCTCTCCGGCGGCGAGCGTTTCCGGGCCGCTCTGGCGGCGCTGATGCTGGCCGAGCCGGCTCCGCAGCTCCTGATGCTCGACGAACCGACGAACAACCTGGACATGGCGAGCGTGCGGCAGCTCACGACAGCCCTGGAGTCCTACGAGGGCGCCCTGATCGTGGCGAGCCACGACATGCCGTTCCTGGAGTCGGTCGGGATCACCCGCTGGTTGCTGCTGGAGGGAGGCGAACTGAAGGAGATCACACCGGATTCCGCCGGGTACTCCGTCGGGGCGGAACCGGACGAGCGAAGCGACACCGACTGACGGCGCCTGCGGGGGCCGGGCCGGCGACGGAGCCCACCGGGCCGGGCATGGGGGCCGACCGGGCCGGGCATGGGGGCGGACCGCCCCGATGTCAAGGGGTTTCTTGCCGCCGGACCGGCGCTGCATGATGTGCGCCGACACCCCCTGCCGATTCGGAGACCCCACGTGTCGAGCCAGAAAGCTCTGATCCGCCGACCCAGCCCTCGCCTGGCCGAGGGCCTGGTGACGCACGTCGAGCGCACGGAGGTGGACGTCGATCTCGCGGTCGAGCAGTGGGAGGCGTACGCGGAGGCCCTGCGTACGAACGGCTGGGAGACCGTCGAGGTGGACCCGGCCGACGACTGCCCGGACTCCGTGTTCGTCGAGGACACCGTGGTCGTCTGCCGCAACGTCGCCCTGATCTCCCGTCCGGGCGCCGAGTCCCGGCGCGGCGAGACCGCCGGGGTCGAGGAGGCCGTGGCCCGCCTGGGCTGCTCGGTGAACTGGGTCTGGGAGCCGGGCACCCTCGACGGCGGTGACGTCCTCAAAGTCGGCGACACGGTGTACGTGGGCCGCGGCGGACGCACCAACGCGGCCGGACTCCAACAGCTGCGGGCCGCCTTCGAACCGCTCGGCGCGCGCGTGGTCGCCGTACCCGTGAGCAAGGTGCTGCACCTGAAGTCGGCGGTCACCGCGCTGCCGGACGGGACGGTGATCGGGTACGAGCCCCTGGTGGACACACCGTCACTTTTCCCCCGGTTCATGCCGGTTCCCGAGGAGTCCGGCGCGCACGTCGTGCTTCTGGGCGGCGGGAAACTGCTCATGGCGGCGAGCGCACCGAAGACGGCGGAGCTGTTCGCCGACCTCGGCCACGAACCGGTCCTCGTCGACATCAGCGAGTTCGAGAAGCTCGAAGGCTGTGTGACATGTCTCTCGGTGCGGCTTCGGGGGCTGTACGCCTGACGGGTGGACAGGACACCCTCCCGCCGCCGGGACCTGGGCATCCGGAACGGTTCGGGCATACCCCCGGGAGCACGCTCCTCTCGGGGTACCCCGCTGATCAGCGGTCTTTACGAGGAACTTAACCTACGGCTTCGTAACCTACGCAGTCGTAGCCTACGATGCCGTAGGTTCCGTCCCCGCTCGTTGTACCCGTCCCCCTGGAGCACCCGTGACGATCACCTCTCCCCACCTCGCAAGCCCGTCGGCCGCCTGGACCGACGCCCGCCTGCTGTACGCGCTGGAGGAAGTGGTCGAAACCGAGCTCAACCGCCACCTCAAGGTGGCCAAGGACTGGATGCCGCACGAGTACGTGCCCTTCAGCGACGCCCGTAACTTCCCCGGCATCTTCGAGGACGGCGAGGCCTGGGACAAGGAGCAGTCCAAGGTCACCGAGATCGGCCGGATCGCCCTCGTCGTCAACCTCCTCACCGAGGACAACCTGCCGAGCTACCACCACGAGATCGCCACGCTGTTCGGCCGCGACGGCGCCTGGGGCACCTGGGTGCACCGCTGGACGGCCGAGGAGGGCCGGCACGGCATCGTGATGCGCGACTACCTGCTCGCCTCGCGCGCCGTCGACCCCGACAAGCTCGAGGCGTTCCGCATGGCGCACATGAGCGAGGGCTTCGAGTCGGACAACCGCCACTCGATGCTGCACTCCGTCGCGTACGTCGCCTTCCAGGAGCTGGCGACCCGCATCTCGCACCGCAACACCGGTCATCAGTCGGGCGACCCCGTCTGCGACCGCATGCTCGCGCGCATCGCGACGGACGAGAACCTGCACATGGTCTTCTACCGCAACCTGCTGAAGGCCGCGTTCCAGCTGGCCCCCGACCTGACCATGCAGGCCGTGCGCGACGTCGTCGTCAACTTCCGGATGCCCGGTCACGGCATGCCCGGCTTCGAGCGCGCCGCCGCGCAGATGGCCATCGGCGAGGTCTACAACCTGCGCATCCACCACGACGACGTGCTCCAGCCCGTGCTGCGCCACCTGAAGGTCCTGGAGATCGACGGCCTCGGCCCCGAGGGCGTGCAGGCCCAGGAGGAACTCGGCTTCTTCCTGGGCGGTCTGGACGCGGAGGCCTCGAAGTTCGACGAGAAGCTCGCCGCCCGCAAGGCCCGCATGGCGGCCCGGGCAGCGGGCTGACGCCCTCCGCGCCCACGGACTCCCGGCTCACGGTCGTGCCCGGCACGGCCGTGAGCCGTACCTTTCCCGGTGCGGACGCGCGCCCCTCGGGCATCATCCGCACCTGCATGACGACAGCGCGCCGGACGGGCCGGTCGGGTTCCTGCTGGGACTGATCGAGGACGAGGACGCCGCACGGGTGCGGCGACGCATCGGCCGCCCGCATCCGGCCACTTCGCGGGCCGCGCCGTCCACGATGTCCAGCGGTGTACGAACCCCCGCCATGCGTTCCTTCCTGGGGGCGGGCTTCTCGTCGGTGATCCGGCCGGTGTCGACGGCGCACATGCGCACGCCCTGCTCGGCCGGTTCGGCGGCGCTGGTGCGGGCGAGCATGTTCAGGGCCGCTTCGCCGTGTTCGCGTGCGGAAGGTACGCCGTCTTGCTGCGGCCGGCGAAGCGGCCCTGCAGCCGCCCGACCGCGCGGTGGAACGCTGCCAGTTCCTCGCCGGTGATCCCGCCGCCATCCATGTGTTCCCGCCCCGCGTGTCCTGTGTGTTCTGTGTGGTCCCGGCCGGATTCGAAGCGGTGTATCGGCCTTGGCGAGGCGGCGAGTCCGCCTCTGCTCCACAGGACCCCGTGTGCGCTCGTCACCTTCCGGGGACCACCCCGTCCCCGGTCGTGTCCGCAGGAACTGGCGCTGTGGCCCATGGCGGAGGACGTCGCCCCGACGACCGGATTGGAACCGGCGTATCCGCCTCGCCAAGGCGGCGAGTCCGCCCCTCCTCGACGCCGGGCCGCCATCCCGCCGCCGTGCCGTGAACCGGGGCGGCACGACAGGATTCAGCCAGCGGTCCACCCGCTCCCTCGTCGCATGAGTCAGCTTTTGTCAGTTTTGATCAGCATCACGGTGCCCCCCAGGATGTTCCCTTCGGGCCAATTCCCCTGCAGAGTGAGGTCGGATTTGGCATAGCCTGCTGGCTGACCGCCCTCAGGCCCGCCGGCCGTGGGCGTCGGCCACGAGCTGACGCGACGGGTGGCAGGGGTGGGTCCGTCATCGGTGTGCACAGTTCTGCGGACGTCGGCAGGCACAGCGCGAGGAGCTCCGGCACGTCGCCGAGGAGTCCCCGCACGTGAGGTTCTTGGGGAGAACAGTGCGCAAAGCGAAGGTCATGCGTCGCCTCGTCGACGAGCTCGTCGACGACCTCGGTCTGCCGGTGCCGGCGGAGCCGGATGATCTGTTCGCCGCCCTGGTCGATCTGGTGAGCAGGCGGACGGGCCGGGAACTCGTGCTCCTCCAGGAGGAGTTCCCGTACCGCACCGCCAGCGGCCTGTGGCTCGACCTGCCCGACCGGGACGTCATCGTGGTCGACAAACGGGCCACCCCGCTGCACAAGCTCGCCATCTTCTTCCACGAGGTCTGGCACATGCTGGACGGGGCCTGCGGCCATCACGCCCCGGGCCGGACCGTGGCCACCGGGCTCCTCTCGGCGCGCGCCGACCTGCCCCGGCTCGACGAGACGGTGCGCAGGGTGGCGGCGCGCACCGAGTTCGACCACCGCGAGGAAGCCGCCGCGGAGAGGTTCGGGCTGCTGGCGGTCACCCGGTTCCGCGTCTGGCTGGAGGGGGAACCCGACGGCACGGCCTCCGGCCGCGGCGAGATCGCCGGGCGTATCAGCGCATCACTGGGCAACCGGCGCCGGAAGGTCTGAGCCGTGGACTCCTCCGACTACTACATACCGGCCGCCGCTCTGTGGCTGTGCCTGGCCGTCAAGCTCCCCGCGCTGCTGAAGGCCTGGCGCGACCCGCTCGTACGGACCGTCTGCCTGGTCATCGCCCTGGGAGGCGCCGGTTTCCTCTTCGCGGCTCCCCCGACCATCGCCGCCGTGAACCGCATCAGCGGTGTACCGAACGCCTCCAGCCTGCTGGTGTACGTCATCATCAGCGCGTTCAGCGCCTCCTGCCTGCTGCTCATCGTCCACTGGCGCGGTGGTCCGCCCGAGTACGTCCAACGCGTCTCCCGGCGCTGGCGGATCGGCTACATGCTGGTCATCACCGCTCTGGTCGCCCTGTTCCTGCTCGGCGACGCCCCGGTGGAACGCCGTACCGACTTCGACACCTACTACGCGTCGGCGCCGTTCATCGGCGAGATGATCCTGCTGTATCTGCTGGCGCACATGACCGCCGCCCTCGTCACCACCGTGCTGTGCTGGCGCTGGGCCCTCCAGGTCCACGGGTGGCTGCGCGCCGGCCTGTGGACCCTGTGCCTCGGCTGGCTGCTGAACCTCTCGTTCAGCTCCCTCAAGCTCGCAGCGGTGGCCGCCCACTGGAGCGGCCAGGACTGGGACATGCTCAGCACCACCCTCTCCCCGCTCTTCTCGGCCCTGGCCGCACCCTGCGCCACCATCGGGTTCCTGCTGCCGCTGATCGGGCCCAGGACGGCCGCGGCCGGACGTGCCCTCGCCGCGTACCGCCGGCTCGGGCCGCTGTGGAGCGAACTCAGCAGCGCTTCACCCCGCTCCTCGCTTGCCGCGCCCATCCCCTGGTACGCCTCTCCGCACGTGCACCTGACACGGCGTGAGGCGGGCATCCAGGACGGGCTGAGCCTCGTACGGCCCCACCTCGACGACGCGATCCGCGCGTGCGCGCGGTCGACCGCCGAGGCCGCCGGGAGCAGCCGGGCGGAAGCCGATCTCGTGGGCCTCGCCGCCATGGTCTCGGCGGCGGCCCAGGCCACCCGCCTCGACCGCGCGGAGACCCCGCTCGTCCCCGGCGACCTTGCCGTCGCGGCGGTGCGTGCGTCCCTGGTGGGCGTCTCGCGCACGCTGCGCACCTCACCCGTCGTCGCGGCGGTGCGCTCCGATGCCGCGAGGCCGTCACCCCTGTCCGTCAAGGATGGCGAGAGGTCCCCCACATGACCTCACGAGTCGGCACGACACCGTACGGCGCCGGTGGCCTGTCCGACCCGCCCCGCTCCGGTGTCCCTTCCGAGCCGGGCGACTTGTCGGTGCCGGGCGTCCCGCCGACGGCCGGCGTCCTGGGCCCGGACCTCCCGGCCTTCACCTCGCGAACGCGCTCACGCGGGTGACGACCATGGAGGCCGGCCCGACGCGTCCGCTGCGGCCCGACATGCCGCTCGCCCTCGCCTGCGGACCCCTGCGACGGCCTCTGGCGGACCGTCCGCTGACGGCGGCGGAGAGCCGGCTCCTCGGACCGGTCGGCTCCGCCCGCGCCGACTGACCGCGCGGGACGGGCGGGGGATCACCTGCGCCCACCGCGTCGACGGCGGGGCAGAGCGGCTCCGGCAGTCGGGCGGAAGGACCGAGCGGCAGGGGGACTTGGACCGCCGGCCGGAGATTCGCCCGGCCGGCTGTGGCGAGTTGGCCGGTCCACCGGGGAATCCAGCGCCGGTTCGCGCGGCCGACTCGACGCAATTCCAGGAGGACTTGACCGTTTCCTCACCGAATGCCCCGACGACGCCTCAGGGGAAAGCCACAAGTGCGCGTGGTGTGGGTCATCCCGATGTGCGCTCGGCCTCTCCGGCCTGATCATGATCCGTGTACGGACCGAAGGGACTGGTGACGGTGACCGGAGCGGGAGGCGGCACATCCGACGCCCTCCCGTGCCCGGGCCCGGCCGAGCGAGAGGCGGTACGGCACGAAGACGGCACCACCTCCCCCGCCCGCGACGCACGGCCTCTCCTGCCGCCGGCGCGATGTCCGCCCGCTTCCGCCCGCGACGGCCGTCACCGTGACGGACATCATCCGCACCATTCCGAACTCCTGCGCCCCTGCTGGCGTTTACTGCCTTCCAGGGGCCTTCACGGCCGAACGGCCGACAGAGAGGGTGCTTCCGCCAATGCCTGAGAGAACGTCCGGTCCACGGCCGTCCGCGCTCGTGATCGGAGGAGGGACGACCGGCATGCTCGCCGCCGCCGTGCTCTCCGACCTCGCGCACGTCACGGTCGTCGAGACCGACGTCCTGCCCGAACAGCCCGCTCCGCGGAAGGGACTCCCGCAGGCCCGCCACGCCCATGTGCTGTGGTCCGGCGGCGTGCGGGCCCTGGAGGACCTCCTGCCCGGCGTCACCGAGGAGTTGATCGCCCGTGGCGCCCGCCGCGTACCGATCATGTCCGGCATGGTCAGCAAGGCGCCCTCCGGCCAGTGGTTCCGCCGGTTCAGCGACTCCCACCACGTCAATATCGTGTGCAGCCGCGACCTGCTCGACGCCACGATCCGCGCCGCCGTGCTCCGCCGGCCCGGGCTCACGGTGCGCGAGCGGACCGAACTCGTCGGCCTCGAAGGCAGCGTCGACCGCGTGACCGGGGCGCGCGTACGGGGTCCCGAACACGAGGAGACCCTCACGGCGGACCTGGTCGTCGACGCGAGCGGCCGGGGCAGCCGGGCGCCGGCCTGGCTCACGGCGCTCGGTCTCCCGCCCGTACGGGAGAAGGTCGTCGACGCCGGAGTCGGCTACGCGAGCCGGATCTACCGGGCTCCGGCCGCCGCCGGGGACGACTTCCCCATCGTCAACGTCCAGGCGGACCCCACGCGGCCGCCGGGCCGCGGCGGCATCATCCTTCCCATCGAGGACGGCCGGTGGCTCGTCACCCTGGCGGGCACCAGGGGCGGCCAACCCAGCCGTGACGCCGGGGAGTTCGTCGCCTTCGCCCAGTTGCTGGCGCATCCCGTCATCGGCGATCTCCTCGCGAAGGCCGAGCCCCTCTCCGATGTGGTCACCACACGGAGCACGGCCAACAAGCGGCGCTACTTCGAGAAGATGCCGGTCTGGCCGGCCGGGTTCGCCGTGCTCGGGGACGCCGTCGCCGGATACAACCCCGTCTACGGCCACGGGCTGACGGCCGCGGCGCAGAGCGTCGTCGCGCTCCGGCAGGTGCTGGCGGACCACGACCTGGCCTCCGCCGCGACGGCGCGACGGATCCAGCGCTGTGCCGCACGCCCCGTGGGTCAGGCCTGGGATCTGGCCGTGGGCCAGGACGCCTTCTACCCGGGCGCCACCGACGAGCCACCCGGCAGGGCCGAGCGCCTGGCCGCCGCGTTCATCGACCGCGCCGTGGATGCCGGCGCACGCAACCCGCACGCCCTGCGGGCGCTTCTCGACGTGATGAGCATGGAGCGGCCTCCGGCCCGTCTCCTCGCCCCCGACATGCTCTTCCGTGTCCTCCTCGGCAGGAAGAAGCCGCTGCTGGACGCTCCCCCGCTGACGGACGCCGAACGGCAGGCGGCCGGTCTGTGATCACGCCCGGGCGGCGCGGCGCCGTACAGGAGGAGGCGCGGCGGCAGTCGTGCCGGCACGCCGGGCGGCGCGTCCGCACGATGGTGGACGGGGCCGTGGCTCACTGCCGGGTGCGCCGGAGCCCGAGGCGCTCCTTCTCGGAGAGACCTCCCCAGACGCCGAAGCGTTCGTCGTTGCTGAGCGCGTAGTCGAGGCACGCGGGACGCATCTCGCACATCGCGCAGATGCGCTTCGCCTCGCGCACCGAGCTGCCCGGCTCCGGGAAGAAGAAGTCGGCCCCGGTCTGCGCGCACAGGGCCTGCTCCTGCCAGTCCAGGTCGGCCGCGGTGATCGTTTCCAAGTGCATGGGCATGATCGTGCCGCGGAACGAAAAACGTTCGATCAACGCGGGATCAACGCCTCGTTCCACGGCGCCCGGCCGCCTTCGATGATGGCCCCGTACGACGTGAGGAGCACGGCGGCGCGCGGGCCCGCCGGTGCGTCGCACGAACTTCGAGGGGCCGTCCACGGCGGGGGAACGAGCCGCCCGGATCCCGGCGTGCGCGTCCCGGCGGCGATTGTCAGTGGGCGGTGCCAGACTCGGCAGGGCAGGCAACGGGACCCCTCAAAGGAGGGCATGATGCTCACCACCCGTTTCGTCACCGGCGCCCCGAACTGGCTGGACGTCGGCACATCCGACATCGACGGCGCCACCTCCTTCTACGAGGGCCTCTTCGGCTGGCAGTTCCAGTCGGCGGGGCCCGATGCCGGCGGTTACGGCTTCTTCCAGCTCGACGGGAAGACCGTGGCCGGCGGCATGCAGACCACCGCGGAACAGGGCCCGCCCTCCTGGACCGTCTACTTCCAGAGCCCCGACGCGGAGGCCACGGCCAAGACGGCCGAGCAGTCCAAGGGCGCCGTGCTCGTGCAGCCCATGGACGTGATGGGCGAGGGCCACATGGCGATCCTCGCCGACAGGGCGGGCGTGCCGTTCGGCCTCTGGCAGCCGGCCCGGACCAAGGGGCTCGACCTGGCCGGTGAGCCGGGCTCGCTGTGCTGGGTCGAGCTGTACACGCCGGACATCGCGGCCGCCGCCGCGTTCTACAACTCGGTCTTCGGATGGGAGACCTCGGCGATGCCGTACCCGGGCGGCGTCTACACCTGCATCAACCCCGCGGGCACCGAGGAGGAGGCGATGTTCGGTGGCATGATGCCGCTGGCCGACGATCCCACCGAGGCGGAGTCCGGGGCGTACTGGCTGCCGTACTTCGAGGTCGAGGACACGGACGCCGTGGTGAGCAGGGCCCAGGGGCTCGGCGGCAAGGTGCGCATGCCCGCGACGGACATGGAGGGCGTGGGCCGCATGGCCAAGCTGGCCGACCCGTACGGGGCACGCTTCGCGGTGATCAAGAGCGCTCCGCGGCAGACGTGACGGCCGCGTCGGGAATCCCTGCGGGCCCCGGCGGCTTCGGCGCGCTGCGAGCGGTCCCGTCGGGGCCCGACGCATCGACGGCTCTCCGGGCCTGACGGGTCGGTCCCGGTGGGCCCCGGCGCGGGGGCCTTGTGGGCCCGGCGGGACCGACGGATCCGCGGACCTGAGGACCTGCCCCGGAGACTTCGGGATTCGGGCCCGCGGCCATGTCGACGGATCGACGTCGGGCCACTGCCCGCACGGGCGCACCCCCCGCGCTGCCCAGGCACCCGCGTCCCCGAACTGCCCGGACCGACGCACCGATGCTCCGATGCACCGATGCACCGATGCACCGATGCACCGATGCACCGACGTCAGCCGAACCACACCTCGGCGACGGATTCGGCGAGCGCGACGGCCTGGGCGTGGCCGGCGCGGGCGGCGGCCGGGCGGCGGGAGTCGTCCAGCATGTTGCGGCCCATCGCGCGGCGCGCGGCGCGGTCCGGCACCAGGAGGCCCACCCGCACGCCGTGCCCCGCCAGTTGGGCCGCCTGGAGCGCGGCACTCGGGTGCGGGCCCACCGCCCGCGGAATCGGGGCGACCGCGACGACGCGCCGATGGTCGCGGGCGAGGTGGAGATTGGCTGTCGAACGGCTGCCGCCGTCCATCCAGCGGCGGCCCCCAGCGGTGACCGGCGGCCACACCACGGGCACCGCGCAGCTCGCCGCGACCGCTTCGAGGAGCGTCAGTCCCGAGGAGGCGTCGAACGCCTCCAGGCTCCCGGTCCGCGCGTCGACCGCCGTGATCCTCAACTCCCGCTCGGGCCATTGCCGTACGCCGCCCAGCAGCCTGCTCACCGTGTCGTGGACCACCGACTCGGGGCCGGTGCGCGCCGTCAGCGCGGACCTGCCGAGGCGCTGGACCGACCGCCGCGGATCGCGCGAGCCCAGCGCCGCCCAGAGGAAGCGTGCCGTCTGTCCCCAGGTGACACCGACGTCGACAGGGTCGGCGCCGGCGAGCTGCCCCCCGTACAGCTCGCCGGGGCCGACGCCCGAGGTGAGCCGGGCTGCGTGGACGGCGCCCGCGGAGGTGCCGATGACGGTGTCGGCGCCCGACACGTCGACTCCGGCCTCGGCGAGACCGGCGAGCACACCGGCCATCCATGCTCCGCCGACCGCCCCGCCGCCGCCCAGCACCAGCGCCGTGTCCGCCATCGCCGCTCCTCGTCCGGCCCAAGCGGGGAGTGCTCCCCAAGTGGGGAACCCTCCCCAAATGGGGAGTGCTCCCCAGTTCACCGCTCGACGATAACATCAGTACCGGGGAGTGCTCCCCGGTACTACCGAAGGGTGAGGTCATGACCGTCGACGGGAAGGGACCCGGTGCGGCACGACGCAGCGACGCCCGGCGCAATCGGGAGCGGCTCGTCGAGGCGGCGCGCGAACTCTTCGCCGAGCAGGGCCTCGACGCGCCGCTCGACGTGATCGCCCGTCGGGCCGGTGTCGGCAACGCCACGCTCTACCGGCACTTCCCGAGTCGCGCGGCGCTCGTCGACGAGGTGTTCGAGGAGGCCCTCACCGCCACCATGGCGGCGGGCGAGCGGGCCCGCGGCGCGGCCGACGCCTGGACGGGGCTGGTGGACTACATGGAGTCCGTCTTCGCGGGGCTGGCCGCCGACCGCGGCGCCATCGACCTGATGACCACCGGCCTGGAGGGCGTCACCACGCTGGAGGCCGTCCACGCCCACAACCGGGAGACGGTGGACGCACTGCTGCGACGAGGCCGTGAGCAGGGCACGGTGCGCGGCGATCTCGGCACCGAGGACCTCCTCTTCGCGCTGGCCGCGCTCGGCCGTGCCGTCCCCGCGCTGGCGGCGACGGCACCGGACGCGTGGCGCCGCCCCCTCGCCCTGCTCCTCGCCGGACTGCGCGCCGCGCCCGCCTCCGCACCGCTGCCCGAGCCCCCGCTCACGACGGACCAACTCGACGACGTGCTGCGGAAGCTGGGCCCGCACCGGCAGTGACGCGTGCGGTGGCCGGTCCGGCACCAGGGCCCGCGATCCCCGGCGCCCGCACGCGACACCACGTCCGGCAGGACCGGGAAGCCGGGCGTCGCCCGGAGGCGCACGAGGACTACGCGGAGGCCCGTCGCACCAGGGCAGTCGGCAGGACCACGCCGCCGGACGAATCCTCCGGGCCGGGCTCGGCGACACCGCGGTCGATGCGGCGCAGCAGCAGCCGGGCCATCAACCGTCCCATTCCCTCTATGTCCTGACGGACCGTCGTCAGCGGCGGGTCCGTCTGCTCGGCGACCGCCAGCATGTCGTCGAAGCCGATCACGGCCACGTCGTCGGGCACCCGCCGCCCGTGTCCGCGCAGGACGCGCAACGCCCCGGCCGCGGTCAGGTCGTTCGCGGCGAACACGGCGTCGACGTCGGGACAGCGCTCCAGCAGTTGACGCATCGCCCGCTCGCCGCCCGCGGGCGTGAAGTCGCCCTCCACGACGAGGTCCGGACCGGCGTCGGCCATGACGTCGCGGAATCCGTCCAGCCGGTCGACGGCCGACGTCTGGTCGAGGGCACCGGTGATGTGGGCGATCCGCGATCGCCCGAGGCCGACGAGGTGCCGTACGGCCTCGCGGGCTCCGCCCCGGTTGTCGCAGTCGACGTACACGGCGGGCACGCCGCCACGGGGGCCCTCGCCCCAGCCGGGCCGGCCGCCGAACACCGTGGGCACACCAGCGCCGTGGATCAGGCCGGGCAGCGGGTCGTCGAGGTGCAGCGAGAAGACGAGGGCGCCGTCGACATGTCCCCCGGCGAGATAGCGGCCGACCCGTGCGTGATCGTCCCGGCCTTCGGTGAGCAGCAGCACGAGCTGTGAGTCGTGCGCGGTCAACTCCTTGCTGATCCCGCGGAGCTGGAGGGCGAAGAAGGGGTCCGCGAAGACCCTGGTCTCCGGTTCCGCGATCACGACGGCCACGGCGTCGTGGCGCCGGGTGACGAGACTGCGCGCGGCCTGGTTCGGCACGTATCCGAGTTCTTCGACGGCTCGTCTCACCCGCTCGGCGAGCGGCTCCCGCACGCCGTCACCGCCGTTCACGACGCGTGACACGGTGGCCCGGGAGACCCCGGCCCGCTCGGCCACGGCCTCCAGCGTGGGGCGCGACGCTGTCCCGGTCACCTCTGGGCACCTCCTCGGCGGTTGCGGATCAGGATAACCGCGCCGACGTGACACGGTGCGAGCGCTCCGCGATCACTCGGACCGGCTCGCGCCCGGACTCCGGACTCGGGGCTCCGGCCTCCGGACTCCCGGCTCCCGACTCCCGCTCCGGGCTCCGGACTCCCGGCTCCGACCTCCGGACTCCCCGCTCCGGGCTCCGACCTCCCGACTCCCCGCTCCGCGCTCCCGGCTCTCGACCCCGACCTCCGGACTCCCGACTCCGACCTCCGGACTCCCGGCTCCGGGCTCCGACCTCCCGACTCCCGGCTCCCGGCTCCCGGCTCCCCACGGCACACCCGGATCGGCTTCGGCCGCGAGGTGGACCAGCCTGAGCCGAGATGCCCAACACCCCACTGCACGCATGGATCCGCCCCACCGAGGCCGGGGACGCGCGCCACGCGAGAATCCGGTTGCGCCCGCGTGCGCGGCAGGCCGAGGATCGCCTCATGACCATGAGAAAGGCCCATGACGCCTGACCGCCCGGCCACCCCGCTGGCTCCCTACGCCCGGCTTCCCCGCGCCCACCGGCACCTGAGCGTCCTGCACAGTACGGTCGACGCCTTCGGCCGCGCGCACTGGCTGCTGTCCGGCGATCCGCCCTCCGGGCGCCACACGAAGCCGTACGACGCCGTGGTCGTCACGGTCGAGGACGGCCGGCCCTACGAGACCCCGCTGGGTCCGCTGCGCGCCCGGTTCCCGCTGGTCGACGCCCTCCCGGACGGCGGATTCGTCGTCGCGGACGCCCGCAGCCGCCCCGGCGACGAGCAGGTGCAGGTCCTCGACGCCCTGGGACGCCCCTCGTGGACGTTCCGCGTGGGCGACGCAGTGGAGCATCTGCTCACCGACGAGAGCGGTGACCTGTGGGTGGGCCACTTCGACGAGGGCGTGTACGGGGACGACGAACTCGCCCGGCCGGGTCTGCGGCGCTGGAGCCAGACCGGGGAGCCCTTGTGGTCGTACCGCCCGGTGCAGGGCGGCGGTGAGATCAGCGACTGCTACGCGCTCAACGTCGGGGCCCGTTCGGCATGGGCCTGCGCCTACACCGACTTCGCTCTGCTGGAGGTCGCTCCCGGACGCGAGGCGAAAGCCCGCGCGAACCAGGTCTCGGGAGCGCACGGACTGGCCGTGCACGCCGGCAGGGCGGCCCTCGTCGGCGGCTACGGGGGCGCACACGACCGCCTCGTGGTCGGCCGCCTGACGCACGAGGACTTCGTCGCCGTCGAGGAGGGCCGGCTCGTCCGCCCCGACGGCGGCCCGCTCGGCCGTCGTCGGCTCGTGTCCCGGGGCCGGCACGTGTACGTCCAGGAGGAACCGTTCGCGGAGTGGACGGTGTTCGACCTCGACGCCTTCTAGGGCCCCGCCTTCAAACCGATCCTGCTCGGCGGACGTCCGCCGGCTCCGGCGCGGCTCGACGAGACGACGGCCACCGTGCCCGCGCTGGGCATGTCCGGCGCGAGGTACGGACTCGGCCTGGGCGAGCCCTCGTCGCCCTGCGGCGGCAGTTGCTTCGGGAACCCTCGCGAACCGCTCGGCCACCACAGCTGGGGCGACGTCACGGCAGACCGCACTCGGACCGTCGTGGCACACGTCACCAGCGGCGGCGGCCAGGATGCGCGGCATGCCATGAGCACCCACGTGGGCGAGGAACCGTGCCGGACCCGCCCTGGCATTCCGTGCGCGGCGGCTCTAGTGCTCGTGCGCGGCGTGCTCATGGGGGTCGTACCCCGGGATGGTCCCGTCCGTCTTCTTCACCAGGAACAACCCCACCATTCCCATGTCGGAATGGCTCTGGACGTGGCAGTGGTACATCCAGGCCCCGGCGCCGACGCCCTCCCCCGCGATCACCTGGAAACCGAAGGAGTCCGCGGGACCGACGATCTTGTTGTCGACGACCCGGCTCGGATCGTCGGGGCCGGTCAGCAGGCCCGTGCGGTTGTCGGCCCAGCGATGCCCGTGCATGTGGAACGTGTGGTAGTACTCGCCGTGCGTGATCATGACGAACTCCACGCGGTCCCCCACCGTGACCTCGAAGTCGGGGCCGGAGTGGGCGGGTCTGTTGTTGATCGTCATGTCGTTGAAGACGATCGTGAAGGTCCGGTCGGGGAGGATGTCGCCCTTGCGGCGGACGATCACGGGGCCGTAGAGGCCCTTGCGGATGCCGCCCGTTCCGTGTTCCGTGCCGACCACGTGGTCGTGGTAGTGCCAGTAGCCGGCGCTCCCGGGACGCCAGGTGCCGTCCTTGCGGCGGCCGGGTGCGTGGGTGCGCCAGGTGTAGGTGCGGGTGTCGCCCGGCTCGACGTCGCTCTTGTTCAACTTCGTGCCGTCGCTGGAGACTTCGTAGTCGAGCCCGTGGACGTGCAGGCTCGCCGGCACGTCCATGGTGTTCTCGAACTCGATGTGCAGGGTGTCGCCCTCGTCGAGTTCGATCAGCGGCCCCGGGACCGACGCCTTGCCCTTCTCCAGGCCGTACCCCATCTGCCCGTCGGCGAGTTTCTCCGCGTACAGCTTGATGTGCCGGACCTCGCCGCCGGCCGGAGCGGTCCGCACATCGTTCGCGGCGCTCACGGCTCGTGGAGCCGCCGACAACGATGTCGCGGCGGTCGCGACCGCCGCCCCGCCGAGCAGCATCCGCCGGTTGAAACCGCGTCGGTCCATGCCGAACTCCCCACCCTGGTACGGAATTTACGGAGGCGAACCTGTGAGACGGTAGCCGTACCACCGTCGTTTATCCACACTCAGGACAAAGTTCGTTGAATCGCGGTCATACCTATTGGCGGGCCACGAAAAGAGGTCTAGCTTCCTTGGCGTTTGCTGTGACCGACGAGGAGTGGATGACCACATGCGGCTCACATCGCATCAAGAGCCATCAGCCCTACGAGCGTTAGGCGCGAAAAGACACAGAAGCAGGCGCCGCGCCTGGGCGTCGGCGCTGGCCGCCGGAGCCGTCACCGCGGGGGCGCTCTCCGCGCCCGCCGCGAGCGCCCGCCCGGCCCCGGACCCGTCCCTGACAACGATGTCCATCAAGTCGCCCCCGGGCGGCGCAAATGTGCGAGTGCTGATCTTCTACGGTTCGGCGGCGTCGGGGGACGAGTCACCGGTCGTGAACGCCGGCATCGAGGCCATCGAGAAGATCGGGCTGTCCGGCCCGGCCGCACAGCGCTTCAAGGTCGAGACGACGGACGACGCCTCGGTCTTCACCGATGGCACCAAACTGGGCCGCTACAACGCCGTCGTCTTCCTGACCGGCGGCGGCGACGTGCTCGATCCCGAGCAGGAGGCCGGGCTCGAGTCCTACATGGAGGCGGGCGGCGGATTCGTCGGCATCCACGACGCGGCCCGCGCGGAGCCGTACTCGGACTGGTTCACCGGGCTCATCGGGGCCCGCCCGGCCGGTACCGGCCCGACGGACGTACAGCGTGCCACCGTCGAGGTCGGCGACCGCCAGCACCCCGCGACCAAGGACCTGCCGGTCCAGTGGAAACGCCCCGACCAGTGGCTCAACTGGGTCAAGAACCCGTCGGGCGACGTGCACACGGTGGCCCGGGTCCGCGAGTCGACGTACCGTCCCGGTGCGAGCGCCAACGGCTGGGACCACCCGGTGAGCTGGTGCCGTGACTACGACGGGGGCCGCTCCTTCTACACCGGTATGGGCGGCACGGTCTCGTCGTACGACGAGACCGACTTCCGTACGCACCTGCGCGGCGCCCTGCTCTGGACGACGCGTCTGGCGCAGGCCGACTGCAAGGCGGCGATCAACTCCAACTACAAGGCGGAGCGGCTCACCCAGCCCAATCAGCCGGGCCAGAACGATCAGATCGGCGAGCCGCACGGCCTGGTCACCGCACCCGACGGCCGCGTCCTCTACATCGGACGCGGCGGCGCCGACTCCTCCCAGCCCGTGATCACCGACTGGAACAACCCCGACGTCGGCAAGGGCAGGGGTGAGATCCACGTCTACGACCCGAAGACCAAGAAGGTCACCCTGGCCGGCGCGCTCACCGTGTTCGGCAACAAGGGCGGAGGGGACGAGCTGATCAAGGTCGAGGAGGGGCTTCTCGGCATCGAGCTCGATCCGCGCTTCGAGCAGAACGGCTGGGTGTACCTGCACTACACGCCCCATTCCCAGATCAACCGCGACACCCAGATGGCCGAGCGCCGGGTGTCCCGGTTCACACTCGACCTCGCCACGGACAAGCTCGACCTGAACAGCGAGAAGGTCCTCCTCGAGTGGCCGGTGCAGATCCACAGCTGCTGCCACGCGGGCGGCGGGATGGCCTGGGACTCCAAGGGCAATCTGTACATCGCGACGGGTGACAACAACTCCAGCCGCTTCAGCGACGGTTACTCGGGCAACAACCCGGAGCCCAACTACAAGGGCGTGTCGTTCGCGGACGCCCGCCGCACCGCGGGCAACACCAACAACCTCAACGGCAAGATCCTTCGGATCCACCCGGAGCCCGACGGCACGTACACCCTGCCGGAGGGCAACCTCTTCACCGGCAAGGAGACCGCGGAGGGCGGCGGCAAGACGCGCGGCGAGATCTATGTGATGGGCGTCAGGAACCCCGCCAGGATCTCCGTCGACAAGAAGACCGACACCCTGTACGCCGGCTGGGTCGGCCCGGACGCCGGGGCGCCGTCGACCACATGGGGGCCGGCGAAGTACGACACCTTCGCCGTCATCACGAAGGCGAGCAACCGCGGCTGGCCGTACTGCATGGGCAACAAGCAGCCCTACCGGGACCGCAACCTGCCCGATCCGACCAAGCCGCTCGGCTGGTACGACTGCGACCACCCGAAGAACGAGTCCCCGAACAACGACGGGCTCGTCAACCTGCCGCCGGTCACCGGGAACAACATCTGGTACTCGCCCCAGGGCGGCGCACCGGACTACACGCGCGACGCGCACGGCGTCCCGTCGTACAAGCAGGAGGAGGCCACCTACCTGCTGCCGTGGCTCAAGGGCGGCGGCCAGGCGGCCATGGACGGGCCCGTCTACCGGTACGACGCCTCGATCGCCGACTCCGGCAAGTGGCCCGCCTACTGGGACGGCAAGTGGTTCGTCGGCGACTTCTACGACTCCGACCAGCCCCGCAACGCGGTCCTCACCGACCCGAGGACGGCCGGGGACGGGGGCCTGCCCGTGCATTCGGAGTCGCTGAAGAAGATCGTGCCGGTCGGCAACGACGGCATCAAGAACCTCATGGACTGGAAGTTCGGACCGGACGGCGCGCTGTACGTCCTCGACTACGGCCGCGGCTTCTTCACCTCCGACACCAAGTCGGCCCTGTGGAAGGTCACTTACACCGGCGGCGGTCCGACTCCGGCGGCCGGCCGGCTGGCCAGGAAGGCGGAGTGATGTTCGCACGACGAAGAACGGCACGTCTGTGGACGACCCTGGTGGCGTCCCTGCTGATGGTGCTCGGGCTGACGTCGACGTCCGCGACGGCCGTGACAGCCGCCGTCGGGCGGTCCGACGCACCGAAGGAGGCCGCCGCCCAGGTCCTCACCTGGACCGCGGGCGACGACATCACCCAGTACGCCTCGGTGCCGCAGACCGCGGTCGCGGGGGCCACCACGATCGTCTTCGAGAACAGCGCGGCGACCGGCAACACCACCGGGATGCCGCACACGCTGACGTTCGACGTGTCCGACCCGGAGTACAACAACGACGTCCCGCTCAACATCCTGGCCAACCCGAACGACGACCAGGGCGGCAGGCACACCGCCGAGGTGACGCTCACTCCCGGCCGCTACCGCTTCTTCTGCACCATGCCGGGCCACGAGCGGATGCAGGGCATCCTCGTGGTCACCGAGGGCGGCGGCTCGGACACCACGGCGCCGGAGACCTCGGCGTCCGTGACCGGGGCGCAGAACTCCGAGGGCTCGTACGTCGGTTCGGCCACGGTCGCGGTGAGCGCGACCGACGCCGGTTCGGGCGTCGACCGCATCGAGTACGCGATGGGTGACGCGGGCGCCTGGCAGCCGTACACCACACCCGTGGTCGTCGACCAGGTCGGCACCCACAAGGTCCGCTACCGGGCCGTCGACAAGGCGGGCAACACGGCCGCGGAGAAAAGCGCCGACTTCACCGTGGTCGCGCCACCGACCGACGACACCACGGCGCCGGAGACCTCGGCGACGGTGAGCGGTGAACGCGACTCCGCCGGGGCGTACATCGACATGGCGACCGTCACCGTCTCCGCCTCCGACACCGGTTCCGGCGTCAACACGATCGAGTACGCCGTCGACTCGGGCGGCTGGCAGCCGTACACGGCGCCCGTGATGGTGCACGCGCTCGGTGCGCACCAGGTGCGCTACCGGGCCACCGACAAGGCGGGCAACACAGCCGCGGAGAAGAGCGCCGACTTCACCGTGGTCGCGCCACCGGCGTCGGACACGACACCGCCGGTGACCGGGGCGACCGTGGACGGGACCAGGAACTCCGACGGCGCGTACGTGAAGAGCGCCAAGGTGACGGTCAGCGCCACGGACGAGGGTGGTTCGGGCGTCGCCGCCATCGAGTACTCGCTGGACGGCGGCCCCTATCTCACCTACTCCGCACCGGTCGTGGTGGACCGGGTCGGGGCGCACACGGTGGCGTACCGGGCGAGCGACAAGGCCGGCAACACGTCCGAGGCACGGACCGTGAGCTTCACCGTCGCCCCGGGCGGCGGGGTGCCCCCGCCGAACTGCCCCGAGTACGACGAACGGTCGACGGTGATCGTCGGTTCGGTCGACTCGGGGGTGCCGAACCGGGTCACCGAAAGCCGCTGCCGCATCAACGAGTTGATCGAGGACGAGAAGGAATGGACGTCCCAGGCGCTGTTCCTCAAGCACGTCAGGACCGTCCTCGACCGGCTCCTGAAGGAAGGGGTCGTCGACCAGCGCGAGTGCAACAGGATCAACAAGGCCGCCAAGCAGTCCGGCATCGGCAAGCCGGGCCAGACGGAGGGCTACCGCAAGATCTTCGACGGATCGCCGGAGTCCTTCGCCAAGTGGGAGCAGGTGGGCGGCGGTTCGTTCGGGCTGAACGCGGACGGGTCGATCACCTCCGGCACCTCGGCCGGCGGGCTCGGCATGCTGTGGTTCCCGCAGCGCAAGTACGGCGACTTCTCGCTGAAGCTCCAGTGGCGTGACGACGCGCCCGGCACCGGCAACGCCAACTCCGGTGTTCTCGTGCGCTTCCCCTGGGTCCACGACCACCCACAGGAGTCACGCCCCGAGTGGGTCGCCATCGAGTACGGGCACGAGGTGCAGGTGCTCGACCGGCCCGACGGCGACATGTACAAGACGGGCTCGATCTACGGCTTCGACCGGGTGGGCCTCGCCGGTGCGGGCGTCACCCAGAAGGGCACCTGGAACGACTACGAGATCCGTGTGGTCGACCAGCACTATTCGGTCTACCGCAACGGCGTACTGATCAACGAGTTCGACAACACCGGAGGCCAGGAGTTCTATCCGCCGCGCTCGGACGACCCGGGCACGGACGGCCGGCGGTTCGCCTCCGGGTACGTCGGGCTCCAGGTGCACAGCACGACCGATGTGATCTCCTACCGGGACATCCGGATCAAGGAGCTGTGAGGAGGTCCGGGGTGCCCGGATCCGCCTGAGCCGTTGTCAGCGGCGTGCGGCATGCTGTGATCAGCGGCAGCCGTACGCCGCTGACGACGGGGAGGTCTGTGTGTTCACGGGGATCGAAGAGGTCGACTGGGCGTCGATGGGCCACGCCTACACCGACTCGGCCACGGACGTGCCCGACCTGTTGTGGGGCCTCGCCTCCGACGACCCGGCCCGCCGCGACATCGCCCTGGACGGCATGTACGGCGCGGTGCACCACCAGGGCGACGTGTACGACAGCACGGTCGCCTGCATCCCGTTCCTCTTCGAGCTGGTCGAGACGGCCACGGTGGCCGACCGGGACGCCGTCGTCCGCCTGCTGCGCAGCATCGCGGGCGAGAAGGAACCCGACCCCGAGGAGCTGGGCGGCGTCTTCGAGGACGAGGAGGAGGACGCCGCGTGGATCCAGCCGTTCCTCGACGCCTCGCGGCTGATCCGGGGGCGTGCCGACCTCTTCCTGGAACTGCTCGACGATCCCGACGCCGAGCTGCGTGCCGCGCTGCCGGGCGCGCTCGCGCATCTGCACGCGGAGCCCATGAAGGTGTTCTCCGTCCTGCGTGACCGGTTGCCGGTCGAGACCGACGCCGAGGCCGCCCACGGCCTGGCACGCGCCATCGGCACCCTGGCCGTCGACCACGCCGAGACGCTCGGCTCCCAGGCCGGACCCGTCCTTCGGGACGTCCTCGACCGCACGGCCGACCCGCAGCTGCGCATGACGGTGCTCGCGCAACTGGCCCGCTGTGCGCCGGACCTGCTGCCGGACAACACCGCGGAACTGGCTCTGGAGATCATGCGTCTGGCGTACGAGGCGCGGTACGGCGAGTCCGACGAGGAGCCGGAGCCCGCTCCGGAGCGGCCGCGCACCCCCACGATAGTGTCGTATCTGCGGGACCTGGAGGCGGCGCACCGCAAGAGCGTCGACGCCGACCGGGCCGACGATCTGCTGGAGGAGCTGCACCGGGCCCTCGGGGACCGCACCGATGTGCGTTTCGACCTGCTGAACGGGCAGTTGTGCTCCCAGGACTGGGGACAGCGCGTCGCGGCGGTCCGCATGAGCGGCCTGCTGCTGACGGGCTGGCGCGCACCGAACGACCTGCCGGTGGCCCTGCTCGCCCGGCAGCTCGTGGAGGAGGAACCTGACCTGTCCGAACGAGCGCTGAACGAGCTGTCGTACGTGGCGCCGATCGCCCATGTCGTCGCGGATATCCTCGCCGTCTGCGTGCGGGAGTGGGACGACGAGTGGGAGCCCGAGGGCTGGGAACGGACGCTCTACGGCCGGGCGTTGGCGGCGCTGGCGTTCCAGGGCGACGATCGGGCCGTGCCGGCGCTGGTCGACGTCATGGCCGAGGGTGGCGACACACCGGAGCATCTGGCCCGGTGGGTGAAGGCGACAGGGGCCGAGGCGGCGGCGCCGCTCGGCCCGGTGCTGCACCGCCGTCTGGCCGCGCTCGCGCCGGGAGCCCACCGCGACAGGAGCCGTCTGATCGACGCGCTGGGCGTCATCGCGCCGGCCTCGTCGCTGGAGCTGCTCATCGAGATGCTCGGGGACGAGCAGGGCCGGCAGGCGCGCTGGTCGGCCGCCCAGGCTCTCACCCGGTACGGCCGTGCGGGCGGTGAAGCGGCGCCGCGGCTGCGGGAGTTGGTGATGGACGAGGGCACCCCGACGGAGATCCGGCTGGACGCGGCCGAGGCCCTCTGGGCAGTGACCGGTGAGGCGGATCCGGTGCTCCCCGTCGTCCGTGACGGCCTGGACTCGACCCACTGGTACGGACGGTCGGCCGCCCTGCGCATCATCGGCGCGCTGGGCCCCGCGGGCGCGGCACTGGCCCCGCGCCTGCGCGAGCTCGCCGTCATGGGTACGAACGCGCCGGCGGCCGTGGCCCTGTGGAAGGTGACGGGAGACGTCGAGGCGGTCCTCCCGGTGCTGCTTGACGAGTGGACGGCCACGCCCAGGAGCCGTCCGGCCGCGGCGGCCTGTCTGGCCCAGATGGGCCGGGCGGCCGCTCCCGCCCTCCCGCTGATACACGCGGAGCTGGCCTCGCCCCGCCGCCACAACAACGACGGCACCACGGGCCATGTGCGCTACGACGTGGCCGAGGACGAGGCCCTGCTGAGGGACTGCCGGACGATCGAAGCGGCGTTCGCAGCGCTCGACGGCTAGGGGGCTTCGTTCGGATCAGCGGGGTCCGCGGCGCCCGGTGCCGGGAATCGGCAGAAGGACCTAGTCGTCCTTCCGCCTGGCCCGGCTCGGCCGCACCCGCTTGGGCTCGCCCGGCATCTTCGGGTACTCCGGCGGGTACGGCAGGTCGCCCAGACCGTGGTCGTGCTCGTCTCGGGCGGCGAGTTCCAGCAGGGCTTCCAGGGAGAAGGCATGGTCGTCCATGTCGGCGTGCACATCGCCCAGTTCGGCGAAGCGGGCCGGCATGGTCGCCAGGTCGAAGTCGCGCGGCCGGGCGTCGTCCACCTCATCCCAGCGCAGGGGTGCGGAGACGGGGGCGTGCGGTCGGGGGCGGACCGAGTAGGCGGAGGCGATGGTGCGGTCCCTCGCTGTCTGGTTGTAGTCCACGAAGATCTTTTCGCCTCGTTCCTCCTTCCACCAGGCGGTGGTGACCCGGTCCGGCATGCGGCGTTCGAGTTCGCGTCCGGCGGCGATGGCGGCCCGGCGCACCTGGGTGAACGTCCAGCGCGGCTGGATGGGGACGAAGACGTGCAGGCCGCGTCCGCCGGAGGTCTTGGGCCAGCCCGTCAGGTCGCCGTACTCGTAAAGGACGGCGCGCAGTTCGTGGGCGGCGCGCACGGCGTCGGCGTAGTCCGTGCCGGGCTGCGGGTCGAGGTCGATGCGCAGTTCGTCGGGGCGGTCGACGTCGTCGCGGCGGACCGGCCACGGATGGAAGGTGAGCGTGCCGAACTGCGCGGCCCACAGGACGGCGGCGGGCTCGGTCGGGCACATCTCGTCGGCACTGCGTCCGCTGGGGAAGGTGATGTGGGCGGTGGGAATCCAGTCGGGCATGTTCTTGGGCGCCCGTTTCTGGAAGAAGGACTCGCCGGTCACACCGTCCGGGTAGCGCTCCAGGGTGGTGGGGCGGTCGCGGAGGGCCCGCAGGATGCCGTCGCCCACGGCGAGGTAGTACTGCGCGAGGTCCAGCTTCGTGAAGCCGCGCTCCGGGAAGAAGACCTTGTCCGGGCTGGACAGACGTACGGTCCTCCCGGCTGCCTCGAGTTCCACCGCATCGCCCATGCGAGCCACGGTAGGCGCAGGGCGCAGGGCTCGCACACCGGGCGAAGGGCCCCGGCACCGCGCAGAATCGGAGCATGGATCTGCCGGTGATGCCGCCCGTGAAGCCGATGCTCGCCAAGTCCGTGGCGAAGATCCCGCCCGGCATGCACTACGAGGCGAAGTGGGACGGGTTCCGGGCGATCGTGTTCCGCGACGGTGCGGAGGTCGAACTCGGCAGCCGCACCGGCAAGACGCTGACCAGGTACTTCCCCGAGCTGGTGGACGCGTTGCGGGAGCGGTTGCCGAAGCGCTGTGTGATGGACGGCGAGATCGTGATCGCCCGGGACGGGAGGCTCGACTTCGACGCGCTCACGGAACGCATCCACCCCGCCGACTCACGCGTGCGCATGCTGGCGGAGAGGACGCCCGCGTCCTTCGTGGCCTTCGACCTGCTGGCCCTGGCCGACGAGTCGCTGCTGGACGTCCCGCTGAGCGACCGTCGGGCCCTGCTGGTGAGGGCGCTGTCCGGGGTCACGGCCCCGGTGCACGTGGCCCCGGCGACCACGGACCGCGAGGTGGCGCAGCGTTGGTTCGAGCAGTACGAGGGTGCGGGACTCGACGGTGTGGTCGCCAAGCCGCTCACGCTGCCGTACCGGATGGACGAGCGCGCCATGTTCAAGATCAAGCACGAGCGGACCGCGGACGTCGTGGTCGCCGGTTACCGCTTCCACAAGAGCGGCCCGGTGGTCGGGTCGCTGCTGCTCGGCCTGTACGACGACGCGGGCACTCTCCAGCACGTGGGGGTGAGCGCGGCGTTCTCGATGAAGCGGCGCGCGGAGCTGGTCGAGGAGTTGGAGCCGCTGCGGATGGCGGACGCCGGGGAGCACCCCTGGGCGGCGTGGACGGACGAGGCGGCCCACGAGACGGCCCGGCTGCCGGGCGCGCCGAGCCGGTGGTCGGGGAAGAAGGACCTGTCCTGGGTGCCGGTGCGGCCGGAGCGGGTGGCCGAGGTGGCGTACGACCACATGGAGAACGGCGTGCGCTTTCGGCACACGGCCCGCTTCCGCCGCTGGCGCCCCGACCGGACCGCCGAGAGCTGCACCTACGGTCAGCTGGAGGAGCCGGTGGGCTACGACCTCGCGGAGATCTTCGGGCCGCGGGACTGACCTCGGACCGCCGGCCCGAGCCGCCGTGTCCGGCATCTGCCCACCCGTCCCCAGCTCCGGATCCACCCGGCCGCCCACCGCAGGTCCCCGAACTCCGGGCTCCGCCCGCCCAACGACCCGAGTCCCCGGAATCCGCCGCCCCCACCGGCAAGCCCCCGGAATCCCGGACTCCGTCAGCTCGCCGACCCGCGGCGCGCTTCGCGCGCCCGTCTCTCTCGCCTTTCACCCACCCCGCTGAGCCGATCAGCTGATTTAACGCGCACAATCGGAATCGATCGGGTATGGCCATCGATGAACGTATGAACGCACAATCGATGACACAAGACTGGGTGGGCACGGTGGGCATGCGACAGACGGCGCCGCTGCGGCGCGGCGCGATGACGGCGGCACTGCTGGCCGCGGCGGTGACGGGCTCCTTGCTGACGGGCTGCACCGGGGGTGGCCACGCGCGCGGCGGGGGCGCCCTCGACGACGGGCGCGCCCCGACGCCGAGCCCGAGCCCGACCGCCAGCCGGAGCCCAGAGGTTTTGAAGAGTGCCGGTCCGGTGCTCGCCGTGAAGATCGACAACGTGCGTGCGGCCCGGCCGGCGACCGGCCTCGACGCGGCCGACGTGGTGTACGCGGAACAGGTCGAGGGCGGTCTGAGCAGGCTCATGGCGGTCTTCGCGACCACGCTCCCGAAGGCCGTCGGACCGGTCCGCAGCGCACGCGAATCGGATCTGGAGCTGCTGGGCCAGTTCGACGAGCCGACGCTCGCCTTCTCCGGGGCGCAGCACAAGCTGCTGCCGCTGATCGACAAGGCGCCGTTGCACGCACAGTCCGCGGACACCACGCCCGGCGCGTACTTCCGGGCAGCGGACAGACCGGTGCCGCACAACCTGTACCTGCGCCCGGAGCGACTGATGGAATCGGCACCGGGCGGCGACGCGCTCACCACGGGTTTCCATTTCGGCGCGGCGCCCCAGGGCGGCACCGAGGAGAACTCGCGCACCGTGCGCTACCCCGCGGCCCGGTTCACCTTCACCTGGTCCGACAGCAGGAAACGCTGGCTGGTGGACATGGACGGGACGCCGACCGTGACCGCCGAGGGCAGGACGGTCGCGCCGGCGACCGTGGTCGTGCAGTACGTGAAGGTGCGCAAGTCCCAGTTCCACGACTTCCTCGGGAACAACACCCCGTACACGGAGACGGTGGGCTCGGGCACGGCGAAGGTGCTGCGCGACGGCCGGGCCTACGACGTGAACTGGTCGCGCCCCGGCGCGGAGGACGGCACCAAGTTCACCACGAAGGACGGTACGCCGATGAACTTCGCCCGGGGCCAGGTCTGGGTGGTGTTCGCGAAGGCGTGAGCGGGCGGGCTCAGGGCCCGGCGACGGTGTCAGCCCTGTGCGGCGAGGGGCTCCGAGGGGTTGCGGAGCCCCTCCGCGGCGTCCGAGACCCGCTGGATGAGGTCGAGGAACACGGTCTGCTCCTCGGCGGAGAGCGGGGCCAGGAAGACCTGGTTCATGCGCGCGGTGCGGACGGTCAGCTTGCGGTGGGTGCGCATCCCCTCGTCCGTGAGGCGCAGCAGGAAGCGGCGGCCGTCCTGCGGGTCGCGCACCTTGTCGAGCAGCCCGCGCCGGCCGAGCCGGCTGATGACCTCGGCGATGGTGGAGCGGTCGAGCCCCACCCGCTCCCCCACCGTGCGCTGGTCGAGGCCGGGCTCCGCGACGAGCGCGTTCAGCACGGCGAACTGCGGCGAGGTGATCTCCTCCGAGACCATCGTGTTCCACAGCAGGTGATGCGCCTGCTGCAGGCGCCGGGCCAGGTGCCCGGGGTGGGTGGAGAGATCCACCGCGGCCATGTGCGCTCCTCAGCTTTCGTTAGCGCGACCGACCGCGCCATACCAGGATCGACATTCGTTGGTGCACTGAACAATACCTGGAGATCTCCACACCTGCCTCGCTCAGCGACACCACGCTCACCTGCACGTATCGGCGGAGTCTTGACGGACCCCGGCAGGGGTGGCAGCGTGTTCGAAGCCCCAAGGAAATAATCAGTGCCCTGACCAACTCGGGCGCTGGACGCTCGGGAGAGACAAGGCTTCACGCATGGACAAGGTGGTCGCCACGGCCGTGGAGGCGGTGGCCGACGTCCCGGACGGCGCGACGCTCGCGGTCGGTGGGTTCCGCCTGAACGGTGTGCCGAACAGGCGCGACTTCGACCCGCCGGCCGCGATGGCCGGCCGGGTCACCGTCACCGAGGTCGAGGAGCCGGTCGAGCCGGGCGCGACCGACCCCGACGCGGTGCACCTGCCCGGCATCTTCGTCCGGCGTGTCCTGGCGCCGACCCCCGAACAGGCCGCGGACAAGAAGATCGAGAAGCGGACGGGCACGACGCCCGCGACGGACGGAACGGTGAACCGCGCGGGGCGGCGCCATCGCCCTCGGTCATCCCCTCGGCGCCTCCGGTGCCCGCCTCGCCGGCACCGTCGCCCACCAGCTCACCCGCAAGGGCGGCGGGACGGGCGTCGCCACCCTCTGCATCGGCGTGGGCCAGGGCCTCGCCCTCGCCCTGGAACGACAGGAAGTCCACCATGGCACTCACTCAGTCGGACATCGACGTCGAGATCAAGGATCTCCAGGACGCCTACGACAAGGCGGTCGCCGAGGGTGCCCCGGTACGCCACCATCCGGTGCGGGACTACCCCCCGTACCGCAGTTCCGTACTGCGCCACCCCAAGCAGCCCCTGGTCGCCGTGAACGGCGGCGACCCCGAGACGGTGGAGCTGTCCGGCCCGGTCTTCGGCGTCACCGACATCACCGAGATCGACAACGACCTGACGCGCCGGCACCGCGGCGAGCCGATCGGCGAGCGCATGACCGTGTCGGGCCGGCTGCGCGACCGCGACGGACGTCCGGTGCGCGGCCAGCTCGTGGAGATCTGGCAGGCCAACGCGGCCGGCCGTTACGCCCATCTGCGCGAACAGCACCCGGCGCCGCTGGACCCGAACTTCACCGGTGTGGGCCGGGCCCTGACGGACGACCAGGGCCGCTACAGCTTCACGACCATCAAGCCGGGCCCGTATCCGTGGGGCAATCACACCAACGCGTGGCGGCCCGCCCACATCCACTTCTCGGTCTTCGGCACGGCGTTCACCCAGCGGCTCGTGACCCAGATGTACTTCCCGAGCGACCCGCTGTTCCCCTACGACCCGATCCTTCGGTCAGTGACCGACAGGGCGGCCCGCGACCGTCTGGTCGCCCGCTACGACCACGCCCTCTCCCAGCCCGAGTTCTCGCTCGGCTACACATGGGACATCGTCCTCGACGGTCCCTCCGCCACCTGGATCGAGGAAGGCCGTCGAGCATGACCGAGCGGTTGCCCCCCACCCCGTCCCACACCGTCGGCCCCTTCTACGGCCACGCCCTGCCCTTCCCCGGCGGCGGGGAGGTTGCACCCCCGGGCCACCCGGACACGATCACCCTGCACGGATACGTGTTCGACGGCGCGGGCGAGCCGATTCCCGACGCCCTCCTGGACTTCTGGCAGGCCGCCCCCGACGGTTCGCTCGGCGGTGCCGCGGGTTCGATGCGCCGCGACCCCTCGACCGGCGGCTTCCTGGGCCGCAACGGCACCGACTTCACGGGCTTCGGCCGGGTCGCCACGGACGCCGACGGGCACTACGCGCTGCGCACGCTGCCGCCCGGGAACACCGGGCTGCCGTACGTCAGCGTGTGCGTGTTCGCGCGCGGCCTGGTGCACCACCTGTTCACCCGGGCCTACCTCGCCGACGGCGCCGACCCGCTGCTCGACTCGCTGCCGCGGGACCGGCGCGCCACGCTGCTCGCCACCGAGGGCACGCGCCGCACGTACCGTTTCGACATCCGCCTGCAGGGTGAGGGCGAGACGGTCTTCCTGGAGTTCCAGTGAGCGGCTCACCCGCCGGGCGGGAGGCACCCCTCGGCGACCCGGGGGCGCTGCTCGCCCCGGGCCGGGCGGACTCCCCCGCGTCGTCCGCGACGTCGGACAACGCCGTGCTCCAGGCGCTGCTGGACGCCGAGGCCGCGCTGACGCGGGCCTGGGCGGACTCCGGGGCGGTTCCCGCCGCCGCGGCGGCGGCGGTGTCCGCGCTCCGCGCCGACGACCTCGACGCACGGGCCGTCGCCCGGGCGGCCCGGGACGGCGGCAACCCGGTGATCCCGCTGGTCGCGCGGCTGACAGCGGCGGTCGGCGAGGAGCACGGGCCGTACGTCCACCGTGGCGCGACCAGCCAGGACATCCTGGACACGGCGCTGATGCTGGTCGCCCGGCGCAGCCGGGACCTGACCGTGGCGGACCTGGAGCGCGCGGCGACGGCCCTGGGCCGGCTCGCCGCGACCCACCGGGACACGGTGCTGCCCGGGCGGACGCTGACCCAGCACGCCGTGCCGACGACCTTCGGCCTGAAGGCGGCGGGGTGGCGGTCCCTGCTGCTGGACGCGCGGGACCGCCTCGCCGGCGTCCGCCTGCCCGCCCAACTGGGCGGAGCCGCCGGCACCCTGGCCGCCTTCACCGCCTTCGGCGCCGAGGACCCGCAGGCCCTGGTGGCCGCGTACGCATGTGAACTCGGTCTCGCCGAACCGGCGTTGCCGTGGCACACCCTGCGGACACCGGTCGCCGACCTCGCCGGAGCCCTGGCGTTCACCGCGGGCGCCCTCGGCAAGACGGCGGCGGACGTCCTCACCCTCTCCCGCACCGAGATCGCGGAGCTCGCCGAGGGTCCGGGCGGCGGTTCCTCCGCCATGCCGCACAAGGCCAACCCCGTGACGGCCACGCTGATCGCCGCGGCGGCCCGGCGCGCGCCGGGGCTGGCCGCCACGCTCTACGCGTCCATGGTCGCGGAGGACGAGCGTCCGGCCGGCGCCTGGCACGCCGAATGGGAGCCGCTGCGCGATCTGCTGCGGCTAGCGGGCGGCGCCGCGGAGCAGGCCGTCGGCCTGGTGGAGGGGCTTCGGGTGAACGCGGACACCATGCGTGAACACCTCGGCCTCACCCACGGGTTGATCGTCTCCGAGCGGCTGGCCGTCGAGCTCGCCCCGGTGCTCGGCCGGGCGCGCGCCAAGGAACTGCTGACAGCGGCCGCGCGGCGCGCCGTCGCCGAAGGGCGGCCGCTCGTGGAGGTGCTCGGCGAGGCCCCCGATCTCAAGGACCTCGACCTGGCCGACCTCACGGACCCCACTCGTTACACGGGTTCCGCCGGGGCCCTGACCGACCGTGCTCTGGAGCGACGTTGACCGACCCACTCCTCAATCACCGCGCCGAGGGCCCCGGCACCGCTCCCGCGCTGCTCCTCGGACCGTCGCTCGGCACGTCGTACGCCCTGTGGGACGCCGTCGCGCCCGAACTGTCCGTCGACCACCGCGTGATCCGCTGGGACCTTCCCGGCCACGGGGGTTCACCCGCCGGACTCGTCCACCCCGGTGCGACGGTCGGTGACCTGGCCGCGCCGGTGCTGGCACTGGCGGATTCGCTGGGCATCGAACGGTTCGCCTACGCCGGGGTGTCGCTCGGCGGTGCGGTGGGCCTGCATCTGGCGGTGCACCATCCCGAGCGGCTCTCCTCGCTGGCCGTGATCTGTTCATCGGCCCACTTCAACGGCTCCAAGCCGTGGCGGGAACGCGCCGAACTGGTGCGCCGGGAAGGTCTCGCGTCGGTGGCCGCGACCGCCGACGCCCGGTGGTTCACGCCCGGCTTCACCGTGCCCCGGCTGGTGGCCGACCACCGTGCCGCCGACCCGGAGGCGTACGCCGCCTGCTGTGACGCCCTGGCCGCCTTCGACATCCGGGACCGGCTGGAGTCCATCGCCGTGCCGACGCTGCTGATCGCCGGACGCGAGGACCCCGCGACGCCGCCGTCGCATCTGCGGGAGATCGCGGACGCGGTGCCGGGTGCCGCACTCGTGGAGATCCCTGGAGCGTCCCACCTGGCACCCGCGCAGTGCCCGGAGGCGGTCCTGACGGCCCTGCGCGCCCACTTCTCGGGCGGTGCCCGGCGCGGCATGGAGGTGCGTCGCGAGGTGCTCGGCGACGAGCACGTGGACCGGGCTCAGGCCCGGCAGACCCTCTTCACCGACCGCTTCCAGGACTTCATCTCCCGGTACGCGTGGGGCGAGATCTGGACCGATCCCACGCTGGCGCGCCGTGAGCGCAGCATGATCACGCTGACCGCGCTGGTGGCCCACGGCCACCACGGCGAGCTCGCGATGCACGTCCGCGCGGCGCTGCGTAACGGACTGACGCCCGAGGAGATCGGCGCCGTGCTGCTCCAGACGGCCGTGTACTGCGGTGTTCCGGCCGCCAACTCGGCGTTCGCGGTGGCGCAGCGGGTGCTGGCCGAGGAGGAGACGACGGAGGGGACCGCCGGGTCAGGGTGACACCGGGCGCGGCCGGGGTGATCGCCCTCGCGACGCGGGAGCTCGGGTCGGGCGGGTACTTCGACGGGACGAGGCCGTCCCGGGCGCACGCCGCGGCGTACGACCCGGAGGTCCGCGCGCGGCTGGAGGAGACGACGGAGCGACTGCTCGGCACCTGACCGGGCGGGAGTGCCGTCCGGTCGGGCGCCGACACCGCCCGACGGGGCTACAGGGTCCTCAGGGCGTGCTCCGCCTGGGTCACGAGTCCGTTCGCGCCGCACGAACGGGCCAGCGTCAGACCCTTGTTGAGCTCGCTCACGGAGCGGGACAGGATGCCGTACTCGACGCGGGCCGCCGCGTGTTCGTACTGGCACGGGGAGGCCTCCAGATAGGTGACCGCCTGGGCGGCCAGCCGCACCGCCCGCTGGCCCGTCTCCAGGGCCGCCGCACAGCGCAGCGCCTCGCCTATGGCCGTGTCGGTGCCGAACCGCTCGGCCTGCCGCCGGGCGTCCGCAGCCAACGCGGCGGCGCGTACCGGGTCCTCGGTGGCGAGGGCCCGGGCGAGGTCGAGTGCCCAGGGAGCGAGTACGGTGTTGTGGTGGCCACGCGCCCCGGCGGCCTTCTCCGCCGCCTCCAGTTCGTTGACGCCTTCCTTCGTACGGCCGGCGGCGAGCAGCAGACGGCCGCGCACCGAGCGGGTGTCGGGCAGCACGATCGTGGACGGGTAGGGCGGGGCGAAGCCGTAGCGTTCGGCGATCTCGGCGGCCTCCTGGACGTGGCCGCGGGCGAGCAGCGTGTCGATGAGCCCGCAGGTCGCCGACCAGTACAGGGGAAGACCGCGGCCGACCCGCTCGGCGAGGCGCAGCGATTCGCGCTGGAAGTGCTCCGCGTCGGTGAGGCGGCCCCGCCTGCGGTGCGCGAGTCCGAGGTAGGCGTTGGCCAGGGACTGATGGCCGCCGCTCCAGCCGGACTTCACATAGGCGCGCAGCGCCTCGCTGAAGAGGCTTTCGGCACGGTCGAGCCGGTCGGCGTACGCGTAGGCGCTGCCCAGCATCAGGAGGAGTTCGACGCCCCACTCGGTGTCGGTCCAGCCGAGGCCCGGTGCGAGGCGGCCGTTGACGAGGGCGCGGTCGCACAGCTCCAGGACCTCCTCCGCGTTCTCACCGCGGGTCATCGCGTCGAAGCCGCGCAGTATCAGCAGCGCGCGTTCGGAGTTGTCGCGTCCGGTGCAGGTCTGGACGAGTTCGGCGAGTCCGCGGGAGTGTCCGGAACGCTCCTCGCCCGCGTGGATGCCTTCCCACATGTAGTGGACGGCCTGGAGCCGCATCCGGGCGGGGCCCGGAGGGAGCCTGTCGGCCTCCGCGTCGACCGTGCGGACCGCTTCCTCCAGCTGGTCGTTGTGGAGCAGCGCCTGGGAGAGCCGGAACACGGCGTCGACCCGCATGCCGTCGTCGAGGCCGGGCCGTTCGAGGGCGGCGCGCAGATGGCCGATCGTCCTGGCGGGGGCGGTCAGCAGGGTGGCGCAGCCCAGTTCGTAGAGGACGCTGGCGTGCACCTCGGGGAGCGGGGGCTCCTCCAGAGCCCGCTCCAGGCAGCGCCTGGCCGCGTCGGGCGCGCCGACGGCGAGGTGTTCGCGGGCCGCCTCGCGCATCTGCTCGACGAGTTCGGGGTCGTCGTCGGGGTGCACTTCGAGGAGGTGGCGGGAGGCCGCGGCGGCGCCGAGCCCGGACTCGGTGACCGCCCAGGCGGCCTGGCCGTGCATCGCGGTGCGCAGGGCGTCCGGGATGGAGCGGTAGACCGCCGTCGCGATGAGCGGGTGCACGAACTCCAGTTCGCCGTCGACCACTTGTCCGTTCACGGGGTCGACCCTGGTCAGGATGCGGGCGGCGCCGAGCAGTTCGGTGCAGCGATGGGCCTCGTCGGTCTGCATGCCGGCGAGCTGAGCGGCGAGGTCGAGGGAGATGTTGGTACCGAGTATGGCCGCCGCCCAGGCGAACCGGGTGGCGTCGATACCGAGTCCTTCGAGGCGGGCGACGAGCCCGCGGCCACGGGCCGAGCGGTTCAGGTCGCGCAGTTCGGCGGCGGAGCTCTCGGCGGGCTCCAGGCCGCTGTCCTGCACCTTGGCGAGCAGTTCGACGGTCTCGTACGGGTTTCCGCCGGTGACCGCCCACACCTCGCGGCAGAACGGCGCGTCGGCGTGTTCCCCGAGGGTGGCACGGGTCAGTCCGGCGGCAGCGGCCGGGGTCAGCGCGTTCAGTGTGGCGATCGGGAGGGCCGTCGCGGCGACGGCGTCGAGCAGCCGGGCGCTCTCGCCGCTCACCCCGCCGGGCCGGCGGGCGACCACGACGAGGACGGAGAGGTCGTCGAGGCGTTCGGCGAACGCGGCGAGCCAGCGCAGGGTCTCCTGGTCGGCCCAGTGCGCGTCGTCGATGAGCAGCACGAGCGGCCAGTCGCGCTTGGCGAGCCGTCGCACCGCGGCGACGAGCCCGTCGCACACGCCCTGCGGGTCGGGCTGCCGGTCGCCCGGCTCCGTTATGCCGAGGGCGGGGCCGGCGATGTCGTACCAGTCGCCGAGGTACTCACGCGCCTCCTCCGGCAGCAACGAGACGAGGGCGGGCTGGAGCAACTGCCGCACGACGTTGAACGGGACGGACGTGACGGTCTCGCCGCCGCGTGCCGACCACACCGCGCAGCCGCTGCTCTCCGCGATCCGGCGCGCCTCGGCGAGGAGGGCGGTCTTGCCGAGCCCCGCCTCGCCGCTGAACACCAACAGGCTTCCCGAGGACGCCGAATCCGCGCGCAGCGCACCGATCGCCTCTTCGAGGGTGGCGACTTCCTCGTCGCGCTCCCACAGGGAAGCCGAGGCGACCGCTCCGGGTCGTGCCTCCGTCATCCCGCTACCTCCCCAGGTCACCCAAAAGACGTGCTGGAAACGAGCGTAGCCGCCCGGAAGCCCCGGTGGAGGCGGCTCGGCGGAGCTGTTCCCGAGACGGGTGACGGTGGGGTTCCGGAGGCGACGCCACGGGTCGCCCACCAGCGCGTGTGAAAGTTATTGACAGTCGACGGTCCCGGAAATGAAGCTAACTTTCCAACATCAGTCTCCGCCTCCGGCCGGGACCGCCCGGCCCCGGCACGCCCCCGGGAGGAACCGGCATGAGCGCCCCCGCGCACGACCCGGACCTGCGCACCGCGCAGCCCGAGCACTCCCGCAGAGCGCTGCTCGCGGGCTCCGTGGGCAACTTCATCGAGTGGTACGAGTTCGGGGTCTACGGCTACTTCGCGACGGTCATCGCGGCCCGCTTCTTCACTCCCGAGGGCGGCAGCGAGGTCGAGGGCCTCGTCAAGACGTACGCGTCGTTCGCACTGGCGTTCTTCTTCCGTCCTGTGGGAGCGGCGCTGTTCGGGCGGCTCGGGGACCGGATCGGGCGGCGGCCCGTGCTGATCCTGGTGATCACGCTGATGACGGCGGCGACGACCCTGATCGGCGCGCTCCCCACGTACGCCACCGTCGGCGTCCTCGCCCCCTGGCTGCTCACCTTCCTGCGGGTGCTCCAAGGACTGTCCGCGGGCGGCGAGTTCGGCGGCGCGGTCTCGGTGATGACGGAGTTCGCCCCGCCGGGCAGGCGCGGACTGTACGGGTCGTGGCAGTCGTTCACGGTCGCGCTGGGCCTGCTGGGCGGCGCGGGCGTGGCGGCGCTGCTGGCCACCGTCCTGGCCGCGCGGGAGCTGGAGACGTGGGGCTGGCGGCTGCCGTTCCTGCTGACACTGCCGCTGGGCCTCGGCGCGCTCTGGCTGCGACTCAGGCTGGACGAGACGCCCGCCTTCCGGCGCGAGTCGGCGGACGAGGGAGCGCGGGAGCGGCCGCCGCGCGGCGAGGTCGCCCGGGCGATCACGCTCGGCGCCGCGCGCGTCATGGGGTGGGCCGCGGCCGGTTACACCTTCCTCGTCGTCCTCCCCTCCTACCTGCAGAGCAGCCTGAACGCGAGTTTCCGGCAGGCGCTGCTCGCCACGGTCCTCGCCAACCTCGGTTTCGCGGCCACGATCGTCCCGGCGGGTCTGCTCAGCGACCGCGTGGGGCGCCGCCCGGTGATGCTCACGGGCGCCGTCCTGGTCACCGTGCTCTCGGTCCCGCTGCTCAACCTCCTTCAGGACCCGGGAGCGTCTGACGCGGTGAAGGGGACGGCCGTAGTCGTGGCGGGTGCCGTCGTCGGGCTGATGGCGGGGCCGGGGCCCGCGATGCTCTCCGAGATGTTCCCGACGAGCGTCCGCTACACGGGCCTGGGACTCGCCTACGCCTTGTCCAATGCGGTGTTCTCGGGCTGTGCGGGGCTCATCATCACGGAGACGATCAAACGGACGGGGAGCGTGGACATCCCCGGGTACTACGCGGCGGCGACCTGCGCCGTCAGCGTCCTCGCGCTCGCCACGCTCGGCAGGCGTCCGCGTACGCTCGCCAAGGGCCAGGAGATCCAGAGGAGTTGATCAGGTGCGGGTGATCGGCCTGATGTCCGGCACGTCCTACGACGCGATCGACGCGGCGGCGGCCGAGCTGACGCTCGACGGGGACAGTCTCGTCCTGCGCCCGCTCGGGCTCGTCGACGAACAGTACGACGCGGACCTGCGCGAGGCCCTCGCGGCGGCGCTGCCGCCGGCCGCGACCAGCCTGGCCGATGTGTGCCGGCTGGACACCCTGATCGGGCGGTCCTTCGCGGCGGCGGCCGTGCGCGCCGATCGTGAACTGTGCGACGGATCGGCCGAGTTGGTCGCCTCGCACGGCCAGACGGTCTACCACTGGACCGAGGACGGGCAGGTCCGCGGCAGCCTCCAGCTCGGTCAGCCCGCGTGGATCGCCGAGGCGACCGGGCTGCCCGTCGTGGCCGACTTCCGCCCCCGCGACATCGCCGCGGGCGGCCAGGGCGCGCCGCTGGTGAGCCTGATCGACCTGCTGTGGCTGCGCGGCAGGCCGGGTACGCCGGTCGCCCTGAACCTCGGCGGCATCGCCAACCTCACCGCGCCGAACGGCACCGCCTTCGACACGGGCCCGGCGTGCGCGCTCGTCGACGCGGCAGCCCAGGGACTGAGCGGAGGGAGCCTTGCCTACGACGTGGACGGCGCGCTGGCCGCCCGCGGCAGCGTCCACGGACCCCTGCTGCGCCGCCTGCTCGACGAGCCGTACTACGCGCTGCCCGCGCCCAAGACGACCGGCAAGGAACTGTTCCACCTCGGCTATCTGCGGGACGCCCTGGCGGGTTTCGGGACGCTCACCGCCGAGGACGTCATCGCCACCCTCACCCGGCTCACCGCCCGCACGGTCGCGGAAGCGGTGCGCGGGGTCGGGGCCACCGAGGTGATCGCCTCGGGCGGCGGAACCCGCAATCCCACCCTCATTGCGATGCTGGCCGAGGAACTGCCGGGTGTGCCGCTGCGCACCTCCGACGAGCTGGGGCTCCCGCCGGACGCCAAGGAGGCGTACGCCTTCGCCGTGCTGGGCTTCCTGACGCTGCACGGGCTGGCGGGCACGGAACCGGCGAGCACCGGGGCCCGGCACCCCAGCGTGCTCGGGTCGATCACCCCGGGCCGCGGCGGGCTGCGGCTGCCGCCGTCCGCCGACCGGGCGCCGGTCCGGCTCGTGCTGAAGTGATTCCCGGGGCACCCTCTCATCCGCCTTTCACCCGGGGCTCATACGGTGGGCACCATGACGCAGGCGACTCCTCCCGGCTGGTATCCCGACCCGGGGCAGACAAGTGACGCTCCCGCCACCGAGCGCTGGTGGGACGGTAGGACATGGACGGACCAGACCCGCCCGGTCGGATCGGCCGCCCCCTGGGGTCCCCCGGCCTACCCCGCGGCCGGACCGTACCCGGCCTCTCCGCAGTCCCGGCCGCGGCGCGGGCTGCGCACGGCCATAGCCGTCGCAGCCGCGATCGCGGTCCTGGCGGGCATCGGCGGCGGCGTGTACGCCCTCACCAAGGACGACGGCGGCAGCGCGAACTCCCAGGGCCCCACGAAACCGAACGGCCCGGGGGACGGCCAGGGCGGACCCGGGGGGCGGTCACCGGCCCCCGACCGGTCCGGACAGCCGCGGACCGAGGACGGCTACGCGACCGACGGGCTCAGCGGCATCAGTCTCCCGGTGCCGGACGGCTGGACGGGCCGGAGCATGCAGGCCGGGGCCTCGGTCTCCACGAAGGACACCTACAAGTGCCCCGGCGACACCTCGCAGAACTGCCAGCGCGGCGGCGCCTACTCGGCTCCCGCCCTGGTGCAGGGCCTGAAGGCGACCACGGCGGAGGCGGCGGCCAAGGAGGACATCTCCAAGAACGCCAAGGAGTCGTACGGCGAGGGATACGGCACGATCACCTCGCACACCGAACTCGCCTCGAAGGCGGTGACGGTGGCGGGCGAGAAGGGCTACCTGGTCCGCTGGAAGGTCGTGACGAGCAAGGGCGACGACGGCTATGTCGAGTCGCTCGTCTTCCCGTCCCCGGTGGTGCCCAAGAGCCTCGTCGTGGTGCGCTTCGGCATCGACGTCAGCTCCAGGGCGCCCGAGCTGTCGGTGATCGACACGATCACCGAGGGCATCAAGGCCGCGCCGGGAGCCGGCGGCAACGGCCGGACCGTGTGACCCCCACCGCTCCAGGGACCCCGCCGGGTCCCGGGAGCGGTGCGGGCTTGGATCGGCCGGGTGGAGCGCCCCTCCGCTCAAGGGGAACCCCACCCGGCCGGGGGGTGCGCGCCGCCCCCGTCCCCACGGTGCGGCGCGGTACAGGCCGACGTCCGGTCATCCCGCGGACGGCGACCTGAGTCTCAGGTCAGGCCGAGTGTGGGCAGCACGACGGCCTCGACGAATTCTGTGAGATACGCCTCGTCGGCGTACCGGCCCTCCAGGAGGGGGCGCACCCGCAGCACGCCGAGCAGTTGCGCGGGGATGAACTCCAGCGCCGGATGGTCGGCCGCGATCTCGCCGCGGTCGACGCCACGCTGGATCATCTCCCTCAGCTCGGCGACCTCGGGTTCGACGAGCGCGTCGCGCAGCGCCTGCTGGAGCTCCCTGTCCTGTGTCACGGCGTGGCCGAGGCCCTGGAGGAGCTGGGTGCTGTCACGCCCCGACCACTCGCCCGCGGCCCGCGCCGCCGCGCGCAGGTCCCCGGCGAGCGATCCGGTGTCGATGCCGGAGAAGCGCGGACAGCGGTTGGCGCGCAGCGCCGCCGCCACGAGCTGGGGCTTGGTCCGCCACTGCCGGTAGAGCGTGGACTTGCTGCACCGGGTGCTCGAGGCCACGCCCTCCATCGTGAGCGATTCGTACCCGCAGGCCCGGATGTGGTCGAGCACGGCGTCGTAGAACTCCCGCTCACGCTCGGGCGTGATCTTGGAGCGGCGCGAGGCGACGACCGAGTCCGGTCCGTCCGCGGCCTGCGACGTCATGGCTCTTCTCCTCGTTGGATCCGGAGTGGTCCAAGACGAGTCCGGACGGAATCCGGCTCGTCTCGGTGGTCGGCTTCACACAGTCTAATCGATACGCCACTGTACCGGTACGACCTCGTATCGGTACAGTTACGTATCGGTACACCCCCGTATCGGTACACCAACGTATCGGTACACTCACGTATCGATGAGCCTTGGACAGGACCCACTTCTCTGTCGAGTGGATCCTGTCCTGGGCTCACCACGCACCACCCAGTAAGACCGTCAGCAAGGGGGCCGGGGGATGAATTCCCGAACCGAGCCTGCAGAGTCCGCCGCGGAACCGGAGCCGCCCGACGCGGCCATACGCCGGGCGGTGCCCAGGGGCACCGCCACCAGGGCATACGCGCGCGCCATGGCCGCGCTGCCGCGCCCGCGCAAGGGCGGCCCGCGTGTGCACGCGGGCACCACGCGGACCGGGGCGCGCCGCCCCTCGGAGCCCGACGAACCCTCGGCCCGGCCGCCGCTGCTGCGTGAGCTGCTGCTCGTCGTGGGCCTCTTCGTCGTCTACAAGGTCGGCCGCCAGATCGCCGCCGGCCACACCGCCGAGGCGTTGCGCAACGCCGGCCACGTATGGGACCTGGAGCGGGCCGTCCACCTCCCCGGCGAGGGCGCCGTCCAGGGCGCGCTGCTGCACAGCGACACCCTGGTGCACCTCGCGAACACCTACTACGCGACCGTCCACTTCCCGGCGACCGCGGCCTTCCTGATCTGGCTGTACCTGCGGCGCCCCGTCCACTACGTGTGGGCCCGACGGATCCTCGCCGCGGTGACCGCCGCGGCACTCGTGGGACACCTCGCCTTCCCGCTCGCCCCGCCGCGCCTGCTCGACGCGGCGGGCCTCGTGGACACCGGTCAGGTGTACGGCCCCACGGTGTACGGGGCGCACCCGGCGACCGACTCGATGGCGAACCAGTTCGCGGCGATGCCGTCGCTGCACTTCGGCTGGGCGCTGACGGTGGCGATCGGGCTGATCGCCACAACCCGCTCCCGATGGCGCCCGCTCTGGCTCCTGCACCCGCTGCTCACCGTGCTGGTGATCGTCGGCACGGCGAACCACTATTGGCTCGACTCGATCGTCGCGACCGCGCTGCTCGGCGGCGCCCTCGCGGTGATCCCTCTTCCGCACCGAACGGCGACGACCGCCGGACGCGCCCAGGAGCGCGCCGGTGAACCGGTCGCGGACCTGCCGGAGCTCGTGGGGGCGGGGCGATGAACGCGACCGTCACCGCCGTCGTCCTGTCCCTGTTCTCGGCCGTCGCCTACGCCGCGGCCGCCGTCGCCCAGGAGCGGCTCGCCGCCCGGTCCGCCGGATCGGGCACGCTGCGCCTGCTGGCCGGCGGCGCCTGGTGGTGGTCGGTCGCGCTCAACGCCTCCGCCGCGCTGTTGCACGTCGCCGCGCTCAAGTACGGCACGCTCACCCTGGTGCAGCCGCTCGGCGCGCTCACGCTCGTGGCGGCGGTCCCGCTCGGCGCGCGCATGGCGGGGCGGCGGGTCAGCGCGGTCGAGTGGAGGGGCACGGCGCTGACCCTGATCGGACTGGCGGCACTGCTCGTCACGGCGTCAGGACCCGCGCCCGACGACGTGTTGAGCGTGCCCGAGGCGCTGGCCGTCGCCGGTACGACGGCCGTGCTGATCGGCGGGCTGTCCCGTCCCGGCGCCCGGCCGGGCCTGCGGCACGCCACCGCCTCCGGATTCGCCTCGGGCGTCGCGTCGGCACTCACCCAGACGGTGACGGTGGCGGCGACGGACCGCTCGCACTCTCTGCTCAGCGCCCAAGTGATCGTGGTGGCGTTGCTCGTGGCGGCCTTCGCGGCGGGCGGACTGCTCCTGTCGCAGACCGCGTACCAGGGCGGTCTCGGCGCTCCGCTCGCCGTGGTGACGCTCGCGAATCCGGTGGCCGCGGTGGTGATCGGCCTGTCCCTGCTCGGCGAGCGGCTCGAGGGCGGCGCCGGCGGGATGCTGCTGGCGCTCGCCGGAGCGGGGATCGCGGCGTGGGGCGTCGTGACGCTGTCGCGCTCGGCGCCCGAGCCCGTGGCTCCGGCCCACGACGCGGTGGACGACGACCACCCGGTCGCCGCGGTGCTGGCGCTGGAGTCCGGACCGGCGGCGTACGAGCCCTCGTTGGTCCCGAAGCAGCCCAACTCCGGACATCTGACGACGCTCTAGCTCCGGGGGCGCGGACACGTTCCCGCTTGCGGACGAGGACATGTTCCTGCTTCCGGGGGCGCGGACACTCTCCGGCTCAGGGGGGGGCGGACGCCCTCCGGCGCCGGGAACGACGGAAGGGCGGTCGCGGGTTCCCGCGACCGCCCTTCCGCATAGGGGACTCAGCCCAGACCGCGGGAGTCCTGCTTGAGCGCCGTGTCCACGGTCAGCGCCGTCGCCACGACGAGGCTCAGCAGCGGCTCCGGGAGCTGGAAGTGGATCTGCAGGACGTAGTTGTCCGCAGTGGTGAACATCGTCTTGGCGAGGCCTTCCCAGGTCTTGGTGATCCGGGCCACCTCGTTGTCCGCGTGGTCGACGATCGCGAAGTTCCAGGCACGCCAGTTCTCCGCCTTGATCGCGCCGACCTGCTGGCCGTTGACGTTCATCGCGAAGTTGATCTTCCCGAACATGTTCTGCTGCACGATCTCGCCGACGGGCGAGCCGTCCGGACGGGACACGATCACCCGCGACTTGAGGAACTTCGCGGGACGGGTCAGCAGCAGCTGCGGCTGACCGTGGGCGTCGCGGATCTCCAGCCTGTGCGTCATGAACTGGTCGAGACTGGAGACGAAGCGCAGGATCTTCTTCAGCGCGCTCTGCCCGACCTCGGTGACCGCGCCGAGCTGGTTGCCGTTCTGATCCATGACCTTGTACTCGTTGGTCAGCTCGATCAGCTTGGCCTTCTGGTTCACCACCAGGACGGGCTCGGTGAACAGGCTGCCGCCACCGGCGGCGTTGGGCGCGACACCGGCCTGCTGCTGCACCTGACGCTGCACACGCGGGTCGGGTGCGGCCGCGGGCTGCCGGCCGTAACCCTGCTGCGGCTGGGCCTGGTGCGGCACCTGCGGCGCGGCCGGGGCCTGCTGGTCCGCATTCGTGTGGTCCGTCCACTGCGAGCCGTCCCAGTAACGCAATGTCTGGGGCGCCCCGTGCGGATCCGGGTACCAACCTGCAGGAGTGTTCGAATGCGTGGTCACCGGGGCACACTACCCTGAGATGGCCGGAATTCAACCGGCGCCCGGGCAACCATCAGACGGTCACGATCGCCGGGTCACTGACACCGGGTCGGCCATTCTCGACATGTCCGGCGAATCGCCGCAGGAATCCCGCGTCCGCGTCCGACACCACCGTCAGGTCGTACCAGCGCTTGCTCGACCGCAGGTCCACCGTGTGCTTCACGGTCGCGCCGGGCCGCACCTTGAACGACCGCGGACCTGCGCCGTAGCCGTCGGTGAGCTTCAGACGCACCGTGCCGGAGCCCTTGTTGCTGAATGTCAGCTCCAGGTTGTCGCCCACGTGGCGGGCGGTGACCTCGGGGCCCGCCGTCCGGCCGGGACCCCTGAAGGTGCGCAGGAAGCCGTTGGGGCCGTGCACCGTGAGGTCGTACGAACCGTTCGAGTAGGCCGAGTTCCAGGTGTCCGCGACCGTACGGCCCGCCTCGGTGGTGTACGTCCAGGGGCCGTCGGTGCGGTTCCCCGAGGTCACGAGGAAGGCGGCACCGGCCTTGGCGCCCGAGCCGAAGGTGAGCGTGAGGGTGCCGGCCGCCGCGTCCGCCGCGCCGTCCACCAGGGGCGCGTACTTGAGCGGGCGGGCCGGGCGCGAGCCGCGCTCCTGCTTCGGCAGCGCCGGGTTCGCGGGCGGCGTGGGCACGTAGTCGGGGTGACGGTCGCGGTCCGGCGGGCGGTAGCCCTCGGTGTCCGGCAGGGCCACCGGCTTGGTGTCCCTGCGGGAGAAGTCGAAGGCCGAGGTGAGGTCACCGCTGATCGCGCGCCGCCACGGCGAGATGTTCGGCTCGTGCACCCCGAAGCGGCGCTCCATGAAGCGGATGACCGAGGTGTGGTCGAGCGTCTCGGAGCAGACGTAGCCGCCCTTGCTCCAGGGCGAGACGACGATCATGGGCACCCGCTGGCCGAGACCGTACGGCCCGGCGGCGTGACCCGCGTCACCCTTGAAGAGGTCGGGACCGACGTCGACGGTCGACTTGCCCTGTGCGGCCGACTGCGGCGGGTAGGGCGGCACGAGGTGGTCGAAGAAGCCGTCGTTCTCGTCGTACGTGATGAACAGGGCCGTCTTCGCCCACACCTCGGGCGCGGAGGTGAGCGCGTCCAGGACCTGGGCGATGTACCAGGCGCCGTAGTTGGCGGGCCAGTTCGGGTGCTCGGTGAAGGCCTCGGGCGCGACGATCCAGGAGATCTGCGGCAGCTTGCCGCCCTTCACGTCGGCCTTCAACTGGTCGAAGAAACCCTCGCCCTTGCGGGCGTCGGTTCCGGTGCGGGCCTTGTCGTAGAGGGGGTCACCAGGCTCGGCGTTGCGGTACTGGTTGAAGTACAGCAGCGAGTTGTCGCCGTAGTTGCCGCGGTACGCGTCGGGGATCCACCCCCAGGAGCCGTTCGCGTCCAGCCCGTCGCCGACGTCCTGGTAGATCTTCCAGGACACCCCCGCCGCTTCGAGGCGCTCCGGGTAGGTGGTCCAGTCGTAGCCGGCCTCGTCGTTGCCGAGGACGGGTCCGCCGCCCTTGCCGTCGTTGCCGGTGTATCCCGTCCACAGGTAGTAGCGGTTGGGGTCGGTGGAGCCTATGAAGGAGCAGTGGTACGCGTCGCAGACGGTGAAGGAGTCGGCGAGCGCGTAGTGGAACGGGATGTCCTCGCGGGTCAGGTAGGCCATCGTGGTCGCCGACTTGGCAGGCACCCACTTGTCGTACTTGCCTTTGTTGAAGGCGGTGTGTCCGTCGCTCCAGCCGTGCGGCAGGTCCTGGATGAAGGCGAGCCCCAGGTCGTCGGCATCCGGCCGGAAGGGGAGCACGTCCTTGGTGCCGTCCGACTGGTGCCAGACGGACTTGCCGCCCGACGTCGTCGCGGGCCGCGGGTCGCCGAAGCCGCGGACGCCTCTCAGCGAGCCGAAGTAGTGGTCGAAGGAGCGGTTCTCCTGCATCAGGACGACGATGTGCTCGACGTCCTCGATCGTGCCGGAGCGGTGGTGGGCGGGCAGCGCCGCAGCACGCTGGATGCTGTCGGACATCGCGGTGAACGCCGCAGTACCACCGGCGAGTTGAAGGAATCGGCGCCGATTCACTTGGGTCATGAGTGGGTGACCTCTTGTCCTGACGGGCCCGGTCGGCCGAATAGTGAGTGATTGTGCGCGGTTGGAGTGTTCCAAGAGCACCAAACGTCAGGGAAGGGCCCCGTGGCTCACATGTGAAGGTCGGCGGTACGCGAGGCGAACAGTTTCGGACAGGGCGTCAGGCCGTCGTCCCGAGCGGTCCATGACCCCGCCGAAGGCTCCGGCCGACAGCCGGGCGACGAAGCCTTCCGCCTGGCGGAAGAATCCTTGCCGCACTGTGGCGGCCGTCACGAATCCGGTGCGCAGCGGGGCGACGAGGCCCCGCGTCTCAGGGACGGGAACGCCATGCCTCACATGACCGCTTTCGGCAGGAACCAGTGGTACAGCTAGCGCATCTTTCTGACCTGCGCTCATGTGGGGGCGATGAGGCTGTGACCTGCTAGGACGGGTTGCAGAGGCGAGCGGAGGCAGTCAGAGGAAAACACTCTGATTCGACGGCACCGATTGGAGGTCGGTCCCGGACACCACCCGTGGTTTTAGCGGGCCCGGTTGTCTCGTTTCCGGACCACTCAGTCCCCCCGACCCGGCAGGGCTCTTCACCTACGGATGCCCGGCACTCGTCGTAGCAGAAGGGAATCCACAGGAGGTGGCCGGGCAGCCCGGCCTCACAAGGGAATTCGTCGCCCTTCGCCACCACACCCACGGGAAGCTCGACCGACATCAGGCGTATGGCGGGGCACAGTTCGCCGCCGGTCAGCTGCATGACCGTTCCTTTTGATGACCTCGCGGGTCATGTGCCCTTGTTCCTCTCGGGTCGGGGTCACTTCAGGTGCCGGGGCGCCCGGCGGCCGTCCATGCGGCGTACTCCTGGCGGACGTAGGGGCGGCGGCTGGAGTCGAGCGTGATCGCGTCGGGGTGGTGCGGGCCGGCCACCAGGCCGGGATGGCGGCGGTCGTGCAGCACGAGTTGTTCGGCGGTTTGTGCGGCGGCGCCGAGCGGGCCGGGGCCGTCCAGGGCCATCCGGTCCATAAGAGCAGCCCTACGCAGCAGCCAGGCCCGTTCGGCGGTCGTAGCATCGACCGGCGGGCCGGTGACGGTCCGGACTTGGCGGCCGTCGCGTTCGGCCCCGAGGGCGAGCACCTGGTGCATCTCGCGGCGCAGGTCGGGGGCATTGGCGTACGCCTCGTGCGGAGGCGGCGCGTCGATGACCTCGGCGGTATTCGGGGTGACCCCCACGCTCTCCGCCGGTACGCCGAGGCAGCGTTTGCAGAGCACCGTGTCATGGTCGGGGTCGCCGTGGTCGAGGGCCGACAGGTTTGCCGGGGAGGGCACGAGCACCTGCGCCGGGCCCAGGCAGCCGTCGATGGGGCACGGTTTGTGGTTCGCGAAGGCCCACTCGGTGGGGTCATCGGGTGATCCGGGGCCGGTCATGCCGAGCACCTCAGGCAGGCGCGGACTTCGCGTCCGCTGCGCGTCTGGTGGACCTCGGTCGACCGTGCGAGGTACTGGACGATGCCGGTGCCGCGGCCGTGTTCGTCCGGGGCGATGTCGGGGCGAAGGCGCTCCACGGCCATTCCGGAGTCACTGACCACGATGTGCAAAGTGCCGTGGTCGAGGACGAGCAGCAGGGTCATGCGCTCGCGTCCGTACTGGGCGGCGTTGGCAGCGAGTTCGTCGACGATGAGAACGGCGGAGTCCCGTTCGCTCGCGGGAACACTCCAGGTCTCCAGCAGATCGGCCGCGAAGTGACGAACGGCGGAGACGTGCGCCTCCTGCGCGGGCAGGGTGAGCAGCGCCTGCTGGCTGCAGTGCCGGGTGAGCAGCGAGCTCGGGCAGGGGGAATCGGTTACAAACATGGTCATCTGGCTCTTCTGTGGATGTGCGGAGACCCGAAAGTGGGCGACCGCCAACGACTTCGAGGGGCGGTCGGTATGCCGGATCCTGCATGGGAGCGCTCATTCAGTTCCACGGGCGGCGCATGCCGAACGGTTCGAGTTTTTCGCGCCTTTCGCTCAACTTCTGGCGGGTCAGGTCAATGCCGATGGCCGGGCTGAGCTCACTCGCCTCTGTCCGAGCTCGATGCCGTACCCGGCGAGCAGGGCACTGGCAGCTCAGTCCCCACGTCCGTGGTCTTCTTCTCGGCCCTCGGCGTGCAGATGCCTTGGCCCGGCCGGGGGCAGCGACGGCCTCAGCGCCCGCGGAGCCCCTTCTTCGCTCCGGGCTGTACGGACTTCGGAAGAGAGGGAGAGTCGAGAACGCGGGCCGTCTGGTGAACCCCGTACATCCGCTTGCGCGAGGGGACGGGGAACACCTCGGCCAGGCTCTTCTGAGGCCCAGGGCGCCGTCACCGGCAACCCGGAGGGGGCGTGCACGCACTGTCGGCGCACTCACGCATCAAGTTCGGCCGAGGACCGGCCCGTTTCGCGGGAGCCGACGGTGAGGGCGATCGGCTCCCGGGAGTCGTCGGGCGCGCCGAGGGGTCCCGGCGCAGCGTCGCCGCTCTGTCACCGCCGGGGCAGCCGTGCGCGGGGAGCGGCCCAGAGCCCCGCGACCGAGCCGCCTCCTCCGTGCGCGTCGTGCCGATCAGTCCCTGACCATAGAGGCTCGATGCCGGCCTCCGGGGCCACCGCGGGCATCCGCCGGGCGCTCATGTCGGACGGTCTCGATCTCGCCGATCCCGGAGCCCTACGGCGTGGTGGCGTCGGTCGACTACGGCGTCCACGGGCTCGCCTTTGCGGCCGATGCCACGAGCACTGGTCTCCTCGATGACCATCAGCCGGACGCCCCGTGCGTGCTCGCCTCTTGCCCGCCCGACGCCGCGTCGGGCGGGCTCCCCGCCCCTCATGCCTGCATCGTGACCAGCTTCTGACCGTCGCCTGCGACGATCTCGAAGTGCTCGATGGCCCCCGGAGACATGGGAATCGCCCCTGGGATCGTGGTGCCGGGGGGGTACTCGCCTGCCCGCCAGGTCGCGCCGTCCGCCCTGGCCCCGCCGGGCCCGACTGCCTGCAGCCGGCAGGTGATTCCGGCGGGCGCCCCCTTGGCGGAGACCTGCAGGACACTGCCCCAGGCAGAGGGCGAGACCTTCACCGAGGCGGTTACGCCGGTGGCGGGATCGCTTCCGGAGAAGGTACGCCAGGCGGTCGGCGCGGTCGGCCCAGGCTGCGTCGCCTGACTGCCCACCGTTCCGACAGCCGCCAGCCATGTGCCGCCGACCGCTGCCGCGATGAACGTCAGGGAGGCGGCGGCACCGGCCAGTTGCAGACGCCAGGTCCTGCGGCGCCGGGCCGCGGCCTGCTGGAGCAGCCTCTCCAGCACACCCGCCTGCGGCCCCTGCGGCACCGCAGGCACGGTGGGCCGTGCAGGCGAGGAGCCCTGAGCACTCTCGGCTGCCCGCGCCACCAGCCGGTCGGCCAGGTCCTCGCCGGCCGCCGGCACCGTCTGGCCCGCCGCTTCCGCCTCGGTCACCGTCGCCAGCAGCGCGGGCAGTCCCGCCAGCTGGGCGTGTTCCGCCCTGCACTCGGCGCATCCTGCGAGGTGGGCGCGCACTTGTTCCATTTCCGCAGGGGGCAGCGTGCCCAGGACGTATCCTCCCAGCGCCAGCCGGAGGGCGTCGTGCTCCGCGCTCATGGTCGCCACCTCCTGCATGCCACGGTCATGGCTCGATGCCCCGTTCCAGCAGCGCCAGCCGCAGGGCGTGCAGGGCGTAGTACGTCCGCGACTTCACGGTGCCCAGCGGGACGCCCAGCACCCGGGCGGCCTCCGCCATGGTCCGGCCCCGGTAGTAGGTCTCCAGCAGGAGCGCGCGATGGTCCGGGGACAGCGTCCGGATGGCATCGGCCACCGCCCAGCTTTGCAGTGCCTTCTCGATCTCGTCCTCGCCCGGAGCCTGCTCGGCGACTCGCTCCAGCGCCTCGCCGCCGGCCTCGGCCGGTCTGGCCTTCCGGGCCCGGTGGGCGTCGATGACCAGGTGCCGGGCCACCGTACACAGCCATGCCCGGGCCGGGCCGCGTGCCGGGTCGAACGCGGCGGGATGCTGCCACGCCCGCAGCAGCGTCTCCTGCACGACATCCTCCGCCCATTGCCAGTCTCCTGAGGTCAGTCGCAGCACGTAGTGGAAGAGGGGTCCCGCGTGCTCCGCGTACAGAGTGCGCAACAGTTCCTCGTCTGCGGTCGAAAGGGTCCCTTTACCAGAGACACGGTGCGCGGAGTCATCCGGATCGGTCCTTTGATCACGTTTTCGGGAACTCCAGGACATAAGACGATCATCGCGCATATGTATTGCTTTGTCGTGTAACGCACGGCATGGCACAGATGACGCTCTGCGAGCGCTGCGGGTGGCATCCCGCTGCCGGGTCCGACGACACCAGCAAGGCCGTGCGAGCGGAGCGCCCGTGGCTGGCCGATCTGTGAAGATCACAAAGAAGCGTCATAAAAAGTGCATATCTTCCGAACCGGGCGCCCCCGCCGCCCGTGGAGCCAGACAAGAGCCGATTTACGCGGCACTCCTCCTCCATTCCCCACACGACAAGGATGGATCAGAGGTGACCGAGATACCCAACGCGGCGCACTCGCTCATGGCAGCGGCCACACTCACCCCGCGCACACCACGACGACGGTCCTACGGAGTGCTCGACGCGTGCGAAGCCTCAATCGCGGCCCGGGACAGGGAAGCCGCATGCCACCTGCGACTTCGCGGCACGCGAGGACGGATGCGTAGCGCGGGGCCTGCCGAGGCGACCGGCCGACACAAGGGCAGCACCAGCGCTCGTTCGCAGGTTCCGTCTGGGGCACGCGGCCGTGCCACGGCATCCACCGCACATCACTGCGGCTGCGTGCGCCCAGTCGGCACATTCCCCAACTCCGCCTGATCAGTGAGGAACGAACACCATGCACCTGAACTTTCGTACACCAGGCCGGCGATCACGCGGCACGGCCGGGCTGGCCGTCGCCACCGCCGGCGCGTTGGGGCTCCTCAGCGCGTGCGGCCAGTCGTCGCATACCTCTTCCACCGGAGCCGGCGCCATCACTCCCGGTCCAGGTCAGCACCAGATGGCCGGGATGTCCGGTGCCGCCGGACCGGGGAACACGGCGGGCTCCGCTCCCGGCACCTCGCCGATGCCCAGCATGAGCATGCCCATGAGCCCCCCCAGCACGGGCGCGGCTGCCGCGCCGATGACCGGGGACGCTGTGGCGATCAAGAACTTCGCATTCTCCCCGGCCACACTCAAGGTCAAAGTGGGCACGACGGTGACCTGGACCAATCAGGACACCGACGCCCACACCGTCACCAGCGCGGGATCGGGCGGCCCGTTGCATTCGGCAGCCCTGAACGCCCACGCAACCTACAGCTACACGTTCGCCAAGCCCGGCACCTACTCCTACCTCTGCACCATCCATCCGTTCATGACCGCCACCGTGGAGGTGACCCGATGACCGGCTACTACGACAGTGCATCGGCCGGCGATGCCGAGCAGCCCACCACGGAGCACGGTATGTCCCGGCGCCAACTCCTCCGCCACGCGGGGTGGTTCGGCGGCGCCGTCGTGCTGACCGTGGCCAGTGGAGAGGTGATCAGCCACATCGCCGACTCCCGGGAGACCAACTCCATGGCCGCCGCCGGCGCCGCCGAAGCGGCGAACAGCTCGCTGCGGTTCGTGCAGGTCTCCGACAGCCATATCGGGTTCCAGGGCCCGGCGAACACGGACGTGGCCGGCTCATTCACCGAAGCGATCAACCAGGTCAACTCGCTCGGATTCAGACCCGACTTCGTCATGCACAGCGGCGACCTGACCCACCTGTCCACGGCCGGCCAGTTCGACCAGGTCAAGCAGATGCTGACCGGTATGCAGACAGACCGTGTCTTCACCGTACCGGGCGAGCACGACTCCATCGGCGATGCAGGCCGCGCCTACCGGAAGACCTTCGGCATGGGCACGCTCGGCGATGGCTGGTACAGCTTCGACACCCACGGCGTGCACTTCATCGCCCTGGTCAACACCCTGAGCCTGGAGAAGCTCGGCCATCTCGGCAACGATCAGATCGACTTCGTCCGTAAGGACCTCGCCGGACTGTCGTCGGACACCCCCATCGTGGTCTTCAGCCACATCCCGCTGTTCGCCATGTACCCGCAGTGGGGCTGGAGCACCGATGACGCCCTCAAGGTCATCACCCTCCTACGCCGCTTCTCCTCCGTCACCTGTCTCAACGGGCACGTCCACCAGCTGTTCACCAAGACAGACGGCAACATCACCTTCCACTCCGCCACCACCACCGCCTACCCCCTGCCCAAACCGGGCCGTGCCCCCGCCCCCACTCCGCAGGTCGTCCCCGCCCGGCAGCTCAAGGACGCACTCGGCATCCGCACCGTCGGCTACCGCCAAGGCGACCGCGAACTGGCCATCAAGGATCAGAGGCTGGCATGAACACCCACAGACTCCTCGCCCCCACCCTGCGATCGGCGAGCGCCGCCACCCTCGCCGCCGGCGGATACATACACGCCCAGCTCTACGTCGACGAGTACCGCTTCTTCCACATCATCGGTCCCCTGTTCCTGCTCCAGGCCGGCGCCTCCTTCGCCCTCGCCGCCCTGCTGCTGATGGGGACACCACCCCTGCTTCTGAGGGCCGCCGCAGCCGGCGTCACGCTCGGCGCCCTCGCCGGCTTCGCCGCCTCACGCACCGTGGGCGTCTTCGGATTCACCGAACACGGCCTGCAACCTGAACCACCCCTTGGTTCTGGGTAGGCGGGCGGGCGGTGCGGAGAGCGCAGTTAGGTTGACGGTGTGTTCGACGGCGGCGAAGCCGATGTCGCAGGCGCTGCGGCTGGGATGCCGTGCGCGCCCTGCTCGGCCTGGACAACGACACCGCCGTCATTATCCGCCAGCTCACCTGCAGCGAACCCGGCTACCCACCGCTGGAAACCGTCGTCGCCGTGCTGCCGATGGACGGCGAGGCCCACCGCTGGACACTGCACCGCCCCGCCGACCAGATCACCGAGAACGACCTAAGGGCCACCCTGCTCCACCAGGGACCGAGCTGACCGGAACAACGGAACGGCTTCCTCGGCTATGGGACATCGCGCGGTGAACCTGCGCACCATCCGGACAGTCCCGACGTCCGCGCCGGCGACCACCAACAGACAGACCAACTCTCTGAACAGCCATTTTACGGAAGCCCTTCCGCCTGACAGAAGCCGCCTTGCCGAGTGGCCGCAAGCGTCACGACCCTGATTCCAACCACGGCACGCGGGGCGACGGCGCCCCACTCTCAGGGACGGGAACGCCATGCCTCACATGACCGCCTTCGCCAGGAACCAGTGGTACGTCGTCGCCTATTCGCACGAGGTCGGGCGCGAGCTGCTCGGCCGGACCGTCCTCGGTGAGCCCCTCGTCCTCTACCGCACAGAGGACGACGGCACGGCGGTCGCCCTGTCCGACCGCTGTGTGCACCGCCGTTACCCTCTCTCGGAGAGCCGGCTCGACGGCGACCGGATCGTGTGCGGGTACCACGGGTTCACATACGACACGACGGGCGCCTGCGTGTACGTGCCGGGCCAGAAACGCATACCGCGCACGGCCCGGGTCGCCTCGTACCCGCTGGTCGAACAGGACTCCCTGATCTGGGTCTGGATCGGCGACCCCGCGCTCGCCGACGCCGGGACGATCCCGCGCGCGCGGCACCTCGACTCCCCGGGCTGGGTCACGGTCCGCGGGATGGAGCCCATCGACGCCGACTACGGCCTCCTCGTCGACAACCTGCTCGACCTCTCCCACGAGACGTATCTGCACGGCGGCTACATCGGCACGCCCGAGGTGGCCGAGACCCCGATCACCACCGAGGTCGACGAGGGCGCCGGCATCGTGCGGGTCGGCCGGCACATGGACGACGCCGAGTGTCCGCCCTTCTACGCCCGCTCCACCGGGATCGAGGGGCGCATCACCCGCTGGCAGGACATCGAGTACCACGCCCCGTGCCTGTATCTGCTGCACAGCCGGATCGCACCGGTCGGCATGCTGCCGGAGGCGGACGGCAGCGATCCGAACGGCTTCCACACCGAGATCACGTACGCGATCACGCCGTCCGGCGACGGCAGAGTGTACGACTTCTGGGCGGTCTCCCGGGACTTCGCTCCCGACGACGAGGAGGTCACCGCCTTCCTGCACGACTTCAACCACAGGGTCGTGATGCAGGACGTGGACGCGCTCAACCTGCTCCAGAGGACGCTGGGTTCGGAGCGCGCCGGTTATCAGGAGCTCAGCATCAACATCGACACCGGCGGACTCGCGGCCCGCCGCATCCTCGCCCGGCTGGTCGAGGAGGGCGACAAGCCGGTGGAGCGGGTCCGGTGACCGGTCCCACCGGGCAGATCTACCGCATCGACTGGCTGCCGGGCACGGACCTGCTGCACGGCACCTGTCACTGCGGCGCCGAGCACACCGCGCCCGACCCGGTCGAGATGTGGGAGTGGATGTTCGCCCACCCCGCCGGACACACCCTCCGAGGAAACGCGCGATGACCCTGTACGAAGCCGAACTCGTCGTCGGGCTGCGGGAGTCCGTGGCCGACGGCGTGCTCGCGCTCACCCTGCGCCACCCGTCCGGCGCGGAGCTTCCCGCCTGGCGGCCCGGCGCGCACGTCGACGTCGTGCTCGGGCCGGGACTGGAGCGGCAGTACTCGCTGTGCGGTGATCCGGCCGACCGCGGCACATGGCGGATCGCGGTGCTGCGCGAGGCCGACGGCCGCGGCGGATCGGCGTACGTGCACGGCCGGCTGGCCCCGGGCGACCGGGTCCGGGTGCGCGGACCGCGCAATCACTTCGCGCTGGAGCCCGCGCCCCGGTACCGGTTCGTCGCCGGCGGCATCGGCATCACACCGATCCTGCCGATGCTCGCCGCGGCGGAGGCGGCCGGCGCGGAGTGGACGCTGCTGTACGGCGGGCGGACCCGGGCGTCGATGGCGTTCGTCGAGGAGCTCGGCCGGTACGGCGACCGGGTACGGATCGCGCCCCAGGAGGAGACCGGACTGCTGGACCTCGGGCCGGTGCTGGACGCTCTGCCCGCGGGCACGCTCGTCTACTGCTGCGGCCCGGAGCCGCTTCTCGACGCGGTACAGGAACGCTGTCCCCCGCGGCTGCTGCGTGTCGAGCGCTTCCGTCCGAGGGAAGCGGGGCCTGGCGGGAACACGGAGTTCGAGGTGGTCCTCGGACGTTCGGGGCGCACGCTCGTCGTGGCGCCGGACGTGTCCGTCCTCGACACCGTGCGCGCGGCCGGGGTCGAGGTGCTGTACTCCTGCGCCGAGGGCACGTGCGGCACCTGCGAGACCGACGTCCTGGAGGGGGTGCCCGACCATCGGGACTCGGTACTGACCGAGGCGGAACGGGAGGCGGGCGAGACCATGCTCATCTGTGTGTCGCGCTGCCGCGGGAAGCGGCTCGTGCTGGATCTGTGATCCGCAGGTCGGCCTCGATCGCCGCCGCCGTGGCCGGCGGGTGCGGCAGCAGGTCGCGGCGGACGGCCTCGACGGAGTTGCGGCCGGCGTGCACGGGGATGCTCACGGCCGCCGCCACCCCGCCGTCCCGGCCGCGCACCGGGGCGGCGACCGAGCGCGGCCCCTCCTCCCACTCCTGGTCCACGATGGCGAGATCCCTTCGAGGTGGGGGTGCGGGGGCAGCGGTGCGCCGTCCGGCGGCCTCAGGCGCGCAGCCAGACCGCCGTGTCCTGCGGGAGCAGCCCGTCCGCGTCGAGCGGGCCGCTGCCCAGCAGCAGGCGGGTGTGCGGGGGGAGGGCGACGGGTCCGGCGGTGAGGTTCACGACGCAGAGCAGCCCGTCGGTGCGGGCGAAGGCGAGGACCCCGTCGGGTGCGGGCAGCCAGCTGAGCGGTCCGTCGCCGAAGCCCGGTTCGCCGCGGCGGATGCGGAGCGCCGCGCGGTAGAGGCTCAGCATCGATCCGGGGTCCTCGGCCTGGCGGTCGGCCGCGTAGGCGGGCCAGTCGGCGGGCTGCGGCAGCCACGGTTCGCCGCCGAACCCCGCGTGCGGTGCCCCGGCGGTCCAGGGCAGCGGCACCCGGCAGCCGTCCCGGCCCGGGTCGGTGCCCCCCGAGCGGAAGTGCATCGGGTCCTGGATGCTGGCCGTCGGCAGTTCCACCTCGGGCAGGCCGAGTTCCTCGCCTTGATAGAGGTAGACGGAGCCGGGCAGGGCGAGCGAGAGCAGGGCCGCGGCCCGCGCCCGCCGGGTGCCGAGGGCCAGGTCGGTCGGGGTGCCGAAGGCCTTGGTGGCGAAGGCGAAGGCGGTGTCGGTGCGGCCGTAGCGGGTGACGGTGCGGGTCACGTCGTGGTTGCACAGCACCCAGGTGGCCGGCGCGCCGACCGGGGCGTGCTCGGCGAGGGTCTCGTCGATGGAGGTGCGCAGCCGTGCCGCGTCCCAGGGGCAGGACAGGAAGGAGAAGTTGAAGGCGGTGTGCAGTTCGTCGGGGCGCAGGTAGCGGGCGAAGCGCTCGGTGTCGGGCAGCCAGACCTCGCCGACGAAGATGCCGTCGTAGGCGTCGGCGACCGCGCGCCAGGAGCGGTAGATGTCGTGGAGTTCGTCGCGGTCGACGAACGGGTTCGGATCGCGGCCCTCGACGAAGTCGGGCAGCTCCGGGTCCTTGGCGAGCAGCGCGGCCGAGTCGATGCGCACGCCCGCGACGCCCCGCTCGAACCAGAAGCGCAGGATCTCCTCGTGCTCCTGACGGACGGCGGGGTGCGCCCAGTTGAGGTCGGGCTGCTCGGGGGTGAACAGGTGGAGGTACCAGTCGCCGTCGGGGAGCCGGGTCCAGACGGGTTCGGCGGAGCCGGCGAACTGGGACGGCCAGTCGTTGGGCGGGATGTCGCCGTGTTCGCCGCGTCCGGGACGGAAGTGGAACAGCTCGCGTTCGGGGCTTTTGACGGGGGCGGCCCGGGCGGCCCGGAACCAGGGGTGCTGGTCGGAGACGTGGTTGGGCACGATGTCGACGAGGGTGCGGATGCCGAGTTCCCGCGCCTCGGCGATGAGCTTCTCCGCCTCGGCGAGCGTCCCGAAGGCCGGGTCGATGGCACGGTAGTCGGCGACGTCGTAGCCGCCGTCGGCCATCGGTGAGAGGTACCAGGGGTTGAACCACAGGGCGTCCACGCCGAGTTCGGCGAGGTACGGCAGTCTGGCGCGCACGCCCGCGAGGTCTCCGGTGCCGTCGCCGTCGCCGTCCGCGAAGCTGCGGACGTACACCTGGTAGATGACGGCGGAGCGCCACCAGTCGCTGCGCGTGCGGGCAGGGGAAGGCTGTCCCACGGTGAATGCCTTTCTGGAGGGGTGTCGTCAGCCCTTCGTGCTGCCCGCGCTGATCCCGGCGATGATGTGCCGCTGGAACACCAGGAACATCGCGACCATGGGGATGCTCGCGATCACCATCGCGGCGATGAGGACGGTCAGCGGGATGTTCTGGGACAGCTGGACGAGTGCCACGCTGATGGGCTGTTTGCCGGTGTCGGAGAAGACCATCAGCGGCCACAGGAAGTCCTGCCAGACGGCGACCAGGGCGAAGATCGACACGACTCCCAGGACGGGACGGGACATCGGCAGCACGATCGACCACAGCGTGCGCAGACGTCCGGCGCCGTCGATCTCGGCGGCCTCCAGGACGTCTCGCGGAATCTGGTCGAAGAAGCGCTTGAGCAGGTAGAGGTTGAAGGCGTTGGCCACGGCGGGCAGCCAGATGCCGAGCGGGTCGTTGAGCAGGCTGGTGTGGATCAGCGGCAGGTCCGCGACGGTCAGGTACTTCGGGACCACGAACGCCTGCGCGGGGACCATCAGGGTGGCGAGGATGCCGCCGAGGATCACCCTGCCGAAGGCGGGCCGCAGTTTGGACAGGGCGTACGCCGCCGCGGTGCAGAACACGAGCTGCAGCAGCCAGGCCCCCGTGGCCTGCACCACCGTGTTCCACAGGTGGGTGGGCAGGTCCATCAGCTCCCAGGCGTCGGTGTAGCCGCTCAGGTGCCACGCGTGCGGTACGAGGGTCGGCGGGGTGCGCACCACCTCGTCCGGCGACTTCACGGCGCCGGTCACCATCCAGTACACGGGGAAGAGGAAGGCGAGCGCGAACAGCAGCACGACGCCAGTGAAGACGGTCCAGTAGACGGCCCGGCCGCGCGGACGGGCCAGGGTGAGCGGCGAGACCAGCGTACGTACGCTCATGTGTCCTCCCCGGTGGAGCGCGTCAGCCGCAGATACACCGCGGAGAAGACGCTGAGCAGCACGAGCAGCATGACGCTCAGGGCGCACGCCCCTCCGAAGTCGTTGTAGAGGAAGGCGTATTTGTAGATCAGGTAGAGCACCGTGACGGTCGCGTTCTCCGGGCCGCCGCCGGTGATCACGAACGGCTCGGTGAAGACCTGCATGGTCGCGATGATCTGGAGGAGCATCAGCATCAGGATGACGAACCGGGTCTGCGGGATCGTCACATGGCGCACTCGCTGCCAGATGTTCGCGCCGTCCAGCTCCGCCGCCTCGTACAGCTCGCCGGGGATGCTCTGGAGCGCGGCGAGATAGATGAGGACGGTGCCGCCGAGGTTGGCCCAGGTGGCGACGATCACCAGCGAGACGAGGGCGGTGTCGGCGCCGTTGGACCAGTTCGACGTGGGCAGGTGCGCGAACCGCAGCGCCTCGTTGGCGAGGCCGGCCCCGGGATCGTAGAACCACTTCCACAGCAGTGCGCTGACGACCGGCGGGATCATCACCGGCAGATAGACGACGACTCTGAAGAAGGCCTTCGCGTGCCGCAGTTCGTTGAGCACGAGCGCCGTCAGGAAGGGGACGGCGAAGCCGATGAGCAGAGCGAGCAGCGTGAAGGTCAGGGTGTTGCGCCAGGCCGCGCTGAACTCGGGGTCGTGGAAGACCCGGGTGAAGTTGGCGGTTCCGACCCATTCGCCGCCGGAACCGGGCGTGTACTTCTGGAAGGCGATCACCACGGCACGGATCGCCGGATACCAGGAGAACAGGGCGAAGCAGAGCAGTCCGCCGATCAGGAAGGCGTAGGCCCGCGACTGTTCGGCCAGGCGCCGGCGCCACGGTCCCCCGGTCCGGCGCGGCTCCCCCTGCGGCACGCCGAGTACGGTCAAAGGGGGTGCCGCGGGCTTCGATGCGGTCTTCATGGAAGCGGTCAGCCCCGGGCCAGGATGGAGTCGATCTTGCCGGAGGCGTCCTTCAGCAGCTGGTCGACGTCGGCGTCCTTCTTGGTGAGGACCGCGGATACGGCGCCGTCGAGGACGGAGTAGATCTGCTGGGCCTGCGGCGGCTCGATCTTCATCTGGAGGCTCTGGTTGCCGTCGAGGAAGGCCTGGTAGTTCTCGACGGGGACGTTGGCGTTGGCCTTCTTGACCTCCTGGTCCTTCGCGTCGGCGGCGCCGGTGAACAGGCGCGGCTCGGGCAGGCCCACCGGCGCGTCGTTCTGCTTGGCGCGGGCGTAGTCGCCGAGGAAGCCCTTGCCGGGGGTCAGGAACATGCGGTCGAGCCACTTCAGGCCGGCCCTGATCTGCGCCGGGGTGTCCTTCTTGTTGAACATGTAGCCGTCGCCGCCGATGAGCGTGCCCTTGCCGCCCGGCATCGGGGCGAGCGCCAGGTCCTTGTAGTTGCCGCCCTTCTCCTTCACCAGGATCGGGATGTTGTCCGGGGCGGAGAGGTACATGCCGAGCTTTCCGGAGCCCATCATCTGCTGCACGTCGTTGATGACGAGCAGCTGCTTGCTGCCCATGGAGTTGTCGCTCCAGCGCATGTCCTTGAGGTTCTGCAGGACGGCCTTGCCCTCGGGAGTGTCGATGTTCGCCTTCTTGCCGTCGGCGCTCACCACGTCACCGCCCTGCGAGTAGAGCTCGGCGGTGAAGTGCCAGCCTCCCTGGTTCTGCGCGCTGTAGTCGGCGTAGCCGACGGTGCCCTTGCCGAGCGCGGCTATCTTCTTGGCGTCGGCGCGCAGCTCCTCCCAGGTCGCCGGGGGCTTATCGGGGTCGAGGCCCGCCTGCGCGAAGAGCTTCTTGTTGTAGATGAGGCCCATCGAGTAGCCGGTGCGGGGAACGCCGTAGATCTTGCCGTCGACGGTGTAGATGTCGCGCAGCTGCTGCTGGATGGTGCTGTAGCTCTTGAGCTCCTTGACGTAAGTGGTGATGTCGGCCGCCTGGTTGACGTCGACCACGTGCTTGGCGTCGGTGAAGTACGTGTAGAACACGTCCTCCATCTGACCGCCCGCGAGCTTGGCGTCGAAGGTCTTGGGGTCCTGGCACGGGAACGCGTCGTGCGTGACGACGTCGATGTCCGGGTTGGCCTTCTCGAACGCCTTGACGTCGGCCTCGAAGAACGAACGGTCGACCTTGGCGCTCTTGGGCGGCATGCAGTTGACCGTGATGCGCGTCTTGCCACCCGCGGATCCGTCGTCGTCGCTTGAGCCGCAGGCCGTGATCGCGGTCAGGGCGAGGGCGGAGGCCATGAGCGTGGTGCTGGTGCGGCGGAACCCGGGACTTCTCATCGGTGGACCCCTCTTGGGCAGGCGCAGGGAAGGCCCACGGCGCCGCACCCGAGGGGGTGCGGCGTCCGTGTCTGGCGCCGCACACTCAAGCACCACCGACATTACGGCGCAAGATCTCGCGCATAATCTGTAATTATTCGACAGCCACGTGCTCTCAGTGGCGGGGCACTTGCGCGGTGGAACCTCGGACCACCAACTCCGGCTCGAACAGCAGCTCTTCGGGAGTGACGCTGGTCCCGCCGATCTGCGCGTTCAGCAGTTCCACGGCCGCTCTGCCCATCGCCTCGATGGGCTGGCGGACGGTGGTCAGCGGCGGCTCGGTGCAGTTCATGAGCGCGGAGTCGTCGTAGCCGACGACGGACACCTGCGCCGGCACGTCGAGCCCCTTGCGCCGGGCGGCCCTGACGACACCGAGCGCGAGCGGGTCGCTGGCGCAGATGAAACCGGTGATCCCGCGGTCGATGAGCCGGGAGGCCGCCGCGTGCCCGCCCTCGATCGAGAACATGGCGCGGGCGATGTGCTCGTCGGGCAGATCGGGGGCCAGTGCCCGCGCCGCCGCCAGCTTGCGGCCCGAGGGGATGTGGTCGGCGGGTCCGAGCACGAGGCCGATCCGCTCGTGTCCGAGCGAGACGAGGTGCCGCCAGGCCTGTTCGACCGCCACGGCGTCGTCGCAGGACACGCCGGGGAAGCCGAGGTGCTCGATGGCGGCGTTGACCAGCACCACCGGGATGTTGCGGTCCGCGAGCTGCCGGTAGTGGTCGTGCGGGGCGTCGGCCTGCGCGTACAGGCCGCCGGCGAACACCACGCCGGAGACCTGCTGCTGGAGCAGCAGTTCCACGTAGTCCGCCTCGGAGACCCCGCCCTTGGTCTGCGTGCACAGCACCGGGGTGAGGCCCAGCTGTGCGAGTGCCCCGCCGATCACCTCGGCGAACGCCGGGAAGATCGGGTTCTGGAGCTCGGGCAGGACGAGGCCGACGAGCCGGGCGCGCTCGCCGCGCAGTTGGGTGGGCCGCTCGTAGCCGAGGACGTCCAGCGCGGACAGCACCGCCTGCCGGGTGACCTCGGACACCCCGGGTTTGCCATTGAGGACCCGGCTGACCGTGGCCTCACTGACCCCGACCTTCTTCGCCACCTGAGCAAGTCGTCGCGTCATGCGCGCAAGAATAGCGCAAGAAATGCAAGCGGCTTGCGTAAAGGGGGCGGGTGCCGGTCGCCCCGGGCCGCCTCGGCCCCGGGGTCACCCGCGGGGGCGGGCGATCTGCTCAGTGAGCCGCCCACAGCCCGCGGACGTGCCCGAGGTGACGTGTCATCACCTCGCGCACGGCGGCCTCGTCACGGGCGAGCAGCGCGTCGAGGAGCTCCAGATGCTCCTCCGCGGACGCCTCCAGACGGCCGCTCTCGACCAGGGCGTTCAGGCCGTAGAGCCGGGAGCGTTTACGCAGGTCGCCGACGACCTCGACCAGGTGGGCATTGCCGGCGAGGGCCAGCAGGCCCAGATGGAAGCGGGTGTCCGCCTCCACGTAGGCGATGAGGTCGCCGGCCGCCGCCGCGGTCACGATCTCCCGGGCGGCCGGGCGCAGGGCGTCCAGGGACACCGGGTCGGCGGTGGCGGCCAGCCCCACCGTGGTGGGGATCTCGACGAGCGAGCGGATGTGGGTGTACTCGTCGAGCTGCCGCTCGGAGACGGCGGTGACCCGGAACCCCTTGTTGGGCACCGGGTCGACCAGGCCCTCCTTGGCGAGATCGAGCATCGCCTCCCGCACCGGCGTCGCCGAGACCCCGAAGCGGGCGGCCAGCGTGGGCGCCGAGTAGACCTCTCCCGCGCGCAGTTCACCGGCGATCAGCGCGGCCCGCAGCGCGTCGGCGACGCGCTCGCGGTAGCTGCTCCTCTTCCCGCCGAGCGTGGGCAGGACGGGAGGGTCGGAGGGTGCGCTGCTGCGCCGGTCGGCCATGGGTTCTCCTCGTACGGGCCGAGCGTCCTCCGCCGGCTGGTGCCATGTCACGTACTACGGCCCAGTATCTACGCGGCGGCGGGTGCCGCGACGGCGAGGGGTCCGGTTCACAGGACGAAGCCCGCCGGGAAGGGGTCGGTGGGGTCGAGCAGGTACTGGGCCGTTCCCGTGATCCAGGCGCGGCCCGTGAAGCTGGGCAGCACCGCGGGAATCCCTGCGACCTCGGTCGTGCCGAGCAGCCGTCCGGTGAAGCTGGTCCCGATGAAGGACTCGTTCACGAACTCGGTGTGCAGCGGGAGTTCGCCGCGGGCGTGCAACTGGGCCATGCGCGCGCTGGTCCCCGTGCCGCAGGGCGAGCGGTCGAACCAGCCGGGGTGGATCGCCATCGCGTGCCGTGAGTGGCGGGCGGTGGCTCCGGGCGCGTACAGATGGACGTGGTGGCAGCCCCGGATGGACGGGTCCTCGGGATGCACGGGTTCGCCCGCTGCGTTGATGGCGTCCATGAGCGACAGGCCGGCCTTCAGGATGTCGTCCTTGCGCGCCCGGTCGAAGGGCAGGCCGAACTGCTCCAGCGGCAGGATCGCGTAGAAGTTGCCGCCGTACGCGAGGTCGTAGGTCACCGTGCGGCCGTCGGCGAGCGTGGCCTTGCGGTCGAGGCCGACGGAGAACGACGGCACGTTCCTGAGCGTGACCGCGCGGGCCGCGCCGTCCTCGACCGCCACCTCGGCCACGACGAGGCCCGCCGGTGTGTCCAGCCTGATCGTCGTGACCGGCTCGACGACCTCGACCATGCCGGTCTCCACGAGCACGGTGGCCACCCCGATGGTGCCGTGCCCGCACATCGGCAGGTAGCCCGAGACCTCGATGTAGATCACGCCGTAGTCGCAGTCGGGACGGGTCGGCGGCTGGAGGACGGCCCCGCTCATCGCCGAGTGACCCCGGGGTTCGTTCATCAGGAGTTGTTTGATGTCGTCGCGGTGTTCGCGGAAGTACAGCCGCCGCTCGTTCATGGTGGCGCCCGGGACCGTGCCGATCCCTCCGGTGATCACCCGGGTGGGCATGCCCTCGGTGTGCGAGTCGACGGCGTGCAGGACGAGTGTGCTGCGCATGGCTCTCCTGGGGGTCGGGGGCTCAGCCGTGGGCGCGGACGAGCCCGGCGGCGACGGCCTGCTCGGTGGCGGAGCGCACGGCGGCCTCCTGCTCGGGCAGCAGCGGGACGCGCGGCGGACGGACCGGGCCGCCGTGGCGGCCGACGACGTCCATCGACAGTTTGATCGCCTGCACGAACTCGACCCGTGAGTCCCAGCGCAGCAGCGGGTGCAGCAGGCGGTAGAGCCGGCCCGCGGTGTCGAGGTCGCCGTCGACGGCCGCGCGGTAGAGCTCGACACTCGCCGCGGGCAGCGCGTTCGGGTAGCCGGCCACCCAGCCCTTCGCCCCGGCGACGGCGAGTTCCAGCAGGACGTCGTCGGCCCCGACCAGCAGATCGAGTTCCGGGGCGAGTTCGGCGATCCGGTAGGCGCGCCGCACGTCTCCGGAGAACTCCTTGACGCCCTGGACGAATCCGGCGGCGTACAGCTTGGCGAGCAGTTCGGGCACCAGGTCGACCTTGGTGTCGATCGGGTTGTTGTACGCGACGACCGGCAGGCCCGCCCCGGCGACCGCCTCGTAGTGGGCGAGGACGGACCGCTCGTCGGCGCGGTAGGCGTTCGGCGGCAGCAGCATCACGGCCCGGCAGCCCGCGTCCTTGGCCTGCTCGGCCCAGCGGCGTGCCTCGGCGGAGCCGTAGGCGGCGACGCCAGGCATCACGCGCTCCCCGCCGATCGCCGCGACGGCGGTCTCGACGACCTTGGCGCGCTCCTCGGGCGTGAGTACCTGGTACTCCCCGAGCGAGCCGTTCGGTACGACGCCGTCGCAGCCGTTCTCGACGAGCCAGGCGCAGTGGTCGGCGAACTTCGCGTAGTTCACGGAGAGGTCGTCGTTCAGCGGGAGCGCGGTGGCGACGAGGACTCCGCGCCAGGGACGGTTCTCGGTGGAGGTCATGAACAGGTCCTCTCTCGGTACGGTGTGACATATCACTGACTCGGTTCATCGGTACCCGCCGGACTCCCGGCGGGCGGCGGAGCTCCGCACGAGGCCGGCCCTCGGGCGACCGACCCGCCCCGGCCGACGGCGGCTCACCCGCCCTGGTCCACCCCCGGCTCGCCGCCGGGGGCTTCCCGAGGCTCACCGCCCCGGTCCTTCTCGGGCACGCCGTCGCGGACCTGCCGTGGCTCACCGCCGCGGACCTCTTGCGGCTCACCCGCCCGGGCGAGCACTCCGAGCGGCACCGGCCGGGCCAACAGCCGCCGCGCGGCGGTGTGTTCGCACCCGGCGAGGCCCGCGACGGCGGGTTCGCACATCCGGCCCTGGCACCAGCCCATCCCGGCACGGGTGAGCAGCTTCACCGTCCGGACGTCACCCGCGCCGAGTTCCGCGACGGCCGCGCGGATCTCCCCGGCGCAGACCTCCTCGCAACGGCACACGACGGTGTCGTCGGTGACCTGGTCCGTCCAGTGCGCCGAGGGCGCGTACAGGGTGTCGAGCAGCGCGGCGAAGTCCCGCAGGCGCCTGCGGGACTTCGCCGCAGGCGCCCACTCCCGCGGGTCGGGCACCCGGCCGGTCAGCCGGGCGGCGATCGAGCGGCCCGCGATGTGTCCCTCGGCGAGGGCCAGCGCCGAGCCGCCGACACCAGTGGTCTCGCCGGCCGCCCACACGCCCGGCACGTCGGTGCGCTGCTCGTCGTCGGCATGCACCCGCAGTCCCTCGACGCGGCAGCCGAGCGACTCGGCGAGGTCGGTGTGCGGCAGCATGCCGTGCCCGACGGCGAGCGTGTCGCACGGGATGCGCCGTTCGGTGCCGGCCTCGACCCGCCCCTCGCCGTCGAGCGCGGCGACGGTCACGGCCTCGACCCGCCGCTCGCCGTGGGCCGCCACCACGGTGTGCCGGGGCATGAGCGCGACACGGTGCCGCAGGAGGCGGGCGGTGTACCCGGCGGCTTCGGCGACCTTGCCCGGCAGGGCCGCCAGCGCCCCGGCCCGGCGGGCGAACGCCCTGGGGTCGGCGGACTCGACGAGCGCGGCCACCTCGACGCCCGCCGCGGCCAGTCCGGTCGCCACGGGCAGCAGCAGCGGACCCGTCCCGGCGACGACGGCGGTCCGTCCCGGGACCACGAGTCCCTCCTTGAGCATCGCCTGCGCCCCGCCCGCGGTGACCACCCCGGGAAGCGTCCAGCCCGGGAAGGGCAGGACCTTCTCGTATCCGCCGGTGGCGAGGAGCACGGCGTCGGCCCGCACGGACTCGGACTCCCGCTCGTCGGGGCCGAGCAGGGCGTGCACCACGAAGTCGTCGGACCGCCGTTCCACGCACCACACATGACGGTCCGGCAGGTGCTCGACGGAGTCCGCCGCGGCAAGCCCGTCGCGCAGCCTCTCCCAGGTGTGCCGTTCGTGGTGCAGCGCCTGGGGCCGCAGCGCGCCCAGTGCCGCCGCGGGCCGGCGGTAGAACTGTCCGCCCGCCCGTGCCGCCGAGTCGACCAGGGTGACGTGGATGCCGCGGGAGGCCGCGGCCAGGGACGCGGCGAGGCCCGCCGGGCCGGCGCCGACGACGGCGAGGCGGGGGTGGTCAGTCATCGTGGCCCGTGCCCTCCTGCGTACGGATCTCGTCGCCGGGTGCCACCGGGACCAGGCACGCCCGCTGGTTGGGGCGGCCGTTGACGGTGACCAGGCAGTCGAAGCAGACGCCGATGCCGCAGAAGACGCCGCGCGGACGACCCGCGGCGCGTGTGGTGCGCCAGGACGTGACGCCCGCCGCCCACAGCGTGGCGGCCACGGTCCGGCCGGGCAGCGCCTCGATCTCCCGGCCGTCGAGGGTGACGGTGAATGCGGGGCCCGGCCGGGCCCCGGCTCGTCGCAGCGGATTCACGCGGCCTCCTCGGGAAAGCGGTCGGGCCGGAACGAGGTGAGATCGAGGCCCGGTGGCGCGCCCGTCAGGACCTGCGCGATCAACTGCCCGGTACCGGTGGCGAGTCCGATGCCCGCGCCCTCGTGCCCGCAGGCGTGCAGAAGTCCGGGGACCCGGGGGTCGGGGCCGATCGCGGGCAGATGGTCCGGCAGGTACGGCCTGAAGCCCAGGTAGGTCCGCAGTGCGCGGACCTCCGACAGGAAGGGGAAGAGCCGGGTCGCGCCCTCGGCCACTGCCCGGACGACGGGCAGCGAGAACGAGCGGTCGAATCCGGCCCGTTCGCGGCTCGCCCCGATCAGGACCGGCCCCGCCGCCGTCCCCTCGACGACGGGCGACGTCTGAAGGGCGGCCGAGTCACTGGCCACGTCGGCGACGTAGTCGGCCGCGTACACCTTGTGGCGCACCCGGCGCGGCAACGGCTCGGTGACGAGGACGAATCCGCGCCGGGGCAGCACGGGCAGCGGGGCGCCCGCGAGACCGGCGACGTCCGCGCCCCAGGTCCCGGCCGCGTTCACCACGGCCGGGGCGTGGATGTCGCCCCGGTCGGTCCGTACGCCGCGGACCGGTCCGGCCGGCGCGCGCAGCACCGCGGTCACGGTCCGCCCGGTGAGCAGTCGCGCTCCCGAGGCGCGTACGAGGTGGGCGGCGGCCAGGGCGGGCATCACCTGGGAGTCCTGCGGGTAGTGCACGGCGCCCGCCAGGTCCGGGGCCAAGTACGGTTCCAGGTCGTGCAGCCGGTCCGCCGCGACCAGGTCCGCCCTGACCCCGGCCGCCCGCTGGCCGTCCGCGCGGGCCTCCAGGGCGGCCAGTTCCCGGGGCGTGGCGGCCACCACCACGCCGCCCTTGGCCTCGTACTCGATCGCCGGTCCGAGTCCGTCCTCCGCGGCGAGCTCGGACCACAACCGCCCGGACAGCAGGGCGAGATCGAGTTCGGGTCCGGGCTCCTTGTCGGAGACCAGCAGGTTGCCCTCGCCGGCGCCGGTCGTGCCGCCGGCCACAGAGCCGCGGTCCACCACGGTGACGTCGAGGCCCGCGCGGGCCGCGTACAGCGCACAGGCAGCGCCGACCATTCCGGCTCCGACGACCACGACATCGCAGGTAAATGGCTTGGCCACACCAGTACTATGTCACATACTTCTATGCGCACACAGGGTGCCGTGGAGAGGATCCCCACGGCACCCTCAGATCCTGCTCCCGGTCGCCGTGTCGGCCGACAGCCGCTGCGCCGCGTAGATCGGAACCACCGAGAGCAGGACGAGCACCGCCGCCACGACGTTGACGACCGGGGCCTGCTGAGGCCGTGTCATGTTGTTGAAGATCCAGATGGGCAGGGTCTCGATGCCGGGTCCGGCGGTGAACGTCGTCACCACGATCTCGTCGAAGGAGAGCGCGAAGGCGAGCATTCCGCCCGCGAGCAGGGCGGAGCGCACCAGGGGGAAGGTGACGTCCGCGAAGGCACGGAAGGTGTTCGCGCCCAGGTCCATGGCGGCTTCCTCGTACGATCCCGCGGTGCGCCGCAGCCTCGCCACCACGTTGTTGAAGACGACCACGATGCAGAAGGTGGCGTGTCCGACGATCACGGTGAACATGCCGAGGCCGACACCGAGCGGTTCGAGCACCGTGCCGAAGGCCGAGTTGAGCGCGATGCCGGTGACGATGCCGGGCAGCGCGATCGGCAGGACGACCACGAAGGAGATCGCGTCGCGGCCGAAGAACCGGTGCCGGGCCACCGCGAAGGCGATCAGCGTGCCGAGCATCAGGGCGATGGCGGTGGCACCGAGACCCGCCTTCACCGAGACCCACAGGGCCGCGCGGGCGCCCTCGTTCTGCCAGGCGGTCGACCACCAGTGGGTGGTGAGGCCGGGCGGGGGCCAGCTCGCGCTGCGGTCCGGGTTGAAGGAGTTGACCAGGACGAGGGCGAGCGGCACGTAGATGATCGCGAAGCCGAGCCCGGCGGCGACGCGCAGCGCGATGCGCGCGGGACGGGAGAGTTGCACTGCGGGCTCCTCAGAGGCTGCTCAGGGCACCCGTGCGGCGCATCGCGAGCAGGTACACCACGATGACCACGACGGGGACGGTGCCGAGCGCGGCGGCCATGGGCAGGTTCAGTTCGATGTTGGAGTAGACGAGGTTGCCGATGAGCTGGGTCTTGCCGCCGACGATCTGCACGGTGATGTAGTCGCCGAGGCTGAGGGAGAAGGTGAAGACCGAGCCCGCGGCCACGGACGGCAGCACCATCGGCAGCACCACCGAGCGGAAGGTGCGCGCGGGGCGCCCGCCCAGGTCCGCCGACGCGTCGAGCAGGTTGCCGGGCAGCTGCTCCAGCGCCGTGTGGATCGGCAGGATCATGTACGGCAGCCACAGATAGGTCAGTGCGATGACCGCCGCGGGAAGTCCGAAGCCGGGTCCGCTCAGCCCGAACGGCTCCAGCATCCAGTCGGCGAGTCCGCCCTGGGAGAGGATCAGCCGCCAGGCGTACACCTTGACGAGGTAACTCGCCCACAGCGGCGTGAGGATGGCGACCACGAGCAGCGGACGCCACCTGGGCCTGGCGATCCGGGCCGTGAAGAAGGCGACCGGGAAGGCGATCAGCGCGCAGAGGGCGGTGACGGCGAGGGCGACGCCGACGCTGCGCAGGATCACCTGCCGGAAGACCGGCGTGGTGAACAGTTCGTGGAAGTTGTCGGTCGACCAGACCTTGACGACCTCGGAGGTGAAGGAGTCGGTCGTCCAGAAGGCCGAGACGAACAGCACCGCCAGCGAGCCGAGGTAGAGCACGGCGAGCCAGAGCAGGGGCGCGGTCAGGAGCAGGGACAGCCTGAGCCGCGGCCGGCGGTGCAGGGTCCCGGCGAGCCTCCGGACGGGGGACCGTCCGGCGGCCTGCGCGGTGGAGGTCATGGGTGTCTCTCAGCCCTTGATCTCGGTCCAGGCCTGGACCCACTTCGCGTACGGGACGCACTTGACGTCGGTGCGGCCGTCGAGGCACTGCTCGATGGGCGTGTTCCAGAAGGCGATGTTCTTCCAGTAGCCCTCGTCGGCGGCGTGGAAGGTGTCGCAGAACGACTTGTCGCTGGTCTCGGCACACGCCTCCGTGTTGGCCGGGGCCTCCCCGAAGTACTCGGCGACCTGGGCGTTCACCTTCGGTGAGATGATCCAGTCCATCCACTTGTAGGCGCAGTTGGGGTGCTTGGCCTCGGCGGAGAGCATCCAGGTGTCGGACCAGCCCGTGGAGCCCTCCTTGGGCACGAAGGCCTTCACCTTCGCGCCCTCGTCCTGCGTGAGGTTGGCGATGACCTGCCAGGTCGTGCCGATCACGGAGTCCCCGCTCTTGAACGCGGAGATCTCCTTGAGGTAGTCGCTCCAGTACTCCCCCACGTTCGCGCTCTGCTTCTTCAGCAGGTCGACGGCCGCGTCGAACTGCTTCTGGTCGAGGGCGTACGGGTCCTTGATCTTCAGTTCGGGCCGGGCCGACTTCAGGTACAGCGCCGCGTCGGCGATGTAGATGGGCGAGTCGTACGCGGTCACGTGGCCCTTGTGCGCGGCGGCGTCGTCGAAGACGGCGGACCAGGAGGCCGGAGCGGGCGTGACCTTCTCGGTGTTGTACATCAGGAGGTTGGCGCCCCGGCCGTGCGGGATGCCGTACATCTGGCCGTCGACGGAGTTCCAGCCGCCGTTCTTCAGGCCGCTGAACACGTTCTTGTAGTTCGGCACGAGGCCGGTGTTGACGGGGGCCGCGTCGCCGGAGGCGATGAGGCGCAGCGAGGCGTCGCCGGAGGCGGACACGGCGTCGTACTGGCCGGTCTTCATCAGCTTGACCATCTCGTCGGAGCTGGCCGCGACCTTGGAGTTGACCTTGCAGCCGGTCTGTTTCTCGAAGTCGCTCACCCAGTCGACCTTCGGGTCGTTGGAGCCGTCCTCGACGTAGCCGGCCCAGGCGATCAGGTTGACCTGCCCCTCGGTCCTGCCGAGCTTCGACTGCGCCTTCAGGTCGGGCGGGTTGAGTCCGGTGGACGAGGAGGAGCCGCCCGAGTCGGACGACCCGCAGGCGGTGGCCGCGAGGAGCACCGCGACGGCGGCGGCTACGGGGAGGGTTCGGGTGAGGCGCACGACGTACTCCATACGTGACGGGGACTGAGCGTGGGGGTCAGCGGGGGTCGGGGACCTTGAAGGCGTGACGGCGGTGCCACTGGAGCCGGACCCGGGTGCCGCGGAGGGCGGCGACGTCCTCGGAAGAGGTCTCCAGGTTCTGCTGGAGGGCGGTGAGGCGACCGCCCGCGTCGAGGTCCACGAGGAAGCGGGTGGAGTCGCCCAGGTAGACGACCTCGACGACGGTGCCCGTGGCGGTGGAGTGCTCCGGCTCGTCGGCTTCGGCGGACTCCTTGAGGACCCGGATCTTCTCGGGCCGGATGCTGTAGGTGCCGGGAGCGCCGACGACCTGCTCCGCCGAGGCCCCTTCGAGGAGGTTGGAGGTGCCGACGAAGCCCGCGACGAAGCCGGTGGCGGGGCGTTCGTAGATCTCGGCCGGGGTGCCGACCTGTTCGACACGGCCCTGGTTGAAGACGGCGATGCGGTCGCTCATCGTCAGGGCCTCCTCCTGGTCGTGGGTGACGAAGACGAAGGTGATGCCGACCTCGCGCTGGATCGCCTTGAGTTCGACCTGCATCTGCTCGCGCAGTTTGAGGTCGAGGGCGCCGAGCGGCTCGTCGAGCAACAGCACCCGGGGGCGGCCGACGAGGGCACGGGCGAGTGCCACGCGCTGGCGCTGGCCGCCGGAGAGCTGGGCGGGGCGTCGCTTGCCGAACCCTTCGAGCCGTACGTCGGCGAGCGCTTTGCGGGCCCGCACCAGCCGCTCCGGCTTGGGCACCTTGCGCACCTTGAGGCCGTAGGCGACGTTCTGCTCGACGGTCATGTGCGGGAAGAGGGCGTAGTCCTGGAAGACGGTGTGCACGTCCCTCTCGAAGGGGGCGAGGCCGGTGACCTCCTGACCCGCCAGTTCGATGCGGCCGGCGGTCGGGGTCTCGAAGCCCGCGATCATCCGCAGCACCGTCGTCTTGCCCGAACCGGACGGCCCGAGCATGGAGAAGAACTCGCCGTCGGTGATGTCCAGATCGACTCCGGCCACGGCGGTCGTCTCTCCGAACGCCTTCCGCAGGCCCTGGAGCCGGATCGCCAATCCCTGCATGGGTGGGGAACCTTTCTGGTCCATGTCCACGTTCAAACACTGACCGGAAAGATATGAAGTCATAGTTCAAAGCTCAAGACCCCCTTAGAGTAAAGGTTGAGTCAACGCACAAGGTGGTGGCCGTGAAGCAACACATGGGCGACGGTGTCCGCAGAGCCGTCTTCACACCCGTGGACAACCGCGCCCGGGTCGAGACGGTGGTCCGCAGGCTCGGCGACGCCATCGAGCTCGGACTGCTCGCCGACGGGGAACAGCTGCCCGGCGAGATGGAGCTGGCCGGACAGCTCGGCGTGTCCACGGTCACCCTGCGTGAGGCGCTGATGGCGCTGCGGCAGCAGGGACTGGTCACCACGCGCCGGGGCCGCGGCGGCGGCAGCTTCGTGTCCCTGCCCGAGGTCCCCGGCGAGGAGCGGCTGCTGGCCCGGCTGGCCGGCTGGAGCACCGAGGAGCTGCGCGATCTCGGTGACCACTGGGCGGCCGTGACGGGGGCGGCGGCCCGGCTCGCCGCGCAGCGCACCGAACCGGCCGACCTCCAGCCGCTGCGGCGCACCCTGGAGGAGCTCGCGTCCGCCGAGGACGCCGCCGCGCGCAGCCGCGTCTACGGCCGCTTCCACGTCGAGCTCGCCGCCGCCGCGCAGTCCGCCCGGCTCACCCGCGAACAGGTCGCGCTCCAGACGGATGTGGGCGCACTGCTCTGTCTCGTGCTCGGGGACGACGAATATCGTGAAGAAGTCGCCGACCGTCACCGCTCCGTAATCTCGGCGGTGCAAGATGGGGCCCACGAATCGGCCAGAGCGCTGGCCGAGCGGTGCGTCCAGGACTCGACGGCGCGGCTCATCGCCCTCCGCCTCGCGATGCCGCGCACCGCGTCCGGTCCCCGTCCGCTGGAGGGCACCCATGAGCAGGAGCCCCGGCCAGGTCGGCGCCACGGCGACGCTTGACGCGACACCGCGGGCGGCCGTCGCCGCGCAGGTCCGCTCCACACTGGAGGCCGTCTTCGAGGCGGTCGCCGAGACCCGCGCCGACACCGCGGCCCTGCTCACCCGGGTCGCCGCGCGGGGCGACCGGCCCGCCACCGTCGACCTGGCGGCACTGCGCCCGGGCCTCCATCTGCGCCTCGCCCGGCAGGAGTTGGTGTCGGGCGCCGGGTTCGTCGCGGCGCCCGGGCTGCTCGCCGACGTACCGGCGTGGCTGGAATGGTGGCAGACGGGCCCCGACGGCGACGTACGACCGCTGCTGCTCGACCTCGACCCGCGGCACTCGGCGTACTCCGACTACACGCACTGGGACTGGTTCGCCCTCCCCCGCGACACCGGACAGCGAGCCGTCGCCGGGCCCTACGTCGACTACCTGTGCTCCGACGAGTACAGCCTGACGCTGTCCGCCCCCGTGCACGTGGAGGGCCGGTTCACGGGGGTGGCCGCGGCCGACGTGTATCTGCGGCACTTCGAGGCGGCGGTCGTGCCGCTGCTCCAACGGCTCCCGGGTCCCGCCCACTTGGTGAACGCCCGCGGCCGGGTCGCCGCCTCCGCCGACCCCGACCACCTCGCCGGCTCCCTCACCCGGGGACCGGACTTCGCGGCCGTCCTCGCGGCGGGACGGAGTGCGCACTTCGAGCGGCTGCGGCTGGTGCCGTGCGACGGCGTACCGCTGGTGCTCGTGACACCGGCCGACTGAGCGCTCAGACCGCCCGCAGTTCCGCCGCGCCGTTGCGCGTGGTGCGGGACTTGCGCGGTCCGCCGCCCGGCATGGACCGGGCCGCGTCCCGCAGGACCAGGGTCATCCGCGTGTACCCCATGTCCCGGAGGGTCTTGGGGGTGTCGTCGACGATCCGGCAGTCCGTGCGGCCCCAGCGGGGATCGGGGTGCACCAGGGGACGTACGGCGCCGTCGTGCTCGACGGCGTCCGGGCCGACCGCGCGGATCCAGTGGGGCAGCCCGTGCCGGAAGGCGGCGTCCATGATGGGGTCCTGGGCGATCTCCCGGCGGATCGACTGGAGACCACGGTCCTGGCCGTGCCGCTCCACGGCGGCGGCGAAGTGGGCCAGCATCGGCAGGCACCAGCTCGACTCGTGCTCGCCGAGAACAGTGCCGGCGTCCGGGTGGAACAGCACGAAACGGAGGAAGTTGTCGCCCGGCATGGCCGTCGGATGGGCTCCCACGCCGCCGAAAAGTGTCTCGAACGCGGCGTTCGACAGGACGACGTCCCAGCGGTGGTCGAAGACGACGGAGGGGAACTGAACGGCTTCGAGCAGGGCTGCGTAGTCCTGGAGGTACGCCTGAGCCTCGACGGTCTCGGGGACAGGTCGCGGCTGGGACCGCTGACTTCCTGCCTGGTACGCCATCGGGAGGTCACCCCTCTTGCCTCTGCGGCCTTCACGCGGCGCCCCGATCCTGCTGCCCAGGGCACAGGCGTGTCAACTATCGTGGCATTTGGCGACCGTTGACGGCTGAATCTCGCCACAGTTGTGGCGAGACCTGGATGTGAGTTCGACCGAGGAGCTAGTCTCCCGATGGTTCCTGACCTTCTTGAGAGCGACCTGTAGAGAGACGTAGGAGATCTGTCGGTGACGGATGGCTTCGAGGTTCCGGGCGCCACGGCGACGGTTCTGCTGCAGGCCGTCGTGACCCGGGTCAGCGACCTGGCCAACAGGCTCGGCGTGCAGCTCTCCGAGGTCTTCGACATCCAGCGCCTGTCCGCCGGTTCCGGCGTTCCCGAACCCGTGGTGAAGGCCCTGCTGAGCGGCCGCCACGCCGGAGAACCCGACCTACAGGCCCGCTTCCTGCAACGGCTCGACCTGCTGCGCCGAACCCGCCTGAAGCCCAACGGACGCCGCTACACCCAGCAGGAGATCGCCGACGGCGCCGGCATGTCGCGCCAGCAGGCCGGTGCCCTCATCAACGGCGACCGGCGTCCCACCATGGAGCACTGCGACGCCATCCAGCGCTTCTTCCGGGTCCACGCCGGATTCCTCACGGCCGAGGACTCCGAGGCCCTCGTGGGCGCCCTGCAGCGCTCGGAGCAGGAGCTCCTGCAAAGACTCGCCGACCGCGAACGCGCGGCGGCCGCCGCCGACCCGCTGGAGCGGCTGCTCCTGGACCACGGCGTCCGCGGAATCGCCTGGCGGGCCGCGCAGTTGCCCACCGACCAGCACCGGGACAAGGTCGCCGAGTGGCTGGACATGCTCCTGGAGAGCGTCAAACGGCCAGAGTCGTGAGCCGGGGGAGAGCTGTGGGCATCGGAAGGGAAATGCGCCGCCTGTGCGGCGAGTTGGTAGCGGAGCTGTCGCTCCCGGCACCGGCGGAACCCGCCGAGCTGTACGCGGCGCTGTGCGGCGCGATGAGCAGACGCCGGGGCCGCCCCGTCCAGTTCCGCACGGCCGCCTTTCCGCCCGGCACCGCGAGCGGGCTCTGGCTCGACATGGCCGAACAGGACCTCGTCGTCATCGAGGAGCGCACCGCGCCGGACCACCAGCTGGTCATCCTGGGCCACGAGCTGTGGCACATGAAGGCCGGGCACTGCAGCCACCACGTCGAGGGCGCGGCCGTCGCAGCCCGTCTGCTGACCGACGGCGCCGACCTCCAGGAGACCGTCCTGAAGGTGGCCGCGCGCACCCGCTTCGACATGGACGACGAGAAGGAGGCCGAGAGTTTCGGCCTCCTTCTTGCCAGCAAGTGCCGTACCTGGCTCGCCGGTTCACCCCTGCGCGGGCCCGTGCAGCGTGACGGTCTGGCCGGCCGCATCGAAGCGTCGCTGGGCTATCGCGGACCGCAGGGCTGAAGGTCCCGGAACATGGACGGATCCAGCTACTACATCCCCGCCGCCGCCATGGGTGCCGCCATCGCCTTCAAGGGCCCGGCGCTCCTGCGCGGCTGGCGCGATCCGCTGCTGCGCTCCGTCGGTGTGCTCCTGGCGCTCGCGGGCCTGGTGTTCCTCTTCGCGGCCCCGCCCACCATCGGCAAGGTCAACGAGGTCACCGGGATCCCGAACGTCTCGGCGCCACTGGTCTACTGCCTGCTGAGTGCCTTCAGCGCCTCCTGTCTGGTGCTGATCATCAACTGGCGTGGGGGCCGGCCCGAGGTGACCCGCCGCCTCTCTCGCCGCTGGATCGCCGGATACAGCACGGTGGGCGCGGCGCTGATCGTGCTCTTCGCCCTCGGAGAGGCTCCGCAGGAGCGGCTGCGCGACTTCGACACCTACTACGCGAACACGCCGTTCCTGCGCGAGATGATCGTGCTGTACCTCGTGGCGCTGTCCGCCGCGGGCATCGCGATGAACGTCATGTGCTGGCGCTGGGCGCTCCAGGTGCACGGCTGGCTACGGGCCGGACTGGTGATCATCGCGTTCGGCTCGCTGTGCAACATCCCCTACTCGGCGGCCAAGTTCATCGCCGTGGTCGCCCGCTGGAACGGCGGCGACCTGGACGGCCTGAGCACCAACGTGGCGCCGGTGCTGGCCTCCGCCGGAGCCCAGATCACCGCGGTCGGCTTCTGCCTCCCGCTGGCCTGCCAGCGCATCGGGGACAGCTGGAACACCTGGTCGACGTACCGCAGGCTGGGCCCGCTGTGGCGCGAACTGAAGCCGGTCGCCGTGGACGAGGACCGGGCGGTGCGCATCTCCTGGTGGTCCCCCGCCGAACTCCAGGTCACACAGCGGGAGTCCGACATCCACGACGGCATGCTGAGCCTGTACCCCTACTTCGACTCCGAGGTGCGCTCCGACGCCTACGCCGCGGCCGTGGCGGCGGGATCGCCGCCCGCCCGGGCGCAGGCGGAGGCGGACGCGGTGATGGTGACGGCCGCGGTGCGGGCCAGGGCCGCCGATCCGGAGGGCAGGGTCATCGACTCGGCGGAGGCCGCCGGAGGGCCGGCCGCGCAGGTCGCGTCCACCGACGGGCCTCGCGACCTGGTGGGCATGTCCATCGCCCTGCGCGAGTCCCCGGTCGTGGCGGCCGCCCGCGGGCGGACCGCCAGGCGTCCGGGGCGCGATGTCCGGGAGCGCACCGGCTAGGGCGCGTCCGGCGATTCCCGGCGTCGCCGGGCAGGCGGGAACTGCCGGACAGGGCGGCGGAACCTCACGTGGCGCTGCGTTCGCTCGCCTCGCGCAGGTCCCGCTCCTCCGCGCGGTTGCGGGGCGTGTCCGGCCGGCCCGCACTCGTGCCGGAACGGCCCGCGCGCAGCAGCTCGCGCCAGTGCTCACGGCTCCAGTCCGCGGGGGCCGTGGTGGTGGTGAACTCCTCGATCAGGGCCAGGAAGCGCGCCGGGTCGCTGTGGAAGGGGAAGTGGCCCGCGCCTTCGAACACCTCCAGCCGGCTGCCCGGCATGGCCCGGTGCGCGCCGTGGGCGTGTCTGACGGGCACCACGCTGTCCCGGTCGCCCCAGAGCAGCATCGTGGGCATGCCCTCCGTGAGGTAGCAGCGGTCGAGCATGGTGACCGCCCGGCCGCGCCGGTCGACGACGGCCCGCAGGGCGCGGATGAAGGCGCTGCGGGAGGGCGCGTCGGGCAGCGCGTCCACCAGGGTCAGCAACTCGGGGGCGTCCTGGCCGAGATCGGTGCGCCGTCCGGCCGTCGCGAGGGCGGTCCCGGGGCTCTCCTCTCCAGCCCAGGGCCCCCGCCCCACAAGGGATTTCCGTGATGTTTCGCCTCCGCTAAGCGGGCGAACCTCCACGTACCGAAACGGGATTGTCAGTGGCGGACGGCAAGCTGGAGTCAGGCAGCACCTGACACGACCAGCCGACCCGGGGAGAGCCGTCCGATGCCGACCGCCGTACTGACCGATCACGAACGCGCCGCCGTGCAGGCCTACCTCCGCCTCCTCCAGACCGTACGAGCCGCCTTCGACGGCCCGCCGGACGGGCGCCGGCCGGCCGTGGTGCCCCCCGCCGTGCTCGCGGAGGCGGAGAGGGCCCTGGCGGCGGCAGGTCTCGCGGGCAATGAGGAGGCGTTCTTCCGGCTGTTGCAGACCTGGTGCCCGGAGCCCGCTCAGGCGTGAGGCACGGTGACGACCGTGCCCACCAGGCCCCGTTGGACGGTCCAGCGTCCGTCGAAGACCTCGACGCGCCGGCCGTCCAGCAGGGGGCCGGGGACCAGCAGCCTGGCGCGCAGGCGGCCCGAGGGGCCCTGGCCCGGCGAGCCGGGGTACGGGAGGAGGTCGATGTCGGCCTCGGAGAAGTCCAGCCACTTCCCGGTGAGCGGGAACCACGCCTTGTAGACCGACTCCTTGGCGCTGAACAGCAGCCGGTCCCAGTGGACCGCGGGGTGCTCGCCGGCGAGCCGGTCGAGGCGGCCCGTCTCCGCGGGCAGGGCCACTGCCTCCAGGACGCCCTCCGGGAGCGGCTGATGGGGTTCGGCGTCTATGCCGAGGGAGGCCAGGTCGGTGGCGCGGGCGAGTGCGGCGGCGCGATAGCCCTCGCAGTGGGTCATGCTGCCGATCAGGCCGGCGGGCCACTGGGGTGCTCCACGCTCGCCGGGCAGGACGGGGGCGGGGGGCACCCCGAGCTTCTCCATGGCACGGCGGGCGCAGGCGCGCACGGCGGTGAACTCCCGTCGCCGCTTCTGCACGGCCCGTGTCAGCAGCGCCTGCTCCTCGGGGTACAGGCTCGCGCCCTCGGCCCAGTCGTCACCGTAGCTCTCCACTGCCACGGCCGACTCCGGGAGCAGCTCCTCCATCACCGGCTCCGACCTCCATCGGCAGAATGCGGCGCAGCGTGCCCGGCTGTCCGGGGCGCTTGCGCCATTCTCGGGGATAACCCACGGACACCTCTTCGAAGCGCACGCCCTCGTGCCAGGTGGTCCGGGGGATGTGGAGATGACCGTAGACCATGGCCTCCACACGGAACCTGCGGTGCCAGTCGGCGGTCCGCCGGGTGCCGCACCACATGGCGAACTCGGGGTAGCGCAGGATGTCCGTCGGATGGCGGTCCAGCGGGTAGTGGTTGACCGGGACGATCGGCAGGTCGTCGGGCAGTTCGCCGAGTCTGCGCTCGGTCTCGGCGACCCGGGCGTGGCACCAGGCGTCGCGGCTGGGGTAGGGGTCGGGGTGGAGCACGTGCTCGTCGGTGCAGATCACGCCCGTTCCCTCGGCGTAGGCCAGTCCCTGCGCCTTGGTCACGCAGCCCTGCGGCAGGAACGAGTAGTCGTAGAGCAGGAAGAGCGGAGCGACGACCACGGGGCCGCCGGGCCCCTCCCAGACCGGGTAGGGGTCCTCGGGGGTGATGACGCCCAACTCCCGGCAGACGGCGACCAGATGGTTGTAGCGGGCGACGCCGCGCAGCTGTACGGGATCCTTCGGATGGGTCCACAGCTCGTGGTTGCCGGGCACCCAGATCACCTTGGAGAAGCGGGCGGCGAGGGTCTGAAGGGCCCACCGGATGTCGCCGACGATCTCTCCGACGTCACCGGCGACCAGCAGCCAGTCCTCGTCGCTCTCCGGGTGCATCTTCTCGACCAGGGCGCGGTTCTCGGGATATCCGATGTGCAGATCGCTGATGGCCAGCAGATTCCCGTGCCCGGCGTCCATCGACCGCACTCTCCGCACCCCCGTAGAAGACGAATGGCAACACAAGAACACATACGCCCGGCACGGGACAAGGATGCCCGGACACGACACCCGGGAAATCCGTAACACGCCCGTAGCCGTACGGGGGGTGCACGCCCCCTATGATCGCCCCAACACGGCTGCCACGAACCATTCTTGGCGTACGGCGGCTTGGTGTTCCTCCCTCTCCCCTGGCCGGGCACGGCCCGCTCCGCCGTGCCCGCGAACCCCCGAAAGGCGGCCTGCATGGGTTTCCGCGTACGCGTCTGGCTCAACCGCACGTACGCGGAGAACGTGTTCTTCATGGATCAGCTGCGCAGTAATCCGCAGGGCCGCCCGGTCGAGATCCATGCCACCCACGGCGACCCGGACTCCCCCGTGCTGGCCGCCGCCGACACCGCCGAACTGGAGCCCGAGGGCCTGTCCCCGCGCGCCTACGTCGAGTACGCCCTGAACCAGTGCGCGCGTCACTCCATAGACGTGTTCGTGCCGGTGCTGCACCAGGCCGCGATCGTGGCCCAGCGCGCCGAGTTCGCCGCGCTCGGTACGGCTCTGCTGGCCCCGCCACCCGAGGCGGTGGCCGTCTTCCAGGACAAGGCCACCGCCTACCAGGCCGTGCAGGCGGTGGGTGTGCCGGTGCCGCCGTGGTGGCGGGTGCGCACCGAGGAGGAGCTCCTCACGGCCGTCGAGACGCTGGAGGCCGCGGGGCACAAGGCCTGTTTCAAGCCGGCGGTCGGAGCGGGCGGAGTGGGCTTCCGCGTCATCACGCGGGCTCCCTTCTCGCTCATGCACCTCAATGGTTTCCCGGGCCCCTTCGTGCCGCTGGACCTGGTCGTGGCGGCGCTGCGCGAGGCGGAGGAGCCCGTGGACTGGCTGGTGATGCCGCGGCTGGAGCAGCCCGAGGTGTCCGTCGACTGTCTGACCGCACCGGACGGGCGGGTCCGTATGGCGGTGGGCCGCACCAAGAACGGTCGGCGCCGCGGCTTCACGCTGCACCCGTCGTGGACCGAGCCCGCGCGGCTGCTCGCGGAGGCGTTCGGACTGCACTACCTGTCGAACATCCAGTTCCGCATGTTGGGGGACCAGCCGGTCCTGATGGACGTGAACACGCGCCCGGCGGGGGGTCTGCACCAGCTGGCGCTGTGCGGGATCAACGCTCCCTGGGCCGCGGTGCGGCTGGCCCTCGGCGAGGAGACGGGCGAGGTGGTTCCGGCGTCCCTCGGGAAGGACTACACGGTGGTCTCGGGGCCCCGTGCGGTGCGTCCGGTGTCGCTGCCACAGCAGCGGACCGAGTCGTCCGCGGCGTCGCTGCCCGCCATGCCGGCGCCGGCCACGGAGCCTGCGGCTCCCTCCCCCGGCGGCCCGTCCGCGTCGGCCGCCGCGCCCGCGACGGCGGCCATCCAGCCCGCCTAGCCTCCCTCCTCCCTCCCCGTCACACCCCTTCGCACCTGCCGGTCTGGACCAATTCTCGCGCAGCGTCTTGACAGCGAGATTGGTCCATACCAACTTGGTTGCGCACCTCTCGGCACTCCCGAACACCCCCATTTCTTCAGGGAGATCGCGTGCGCATCGCAAACCTCAGACGTTCCAGACATCGCTTCCTGGCCCTGCTCGGCACCGCCGCGCTGGCCCTGGCCGGGGCGGTCGCCCTCCCCGGCACGGCGCAGGCCGCCAACATCCTGTCCAACCCGGGCTTCGAGACCGGAAGCCTCTCCCCCTGGACCTGCTCCGGCAACCTGGGCTCCGTCGTCTCCAGCCCCGTGCACGGCGGCACCAAGGCCCTCGCGGGAGCGGTGAGCGCCAGTGACAACGCCCAGTGCACCCAGACCGTGTCGGTCCAGCCGAACACGACGTACAGCCTCTCGGGCTGGGTGCGCGGGAGCTATGTGTACCTCGGCGTGGACGGCGGCGCCTCCACCTGGACGACGTCCCCCTCGGCCTACAGCAAGCTGACCGTGTCCTTCACGACCGGCGCCTCGCAGACCAGCGCCAAGATCTACGTGCACGGCTGGTACGCGCAGGGCACCTACTACGCCGACGACATCAGCCTGGACGGGCCGGGCGGCGGCGGTGGCTCCGACACCCAGGCTCCTACCGCCCCCACGAACCTGACCTCCACCGGCAAGACCTCGTCGAGCGTGTCCCTGTCGTGGGGCGCGTCGAGCGACAACGTCGGCGTGAGCGGCTACGACGTCTACAGCGGCTCGAACCAGGTACTCAGCGTGTCCGGCACCAGCGCCACCGTCGGCGGACTCTCCCCGAGCACCGCCTACACCTTCACCGTCAAGGCGCGGGACGCGGCCGGCAACACCTCCCCGGCGTCCAACGCCGTGTCGGTGACGACGAACGCGGGCGGTGGCGGCGGCACCGGCTTCAAGCAGGCGGCACCGTACCTGTTCGAAGGCTGGGGCGACCCGCCGAGCCCGACCACGGTCATGAACGCGACCGGCGTCAAGTGGTTCACGATGGCGTTCGTGCTCGACTCGGGCGGCTGCAACCCCGCCTGGGACGGCAACCGAGCGCTGACCGGCGGCGTCGACCAGACCGCCATCAACCAGATCCGCTCCGCGGGCGGTGACATAGTCCCCTCGTTCGGCGGCTGGCAGGGCAGCAAGCTCGGCGCCAACTGCTCCTCGGCGAGCGCGCTGGCCGGAGCGCTGCAGAAGGTGATCGACGCCTACAGCCTCAAGGCGATCGACATGGACATCGAGAACACGGACGAGTTCGAGAACGAGGCCGTGCAGGCGAAGATCCTGACCGCGCTGAAGACGGTCAAGGCCAACAACCCCGGCCTGAAGACCATCGTCACCTTCGGCACCTCGACGACCGGCCCGACGTACTACGGCAACCGTCTCATCGAGCAGGCACAGTCCCTGAACGCGGGCATCGACGTCTTCACGATCATGCCGTTCGACTTCGGCGGCGGCTCCGACATGTACGGGAACACGGTGAACGCCACGGAGGGGCTGAAGGCCAAGCTGAAGTCGACCTTCGGCTGGGACGACGCGACGGCCTACTCGCACATCGGCATCTCCGGCATGAACGGCCTGTCCGACCAGCAGGAGAACACCACCCCGGCGATCTGGACGCAGATCCGCGACTGGGCGAACTCCCACCACATCGCCCGGCTCGCCTTCTGGGCGGTCAACCGTGACCGGCCCTGCCCCGGCGGCGGCGTGGTGAGCAACTGCTCCGGCATCAGCCAGAGCACCTGGCAGTTCACCTCCATCACCGCGGGCTTCACCGGCTGACGGACCGCCAGGACAACGAGCAGGAGAGACAGGTGGGCCGCCCGGACATCCGGGCGGCCCACCGCCGTCCGTACGACGGCCCGAGCCGACGGTCCGGGCAGGTCACGGGTTACTCTCGCCGCGACACCGGAACGGAAAGGCTCGTGGCGATGACGACACACACCGAGGACGACACCTCACCACGCGCCCCGCTGGGCACTTGGCCCACCCCGCTCGAACCCGCGCCGCGGCTGGCCCGCGCGCTCGGCCTCGGGCCCGGGGACCTGTGGGTCAAACGCGACGACCTCACCGGCCTCGGCGGCGGTGGCAACAAGATCCGCAAGCTGGAGTGGACGTGCGGCGCGGCCCTGGCCGCGGGCGCGACGACCCTGGTCACCACGGGTGCGCCGCAGAGCAACCACGCGCGCCTGACCGCGGCGGCCGGTGCCCGGCTCGGGCTCCGGGTCGTCCTCGTGCTGGCCGGAGCACCCGGCGGGACGGCCTCCGGCAACCTGGCGCTCGACGGGCTCTTCGGCGCCACGGTCGTCTGGGCCGAGGACGGCGAGCCCCTGGATTCCCGCGCTCGCACGGTGGTGGAGCAGGAGCGGGCGCGCGGCGAGGTCCCGGCGCTGATCCCCTTCGGCGGATCGAGCGCGCTCGGTGCCCGCGGCTACGTCGAGTGCGCACGCGAACTCCTCGACCAGGCACCGGACCTGGCGACCGTCGTGGTGGCGCTCGGCTCGGGCGGCACCATGGCCGGCCTGGTCGCGCACCTCGGGTCCTCCCGCGTCCTCGGTGTGCACTGCGGCGCCGTCGCCGACCCCGCCGGGACGGTGACGCGACTGGTCGGCGAGCTGTCCGGGACGCGGGGCGTCACCGAGGCCCCGCGGCTGCGGCTCGACCAGGTCGGCGACGGATACGACACGCCCGGCGAACCGGTGATGAACGCCCTGACCCTGGCCGCACGCACCGAGGGCATCGTCCTCGACCCGATCTACACCGGGCGGGCGATGGCGGGGCTGATCGCGGCCGTCGCGGACGGCGACATCACCCCGGGACGGCGCACCGTCTTCCTGCACACCGGAGGGCTGCCCGGCCTCTTCGGTCATCCCGCCACGCTCGCCCGGGCGGGCGCCGCGCTGCTCGGTTCTCCGGATGACCCCCGGCAAACCGCCTGAGCCCGGGCGGGAGCTCGACCGAAGGACCGGCGGTCCCGGGCGGGCTGCACTCGGCCGGACCTGATGGTCCCGCTCCAGTCGCCGAGCTGAGGGCGCAAGGGGCCGCGGCCCTGGGCACCGTAGTCGGGCATGGCGGGCTCCCAGGGGACGCCCAGGCAGCCGCAGATGCCGCGGGTGGTGCCCTCCGGGTCGGCGGTGAGCGCCTCGTAGGTGATGACGTGGGCGTCGAGGTTCCGGCGCGCCCTCCTCCAGCTTCTCGCCGGGGTCGAGGACCTCGGCGGTGATCCCCCCCCCCGTGCTCGGGATCGGTGCGCCGGTTCGTGAGCGAGGTGACGACGGCGCGGCCGGATTCCTGTCGCATGCCGTCACTTCGTCTCCACGGCCAGCCGCAGCGTCAGCACCTCGAAGGGCCGCAGGGTGAGCGGGACCGCGTTCTCGTCGGTGTCCGCGCGTGAGAGCGGACGCTCCAGCAGGTCGGTCACCTGGGCCGCGGCGAGCGGGAACCCGGTGCGCAGGGTGCCGGTGGCGCGGCCGCCCCGGGACTCGTAGAGACGCACGACGACATCACCGGAGGCGTCGTCGGCGAGCTTGACCGCCTCGACGGTGACTCCTTCCCCGTCGACGGAGACGACGGGTTCGGCCGGGCCGTGCGCCTCGGCCGGCCGCAGCGGCAGGTTGAGGGCGTAGCCCTCGGCGACCGCGTCCTCGATGCTCGCCCCGGGCAGCAGGGAGTACGTGAAGCGGTGGCGGCCCTGGTCGGCCCCCGGGTCCGGGACGCGCGGCGCGCGCACCAGGCTGAGCCGGACCGTGGTGGTCGTGCCCCCGTCCTCGCGGACCGTGCGGGACACGTCGTGGCCGTACGTCGAGTCGTTGATGACCGCGACGCCGTAGCCGGGTTCGCCGATGTGCACCCAGCGGTGGCCGTACACCTCGAAGCGGGCTGCCTCCCAGCTCGTGTTGGTGTGCGTGGGGCGCTGGACGTGGCCGAACTGGATCTCGGCCGAGGAGTGCGGGGCGCGGATGTCGACCGGGAAGGCGGCCTTGAGGATCTTCTCGCTCTCGTGCCAGTCGATGTCCGTCTCGAAGTCGACACGAGGGCTGCCGGCCCGGACGGTGACCGTCTGGGTGATCGTCGAGCCCTTGCCGAAGGAGCGGGTGACACGGATCGCCCCGGCCAGCGGGTCGTCCTCGACGACCGTGACCGAGTCGGGCTCCAGGAGGTCCGTGTACCGGTTCTTGTAGTGCTTGTCGATGTCCCAGGCGTCCCAGTAGTTGGGCAGGTCGGTGTGCAGACGGAGCAGGTTGCCCCGGTCCGCGAGGACCTCGCGGTCCGCCCGCAGGTCGCGCACGGACGACAGTGTGCCGTCCTCCGCCATCCGGACCCGGACCAGCCCGTTGTCCAGGACGCGGTCGGACACCGTCACCGGCTGCGGGGGCCGGGCGTCGGCCAGGGGCGCGCTGCCGTTGGCCGGCACCCGTACGTAGGCCGGCGCACCGTACGTCGTGCGGACCACCTCGGCGCGGTCGTACGGGCTGGTGTTGAAGAAGCGCGTCCCACCGGAGCCGAGGGCGGCGATCGCGGCGGTCGTCAGCTCCTCCAGTTCCCGCCCGACGCGGGCGTACTCGGCCTCGGCCTCGCGGTGCACCCAGGCGATCGACGACCCGGGCAGGATGTCGTGGAACTGGTGCAGCAGCACCGTCTTCCACAGGCGGTCGAACGCCTCGTACGGGTACGCGTAGCCCGGCGCGTGCAGGGCGGCCGTGGTGGCCCACAGCTCCGCCTCGCGCAGCCGGTGCTCGCTGCGCCGGTTGCCCTGCTTGGTGCGGGCCTGGGAGGTGTAGGTGGCGCGGTGCAGTTCGAGATAGAGCTCGCCGGCCCACACCGGGGCGTCCGGGTACTCCGCGCGTGCCTTCGCGAAGAACGCGTCGGGGTGTTCGACCTCGACCTTCGCGGAGCCCTCCAGGTCCTTCAGCCGGCGGGCCCGCTCCATGATCTCGCGGGTGGGGCCGCCACCGCCGTCGCCCCAGCCGAAGGGGGCCAGCGAGCGGGTGGCGCCGCCCTTCTCGCGGTAGTTGCGCACCGCGAGGGCCATCTCCTCGCCGCTGAAACGGGCGTTGTAGGTGTCGATGGGCGGGAAGTGGGTGAAGATGCGGGTGCCGTCGATGCCCTCCCACCAGAACGTGTGGTGGGGGAACTTGTTCGTCTGGTTCCAGGAGATCTTCTGGGTGAGGAACCATTCGTTGCCGGCGAGCTTGGCGAGCTGCGGGTAGGCGGCGTTGTAGCCGAAGGAGTCCGGCAGCCACACGCCCTTGGTCTCGACGCCGAAGTGCTCGATGAAGAACCGCTTGCCGTGCACGAGCTGGCGGGCGAGGGCCTCGCCGCCGGGCAGGTTGCCGTCGGCCTCGACCCACATGCCGCCGACCGGTGCCCACTGGCCCTTCTTCACGGACTCCTGGATGCGGGCCCACACGTGCGGCTGGTTGTCGCGCACCCATTCGTACTGCTGGGCCTGCGAGCAGGCGAACACGAACTCCTCGTACTCGTCGGCCAGCGACGTGACGTTGGAGAAGGTGCGTGACGTCTTGCGCTTGGTCTCGCGGATCGGCCACAGCCAGGCAGAGTCGATGTGCGCGTGGCCGACGCCGGAGACGATGTGGGCGCTGGCGTGGGCGGGCTTCGACAGCACCGGCTCCAGGGCCGCGCGCACGGCGGGCGCCGAGCCGGAGATGTCGTCCAGGTCCAGCAGGTCGAGGGCCCTGTCGAGCGCGTGCATGATCTCGTGCCGGCGCGGGTCGTGCTCGCCGAGCTCCAGCATCAGTTCGCGGAGCACCTGGATGTCGAGGTCCAGGTGCCAGACGTCTTCGTCGAGCACGGCGATGTCGGCGCGCCTGAAGGTGTACAGCGGTGTGTCGCCCGCGGTGAGCACGTCGCCGAGCGGGGTCGGGCCGGCGAAGTCGCCGGCGAGGATGTCGGGGTTGGAGGCGGCCTCGACGAGGTACTCGACCGGCTCCCCGCCGACCGCCGGACGGGCGATGGGGACGTACTGGTTGAGCGGGTTGACCGCCTTCAGCGGTGTGCCGTCGGCGAGGTGGACGAGGGCCTCGGCCTGGTTGCCGGGCCAGTCGCCCACGAACCCGAGGTCGATGACGGCCTCGACGCGCCTGCCCGCGTACGCGGCCGGCACCCGTCCGCGCATCCGGAACCAGGTCGTCCCCCACGGCGGGCCCCACGGAGTGTCCATGGCGAAGGGTTCGTACGGGGCGGCCGCGGCCTCCTCGAAGGGGACCGGCTCCCCCGGGGCCTGCCAGGCCTCCACCACGAGGGGGACGGTGGCGGCGTAGGTCGCGGGCTTGATGCGCTGGTCGTGGATGCGCTCGACGCGCTCCTCGATGCGGCGGCGTTCGTCATGCATGGCCGTACGTCTCCTCGCTCGGTCTCTACTTCAGGTAACCCAGGCCGGGGTGCGCGGCGGTGTAGCCGTCGACCAGCCGGTGTGCCACGTTCACGGAGTCCACGAGGGGGTGCAGCGCGAAGGCCTTCACCGCCGTCGTGCGGGACCCGGACTCGGCCGCCGACAGCACCTCCCGCTCCACCGCCTTCACCGCGCACACCAGGCCGGTGGCGTGGTCCGGCAGCGGGTCGACGGCGACCGGATGCGCGCCGTTGGCGTCCACCAGGCAGGGCACCTCGATGACGGCCGCGTCGTCGAGGACCGCCAGGGTGCCGCGGTTGCGGACGTTGAGGATCAGCGTGGTGCGCTCGTCGCGGGCGATGGCCCGCATGAGGGCGAGCGCGACCTTCTCGTAGCCGCCGGAGAGGTCGTCGGCGTCGCGTTCGCCCGCGCCGGCCGCGTCCCGGTTCTCCGCCATGTAGGTGGCCTCGCGTTCGGCGCGCGTACGGTTCCAGGCGCTCAGCGCGGCGGCGTCGGGGTGCGTCATCTCCTCGTAGAACCCCGCCTGCTGGTCGCGAAGGAAGGCGCCGCGCGTCCGGTCCGCCTGCTGGTAGGCGCGGACGGTCTCGCGGTTGAAGTAGTAGTAGTGCAGGTACTCGTTGGGGACGGCGCCCAGGGACCGGAGCCAGTCCGGGCCGAAGAGCCGCCCCTCCTCGAAGGAACCGAGCAGCTGCGGGTCGGCGAGCAGGCGCGGGAGTTCGTCCCGGCCCGCGATCCGCAGACCCCGCACCCAGCCGAGGTGGTTGAGCCCGACGTAGTCGATCCACGCCTCGCGCGGGTCGGCGCCGAGCACCTTCGCGATCCGGCGGCCGAGGCCGACCGGCGAGTCGCAGATGCCGATGACGCGGTCGCCGAGGTGCCGGGCCATGGCCTCGGTGACGAGGCCGGCCGGGTTGGTGAAGTTGATGACCCAGGCGTCGGGGGCCAGCCGTGCGACGCGGCGTGCGATGTCGTCGGCGACGGGCACGGTGCGCAGTCCGTAGGCGATGCCGCCCGCGCCGACCGTCTCCTGGCCGAGGACGCCCTCGGCGAGCGCCACGCGTTCGTCCTCCGCGCGTCCCTCCAGGCCGCCGACACGGATCGCGGAGAAGACGAAGTCGGCGCCGCTCAGGGCTTCGTCGAGGTCGGTGGTGACCGTCACCTCGGGCGCGTCCGGTACGCCCGCCGCCTGTTCGGCGAGCACCCGCGCGACTGCGGACAGCCGTGCCGGGTCCAGGTCGTGCAGCACGACCCGGGTGACGCGTCCCTCGGCACGGTCTCCGAGGAGCGCCCCGTACACGAGCGGCACACGGAATCCTCCGCCGCCGAGAATGGTCAGCCTCACGCGATTACCACCTTTGCGAGTTCTGCTGGTTGTGCGCGCCGGGCACGCTCGGCATGCCGCGCGCCTCGCTGCCGGTACGACACGTTCGGTGCGGGCTGTATGCCGGGCGCGTCGTGCGCCTCGCCCGCGCCGGGCGCGTCGTGCGCGTCGGGCATGCCCGGCGCCGTACGCGCGGGCCGCCGCGCGTGCCCGAGGCGGGCGTTCACGGCCGGCCCCGCGCGGCGGGTCCGTGGCCGGGGCTCATGCCACGACCACCCGCACGCCCGCCTCCTCCAGCGCCGAACGTGTCGCCGCGTCCACCGGCGCGTCGGTCACCACCATGTCCAGTTCCTCGGGCCCGCAGACCTTGGCCATGCCCGTGCCCGGGAACTTGGCCCGGTCGGCGAGCAGGACCACCCGCTCGCCCGCCCTGATCATGGCGCGCTTGACGGGCACCTCGACGACGGTCGTGTCCATCACCTGGCCGCCGGGCCGCACTCCGCTGGTGCCGAGGAAGAGCCAGTCGGCGTGCAGCTGTCGCAGGTTGTCCTCGGTGAGGAAGCCGACGAGCGAGCGGTACTCGCGTCGGACCATGCCTCCGAGCAGCACCAGTTCTATGTCCTCGTCGTCCGCGAGTTCCTCGTAGACCACCAAATTGCTGGTGATGACGGTGATCCGGCGGCCGTGCAGCTGCCGGGCCAGCCGGTAGGCGGTGGTGCCGATGTCGAGCAGCACGGACTCGCCGTCCTGGATCATCGACGCGGCCTGCACGGCTATCGCGTCCTTCTCGGGCACGCGGACCTCGGCCACCTCGGCGAAGGGCTGGTCGCCCTCGTCCACGACCGCGCCGCCGTGCACCCGCGTCAGCAGGCCCTCCTCCTCCAGCTTCACCAGGTCGCGGCGGACCGTGGCGGGGCTCACGCCCAGCTGTTCGGACAGGTCGGTCACGGCCGCGGGACCGCCGGAACGCAGGGCCCGCAGGATGAGTTGATGTCGTCGCTCTGCCAGCACGCCCTGAACAATAGTCGTCATCTTTCTTCATTTCCATGCTCTGTTCTGCTCGACTCTTGCCAAATTCCTTGGCGGCGCGCACGATCCTGTGCACCGCTTGCAGACTTTTGACGAGAGGACGCATCCGTGGGCGACGAACGGCCCGATGTCCTGCTGACCGGTCTGCTCTTCTACGACCTCGTCCTGACCGGACTGGGCAAGCCGCCGACGCCGGGCGAGGAGATCTGGACCGAGGGCATGGGCGTCAGCCCCGGGGGCATCGCCAACCTGGCCGTGGCGGCGGCGCGTTACGGCCTGCGCACCTCGCTGGCCACCGTCTTCGGCGACGACGCCTACGGCGCGTACTGCCATGACGTCCTCGCCGGCCAGGAGGGCGTCGACCTCGCGCTCTCCCGTACCGCGGACGGCTGGCACACCCCGGTCACCGTCTCCCTGGCGCTCCCCCGGACGGGGCCTCCCGCCCCAGCGGGACACGCCCCCGTCCACGACCGCGCCCTGGTCACCCACGGCCAGGAACCGCCCCACTCGCAGGACGCGCTGATGAGCGACCCGCCGGCCGCGCGCACCGCGCTCGTGCACATCGAGGCGGAGCCGCGCGCCTGGCTCGCCAAGGCGGCGGCGAACGGCACGCAGATCTACGCCGACGTCGGCTGGGACCCCACCCAGCAGTGGTCGCACGACCTCCTGGACCAGCTCGCACTGTGCCACGCCTTCCTCCCCAACGAGGCCGAGGCGACGGCCTACACGCGCACCGGCAGCGCGGCCGCCGCCCTGAGCCGGCTGGCCGACTCGGTGCCGGTCGCGGTCGTCACCCGCGGCGGCGACGGCGCGATCGCCGTGGACCAGACGACCGGCGAGTACGCCGAGGTGCCGGCCCTCGACATCGATGTCGTCGACCCGACGGGCGCCGGAGACGTCTTCGGCGCAAGCTTCGTCGCGGCGTCGCTCGGCGGCTGGCCGCTGGAGGAACGGCTGCGCTTCGCCGTACTCGGCGCCGGGCTCTCCCTGCGACGGCACGGCGGCGCCCTGGCCGCGCCCGGCTGGTACGGCGTCGACCGCTGGTGGCGCTCCGTCGACGACCCCGCACTGCGGCGCGCGTACGGCTTCCTGGCGGACCGGATCCCTGCCGACCCGGGCCCGCCCGTCCCGTACGCGCCCGTGAGCCCGCCCGGCCCCGCCCGGCGGCACTGACCTCTCATGCGAAGACCCGAACAGATCCGAAAGGCGGTGGGAGCTGTGCGGCTCTCACGAAGAGGCCTGCTGCGCGCGGGCCTGGCCGGTACGGCCGCCACGGCGCTCGGCGGCCTGGCGACCGGCTGTGCCGTTCCGACCGGCTCGACCGGCCGGAACATGGTCCTGTGGTACTGGAGCGGCGGGCTGAGTCCGAAGGTCGTCCAGAACGCCGAGGAGCGCTACGGCGACTCGATGAACCTCCAGGCCATCCAGATCGGCGGTTACTACCGCTCGAAGCTGATGACCACGATGACCGGGCGCGCCCGCATCCCGGACATCGCCGGGCTCAAGGGCGAGGACATGGCCTCGTACCTGCCGAACTCCGACCAGTTCGTGGACCTGCGCACGCTGGGCGCGGCGCGGTACCGGGACCGCTACCTCCCCTGGAAGTGGGATCAGGGCATCGCCCCGGACGGCTCGATGGTGGGTTTCCCCATCGACTGCGGCCCGGTCGCCCACTACTACCAGCCGGCCGTCTTCGAGAAGGCGGGGCTGCCCCACGAGCCGGCGGACGTCTCCGCGGAACTGGACACCTGGGAGAAGTTCTTCGCCGCGGGCGAGCAGCTCAAGAAGCGTCTGCCCGGCACGTTCATCCTCACCGACGCGCTCAGCGTCCTCGGCATCTCCGTCAACCAGTCGACCCGCCGGTACGTCGACGAGGACCGGCACTTCATCGGGGACCAGGAGCATGTGCGCACCGCCTGGGACCGGGCGGTCGAGGCCACCCGCCGCGGACTGGTCTCGAAGATCGTCAACGGGACGCCGGACAACATATCCGCCACCGAGCGGGGGCTGCTGCCCAGCCAGCTCAACGCCTCCTGGGCGGCCGGCGACATCAAGCTCAACACACCGCGGACCAAGGGAAAGTGGCGGGTGGCCCAGTGCCCGGGCGGACCGTCGAACATCGGCGGTTCCTTCCTGTCGATCACCAAGGCCTGCCGGGAGCCGGAGCGCGCCTTCGAGCTGATCACCTGGATGCTCGACGCCGAGAACCAGGCCCAGGGCTTCGTCGACTCGGTGCTCTTCCCGTCGACCCCTGCGTCGTACGGCATGAGCGAGTTGCGCGAACCCGACGCGTTCTTCGGCGGCCAGATCACGATGGACGTCTTCGGCCCGGCCGCGCGGAGGATCCCCGTCGCCTTCAACAGCCCCTACGACATCGCGCTCGGCACCCCGATCAGCGACGAACTGCGGAACTTCTCCGTTCTCGGCAAGGACCCGGACAAGGCCTGGAAGGACGCCATGAGCAGCTGCCGGCGCATCGCGGACCACGTGGGGGTGAGCTACTGACATGGCTACCGCACCCGTCGTGGAGACGCGTCCGGCACCCGTGGCCGCCGCACCCGCTCCGCACCCCAGGAAGGGCGTGCTGAGCCACTGGCGGCTGTACGTCGCGATCTCCCCCTTCTATCTGCTCTTCCTCGCCTTCGGTCTGATCCCGGTCGGCTTCTCGCTCTATCTGTCGTTCCACCGCTGGGACGGGCTGGGCGCGATGGAGTACGCGGGGCTGTCGCAGTACCGGTACCTGCTGTCGGACGGCCAGTTCTGGAGCTCGATCGGGAACACCGTCGTCATCTGGGCGCTGGCCACCTTCCCCATGATCTTCCTGGCGATGGTCACGGCCGTGATGCTCAACTCCGCGGTCCGCTTCAAGAACGTGTACCGCTTCGCCTTCTTCCTGCCGAACGTCACGTCGATCGTGGCGGTCGCGATCATCTTCGGTTCGGTCTTCTCCACCAACTTCGGCCTGGTGAACGCCCTTCTGCAGGCCGTCGGTCTCGACCAGGTGGCCTGGCTGAACACGCCCTGGGGCATCAAGGTCGCCATCGCCACGCTGATGACCTGGCAGTGGACCGGCTACAACGCGATCATCTTCCTCGCCGGTCTGCAGACGATCCCGAGCGAGCTGTACGAGGCGGCGCGGATGGACGGCGCCGGACCCGTGCAGACCTTCTTCCGGATCACGCTGCCGCTGCTGCGCCCGGTGCTGCTCTTCGTGCTCGTCATCTCGACGGTCACCGGGCTGCAGAGCTTCTCCGAACCACAGGTGCTGCTCCAGACCACGGACAACAACTCGTCCTTCGCGGGCGGCCCCGGACACGCGGGCCAGACCATGGTCCTCTACTTCTTCCAGCAGACCTTCGACAACAACGACTTCGGGTACGGTGCCGCCGTCGCCTGGGGCATCTTCCTCGTCGTCGTCCTCTTCTCGATCGTCAACTGGCGCCTGGTGCAGCGCCGGGGCGAAGAATAGGAGCCCGCCACCATGGCATCCATCAAGGGTTCACGGAAGCGGGGCGTCGCGCTCCATCTGGTCCTGGTCGCCGGCCTGCTGATCTCGGTCTTCCCGTTCTACTGGGCCGTGATCATGTCGACGCACGCCTCGACGGAGATCTTCTCCTACCCGCCGAAGCTGCTGCCGGGCTCGCACTTCGCGGAGAACGTCCGCCACCTCTTCGACAACGTCGACTTCTTCGGGTCGATGGCCAACTCGCTGCTGGTGGCGGGCACGGTGACCGTCCTGGTGCTCTTCTTCGACTCCCTGGCGGCCTTCGTCTTCGCCAAGTTCCGGTTCCCCGGCCGCCGGTTCCTGTTCGCGCTGATGATGGCGATCTTCATGGTGCCGGCGCAGCTCCAGGCGATCCCGCAGTTCGTGATCATGGCGAAGCTGGGCTGGATCGGCTCGATGACCGCGCTGGTCGTGCCGGCCGCCGCCAACGCGTTCGGCATCTTCTGGATGCGCCAGTACATGCGGAGCGCCATCCACGACGAACTGCTCGACGCCTCGAAGCTCGACGGCGCCGGGTTCCTGCGCCAGTACTGGCACGTGGCGCTCCCGGTCGTCCGGCCCGGCCTCGCCTTCCTCGGCATCTTCACCTTCATGGGCCAGTGGAACGACTACGCCTGGCCGCTGATCGCGCTGACCGACCCGCACAACGTGACCCTCCAGGTCGCCCTGTCCCAGCTCAACGGCGTCCACGGCACGACCGACTACGGGATGGTCATGACGGGCGCGCTGCTCGCCCTCCTCCCGCTGCTGGCCCTCTTCGCGATCGGCGCCAAGCAGATCATCGGCGACCTCGGCAAGGGGGCCGTCCGTTGATGCCCGGTCCGACGACCGACGGCGCGCACGCCCTCGATCCCCTGATCGCCCTGCGCCCCTGGGAAGAACCCGAGGTGACCTCGTGGGGGCGGTTGCCGATGAACGCCGTGGACCGGAGGGCGGGTGCCCTGTCGCTCGACGGCGACTGGCGCTTCCAGCTGCTGCCGGCCCCCGGCGCGCCCGACGGCGTGTGGGCCCGGACCGAGGTCCCGGGGGCCTGGACCCTCCAGGACACCGACGACCTGCCGCAGTACACCAACTTCCGGATGCCGTGGGGCGATGTCCCGCCCGCGTCCCCCGCCGCGAACCCGACGGGCGTGTACGAGCGCGAGGTGGACGTGCCCGCCGAGTGGGCCGGCCGCCGGATCGTCCTCCATGTCGGTGCCGCCGAGAGCGTGCTGCTCGTCCATGTGGACGGGCGGCCGGTGGGAATCTCCAAGGACTCGCACCTCGCCGCCGAGTTCGACCTCTCGCGGGTGGTGCGTCCCGGGCGGCGGTCCACCGTGCGGCTCACCGTCGTCAAGTGGTCGGACGCCTCGCACATCGAGGACCAGGACCAGTGGTGGCACGGCGGGATCACCCGCTCCGTCCTGCTGTACGCCACCGACCCGCTGTACCTGGCCGACGTGACGGTGCGGAGCGGGCTCGACGGGGCGCTGCGGGTGGACTGCCAGGTGCGGCACGCGGCCGGCACGCTGCCCGAGGGCTGGTCCGTGTCCGGCGAACTCGACGGCCGGCCCCTCACGCCGGACACCGCCTTCGACCGCGCCAACGCGGAGGATGGCCGCGTCTCCGGCTTCCTCGGCGAGGCGCGCCTCGGCACGGTCGTCCCCGGCGTCCGCCTCTGGAGCGCGGAGACGCCCGAGCTGTACGGCCTGACCGTGCGGCTGCACCGCGCCGACGGCTCGGTCGCCGACTCCACGCACCACCGGGTGGGCTTCCGCGAGGTCGAGGTCCGCGGCCGGGACCTGCTCGTCAACGGCGAGCGGGTCTACATCCGGGGCGTGAACCGGCACGACTTCCACCCGTTGACCGGACGCACCGTGACGTACGCGGAGATGCGCGCGGACCTGGCGGTGCTGAAGCGCTTCGGCTTCAACGCGATCCGCACCGCGCACTACCCGAACGACCCCTCCCTGCTCGACCTCACCGACGAACTCGGCTTCTACGTGGTCGACGAGGCGAACATCGAGGCCCACGACCACGCCCACGAACTCGCCGACGACCCGCGCTGGACGGCCGCCTACGTGGACCGTGTCACGCGCATGGTGCTGCGCGACCGGAACCACCCGAGCGTCGTCGTCTGGTCGCTCGGCAACGAGTCCGACTACGGCGCCAACCACGACGCCGCGGCGGGCCGGCTGCGCCGCCACGACCCGACCCGGCCGGTCCAGTACGAGGGTGCGGCCAAGCAGGGCTGGGCCGACCCCACGGTCGCCTCCGACATCGCGTGCCCCATGTACGCGCCCGTCGAGGAGTGCGTCGCGCACGCGCTGTCGGGCGAGCAGACGAAGCCGCTCATCCAGTGCGAGTACTCCCACGCCATGGGCAACAGCAACGGCACCCTCGCGGACCACTGGGCGGCCATCGAGTCCACCCCGGGGCTTCAGGGCGGTTTCATCTGGGAGTTCTGGGACCACGGCATCCTGCAGCGCGTGCACGACGGACGACCGGCCGGGCGCGGTGGTGCCGGGCAGTACGCCGACGGTGTCGCCGCGCCCGGCCACCGCTGGGCGTACGGCGGCGACTTCGGCGAGGCGATCCACGACGGCGCCTTCATCGCCGACGGGATCGTCTTCCCCGACCGCACGCCGAAACCGGTGATGTACGAGCACCGCGAGATCGCCGCGCCGGTGCGGCTGGAACGCGCGGGCGACGGGCTGCGGATCAGCAACCGCCGGCACTTCCGCGGCCTCGACCGGCTGGCCGCCGAGTGGCGCCTCGCGCTCGCGGACGGCGGCACCCTGACCGCTCCAACCGAGCTGCCCGACGTACCTCCGGGCGGGTCCGCCTCGTTGCCGGTCCCCTTCGACCTGCCCGAGGACGGAGGCGAGGCCTGGCTGACGCTGCGTGTGACCACGGCGGTGGACGAGCCGTGGGCGCCGCGCGGCACCGAGGTGTGCGTGCCGCAGGTCCGGCTGCGCCCTGCCGCCGCGGCGCCGGACGCCGGCGTGGACGGCCCGCCCGTCGAGGTCGACGACGACGGGATGCTCGTCCATCCGCTGCTGGCCGCGGCCCCGGTTCTCTCCCTGTGGCGGGCACCGACCGACAACGACGAACTCGGCGGGGCGGCGGCGCGCTGGCGCGCGTGGGGCCTCGACCGGCTGACACGTGAGGTCGTGTCGGTGCGCCGTGCGGGCCGGGGCGTCACCGTGCTCGCCGAGCACGGCACACCGGCGGGTGTCGTGCGTCATGAGCAGGTGTTCACCCGTGTCCTTGGCGGGGTGCGGGTCGAGGAGTCGGCCGAACTGCCGGGCGGGCTCGACGACGTGGCACGCGTCGGGTCGGTGTTCGAGACCGTCGCGGGGCTCGACGTCCTGGAGTGGTTCGGGCAGGGCCCCTGGGAGTCGTATCCGGACCGCAGCGCGGGCGCGCCCGTGGGCCACCACCGGGCCCGCGTCGACGACCTGTTCACCCCGTATCTGCGGCCCCAGGAGAGCGGCGGGCGGCACGGCGTACGGAACTTCAGGCTGTCGGGGCCGGACGCCACCGGCCTCGCCGTCGCCCTGGACGCACCGCGCCAGGTGTCCGTGACCCGCTTCGGCGCCGGGGACCTGGCCGCCGCCCACCACGACGAGTTGGTGCCGCGGGCGAGCTGCGTCGTGCACATCGACGCCGCGCACCGGGGCCTGGGCACCGCCTCGTGCGGGCCCGACACGTCCGCCGCTTATCTCGTCCGGGCGGGCACGCACCGATGGTCATGGACGCTGCGCATGCTCTGACGCGGCCTCGTCCGTCCCGCGCCGCCCGCGTCGCCCTCCCGCAGGGCCGGCACGGCGGCGTGCGGACCGCCGAACGTGCCCTTCCCGGACCGCCGTTCGTGAACCGCTGACCCGAAGGACCCCCGCCGATGGCCGAGCAGCGGCTGCCCGCCCGGGCCGATCCGTGGTTCTATGCCAACCCGGTGTTCGTCGATGTGGCAGGTGATTGATGAGACGTCAGCTTCTCGCACTGGCATCGCTGTCGGGCGTGGTGGCCGTCGTGGCGGGCACCACGCCCGCCGTGGCCGCCGAACCGCGCTGGACCGAGACCGGCACGGCGTACGTGGGGACGCTCGGCGCCGGGCAGGGGCTCGCGAGCCGCGCCGACGGCTCGCTGCTGCACCGCGGCCTCGCGTCGGTCCCGCTCGCCCTGCGGATCAAGGGCTGGAACCATGTCGGCGACCCGGACATCGCCCAGGGCCACGTGTTCGACGCCTACCAGGGACCGGACACGGCGACGTCCAAGATGTTCGCCGTCACCACCCCGGCCGGGAAGCGCTACGAGTACGTCCACCGGCTCGACCCGGGCGAGCAGCTCAACAACTCCTTCGCCACCGTGTCCCCCGACGGGCAGTGGTTGGTGTCGGGCGAGTGGGGCGACCAGAACCGCCTCCAGGTCTTCCCCGCTCCCCTGCTCAACCCGTCGACCCCGCGCACGGGCGGCGATCTGCCCGAAGTCCCGCAGATCACCCTCGACAAGCCGGCCCGCGACATCCAGGGCTGCGACTTCGTGAACTCCACACGGCTGCTGTGCGCTTCGGACGACGGCTCCCGCACGCTCTTCCCCGAGGACCGGCCGCTGCTCCAGGTGGATCTGGAGCACCCGCTGGACGGCGGGCCGGTCACCGGGCGGGTGAAGAGCCTGTTCGCCCTGCCGCAGCGCAGCCTGTGCACGGGGACGTACGAGGCGGAGGGCGTCGACTACGACACCGCGCGCGGCACGCTGCGCGCCGAGGTCGTCCAGCCCGGTGCGTGTGTCGTCGCCACCACGGTCCACTCGTACGAGCTCAGGTAGCGGGACCTCCTCATGTCCGCTCAGTCCGCGCCCGGCCGTCTGCTCGCCGTGCTCGCCGCCTTCGACCACGAGCACACGGCGCTGTCCCTCACGGCGATCGGCCGCCGGGCCGGACTGACCCTCACCACGGCTCACCGGCTGGTGGGCGCCCTCACGGACTGGGGCGCTCTGGAGCGCGACGAGCACGGGGTGTACCACGTGGGACTGCGTCTGTGGGAGGTCGCGGCGCTCGCCCCGCGCGGCCTCGGGCTCCGGCAGACGGCGTTGCCGTACCTGGAGGACCTGTACGAAGCCACCCACGAGAACGTGCAGTTGGCGGTCCGCGACGGCTCCGAGGTCGTCTACATCGAATGGATCTCGGGGCGCTCCGCGGTCGGCGTCCGCATCCAGGTCGGTGCGCGCTGGCCGCTGCACGCGACCGGTGTGGGGCTCGTGCTGCTCGCGCACGGCGAGCCGGGTCTCCAGAAGGCGTACTGCGAGGGACCGTTGACCTCCTTCACCCCGTACACCGTGACGGACGCAGCCGTGCTCCGCCGTGAGCTGGCCGAAGTGCGCCGCACGGGGGTCGCGGTGAGCAGCCGTCAGGTCACGGCGGACGCCCTGTCGGTGGCGGCCCCGGTGCGCGGCGCGGGCGGCGCGGTCGTGGCGGCCGTCTCGGTCGTGGTGCCCGAAGCCGACGCGCAGGTGCCGGTGTTGGTCCCGGCGGTCCGGCTGGCCGCGCGCGGCATCTCCCGGGCGCTCGGCTGGCAGCCCGAGGCACGCCTGGACGCGAACCGCTGAGCGTGCCGTGCGGGGAGCCGGAGCTCCGGATATCCCTCTCGTCGGTGAGGACTTCGGCATCGCGGGGTCGGAATACTGGGACGGCCCGTGTCCGGAGGAGCCGCGTATGCCCGCCCAGTCCTGGTTCGCCCCCGCCGTCTCCCGATGGCGGTCGGTCCGCTCGCGCCTGCGCACGACGCATCCGTACGTCGTCGACACCGCGCTCGCCGCGCTCGTGCTGTTCGCGGCCTCGCTCCAGTGGATGTTCCCCGACGAGGGCGACGACCGGCTCACCTGGCAGGGCTTCCTGCTGGCGGCCGGCACGGCGGCACCACTGGTCTGGCGGCGCCGCGCGCCCTTCCTGTCCGCCTGCGCGGTGTCGGTGTGCACGCCCGCGATGGCGCTCTACCACGCGCCGCCGCCGAACGTCGCCTACGGCGGACTGGTGATCCTCTACACGGTCGCCACGCTCTGCCCGCCCGCGCAGCGCCGCCTCACGCTGGTGACCTGGCTGGTCGGTGCCTCGCTCACGATGATGGCGAAGGAGCACGCGCAGCCGTTCGAGTACGCGTTCCACCTCACGAGCTTCCTGAGTGCCTACGCGCTGGGCGTCCTCACCCGCGTCCAACGCGCCTACACCGCCGAACTGGAGGACCGGGCCCGTCGTCTCGAACGGGAACGCGCCTCCGACACGGCGCGTGCGACGGCGCAGGAACGCGCACGGATCGCCCGGGACATGCACGACATCCTGGCCCATGCGGTGAGCCTGATGGTCGTCCAGGCCGAGGCCGGTCCGGTGGTGGTGCGCAGCGACCCGGAGCGCGCCGAAGCCGCCTTCGACGCGATCGCCACGAGCGGACGGGACGCAATGACACAGCTCCGGAGGATCCTCGGGGTCCTCAAGGAGGAACCGGCGGACGGGACCTCTGCCCGGGTGCCGCAGCCCGGCACCGCCGCCCTCCCCGAACTGGTCCGCCAGGTCACGGAGTCCACCGGGCTGCGGGTCGACCTGCGCACGACCGGCAGTCCCCGCCCGCTGCATCCGGACACCGAGGTCGCCGCCTACCGCGTGGTGCAGGAGGCGCTCACGAACACCGTGAAGCATGCGTACGCTTCCACGGCGCGGGTCGAACTCGACTGGACGGAGGACGCGTTGACGCTCACGGTGACGGACGACGGGCGGGGGCCGGTGCGTTCCCCGGGCGTACGGGGTCCGGCGGCCCCGGCCGGCGGTCACGGGCTGATCGGCATCAGGGAGCGGGCCGTGGCCTGTGGGGGCAGCGCCGACACCGGCGGCGGGCCCGACGGCGGCTTCCGTGTCGCCGTACGGCTGCCCGCCGCCGGCGACCGGCAGGCGGCCCTGGGGTGAGCATCCGCGTGGTGGTCGCCGACGACCAGGAACTGGTCCGCAGCGGCTTCAGCATGATCCTGGAGGCGCAGCGGGACATCGAGGTGGTGGCGGAGGCCGGGGACGGCGTCGAGGCGGTGGATGCCGTGCGGCTGCACACGCCCGACGTGCTGCTCCTGGACATCCGTATGCCGCGCATGGACGGCCTGGAGGCGGCCCGCCTGGTTTGCGCGGAGTCCGGCTGCAAGGTCGTCATGCTGACCACCTTCGATCTCGACGAGTACGTGTACGAGGCCCTCTACGCGGGGGCGAGCGGCTTCCTGCTCAAGGACGTCCGGCGCGACGACCTCGTCCACGCGGTCCGTGTCGTCGCGGCGGGCGACTCGCTCCTCGCGCCCTCGGTGACGCGTCGTCTCGTCGCCGACATGATCCGGCGGCGCCGCGCCGAGTCCGTCCCCGGGCCGGCGCCGGCCCGGCTTGCCGTGCTCACCGCCCGCGAGGAGGAGACCCTCCGGCTGCTCGCCCGCGGGCTGTCCAACGCGGAGATCGCGACGACGCTGTTCGTGAGCGAACACACCGTCAAGACCCATGTCAGCAACGTGCTGAGCAAGCTGGGGCTGCGGGACCGGGTGCAGGCGGTGATCTGCGCGTACGAGACGGGCCTGGTGACGCCCGGCTCCACCCCGTAGCGCCGCGCCGGCCCCGGCCCCGGCCCCGGCCGGGCCCCCTACCCTGCCGTCGTGGGCGGTGTCGCGCCGGGGTCACCGCTGTCGGGGTGCCTGGATCGTGAGGACGCGGTCGCGCGGGAGGGGGAGTTCGGAGCGGATCCGGGCCCCATCGGCCATACCGACGTCCACGGTCGCCGTCTCCTCCCCGGCGCGGGCCTCGCCGGGGACGGTCCCCCACGGCCCGACGACCACGCTGTGTCCGGCCCGCCGCAGGCCGCCGTGAGAGCCGCAGACCACCTACGGCCCGCAGGACACAGCGACGTCCCGCCCCAGGGAAACACGGTCGTCCGCATCCGGTCCCTCGACCGTCCGGGCAGGACGGTCCTGCACGGTCACGCCCTCGACCACGAGGACGCGGGGACGATGTCGGTGCCGCAGGTCGAGAAGTGACCGCGCGCGGACCGGCCGCGCCCTCCCGCACTCCCTCCCCGGAGTGAGCCGGCGTCCCGTATCCGTCGTACGGGGGAGCCCCCGATACCGCTCCCCCCGGCGATCCGCCGACCCCTCCTCGGGCACGACGCTGAGTGGCGATGTCATTCACCGTACCGACCGCCGGGAGGCGTACCGTGCTCGCCACGATCTCCCGGGCGGCGACCCGCCGCCCACTCACCGTGATCCTCGTCTGGCTCCTCATGCTGCTGGTCGGCTTCGGCCTCGGCACGGGCGTCTTCGGCCGGCTCGTCGACTCGGTGCCCGACGTCCCGGGCACCGAGTCGGACCGGGCCGCCGCGTACCTCGACCGCGTCGACACCAGCGGTGAGTCGATCACCGCCGTCGTCTCCGGCACGACGGTCTCCGATCCGGCGCTGCGCTCCCAGGTGGGCCGTGCCGTCGCCGACCTCCGCACGGTCACGGGGGTCGCCTCCGTGCCCGACCCCTACACCACCCGCGGTCTCACCGCCGAGGACGGCAGGGCCCTGGTCATCCCGGTGACGCTCAAGGGCGACATGAAGTTCAAGGACGAGAAGAGGGCCGTGGACGCGGCGGCCGACCGCATCCGGCAGATCGACGCGCCCGAGGTACACGTCAGCGGCGGCCCGCTGCTCGGGCAGCAGATGGGCGGGCGCGCCCAGGAGGACGTGCAGCGTGCCGAGTTGATCTCCCTGCCGGTCGTCCTCGCGCTGCTGCTCGTCGTCTTCGGCGGGCTGCGGGCCGCCGGGCTGCCCCTGCTGATCGCGGTCAGCGGGGTCGCGGGCGCGTTCCTGGCGCTCTTCCTCTTCAGCCAGGTCACCGACATCTCGGTGTACGCGATCCAGATCACCACCATGCTGGGTCTCGGACTCGCCGTGGACTACGCGCTGTTGATGGTGGTCCGGTTCCGCGAGGAGCGACGGCACACGGACGACGTCCTCGACGCGGTGCACCGCACGGTCGCGGGAGCCGGGCGGACCGTGCTGTTCTCCGGGCTCACGGTGGCCGTCAGCCTTTCCGGCCTCCTGGTGTTCCCCAGCCCGTTCCTGCGCAGCATGGGGCTCGCCGTCGCCGCCGTGGTCGTCGTCGACATGCTCGCCGCGGTCACCCTGCTGCCCGCGCTCCTGGCGCGTTTCGGCGCACGGATCGCACCGGCCGGGAGCAAGGGCAGGGCAGCGGCCGGAAGGGGCGACGCAGCGGCCGCCCCGGAGGGTTCCCCGGCGGGTGGCTCCGCCGAGGAGGGCCGCGTCTTCGCCCGCCTCGCCCGCTTCGCGTCCCGCCGTCCCCTCGCCGTACTGGCCGTCCTCGTCCCGGCCCTGCTCGTCGTGGCCCTTCCCGCGGCCGGGATGAGGATCGGCATCGGAGACGCCAGGCAGCTGCCCGCCGGCACCGAGGCGCGGCAGATGTACGACACGCTGGAGGCGCACTTCCCGCCGGGCACCGGGGTCTCACCGGTCACCGTCCTGGTGCGGCCCGGCGCGGGCCCGGACACGGTGCCCCGCATCCGCGCCCTGTCGGACACGAGCGACGCGCGCGCCCTGCCGGACGGCTCCACCCTGGTGCACCTGCGGCCGGGCGGGAGCGTCGACGGCACGGCGGCGACCGACCTGGTCGAGCGCGTACGGGACGTGCGCGGCAGCGAACCGGTCGAGGTCACGGGCGTCGCGGCCCGGCTCGTCGACTTCCGCTCGATGCTGGCGGAGCGGGCGCCCTGGGCGGCTGCCACGGTGCTCCTCGGCATCTTCGCCCTGCTGTTCGCGTTCACCGGTTCCGTGCTCATCCCGCTGCGGACGATCGTGACCACCCTGCTCAGCCTGGGTGCCGCCCTCGGCGCGGTGGTCTGGGTCTTCCAGGACGGGCATCTGGCCGGGCTGCTGGGCGCCGACGGCCTGGGCTCGCTCAGTCTGACGGCCCCGCCGCTGATCATCGCGATCGCCTTCGGACTCGCCATGGACTACGAGCTGTTCATCCTGGCCCGGATGCGCGAGACATGGCTGCGCACCGGTGACGAGCACGACGCCGTCGTCACCGGTCTACGCCGCTCGGGCCGTGTGGTCAGCTGTGCCGCGCTGCTCCTGGCGATCGTCTTCGGAGCCTTCATGACGGGCGGCTTCTCGCCCATCCTGCAGATCGGTCTCGGGCTGACCCTGGCGGTCCTGATCGACGCCACCGTCGTCCGCATGCTCCTCGTACCGGCCACGATGGCGCTGCTCGGCAAGCGCGCCTGGTGGGCGCCGGCCGCGCTGCGGCGGGCGCACGACCGGTTCGGGGTGAGCGAGGAGGCACCGGCCCCCCGCCCCCAGCTGACGGGCGTCTGAGGACCATCCCCCGCGGGCCCGTCCGGCCGTCTCCCCCCGTACGGCCAAAGGGGCCCTAAGCGAAGCATTCCGTCCCCGCCGTCCTGCGGCGGGTGACGGAATGCTTCGTGAGATGCGCGCGGAACTCGTAGCAGCCGAGGGCCGTATGCATCGAATCCAGCGGGTTGACCGAGGCGTACACGATGACCTCGGAGGGCGAGCGCTCCACGCTGACGGGCACGGCGACCGGTGAGTCGTGCCAGAGCTCCTTCTCCTCGTCCGTCTGCTGCATCGCGAAGGCCCGTCTCAACTCGGCGTCCGGGAGCCTCCCGTCGGCGATCGCGCGGTCGAGCCGGCTGGCGATCGCGGCGGAGCTCGCGTCGAGCAGGGCTCGTTCTTCTTTCTCGGCCTGCTTCTCGCGTTCGCGCTCAAAGCGCCGGCAGTCGTCCATGGTCGACTGCTCGGCGGTCACGGTGTCCGTCTCCCGGCGCGCCCGGAACTCGTAGCAGACCTGCTCGTTCGTGCCCGCGGACAGCAGGACGAGATCGGTCAGTTGACTGTCCGTCACCTTCTGGTCCGCGAGATGGACGCCGTACGTCTGCCAGACCTCCGCCGTCTGGACGGCCATGAAGCCGCCTCGGGCCAGGGCGGCGCGCAGTTCCACCACGACGTCCGCGGCGACCGCAGCGGGACTGCGCGGTGCCGGGGGCGACACCGGCTCCCGGCAGGCCGTGTACGGCAGTTCGTGCACGGAGACGGGCGGCGGCGCGGACGCCGGGACGACATCGAAGCGGTAGCAGCCGCGCGTCGAGCCGGCGAACCAGCCGGACCCCTGCTGCGCGAACCTCGCGGTGACCGTGATCCGCCCGCCCCGCCGCCGGACCTCGGGCATGCCCGCCCTGCCGTTGCCGGTGCCCACCGACCGGTCGATCTCGGTCCCGAGAAGGGCTCCGTCCCCCGCAGCCCGGGACAACCGGTCGCGGGACCGGTCCACGCTCTCCTCCATCGTGTGCCGGGCCCGGTCGTCGGCGCGTCCGGGCGCCGTACTGAGCCGCCAGACCCCGAACAGCACCAGGACCAGCGCCGTCGTCAGCACGGCCAGACAGCCGTTCAGCATGCATCCCCCGCGTCTCGCCATGCCCGCAGACTGCCCGGCCCGTGCTCCCGCGAGGGCCCTCGTGTCCCACACGTGATCGAACAGGGCCCGCCACGAGACGACAGCTCAGCCGGGCAGCGCGGCGAGCAGACGGCGATCGCGCGGCGCCGAGCCGCGGTCGAGGCGGGCGTCCAGGAGCCGCCGGGCGGCGTCACAACGGCCCGCCGCGACAAGGGCGTACAGCAGGGTCTCCTCGACGACCTCGCGCTGTGCCGCGCTGCCGCCGACCCTGCGCAGCGCCGGCAGGAGCGCGTCGAGTCCGCGCACGGCCTCGTGGAACCGCTCCTCGACGAGGGCGGCGAAGGCCTCGCACAGCGGGACGACGACCTCGCGCTGCACCGGGTCCGCGCCCGCGGCGTGGTCACGCAGCCGGCGCAGCGCGGCGAGGTCCCCGGCCGCGGCGAGGGCGACCGCCGCGTGCAGCGCGGTGAAGGCGGTCGCGGGCCGCTCCACGATCTCCCGGCCGACCGTGCCGAGGACGTCCTCGGCGGGCACCCGGCCCCGCCAGCTGTCGCTGAGCCGGGCCCGCCACAGCAGGGAACCCGAGTCGACCAGCGCCCGGATCCCGGTCACCCGGCCCGGGGCGAGCTGCGCGTACCAGCGTCTGCGGACGGCCGCGCTGTCGTCGAGGGCCAGTTCGTGCAGCGCGACGTGCCAGGAGAAGTGTGCCCGGTGGACGGCGCCCCGGCCCTGTCCGGACACCCAGGCGTCGAGCCAGTCGCGGCCCGTCTCGTGGGCGCCGGACTCGTAGTGGACGTGGGCGAGCGCGTGCACGGCGTGCCCGGAGGCGGGTTCGGCGGCCAGGGCCCGGTGGGCCAGTTCGGCGGCCTCGTCGTAGCGGCCCTGACCCTGGCGCAGGAAGGCGAGGAGGGAGGCGGGGAACCAGTGTCCGCCGTAGGCGGGTGCCGTCCGCTCGACCAGGCGCAGCGCGTATCCGTCGTCGAGGTCGTGCAGGCCGGAGAAGGCGATGGTGGGCACGGCGGTGGACAGCGCGAGCGCGTCGGCGGGGTGCGCGTCGAGGTGTCCGAGCAGGGCGCCGGCGCCGTGGTCCGCGTCGTCGCCGTGGATGCGGCGTGTGACGACGTCGACGAAGGAGCGCTCCCGTTCGTCGGCCCGTTCGCGGGCGGACCGCTGGGCGTCGGCCAGTTCCCGCGGCACGTCGACGGCGGCACCGCACTCGTGGCCGAGCAGGGCGAGCGCCGCGTGTCCGAGCGCGAAGCCCGGGTCGAGGGCGACCGCGCGCTCGAAGGCGTCCTCGGCACCGGCCCTGACTCTGACGACCCGGTCGAGTCCGGTGCGGTAGGCGGCGGCGGCCTCGGCGTGGGTGGACAGCGCGAGCCCGTGCGCGTCGACGGGCCGCCGGCGGGCGCCGCGGCGCGGCCGGGGGACGGGGGCGAGGAGCTGCCCGGCCAGCGCGGCCGCCTGGGCGCGGATCTCCGGGACGGCGGTGGTCTCCCACAGCTCCCCGCGGCGTGGGGCGCCGAGGGTGAACAGCGGTCGCTCGGCGCGGCCTTCGGAGTCGAGGAGGCGGCCGTCGCGGGTCGCCACCCCCATGCCGAGCGGGCCGGGGACCGCCGCGCCGGAGTCGAACAGCGAACGCCACAGGGGGTCTTCGGGACGGGGCCCGGGTCCGGTGCAGTCAACGACCCAGCCCACCCGGATCCGCCGGCCGTCGGAGAGCACGACCAGCACGTCTTCGTCCCCGACCACGGCGCCGGTGACCGCGCCGGAGTGCACGCGCAGCCGCCGGGCGGTACGGGCGCGGGCCACCGACTCGGCGGTCACGGGTGCCATCCGGTGACGGTGGGTGTTCCACAGCGCGCCCTCGCGCTCCAGGAACGCGGCACGCTCGTCGGGCGTCAGGCTGCGCCACAGCCGGGCGGTGTGCGGCCGCAGGCTGTCGAGGGCGGGACGCCAGTCGCCCCGGGTGCGCACCGCGCGGCCGATGTGGCGGTAGACGGTCCTGCGCAGCGCGGCCAGCGAGGGCGTGTCGAGGTCGTCCGGCGCGGGCATGGCCGGGGCGGGGCTGAGCGCGTGCGGCTGGGGCAGCAGGCCGTTGCGGGACGCGGCGTGCACGGTACGGCCCGGCCGGTCGAGGCTCAGGGCGAGGTCGACGGCGGTGAGCCCGGTGCCGACCAGCAGGACGTCGGCGCGGTCGGCGAGCGGTCCGTCGAGTGCGCCCGGCGCCCACGGCGACGGCACGAAGCGTGCGCTGCCGCGCAGTGCGGGCGGGACCCGTTCGCCGCCCGCGGGCGCGGGCCCGGTGGCGAGCACGGCGCTGTCGGCCCGCAGCAGGCTCCCGTCGGCGAGGTGCAGCACGACCGCGTCTCCGGGCGCGCCGGTGCAGGCGTCCGCCCGGGTCCGCAGCCGGCGCACGGCGACCGTGCCGTGGGCGCGGACGATCGCCCCGGCCAGGGTGTCGGCCAGATAGGCGCCGTAGCGGTAGCGGGTGGCGAAGTCGGTTCCTCTGACGTCGGGTTCGCCGTGGCGGCACAGCCACCGGGTGAAGTGGCCGGGATCGTCGGGGTAGCAGCTCATGCCGCTCGCGGGCACGTTCAGGCGGTGCCGCGGGTCGGGGGTCGCGTACGCGGTGCCCCGCCCCGCCTCCGGGGCCGGGTCGACCAGCACGAGGTCGACCGGCGACCGCCGGCGGGCGGCCGTCTCGCACAGGTGCACGGCGGTCAGCGCGCCGGCGGCGCCCGCTCCGACGATGGCCACGGTGTGCCGCTTGCGGGCTGGGTTCACGGATACCTCCGGCGGGTTCTGCGGCGGGCTCGGTGTGCGGTTCTCCTTCTTCACCGTCCGGCCGGAAGGGTGTGGGGGAGGCTTCCGGGTCGGGGATCTCAACGGAAACTCAGGGGGCCGGCCGGCTGCTCATACTGTGTTCACCTTCGGGGGTGGCCGGACAACCGGGGTTTCCGGCCGTCTGTTGCCGTGCCTTCACAGGAATCTCAGGGGGCGGCCCTCGGATTCAAAGAATCAACCCAGGTAAGGGGCGCAGGATGCACGTGTCGTGGCGGTGATCGAAGCACCCGGGGAAAACGTGCCGTGAGCGTCGCTCAGACATCGAACCGCCGGGTCGGACGCATGGTCGCGGCGCGGGGTCCTGGCAGCGCTCGGTGCCGCCGTACCGGCCGTCGCGCCGACAGGGTGTGCCGGCGCGGCCGACGCGTCGCAGGAGAGCGGCGGCTCACCGACGACGAAGGCGGGCGGCGGCACCGAGGCCCGGGCGCCGACCGTCACCGTCACCCCGGCCGACGGGACGAGGAAGCCCGCCTTCACCGGCCCGGTCGAGGTCACCGTGGCGGACGGCACGTCGCCGGGCGTGGAGGTCGCCGGGAACGACGGCGGCACGCCGGGCGGATCGTTCGACGACGCCCGAACGAAGGGGACGTCCGACCAAACCCCTTGCTCGGGCACCAAGTACACGGTCGCCGCGGAGGTCCGGGGTGCCGGCACACACACGGCAGGCTTCGTCACCAGGGCGCCGGCGGGACCTTCGTGGGGTCCTTCACCCCCGAGGTGAACTCGACCTGCGGGGTCGGCGTGCCCGTGTCCCCCGACTTCACCCGCGCCGCACGGACCGGGCCGCCGTCGAGCGGGAGTTCACGGTCACGGCCGAGCCCGCGGCCGAGGTGGTCGGCCACCGGTTCGGCGACACCCGGCCCGGCTTCCGGCCCGAGGAGTACCGGGCCGTGGACACGACGGTCACACCGCGCCTGCGCCTGAAGGACGTCGAGGGTGCGGCCGGCCGCATGGCGAGGGACTGGGAGGTTTCATCGGCCTGCACCTTGCCCGCGGGTGCGAACGCGGCGTACAGCCCCCCTCCGTGCCGGGCTACGAGTTCCACGCGAGTTCGACGCTCGGCGACGTGGTCATGGTGCGGAACTCGGGCGAGCGGACGGCGGACCAGGCCAACGGCCCGCGCGGCAGGTACCTGCCGTGGACGGAATGGAAGGAGGGCAGCGCCCTGCGCCGACGGGTCCGGCGAAGTACCCCCTTCACCTCATGAACTCCCTTGCGTGGAAAGGAGTTTCTGGGCTTTACCTCTTGACCGACCGGAGTGACAGAGAGCACATTGGCCGCGCACCTGATCTGAGAGCGCTCTCACAAACACTCGCACACCCCACTCAGTACCCGAAGAGGCCCCCCATGAGAGAAACGCCCGGCAGACCTCGCCCCCTCAGGCGCGTGCTCGTCGCCGTGTTCAGCACACTCGCCCTGGCGGCCGCCGCCGCCACGGCCGCCACCCTCCCCGCGAACGCCTCCGCCCCCACTCCCCCCTCCGGCTGGTCCCAGGTCTTCCTCGACGACTTCAACGGCTCCGCCGGGACCGGCGTCAACACCGCCAACTGGCAGTACGACACCGGCACCAGCTACCCGGGCGGCGCCGCCAACTGGGGCACCGGCGAGGTCGAGACCATGACCTCCAGCACCAGCAACGTCGCTCTCGACGGCAACGGCAATCTGCTGATCACGCCACGGCGCGACGCCTCCGGCAACTGGACCTCGGGCCGGATCGAGACGAACCGCACCGACTTCCAGCCGCCCGCGGGCGGCAGACTGCGCGTCGAGTCACGGATCCAGATGCCGAACGTGACCGGTGCGGCGGCCAAGGGCTACTGGCCCGCGTTCTGGATGCTGGGCGCGCCGTACCGCGGCAACTACCAGAACTGGCCGGGCGTCGGCGAGCTGGACATCATGGAGAACGTCCAGGGGCTCAACACCGAATGGGCGACGATGCACTGCGGCACCAACCCGGGCGGCCCGTGCAACGAGACGTCCGGGATCGGCGGCAACACCCCGTGCACCGGGACGACGTGCCAGGCGGGGTTCCACACCTACGCGATGGAGTGGGACAGGTCGACCAGCCCCGAGGAGATCCGGTTCTACCTCGACGGCGTCAACTTCCACACGGTGCGGGCGAACCAGGTCGACGCGACGACCTGGGCGAACGCCACCAACCACGGCTACTTCGTGATCCTGAACGTCGCCATGGGCGGCGGCTTCCCGGCGGCCTTCGGCGGCGGACCCGACAGCGGCACGGAGCCCGGCCACCCCATGGTCGTGGACTACGTCCAGGTGCTCCAGTCCAGTGGGAGCGGTACCACGCCTCCTCCGACCGGCAACCGTGACGCCTACGCGGCCATCCAGGCCGAGTCCTACGACAGCCAGTCGGGCACCATCACCGAGAGCACCACGGACACCGGGGGCGGGCAGAACATCGGCGCGCTGGCGAACGGCGACTGGGCGCTCTACAAGGGCGTCGACTTCGGTTCCTCCGCCGCGCACCAGTTCTACGGCCGGGTGTCGAGCGGCGCGGCCGGCGGGGTGAGCGGTCTGGTCGAGGTGCGCCTCGACAGCCGTACGAGCGCACCGATCGGCAGCTTCGCGCTGGCCAACACGGGCGGCTGGCAGTCCTGGAGGACGGTGCCCGCGAACATCGGTGCCGTCACGGGCACCCACGACGTCTATCTGACCTTCACCAGCGGCCAGCCGGCCGACTTCGTGAACGTCAACTGGTTCGACTTCGGTCACTGACGCACGACGGCCCTCCGGGGACCGACCACACGGTCGTTCGGTGTCCGGCGCACCACGGCATCCGTCGCCGGCGGATGCCCGGCTCGGGGAGGGGCGGGCCGTGCGGCCCGCCCCTCTCAGCGCAGTTCGGCCCGGAAGGCCACCGGTGTCGTCCCGGTGTGCTGATGGAAGAACTTGGAGAAGTTGGCGGAGTCGGGGAAGCCCACGGCGACGCCGATGCGGCCGATGGGCATCTCCGTGTGCGCGAGGAGACGCTTGGCCTCCAGGATCACGCGCTTGTCGATGAACCCCTTGGGCGTCTCGCCGGTGGCGGCGCGCACCGCGCGGACGAGGGTGCGGCGCGAATAACCGAGGGCGTCGGCGTACGCGCTGACGCTGTGAACGGTGGCGAACCTCTTCTCGACCGCGTCGCGGAAACGGGTGAAGGTGGTGTCGGTCTGCTCTCGGGCCGCCTCGGCGGAGCTCGCGGCGAGATGGGCGAGACGCAGCAGGAACGCGGTGAGGGAGTGCCGGAGCACCGAGGTGTGCAGGCTGAGCGGAAGGGTGGTCGTGTCGACGTACTCGCGTTCCAGCTGGGCCAGCGCGTGCTTCAGGGCGGCCAGCTGGGCGGCGTCGGGGTGCAGCAGCGGAGGCAGGTCGTAGCGGTAGAGACCAGTGGCCTCGACGATCGCCCGCGGCAGGAAGCCGGGCTGCATGGTCAGGACGGTGCCGCGGTAGCGGTCCGTCGAGGAGAAACGGTGCACCTGGCCGGGCCGGATCCACAGGACGTCGCCCGCGACGGCCTCGTACTCGGCGAAGTCGACCATGTGCCGGACGGCGCCGGAGTCGAAGAGCATCACGACGTGGAAGTCGATGCGGTGCACGCGCTCCAGCGGCGCGTCCACGTGCCAGGTGCGTCCCGGCCCCATCGAGCCGATCTGCATTCCGACGCCGGAAAGGCTCAGGTCGACCGGGAAGGGGAAGGTCTTGATCCCGTCCCGGGACCCGTCGGCGCCCCCGGCAGCGCCTTGGGTGGTTCTGTCTGGCATGTCCTTCTCGCGACGGCTCGGTGCGGTTCTGTGCGGCCCTGCGTGTCCCACTTTCACCGAAGGCTGACACACGGGCACCTTCCCCAGCAAAAGTCAGACTTTTAGGTTTGAACGCGTCCGGGCACTTACGACGCTTCGATCGAGGATTTCTTGAAGATGAGCACGCAGCAGAGCACCCCGACACCTGACGGCTCCACGGACGGTCCGGAGTGGACCGAGCTCGACCGGCGTGCCGTCGACACCGCACGTCTCCTGGCCGCCGACGCCGTCCAGCAGGCCGGGAACGGTCACCCGGGCACCGCCATGGCGCTCGCCCCGGCCGCGTACACGCTCTTTCAAAAGGTGATGCGACACGACCCCGCGGACCCCGAGTGGACCGGCCGCGACCGCTTCGTCCTCTCCCCCGGCCACACCTCGCTGACCCTGTACACCCAGCTCTTCCTCTCGGGCTACGAACTCGAACTGGACGACCTGAAGGCGTTCCGCACGCACGGTTCGAAGACCCCGGGGCACCCCGAGTACGGACACACCGCCGGTGTGGAGACGACGACCGGACCGCTCGGCCAGGGTGTCGCGAACGCCGTGGGCATGGCGATGGCCGCCCGCTACGAGCGCGGCCTGTTCGACCCGGAGGCCCCCGCGGGCGAGTCCCCCTTCGACCACACCGTCTGGGCGATCGTCTCCGACGGCGACCTGGAGGAGGGCGTCTCCGCCGAGGCCTCCTCCCTCGCGGGCCACCAGAAGCTCGGCAACCTCGTCTTCGTCTACGACGACAACCACATCTCCATCGAGGGCGACACCGCGACCGCGTTCTCCGAGGACGTCCTGAAGCGGTACGAGGCCTACGGCTGGCACGTCCAGCGGATCGAGCCGTCCGCCGACGGCGACGTCGACGTGCACGCGCTGTACGCGGCGCTCAGGGCGGCGCAGGCCGAGACCGGGCGCCCCTCGATCATCGCGATGCGCACGATCATCGCCTGGCCCGCCCCGAACGCGCAGAACACCGAGGCCTCCCACGGCTCGGCGCTCGGCGCCGAGGAGATCGCCGCCACCAAGCGGCTCCTGGGCTTCGACCCGGAGCAGACCTTCCAGGTCGAGCCGGAGGTGCTGGCGCACGCCCGCACCGCGCTGGACCGGGGAGCCGAAGCACACGCGGCCTGGGACAAGCGGATCGCCGAGTGGCGCACGGCCTCCCCGGAGCGCGCGAAGCTGTTCGACCGGATCGTGGCCGGCCAGCTCCCCGAGGGCTGGGAGGCACACCTTCCCGTCTTCGAGGAGGGCACGTCCGTGGCGACCCGTGCCGCCTCCGGCAAGGTCCTCCAGGCGCTCGGCGCCGTCATCCCCGAGCTGTGGGGCGGCTCCGCCGACCTGGCCGGCTCCAACAACACGACCATCGACAGGACGTCGTCGTTCCTGCCGGCGGACAACCCTCTGCCGGAGGCCGACCCGTACGGCCGTACGGTCCACTTCGGCATCCGCGAGTTCTCCATGGCCGCGGAGATGAACGGGATCGCCCTGCACGGCAACACCCGCGTCTACGGCGGCACCTTCCTGGTCTTCTCCGACTACATGCGCAACGCCGTCCGCATGTCGGCCCTGATGCAGCTGCCGGTGACGTACGTGTGGACGCACGACTCCATCGGCCTCGGTGAGGACGGCCCCACCCACCAGCCGGTCGAGCACCTCGCCTCGCTGCGCGCCATCCCGGGCCTGAACATCGTCCGTCCCGCGGACGCCAACGAGACCGCCGTGGCCTGGGCCGAGATCCTCAAGCGGCATGCCACGAACCCGGCGCCGCACGGCCTGGCGCTCACCCGTCAGGGTGTACCGACCTACCCCGTCAACCCGGACGCGGCGCGCGGCGGTTACGTGCTCGCCGACTCCTCCACCGAAACGCCCGACGTCGTCCTCGTCGCCACCGGCTCCGAGGTCGCGCCGGCCGTCGAGGCACGGCAGCTGCTGGAGGCCGAGGGCGTCGGCACCCGTGTCGTGTCGATGCCGTCGGTCGAGTGGTTCGAGGAGCAGCCCGCAGAGTACCGGGAGCAGGTGCTTCCGCCGTCGGTGAAGGCCCGCGTGGCGGTCGAGGCGGGCATCGGTCTGACCTGGTACCGGTACGTCGGTGATGCCGGACGCATCGTCTCGCTGGAGCACTTCGGTGCCTCCGCCGACGCCAGGACCCTGTTCACCGAGTTCGGCTTCACGGCCGAGAACGTCGCCGCCGCCGCGCGGGAATCCCTTGCCGCCCTCCGCGGTTGATCCGTTCGCACGAAGGAAGATGATCACTGTGACCGAAGCAACCGCGACCGCGGCAACCCTCGAGCGCCTCTCCGGCGAAGGCGTCTCCATCTGGCTGGACGACCTCTCGCGCAAGCGCATCGCGTCCGGCAACCTCGCCGAACTCATCGCGTCCAGGCACGTGGTGGGTGTCACGACCAACCCGTCCATCTTCCAGGCCGCCATCGGCTCCGGAGAGGGATACGAGGAGCAGCTGGCCGACCTCGCCGAGCGCGGCGTGACGGTCGACGAGGCCGTCCGCATGATGACGACCGCCGACGTGCGCGCCGCGGCCGACGTGCTGCGCCCGGTGTACGACGCGACCGGCGGCCGGGACGGCCGGGTCTCGATCGAGGTCGACCCCCGGCTGGCCCACCGCACCGCCGCGACGATCGCCGAGGCCAAGCAGCTCGCCTGGCTGGTCGACCGCCCGAACGTGATGATCAAGATCCCGGCGACGAAGGCGGGCCTCCCCGCCATCACCGAGGTCATCGGCCTCGGCATCAGCGTCAACGTCACGCTGATCTTCTCGCTGGAGCGCTACCGCGAGGTGATGGACGCCTACATCGCCGGTCTGGAGAAGGCCCGCGAGCGGGGTCTGGACCTGTCGGAGATCCACTCCGTGGCGTCCTTCTTCGTCTCCCGCGTCGACAGCGAGATCGACAAGCGGCTGGCGAAGGTCGGCACGGACGAGGCGCTCGCGCTCAAGGGCAGGGCGGCGCTCGCCAACGCGCGGCTCGCCTACGAGGCGTACGAGGAGGTCTTCGGCGGTGCCCGCTGGACCGCGCTCGCCCCGTCCGGCGCCCACAAGCAGCGCCCCCTGTGGGCCTCGACGGGCGTCAAGGACCCCGCGTACAAGGCCACGCTGTACGTCGACGAGCTGGTCGCGCCGGGCACGGTCAACACCATGCCGGAGGCGACACTGGACGCCACCGCCGCCCACGGCGACATCCGCGGCGACACGGTGACCGGCGGCTACGCCCAGGCCCGGGCCGACCTCGCGGCCGTCGAGAGGCTCGGGATCTCCTACGACGAGGTCGTGGGGCAGCTGGAGGACGAGGGCGTCTCGAAGTTCGAGGCGGCCTGGGAGGACCTGCTCGAAGCGGTGACAAAGTCGCTGCGCGGCAAGGGAGTTGAAGGGGAATGACCAGGAGTCGACAGCGTGCCGAGGACAGGACGGCGGATGCGGCCGCCGCGCCGGAGGGATCCGTTGACCAGACCGTGGAACCGGGTGACGTGACGACGGCACAGGCAGGCCCGGCCGCGGAGCCGGGCACGGCCGCCGCGGGCACGGGCGACGCGGCGCACCAGGACGTCGCCGAGGCGCTCGGTCTCGCGGGCGCCGACTGGGACAACCCGCTGCGCGACCCGCGCGACCGCCGTCTCCCGCGCATCGCGGGACCGTCCGGACTGGTCATCTTCGGCGTCACCGGCGACCTGTCCCGCAAGAAGCTGATGCCGGCCGTCTACGACCTCGCCAACCGCGGGCTGCTGCCGCCGGGCTTCTCGCTCGTCGGCTTCGCCCGCCGCGAGTGGGCGGACCAGGACTTCGCGCAGGTCGTCCACGACTCGGTGCGCGAACACGCGCGCACCGAGTTCCGCGAAGAGGTCTGGCAGCAGCTCGCCGAGGGCATGCGGTTCATCCCGGGCGACTTCGACGACGACACCGCGTTCAAGCAACTGCGCTCCGCCGTCGACGAGTTGGACGCCTCACGGGGCACCAGCGGCAATTACGCCTTCTACCTGTCCGTGCCGCCGAAGTTCTTCCCGAAGGTCGTCCAGCAGCTCAAGAAGCACGGGCTCGCGGACGCGCCGGAGGGTTCCTGGCGGCGCGCGGTCATCGAGAAGCCCTTCGGTCACGACCTGGCGAGCGCGCGCGAGCTGAACAAGATCGTGCACGAGGTGTTCGACCCGGACCAGGTGTTCCGCATCGACCACTACCTCGGCAAGGAGACCGTCCAGAACATCCTGGCGCTCCGCTTCGCGAACCAGATGTACGAGCCGATCTGGAACCGGTCGTACGTCGACCACGTCCAGATCACGATGGCCGAGGACATCGGTATCGGGGGCCGTGCGGGCTACTACGACGGCATCGGCTCCGCCCGTGACGTCATCCAGAACCATCTGCTCCAGCTGATGGCGCTGACCGCCATGGAGGAGCCCGCCGCCTTCGACGCCGAGTCGCTGCTCACCGAGAAGCTCAAGGTCCTCAAGGCCGTGAAGCTGCCGGAGAACCTGGGCGAGCACACCGTGCGCGGCCAGTACGCGGCGAGCTGGCAGGGCGGCGAGAAGGTGCGCGGCTACCTCCAGGAGGACGGCATCGACCCCGCGTCGACGACCGACACCTACGCGGCCGTCAAGCTCGAGGTCGACAACCGCCGTTGGGCGGGCGTCCCCTTCTACCTGCGCACCGGCAAGCGTCTGGGCCGCCGGGTCACCGAGATCGCGGTGGTCTTCCAGCGCGCCCCGCACTCCCCCTTCGACTCCACCGCCACCGAGGAACTCGGCGCGAACGCGATCGTCATCCGGGTCCAGCCCGACGAGGGCATGACCGTGCGCTTCGGTTCCAAGGTGCCGGGTACGTCGATGGAGATCCGGGACGTCACCATGGACTTCGCGTACGGCGAGTCGTTCACCGAGTCCAGCCCGGAGGCGTACGAACGGCTGATCCTGGATGTCCTGCTCGGCGACGCCAATCTCTTCCCCCGTCACCAGGAGGTGGAAGAGTCCTGGAAGATCCTCGACCCGATCGAGGGGTACTGGGACGAGCACGGCAAGCCCGCGCAGTACCCCTCGGGAAGCTGGGGACCCGAGGAAGCCGACGAGATGCTCGCACGAGACGGACGGAGCTGGCGCAGGCCATGAAGATCGATCTGACCGACACCACGGCAAGCAAGATCAACAAGGCGCTCGTGCAGGGGCGCCGGGCCATCGGCACCCCCGCCGTGGGCATGGTCCTGACGATGGTCATCGTGACCGACGAGGAGAACGCCTACGACTCGATCAAGGCGGCCGAGGAGGCCTCGCGCGAGCACCCCTCGCGCACCCTGGTCGTCATCAAGCGCGTCGCCCGCACACCGCGCGACCGGACCAACTCACGGCTGGACGCGGAGGTGCGCGTCGGCTCGGACGCGGGCACCGGGGAGACGGTCGTCCTGCGGACGTACGGCGAGGTGTCCGACCACGCCGACTCCGTGGTCCTGCCGCTGCTGCTGCCCGACGCGCCCGTCGTCGTCTGGTGGCCGGTGGACGCGCCCGAAGTCCCCGCCAAGGACCCGCTGGGCGCGCTCGCCCAGCGCCGGATCACCGACATGTACGCCGTCGAGGCCCCGCTCCAGGCCCTGGAGGCCCGCGCCGCCTCGTACGCGCCCGGTGACACCGACCTCGCCTGGACCCGGCTGACGCCCTGGCGGTCCATGCTGGCCGCCGCGCTCGACCAGGCCCGCACCAAGGTGATCTCGGCGGCCGTCGAGAGCGAGGCGGAGAACCCGAGCGCCGAACTGCTGTCCCGCTGGCTGGAGGCGCGCCTCGACGTCCCCGTCGAACGCGTCGTCACCGCGGGGCCCGTGGTCACCGCCGTACGGCTGGGCACCGAGAACGGCGAGATCGTCATCGACCGCCCCGAGGGCCCGCTGGCCACGCTCACCCTGCCGGGCCAGCCCTCGCGCACCCTCGCGCTGAAGGTGCGCTCCACCGCTCAGCTGATCGCGGAGGAGCTGCGCCGCCTCGACGCGGACGAGATGTACGCCGTCGCCCTGCGGGGCGAGGGCACCAAGGAGACCTCCCGTCATGTCTGACCACCCCAAGCTCACCCGGCGCCCCGAGTGGGTGGCCCTGGAGGACCATCGCGCGGGCGCTCTGCTGCACCCGCGGCTGCGAGAGCTGTTCGCCGCCGACCCCGGTCGCGCGGAACGGTACGTCGTGCAGGTCGGCGATCTGCGCATCGACTACTCCAAGCACCTCGTCACCGACGAGACCCTGGCCCTGCTCCAGGAACTCGCCACCGCGACGGACGTGTTCGGGCTGCGGGACGCCATGTTCCGGGGCGAGAAGATCAACGTGACGGAGGGGCGGGCGGTGCTGCACACCGCGCTGCGTGCCCCGCGGGACGCGGTCGTCGAGGTCGACGGTGAGAACGTGGTGCCCGCCGTGCACGCGGTCCTGGACAAGATGGCCGGCTTCGCCGAGCGGGTCCGTTCGGGCGAATGGACCGGTCACACCGGCAAGCGCATCAAGAACGTGGTGAACATCGGCATCGGCGGCTCCGACCTGGGCCCCGCGATGGCCTACGAGGCGCTGCGCTCG